>JAXMJF010000023.1:0-63770 GCA_034376805.1 Arthrobacter sp.
CCGCCGCCGCCGTGTCAGGATCCGCTGGTGCCGGCCGGTACTGCCACCGCGCCGCGGTGGAAGTGCCGCCGGGCGGAGGGCATCCAGAGGAGGGCCGCAGCGGCCAGCGCGCCGACGACCGGCAGCCCCTGGGAGAAGACCGTCAGGAGGATCGCCGCCGGCAGCCCGGCCGCGGCCCATGACTCGCCGGCAGGTAGATTCGAATAGGCGGCGACCGTGGCCAGCACGACCATAACGAGTCCCGCCAGAGAGATGACCGTGAGGACGGGCCGGACGGACGGCCTTCCGCGCCGGACCGCCCAGGTGCAGGCGAAGTTCGCCACCGCCACGCACGCCAGCGTCAGAAAGAGCACCAGCGCCGGAGTCGTCTTTGCATCAGAACCGGCGCTCTCCGTCAGGAGGAGCAGGCCCAGCGTGGCCTCCAGCGCGGCGATAATACCGGAGAACACCAGGGTCCAGACCGCTGCCGTGATGACTGCCGGCACGCGGTCCGGTGTTTCCAGCGTGCTCGCACCGCCGCGTTCGATATACGCATTGGCCGGCGGCAGCCACATGAGCGCTGTTGCGGCGACCACAAGCACAACGGCGGCGCTGGCGGGAGAGAACAGCACCTCCCGTTCGGGCATTCCGACGGGGGCCGGGCCGGCCAGGAGGTCAGGGAGGTAGAGGAGTGCCGGAAGGATCACCACATACGCCGACAGGACACGGCGTGCCAAGCGCCGCCCCCGGAGCAGGAGGTGGGAGAACACAATGCACGCCACGAACACAGCCCCATTTGCCAGGTAGAGCGCCAGGGTAGGGAGCAGCGTCTCCGGCTCGAGCATCCCACCCATGACCATCACCATCAGCAGCCGCGTGAGCGTCCAGAGGAGGCCGAGTGCTCCGAGGATCAGCCAGAGCTGGGACGAAACCCCCAGGACGGCCGGACTTTTGGCTTTTGTGGCGGTGCCTGTCGGGGTGCCCATGGTCCCATGCTCGGGTACCGGCGGGCGGCCCGGTAGGGTCGCAAGCCCTCCCCGAGCCCCTGCCAGTCGACTTCGCCGGTCAGGACTCGCGCAGCCTCCCGCCGTCGAGCTCCAGGACGCGGTGCGCCCTGGCCCGGGCGTATGCGGCATCATGGGTGACCAGCACGACGGCGGCGCCCCTTGCCGCCGCGGCGGCCACGGCGTGGTCCAACCGGTCGAGGCCGTGACGGTCCAGCCCCACCGTCGGCTCGTCCAGGGCGAGCACGGCGGGCCTCCGGGCCAGGACCGTGGCCAAGGCGAGCAGCCGCTGTTTCGATGCCGGCAGCTCCGCCGGGTGGGTTTGGGCGGCCGCGGCCAGCCCGACGGCCGCCAGTGCCTCGTGCGCCCGGGCGCCGGCGTCCCTGCCGTGCAGCCGCCGGAGGCCGAAGCTGACCTCCCGCAGCACCGTCCGCTCGAACAGCTGGTCCCGGGGATGCTGGAAGAGCAGTCCGACCGAGGCGGCGATCCGGCCCGTCGGTTTCCCGTCGATGCTCTGTCCCTGGACGCGAACGTCACCGGTGTGCGGCCGCAGCAGTCCATTGAGGTGGCGCAGCAGCGTGGATTTGCCGGCCCCGTTCGGGCCGGTAATCGCCACGATCTCCCCCGGCCGCACCATGAGCCCCAGGTCCCGCAGCAGCGGCTCCCCCGTGGCGTCGCCGGTCCCGGGGTGGCCGAAACCGAGGCCCTCCAGTTCCAGCACCGGTGCGGCTTCCGGCTCCGGCGCGCAGGCCCGGACGGCGGGCACGGTGTGGGTGACCGCGTGCAGCACGGCCCCGGTCCCGGCCAGTTCCGCTGACCGGATCAGGTCCCGGGGCGGGCCGCTTGCGGTGGCGGTGCCGCCGTCGAGGATGATCCAGTGCCCGGCGGAGCGGGCGAGGCCGTCGGCGGACTGGCTCAGCACCACGACGGCGGTCCCGGCTCCGGTGAGCCGGTTGATGAGCTCCCGGACCTGGATGATTCCCGCAGCGTCCAGGGAAGCGAGCGGTTCGTCAAGGACCAGCACGCCGGGGTCCTGGATAACGGCGCAGGCCATGGCGAGGCGGCGCAGTTCCCCGCCGGACAGGGCAACGGGATCCCGGTCCAGGAGCGCCGCCAGGCCTGTGAGCTCCGCGGTGTCCGCCACGGAGCGGAGCATGTCGGGCCGCGGGGTGCCGCGGTTTTCAAGGCCGAAGGCGAGTTCCTCGGCCACGGTGGAGCGGACAGTTGAAAGTATGGCGGCCGCGTCCTGGGGGACGTAGCCAACCCGGGTGGACCAGGCGGAAGGATTGATCCGGGGGTCGTCCTCGCGGCCGAGGAACTCCAGCGGTTCCCCGGCCAGTGTGAGCGAACCGGTGAGCGTTCCGGACTGTCCGGGCCGGTGCCAGCCGGCCAGCAGCTTGCCCAGGGTGGTCTTGCCGCTCCCGGAACCGCCGAGGACCGCTGTCAGGACGCCCGGACGGATACTGAGATCAAGGTCGTGCAGCGCGGGGGTGGTCTCGCCGTGGAAGCTGAAGCTGCCTATCCGGGCGGCAAGCACGGCGCCGGCGACGACCGCAGTCCCGATAGCGGTGGTGGGGGCCATGGTTGTCATACGGGCCCCGCGGCCGGCCAGGAGGCCCCGAGCCGGAGTGCCACGGCTGCCGCGGTGAACAGCAGCAGCACGGCCCGGAGCCGGCGCTGGGCGGGCGGGTCGGCGACCTCGCGGTAGCTGGTCCGGGGGCCCGGGGCGCCGAAGCCGCGCGCGTCGAGCGCCTGGGCGCGGCTGCCGGAATCCTCGATCAGGCCCAGCACCAGCGGGACCATCTGCAACCGGACGGCGGCGAGCCTCGGGAGCACCCCGCCGCGGAGCACCAGGCCGCGCGCCTCCTGTGCTGCCCTGATGCGCTCCAGCCGGCCGCCCATGGCCGGCAGCAGGGTGAGGGCGGAGGCAAGGACGAAGCCGAACTGCGGCGGCAGCCCCCGCGCGGCCAGCGCCGCGACGAGGTCGGGGGCGCTGACGGTGAAGGAGAAGAGCAGCAGCACCAGCACGCAGGCGCCCGTGCGGGTGCCTGCCTCCCAGGCGAAGGCCAGGCCTTCCGCCGTGACCCGGGCGGGCCCCCAGGCCGCCAGGACGGTGCGGCCCTCCGGGAAGAACAGCCCGTGCAGCGTCAGCAGGGACAGGCCCAGCGGCAACAGCACCGCGGCGGCCGTGCCCAGCACCCGCCGTCCAACGCCCGCCCGCAGTGCCAGCAGGACGGCTGCGAGGGCCACCGCGAGTGACAGCGGCCAGGTGCCTGCCGCCGTCGTGATCACCGCGGTGCAGCCGGCTGCCGTCAGCGAGGTCAGCGGATGGAGGGTGGAGGGCATGCGCATGGGGTGTCCGCTTCAGGCTTCGGGCGTTCCCGGACCCTTGCCGGCGAGCACCCGGAAGCGCCGCACGAAGGGGAACTGGAAGGTGGTGCGGCGCGGCAGCGCGTAGACCAGCAGGGCGGCGATGGCGAAGACGATGGCCTTGTCCATCGGGTCCGAGATCAGCGCCTGCTTGGTGATGGCTGCGAGCAGGGTGTCGCCCATGGCGCGGAAGGCGCTGACGACGGCCCCGGTGCCGAGGCCCGCGGTGCCGCCAAAAACGAAGGCTGCGATCGGGGCGGAGACGACGCCGGCGAGGATGCCGGTGACGAAGCCGGCTACGGGTGCCAGGTAGAACCGGCGGAACAGCCCGCTGCGGGCAGCCAGTCCGGCGAGGAAACCGATCAGTGCCGCCCCGGCCGCGAAGGGCAGCACTGTGGGGTTGAAGAAGGACCAGACGATGCTGCTCAGGGCGCCCGTGGCCGCTCCCGCCGCCGGGCCGGCCAGGACGGCGATCAGCACGGTGCCGATGGCGTCGAAGTAGAACGGCAGCCCGGTGGTGCCCATGAGCTGGCCCAGGACCACGTTCAGGACCAGTGCTACCGGCATCAGCACCAGGGTGGAGGTGGGGAGGACCGGAAGGGCCGCGGCGATCAGCAGGACCGCACCGAGCAGGAATCCGCCGAGGGCCACGAGCGCGGAGAAGCTGGCCGGTCCGTTGGCGATGTCCGCCGGCTGGGTGAGGACAAGGAAAACATAGGTGGCCGCGATCGCGGCGGCACCGCCGAGCTCCAGCAGGCGCCGGTTGCGCCGTCCTTTGGCTGTGCCGGCGGCGCAGTCGGCGCCGGGGCCGGTTCCGGGGGCAGGGAGGGTCAGGGACTGCTGTGACATGGGGATGGTCCTTCGGTGGGGGCTGCAACATCCGCCTATGTCACCTCGGCGCAGCTACCATCCTAGCCAGCGGCGGGCGGCCCGGCGGACAGGCCCCGCCGCGCCAGCGCGCCGACGGAGGAAATCAGCTCCTCGAAGCAGTGCTCCGGGTCGTTGGAGGCGACGATCCGGGCGTTGGGCGGCAGGCCCCACAGCCCGCGGAAGTCCGCCACCGTGGTGCCGATCAGCAGGGGCGAGCGGGTCTCGACGTCGACGGTGGCCAGGCGGGTGGTGAACGGGGTGCGCCCGACGGCGGCGCAGGCCGCGAACGCGTCATGCATGTGCGCCACGTAGCCCTGGTCATAGAGCCGGTGGAACTCCATGTAGAACCGGATCGCGTCCGACAGGCAGGCCACTAGCGGGCTGGCTGAGGTGCTGCGGAGCCCCTCAGGCTGCTCCGGGAGGACCAGTTCCGGCCCGGCCCCGGCGGCTTCGCCCAGGCGCCGGAGGTGGTCCGGGAGCATTTCGATCCGCTCCGTCGTCTCCAGCGCGCACACCACCGGCAGCTTGTCCTCCGGCAGGCCGCGGTACGCGGCGAAGACTTCCCGGGCCGCGTGCGGGTCCACCGAGACATTCCATTCCGCCGTCGGTGTCGTGTTGCCCTGGTAATAAAAGCTCCCGCCCATGATCACGAGGCCCTTGAGCAGCATCGGCAGTTCCGGTTCGCGGCGCAGGGCGAGGGCGAAGTTGGTCAGCGGGCCGGTGATCAGCCCGGTGATCTCCCCCGGGTGCGCCCGGACCTCCTCCACCCAGACGTCGACGGCGTGGCGCGGCGAAATCTGCTGCGCGGGC
Source organism: Arthrobacter sp. (assembly GCA_034376805.1). Classification (GTDB taxonomy): domain Bacteria; phylum Actinomycetota; class Actinomycetes; order Actinomycetales; family Micrococcaceae; genus Arthrobacter. The sequence continues at coordinate 5,034 of JAXMJF010000023.1, forward strand.
GCCGGCAGCTCCGCGTGGCCGATCCCCTGCGTACCGTGGGTCTCCTCGGTGGTGACCAGCGGGATTTCCAGCGGCACCTCGGCGCCGATGGCCACCTCAACGCCCGGCCGCCCGCAGAGCTGAAGCAGCGCCAGGTTGTTCAGCGCGACCTGGCGGGCACCGACGTTCCCGGCCGTGCAGGTGATGGCCTGCAGGTGGACCTCCGGCCGGGACAGCAGGTAGACGAGGGCCAGGGCGTCGTCAATGCCGGTGTCGACGTCCATCAGGATGGTCTGCGCCGGCGCGGGCACCCCGGCCCGGGCCCCGGCGGTGGCCCCCGGTGACAGCGGGTCCATTTAGAACAGTGCGACCTTGGGCGTGCGCGGGAAGATGTCGCCCAGTTCGGCGCGTTCCGCGGCGCTGGGAATCCAGGCCACGGCGGCGGCGTTCTGCCGGACCTGTTCAGGCCGGGTGGCGCCGGCGATGACGCTGCTGACCGAGGGCTGGGCCGCGAGCCAGGAGAACGCCACCTGGATCTCCGTCAGGCCACGCTCGGCGGCGAAGGCGCTGAAGGCAGCCAGCTGGTCCCAGTCGGCGTCGTGGACCAGGTTGGTGCGGGTGTGGCTCAGGCGCGAGCCCTCGGGCGCGGTGTCCTTGGCGTATTTGCCGGTGAGCAGGCCGTTGGCCAGCGGGAAGTACGGCAGCACACCCAGTCCGTAGGCCTCGGCGGCGGGCGTGACCTCGAGCTCGGCGCGGCGGTCCAGCAGGTTGTAGTGGTTCTGGCTGGAGATGAAGCGTGCTCCCCCGCGGGCCCGGGCCACAAATTCGGCCTCGGCGATCTGCCAGCCGGCACGGTTGGAGTGGCCGATGTAGCGGACCTTGCCGCTGGTGACGAGATCGTCGAGGGCGGCAAGGGTTTCGTCGACCGGGGTCAGCGGGTCGGGGGTGTGGAACTGGTAGAGGTCGATCCAGTCCGTCCCGAGCCGGCGCAGCGAGGCCTCCGCGGCCGTGATGATGTAGCGGCGGGAGCCGCGGGCGCCAAAGTCGTTGCCGTTGGTCCCGCGCATGTCCAGGCCGAACTTCGTGGCGACGACGGCGTCGTCGCGGCGGCCCCGCAGGGCCTTGCCCAGCATCTTCTCGCTCAGGCCCGGCTCCCTGCCGTAGCTGTCGGCGACGTCGAAGAAGGTAATTCCGGCGTCCAGGGCCGCATGCACGACGGCGTCGGTCCCCCCCTGCGACTCGGTCGCCGTATTGGACCGGCCCAGGTTGTTGCAGCCAAGCCCTACGACGGAGACGGTCAGTCCGGAATTTCCTACGCGGCGGTATTCAGTCATGGGGTTCAGCCTATAACGGCCGGGAGCGGCTCCCTGGAAGGACCGGCACTGAAGGACCGGCACTGCAGGGCCCGCGCTACCCTGCGGGCAGTTCCAGTCCCCGTTCGTCCAGGGCGTCCTCGAGTTGCGCCAGGGTCCTCGGGCAGACCCCGTGCATCCCGGCAAGGGCACGGCGGCCCACCGCCACCACCTGTTCGAGGGTCTCCACCCCGGCGTGGGCCAGGGCCCGGCGGGCGGGAGCCGCGATCCCCCGCGGCAGCGGGGTCCGGCCCGGTTCAACGGATTGTGGCGCCATGTGGAATCCCTTCCAATCGATGTCCCCCAAAACTGATGTGAATCGTGCAGGTGGAAGCGGCCCGTGACCTACAGGGTGAAGCTGTTGGCCTGCTTCGGGGAGTGCTTGAGCTTGAAGGACGTCTCGCCGAAGGCTGCGGCGCCGATGCTCAGTTTGGTGAAGTCGAGGTCCTCGCCGCGGATGCAGACCTTGATCGCGTTGACGGCCTTGTTGATGTCCGGGGTGAGGATGAAGATGTTGAGCTTGGCATCGGAGAATTCCGAGCGGTCCACAACGCCGAGCCCGCGCCAGGCCAGGTGGCTGATCAGGGCGTCTTTGGCCTTTTCCTCGAGGTAGCGGTCGCGGTCCGTGCCGTCCTTGGTCTTCAGGGCGTACTGGGCCACCACCCAGAACTGCTCGTCCTCGGGGATTTCGGCGAAGCCGTCTTCGGCGCACTGCACGGCGAACGCATCCATCAGGCCTTCCGCGGCAGCGGCGTCGGCGACGTCGGTCTCGTCGGTTTTGCTCTGGTGCCCGACGATGCCGTGGTTCATCACGAACTGGCTGTAATCCTCGTCAAACCAGGCTTCCCTGAATTCCAGGACCCCTTCGTCGTTGCGTTTGTAAACCCGGATAATCCCGCTCATGCCCGTCCTCTCCTGAACCATTCACGGTCGGTACCGTCGAACGGTGGCTGTTGTGCCTTGACGGCCTGGTAAAGCTGATCCGACGCGGCACTGATCCGGTCCACCACGTCTGCGGGGTAGTCCATCTCGATCCGGTGCTCGGCAAACTCGTCCTCATCGTCCACGTACACTCCGCGGTCCACGGTCCGGATCACGTCCAGGTCCATGTCGATCAGGTGGAACTCGGTGGCTCCCGGCCGGATGGTGTTCCAGCCGTGGCCGGTCGCCAGGTCCACGTAGACCTGGACGCCGGCGGGATGCGCCTCGTCGTAGAACGTGGCCACGTATTCCCCGGAGCGCGGGACCAGCAGCACGGCGTCGGATTCGGCGTAGAACGCCGCGCCCGGACGGGAGCAGAACTCGTTGGTCCCCTGGAAGATCCACCAGCCGTGGTCGTCCTCGCCGAGGTAGGTACCGGGCACCACCCAGTGGGCCTTGCCGTTCCACTTCCGGTTCCGGGACACCACCAGGTCGCCCGGCGCCAGTCCCTTAGGAGTCCTCACGGGGATCCTCACAGGATCGGCAGGCTGCCCGTGCTGGGGTGTTCCTGCCCTGGGAGCGGCCTAGCGAAGGGCACCTTGGTCCCCAGGACCTGCGCCACGACGTCGTGCGTGATCTGCTGGGCGGTCAAACCGACCCGTTCGAGCACCTGGCTGCGGGATCCGTGGACGAGGAACTCCACCGGGAGGCCGACCTCGTTCAGCGCCGTGTCCACCCCGGCGGCCCGCATCTCCTGGCGGATCCGCGACCCGACGCCGCCGGCGCGCACCCCGTCCTCGATGCAGATGACGAGGCGGTGGTGGGAGGCGAGGGCGATAATCGATTTCCGGACCGGGAGCAGCCAGCGGGGATCCACGACCGTGGAGCTGATGCCCTGCGCGCCGAGCCGGTTGGAGACGTCCAGGGCGAGCTCGGACATCGCGCCGACGCTGACGATCAGCACGTCGTTGTCGCTGGAGCCGGCCGGGCGGCGGGCCAGCACGTCCACGCCGTCGCTGAGCCGCTCGATGGCTTCCACTTCGGCGCCTACGGTGCCCTTGGAGTAGCGGATCACGGTGGGGGCGTCCTCAATGGCGACGGCTTCCCGGAGTTCCTCCCGCAGCCGGCTGGCGTCGCGGGGCGCGGCGAGGTGCAGCCCGGGAACGATCTGGACCATGGCCATGTCCCACATGCCGTGGTGGCTGGCGCCGTCGGGCCCTGTGACACCGGCCCGGTCCAGGACGATGGTGACGCCGGCCTTGTGCAGGGCGACGTCCATCAGGAGCTGGTCGAAGGCGCGGTTCAGGAATGTTGCGTAGACCGCGACGACGGGGTGCAGCCCGCCGAAGGCCATGCCGGCGGCGGAGGTGAGGGCGTGCTGTTCGGCGATGCCGACGTCGAACACCCGCTCCGGGTGCCGTGCGGCGAACTTGTGCAGCCCGACGGGAATGAGCATGGCGCCCGTGATGCCGACGATGTCCTTGCGCTCATCCGCGATCTCGGCGATCTCGTCGGCGAAGACGGACGTCCAGGACTTGGCACCCCCGGCCTCGGTGGGTTCGCCGGTCTCCGGGTCGATAATGCCGACGGCGTGGAACTGGTCCGCTTCATGGGCGCGGGCGGGTGCGTAGCCGTGGCCCTTCTCGGTCATGGCGTGCACGATCACGGGACCGGCGTAGTTCCGGGCGGTGGCCAGTGCGTGCTCCATGGCCTGGAGGTTGTGGCCGTCCACGGGTCCGATGTACTTCATCCCGAGGTCCTCGAACATGCCCTGCGGCGCCCACCAGTCCTTGACGCCCTTCTTCATGGCGTGCAGGCTGCGGTAGGTGAACTGGCCCGCGGGGCCGCCATTCTGCAGCTTTCTCCGCCACCAGTCCAGGGTGCCCTCGTAGGCCGGGGCGGCGCGGAAGGAATCGATGGTGGGGCGGAGCGAGGCGAGGTAGTCCGCGAAGCCGCCCACGGTCGGGGCGTAGGAGCGGCCGTTATCGTTCACGACGATCACGACGCGGCGCTTCTTGTCCGCGGCAATGTTGTTGAGCGCTTCCCAGGCCATGCCGCCGGTCAGGGCGCCGTCACCCACGACGGCGATGACGTAGCGGTCACCGTCGCCGGTCAGCTGCCGGGCGCGGGAGATCCCGTCCGCCCAGGACAGCGAGGACGAGGCGTGCGAGCTTTCGACGATGTCGTGCACTGATTCGGCGCGGTCCGGGTAGCCGGACAGTCCGCCCTGCTGGCGCAGGGTGCTGAAGTCCTGGCGTCCGGTGAGGAGTTTGTGCACGTAGGACTGGTGGCCGGTGTCGAAGACGATGCTGTCGCGGGGGGAATCGAAGATCCGGTGGACCGCGATGGTGAGTTCGACGACGCCGAGGTTCGGGCCCAGGTGCCCGCCCGTCTGGGACACGTTGCCGATCAGGAATTCCCTGACCTCGGCTGCCAGCTGATCCAGCTGCGCCTCTGACAACTTGCTCAGGTCCTGCGGATTCCGGATGGTCTCCAAGATTCCCAACGGCCCCTCCTTCGGGTGGTAGACATGCCTTTTAACTCTAACGCCTCCGGGGTAGCCCTCGTGCCGGAACGCGCTGGGCACGAAAAAGCCCCGGCCGGTCAGGGACCGGCCGGGGCTTTCGCACCTGGCAACTGTTCCTCCCCTGCGGGAGGGCTCTCCGCTAGTTGGCGGAGATCTGGCGCAGCACGTACTGCAGGATGCCGCCGTTGCGGTAGTAGTCAGCCTCGCCCGGGGTATCGATGCGCAGGACGGCATCGAAGGACGTGACGGTGCCGTCTTCGGCGGTGGCAGTGACCTTGAGCGTCTTCGGCGTGGTGCCCTCGTTGAGGGCGGTGACGCCCTCAACCGCGAAGGTTTCCGTGCCGGTCAGCCCGAGGCTAGCAGCGTTCTGGCCAGCCGGGTACTGCAGCGGCAGGACGCCCATGCCGATCAGGTTGGAGCGGTGGATGCGCTCGTAGCTTTCGGCCACGACAGCCTTGACGCCCAGGAGTGCGGTGCCCTTGGCTGCCCAGTCACGGGATGAGCCGGAGCCGTACTCCTTGCCGGCCAGGACCACCAGCGGGATGCCGGCAGCCTGGTAGTTCTGAGCGGCATCGTAGACGTAGGACTGCGGGCCGTCGGCCTGGGTGAAGTCGCGGGTGAAACCACCCTCGACGCCGTCCAGGATCTGGTTCTTGATCCGGATGTTAGCGAACGTTCCGCGGATCATGACCTCGTGGTTGCCACGGCGCGAGCCGTAGGAGTTGAAGTCCTTGCGCTCCACACCGTTGGCCAGCAGGTACTGTCCGGCCGGGGTGTCGGACTTGAACGAGCCTGCCGGCGAGATGTGGTCCGTGGTCACGGAATCGCCAAGCTTCAGCAGCACGCGGGCGCCAGTGATGTCCGTGACGGGCTCCGGCGTGGCCTTCATGCCCTCGAAGTACGGGGGCTTCCGGACGTACGTGGACTTCGGATCCCAGGCGAAGGTGTCGCCGGCCGGGGTGGAAAGTGCCTTCCAGCGGTCGTCGCCTTCGAAGACGCCCTCGTAGCCGCGGGCGAACATTTCCTTGTCGATCGAGGAGTCGATGACCTGCTGGACCTCGACCGGGTTCGGCCAGATGTCCTTCAGGAAGACGTCGTTGCCGGCCTCGTCCTGTCCCAGGGCGTCGGTCTCGAAATCGAAGTCCATGGTTCCGGCCAGGGCGTAAGCGATGACCAGCGGCGGGGAGGCCAGGTAGTTCATCTTCACGTCCGGGTTGATCCGGCCTTCGAAGTTGCGGTTACCGGAGAGAACCGCGGTGACGGAAAGGTCGTTGGCCTGGATGGCCTCGGAGATTTCTGCGTCGAGCGGGCCGGAGTTGCCGATGCAGGTCGCGCAGCCGTAACCGACGATGTAGAAGCCAAGCTTCTCCAGGTACGGGGTCAGGCCCGACTTGTTGTAGTAGTCGGTGACAACCTTGGAACCGGGAGCCACGGAGGTCTTGACCCACGGCTTCGAGGTCAGGCCCTTGTCGACGGCGTTGCGGGCCAGCAGTGCGGCGGCCAGCATCACGGACGGGTTGGACGTGTTGGTGCAGGATGTGATCGAGGCGATCGACACGGCGCCGTGGTCCAGTTCGAACTCGCGGCCGTCTGCGGTCTTGACGCTGACCTTGTTGGACGGGCGGCCGTTGGAGGCCGGGCCGTGCGCGTGCGGAGCCTCGTCGGTCAGGTGCGTTCCCGACGCGGTGAACGACGGCGCGTCGGAAGCAGGGAAGCTTTCGTCGATTGCCTCGTCCAGGCTTCCGCCGGCCAGCTCTTCCTTCACGTAGTTGCGCAGGTCCTGGCGGAACTGGTCCTTGGACTCCGTGAGGATGATGCGGTCCTGCGGGCGCTTCGGGCCGGAGATCGACGGAACAACCGTCGACAGGTCCAGCTCGAGGTACTCGGAGAACTTGATCTCCTTGGAAGGATCGTGCCAGAGGCCCTGTTCCTTCGCGTAGGACTCCACGAGGGCGACGTTCTCGTCCGAGCGGCCGGTGAGGCGCAGGTAGTCGAGGGTGACGTCGTCGATCGGGAACATGGCGGCCGTGGAGCCGAACTCCGGGCTCATGTTGCCGATGGTGGCGCGGTTGGCCAGCGGCACAGCCGCGACGCCTTCGCCGTAGAACTCCACGAACTTGCCGACCACACCGTGCTTGCGCAGCTGCTCGGTGATGGTCAGGACGACGTCGGTGGCGGTGGCGCCGGCCGGGATGGACCCGGTCAGCTTGAAGCCGACGACGCGCGGGATCAGCATGGAGACGGGCTGGCCGAGCATGGCTGCCTCGGCTTCGATGCCGCCGACGCCCCAGCCCAGCACACCCAGGCCGTTGACCATGGTGGTGTGGGAGTCGGTGCCGACGCAGGTGTCCGGGTAGGCCCGGACGACGCCGTCAATTTCGCGGGTCATGACCGTGCGGGCCAGGTACTCGATGTTGACCTGGTGCACGATGCCGGTTCCCGGCGGGACGACCTTGAAGTCGTCGAACGCCGTCTGGCCCCACCGCAGGAACTGGTACCGCTCGCCGTTGCGCTGGTACTCGATCTCCATATTGCGCTCCAGTGCGCCGGAGTTGCCGAAGGCGTCGATCTGCACGGAGTGGTCGATCACCATTTCGGCAGGTGCCAGCGGGTTGACCCGCTTGGGGTCACCGCCGAGCTCCTTGACTGCTTCACGCATGGTGGCAAGGTCCACAACGCAGGGCACGCCAGTGAAGTCCTGCATGATCACGCGCGCCGGCGTGAACTGGATTTCAGTGTCGGGCTCGGCGCTGGGGTCCCAGCCGGCCAGTGCTCGGACGTGATCGGCCGTAATGTTGGCGCCGTCCTCGGTCCTCAACAGGTTTTCAAGCAATACCTTGAGGCTGAACGGAAGGTTTTCTGCACCTTCAACGGAGTTCAACCGGAAAATTTCGTATTCGGTACCGGCTACATTAAGTTTGCCTTTTGAACCGAAGCTGTCCACAATGCTCATCGCAGGACTCCTCTCGCAACAGTTTCATCTTTGTCGCGCCGCAGACCCCTTGCTAGTTAGGGTGTCCTAACTAGAACCGGCCTTGTTCGCACAAGGGCCAGTACAGGGTGCAGGAGGTCAGCCGTGATTACGGAGCGCGACGTCGGACTACTCCGCCCATCCTAGTGGCCTCAGACCCGGGGAGTCAGCAGCGCCACAGTCTCCATGTGGTGGGTGTGGGGATACAGGTCAAAGGCACGCAGTCCCGCCAGTTCCCAGCCGGCCTGCTGGAAATAGCCCACATCGCGGGCAAAGGACGCCGGATCGCAGGACACATAGGCAACGGCCCGGGGGCCCGCCCCGACCAGCTGGTTCACGACGGCCTTGCCGGCGCCGGCCCGGGGCGGGTCCAGCAGGATGGCGTCGAGCGTGCGCGCTTTTTCGCGCAGGACCCGCTCCACCCGGCCCTGGACGATCTCCACCTGGCTTGCGTCATGGAGGTTTTTGCGGGCGTCCCGGCTGGTGCCGGGCGATCCTTCCACGGACAGCACGGACCCGGTGACTCCCACGGCATCCGCAAGCGGCGCGGTGAAGAGCCCCGCCCCGGCGTAGAGGTCCGCCACCGCGGCGCCCGGTTCCAGGAATCCGCCGTCGTGCAGGAATCCGGTCACCGCCCCCACGAGGGTGTCCGGGCCGTCCCGGTGGATCTGCCAGAAACCGTCGCCGGTGACGCGGTAGTCGTGGCCGGACGCGGTCTCCTGGACGTAGGTGCGTCCGCGCAGCCGCAGCACTTCACCCTTGACCGGATCGAAGCTCGCCACCGAGACGTCCTCGGGCAGCTGGGCGAGGACCGCACTGAGCCGCTTGGCCCTGGTTCCCGCGGCCGGCACCAGGAGAACGAGCGGGCGGGAGCCGTTGGCCGGGGCGGCGACTTCGACGCGCTCGATGCCCTGCAGGTCGATGTCCCAGAGCCGGAGGGCGTTGATGGCGTCCGACGCCAGGGGCATCTCCCGGACCGGGAGGACCGTGTCCGAGCGGTGTGCGTGCATGCCAAGCTTGCCGGCCGGGGTCACGGCGAAGCCGGCACGGGTACGCCAGGCGAGGCCTGCCGTCGCCGGCGTTCCGGACTCCCCCACGGCTTCCACCGTTACCGGGCCCTCGACGCCGGCCAGCCGCCGCAGCTGTTCGGCGAGCACCTCGGCCTTGAGGCTGCGCTGGCGTCCGAGGGAGATGTGGCCGAGTTCGGCGCCTCCCACCGGCGGGTGGCGGTGCGACCAGGAACGCACGGAATCGGCCAGGTCCCAGAAGTGCTCCACCCGGTCGGGGGAAGGCTCCAGGACTTCCACGACGTCCCCGCGCCAGAACTTGGCGTCGGGGCCGGCCTCCGTGAGGCGGACCCGGACCTTCTCGCCGGGGATGCCGTGGCGGACGAACACCACGCGGCCCTCGTGCCGGGCCACGCAGTGCCCGCCGTGGGCGACCGGCCCGACGTCGACGGTCAGTTCGGTGTGGGGTTGCGTCTGGGTGTCGGAGCTCATTGGATATCCTGCAGTCTCTTGGCTTCTTCGGATGATTTCAGCTGCCACGGCACACTGGCCACCATGACGCCCGGCTCGAAGTGCAGCCGGGTTTTAATGCGCAGTGCGGTCTGGTTGTGCACCAGTTGCTCCCACCATTTACCCACGACGTACTCGGGGATGTAGACGACGATCAGGTCGCGGGGGGAATCCCGCCGCATGTTCTTGATGTACTCCATGATGGGGGTGACCGTTTCGCGGAACGGACTGGCCAGCACGGTCAACGGTACCGGGATTTCCAGCTTCTCCCAGTCCGCGATCGTTTGCTCGGTCTCCTCGCTGCTGATGTCCACGGTGATCGCATCGAGCCGGGAGGGCCGCGACGCGCGGGCGTAGGCCAGGGCCCGCAGCACCGGCTTGCGGACGTGCGAGACGAGCAGCACCGCGTGCACGCGGGTGGGCAGGGCCCGCGGCGAGGAGTCCTCGTCCACGGCGAGTTCCTTGGCCACGTTCTCGTAGTGCGCCCGGATGCTCCACATGATCAGGAACAGCACGAACATGGCCAGCAGCGCGATCCACGCGCCTTGTTCGAATTTGGTGACCAGGACGATCAGCAGGACCGTGGCCGTCATGCCGAAGCCGATGCCGTTGATGGTGCGGGACTTGAGCATCCGCCGCTTCACCGCGGGGTCCTTGGCGAGCTTGAGCTCGCGCCCCCAGTGCCGGACCATGCCGAGCTGGCTGATAGTGAAGGAGATGAAAACGCCCACGATGTAGAGCTGGATGAGTTTGGTGACGTCCGCGTTGAACGCGATGATCAGCACCAGGGCTCCGGCGGCCAGTGCCAGCACGCCGTTGCTGAAGGCCAGCCGGTCCCCGCGGGTGCGCAGCTGGCGGGGCAGGTAACCGTCCTGGGCCAGGATCGAGCCGAGCACCGGGAAGCCGTTGAAGGCGGTGTTGGAGGCGAAGACGAGGATCACGCCGGTCGCGGCGACCACGATGAAGAAGGGGATGGACGCTGCGCCGAAGATCGTCTGGGCGATCTGGCTGATCGCCGGACTCTGGATGTAGTTTTCCGGCAGCGGCGCGCCGTTCAGCAGGAACTCGGTGGCCGGGTCCAGCACGATGTGCACCTTGGTGGCGTTGGCGAGGTAGATGACCCCGGCAAGCATGGAAGCGGCGATCACACCGAGCAGCAGCAGGGTGGTGGCCGCGTTTTTGCTCTTCGGCTTCTGGAAGTTCGGCACACCGTTGCTGATGGCCTCGATCCCGGTCAACGCCGCGGCTCCGGAGGAGAAGGCCCGGAGCAGCAGGAACGCGCCGGCGAGTCCGACCAGTCCTTCGTCGAAGCCCGGCGCGGGAACAATCGTGAAGGCGGCCGAGGGTGCCTCGCCCAGCTGGCCGGTGGCGGCCTGGAAGACGCCGATGGCGGTCATGCCGAGGATGGAGGCCATGAAGATATAGGTCGGCAGCGCGAACAACCTGCCGGCTTCCTTGATGCCGCGCAGGTTCACGAGGGCCAGGATCACGACGCCGATTGTCGCGATGGTGGCCTGCTGGCCGTGCAGCGAGGGCACCGCGGTGGTCAGGTACGTCGCGGCGGAGGACATCGACACGGCGACGGTCAGCACGTAGTCGACCAGCAGCGCGGAGGCGACGGTGAGCCCGGCATATTTGCCCAGGTTCTCGTTGGCGATCTGGTAGTCGCCGCCGCCGGAGGGGTAGGCGTGGACGTTCTGGCGGTAGGAGGCGACGACGGTCAGCAGCACCACCATGACGGCCAGACCGACCCAGGGCGAGAACGCCACGGCACTGACGCCGGCCAGCGCCAGCGTCAGGAGGATTTCGTCCGGCGCGTACGCCACGGAGGACAGGGCGTCGGAGGCGAAAACGGGCAGGGCGATCCGCTTGGGAAGCAGGGTGTGAGCCAGGTTGTCGTTCCGGAACGGCCTGCCTACCAGCACCCGCTTCACGGCATTGAAAATTGTCGGCACCAGACAAAGCTAGTCCGATTCGGACGCGATGTCATGACGGCGGGGATCCCCGCCGTCGGGGCGGCTCCCGGCCGACAGCATGGACTGCTTCCGGGCCCCCTGCCGGGCGGGCCGCTGCGGCGCCCGCCCGGCTGGCTGCCCGGGCCGTGGTGGCCGGTAGAGTTTTACGCAGCAGCAGTACAGGAACAACAGGAGGCACGGTTGGCGCACTTCGTGATTATGGGTTGTGGCCGCGTGGGGGCAACCCTCGCGCACACACTCGAGGACGCGGGCCATTCCGTGGCCATCATCGACCAGGACGACCGCGCCTTCCGGCGGCTCCGCACGGGCTTCACCGGCCGCAAGGTCACCGGCGTCGGCTTTGACCGGGAGACCCTCAAGCAGGCGGGCGTCGCGGATGCCTATGCTTTCGCTGCGGTCTCCAGCGGCGACAATTCCAACATCCTGGCCACCCGGGTGGCCCGCGAAACCTTTCATGTTCCCCACGTTGTGGCCAGGATCTACGACCCGGGCCGCGCCGAGATCTACCAGCGCCTGGGCATCCCCACAGTCGCCGCCGTGCGCTGGAGCGCGGACCAGGTGCTCCGCCGGATCCTGCCCGAACAGCACCTGGCCGGCGACTTCCGGGACCCTTCCGGCCGGCTGGTGCTCGCCGAGGTGGACCTGAACCCCGACTGGATCGGCCACCCGGTCACCTCGATCGAGAATGCCGCCGGGGTCCGCGTCGCCTACCTGACCCGGTTCGGCGAGGGCATGCTGCCCGTGACCGGCACCCTGTACCAGGACGGCGACACCGTGCACGCCATGCTGGGTGTGGACCGCAGCACCGAAGTCGCCCATATTCTTGCCAAGTCCCCCGCCAAGGAGTCCTGAGTGAAAGTCGTCATTGTCGGGGCGGGAAGCGTCGGTTCCTCGATTGCGCGCGAACTGCTGGCCCACAAACACGAGATCCTGCTGATCGACCTGAAGCCGGAGGTGATCGGGCGCAGCGGGCTGCGCGGCGCCCACTGGCTGGTTGGCGATGCCTGCGAGCTGAGCACCCTCCAGGACGCGAAACTGGAGGACGCCGACGTCGTGGTCTCCGCGACCGGCGACGACAAGGTCAACCTGGTGGTCTCGCTGCTGGCGAAGACCGAATTCGGCGTCGGACGGACGGTGGGCCGGGTCAACAACCCCAAGAATGACTGGATGTTTGACGACTCCTGGGGCGTCGACGTCGCGGTCAACACCCCGCAGCTGATGACCGCGCTCGTTGAGGAGGCAGTGGAGATTGGCGACCTCGTCCGCCTGCTGACCCTGCAGACCGGAGTGTCATCGCTGGTGGAGTTTACGGTCCCGCACGACTCGCATGTGATCGGCCTGACCGTGGGCGACATCGACTGGCCCGAGGACTCGACCCTGGTCGCGATCCTCCGGGACCAGGCACCGATCACGCCGAGCCGCGATGACGTGATAGACGGCGGGGACGAGCTGTTCTTCGTGACCACGATCGCGGCCGAGGATGACTTGCGCGCCTTGCTCTCGCCGGAGTCGCAGGCTGACGACGAGCAGCTCACCCCGGACCGGGCCGGCCACGAGAACCCGCTGATGGAGGACGACGGCTTCGACGGTTAACCCCGGTTGCGCTGTCAGTCCGGGCGGTTCTGCAAGCCCGGGAACGACTGGACCTGATAGCACACCCGCTGGCTAGACCTCGGGGGTGGGTTTGGGGGCGGGCCGGGTCAGCAGCCAGGCGACCCAGATGCCCAGGATGTACAGCGGCGCACCCATCAGCAGCCGCGTCGTGGCGAGGGCAGCGAAGCCGGGCTCGCCCATGAAGTACAGCGGAACCTGGACCAGCAGCCGCAGTGCCAGCACCGCGATGATCACCCAGGTGCCGATCTGGTAGGCCTTGACCCGGGCCGGGTCCTTCCGCCAGTCCAGGCCCTCGTTGCGGATGAACCCGAAGATCAGCCCCGCAAAGGGCCAGCGCACCGCAATCGAGATCGACATCGCCACGATGTAGGCGAAGTTGGTGAAGAATCCCGGGACGTAGAAGTCCTCGGCCTTGCCGGTGCTGTTGGCCAGCCACGCGGAGACCCCGACGCCGACAATCCCCGCCAGTGCCTGCGTCAGCGGTTTGCGCTGGACCAGGCGGACGACGGTGAAGGCCGCGGCCACGGCCAGTGCGCAGACCAGCGCCAGGGGCAGTTCACGCGTGATCGTGAAGGTCACCAGGAAAACCAGGCCCGGGAGGATGCTTTCGGCTATGCCTTGGATGCCGCCGGCGCTCTTGAGCACGTCGATGTTGCCGCTGCCGGACCGGTGCAGCCCGGCCTTGGCCGCGTAGCCTTCGGCGAGCTGCGCCACGGTTGGCTGGGCTGCGGCGGGCTCCTGGTCCGGTCCCTGCTGGTCCGGTATGTGCGGGGCGGCGACGGGCTGGGCTGCGGCGGGCGGAACAGCGGGCTCGGGCTTCTCGGGCACGGTCATTGTTCCTCCTGGCGGGACACGATCTCGTAGCGGGGATTGAACATGGTCGGCAGGCCGTCGCGCACGGTGACCATGCCCTGCAGGCGCAGCTCCGTGCCGGCGTCGATCCCCGGGATGCGGCGCCGTCCGAGCCAGACAACTCTGAGCCGGTCCTTCGGAACTGCGGACCGCTGCCGCTGCCGGCCGGCGGCCCCGGCCGCAGCAGCGGCGGGCTCGGCGGCCGGGGTGGCGGATCCGGCGGGGGCCGCTTTGGCACCACGGGTTTTGGGCACATCGTGGTCGACGACGACCGCGGTGAAGGCGGCCACCTGGCTGGCCGGTGCGTAGGTGACCGACTCAATGTAGCCGTGGCACAACACGCGGCCACGATCCGGCAACCCCCTCACGGAGACAGAGGAGGACGGATCCTGGCGGGGGGCATTAGCCAATCTGGGTAGTCTCCGGTCCACGTTCCGGCTGCCCGAGGTCCGGGGCGGACTGCGGTGCGGGCACGGCGTTGTCCTTCGGCAGGCGGAGCTGCAGCAGGTCGCGCGGCGGCATGGGGTTCTCCCCGCGCACCACCACGATCTGCCTGAACAGCCCCTCGAGGCCGGCGGCCGCGTCGCGGTCCACAGCGGCCTCGCCGCCGAGGACACCGCGGAGGAACCAGCGCGGGCCGTCGACGCCGATGAAGCGGGCAACGCGGTAGCCGTGGCTTCCGTCGGTGCCACTGGCCGGGAGCTTGGCGAGCAGCTCGGTGCCGAAACCGCCCTGGACCTCCTCGATCTGGCCGCCCTGGCTGCCCACCGACTGGCCGATCTGCTCACGGATTTCGTCCCACAGCCCTTCGGAGCGGGGAGCCGCGAAAGCCTGAAGCTGGAGGCTGGAACCGTTCAGGTCCATGGTGACGGCGACGACCCGCTGGGTGGCTTCCTCGACCTCAAGACGCAGTTGCAGGCCTTCGGCGGGAGCAATCAGGAGAGCCCCGAGGTCCACGTAGCCCTCCTGGTCCTCAATTTCGGAGACATCGAAAGGACCCGTGGCACCGCGGACGGAGGCAACGGCGGACGTCCCGACAGAGTCATCAGCGGAGGCCTCAGTGATGTCCTCCTGGGTTTCCCCGGACTCTGTCAGCTGTTCCTGCTTGGCTTTCCTGCCACGCCCAAAAACCATGGGTTTGTCTCCTTTGTTGTGATTCCCTGCCGCCGCGTTGCGCCGGGTCCGCAGGGCGCCTGCTGCCTCATTCTGCACTCATGCAGAAACAGCGGTCGGCTGATACGTCCTGCTTGCGGGTCCTGCTCATAAGTCACTGCAATACTGCGGGTCCGGCCGGCGTACGATCAGACCGGCGCGCCGAAGCCGCCGGTGGAACCAAAGCCTCCACCGCCGCGAACCGAGCCGGTCAGTTCCTGCACCGGAAGGAACCGGGCGTACTCCACGCGCTGAATAACCATTTGTGCAATTCTATCGCCGCGCTTGAGTTCGATCGCGTGGTGGCGGTCCGTATTCAGCAGCGTCACCGCAATTTCACCGCGGTAGCCGGCATCGACGGTGCCGGGGGCGTTCACTACGGTCAGTCCGTGCTTGGTCGCGAGCCCGGACCGCGGGTGGATCAGGGCCACAAAGCCGTCCGGGAGGGCAATGGCCACACCGGTGGGCACCAGCCGGCGCTCCCCCGGTTCCAGCACCACGTCCTCGCGGGAGCGCAGGTCCGCTCCGGCGTCGCCCGGGTGCGCGTACGACGGCGGTTCCAGGCCGTCGTCGAGCATCTTCAGCTGCACCGTCAGGGTGGGGGTCCCATACTCTGCCGCTGGCTGTTCTTCCGGCTGTACCGCTTCGGCGGCGTCCACTGCAGTCGTTTCTTCAGTCACAGTCCCTCACTCTAACGCCCGCCGGGAAGATCGTCCTAGCCGCGGCCGGCGGGCGCGGACCCCCGCACCCGCTTCTGCCGCCAAGGTGAAATAGCCCGGGAAAAGTGGAAAGCTGGGCTTATGCCCGAATCCAGTGCAGCCGTGCCTGCCCCCAACAGCACCCCCAGCGACGACACCGTTCTGTACAGCGAGAAGCTCTGGCCGAACTTCTGGATCTGGCTGGTGTCGGCGGGACTGTCGGGCGCCGGGATCCTGGTGTTCGCCCCCATCAGCCTGGCCGCCGGCCTCACCGCGGCCGTCGTCCTGTTCACGATCCTCGCCGTACTGCTGGTCCTCTCGACCCCCGCCATCACGGTCACCGGCTCCACGCTGCGCGTCGGCCGCGCCACGATCGAACGCCGCTTCGTCGGCACCGCGTCCGCCTTCCGGGGCCAGGAAGCGACCGCGGAACGCGGCACCCGCCTCAACGGCCTGGCGTTCCTGTGCATCCGCGGCTGGATCGACCCGGTGGTCCGCATCGAGATCACCGATCCCTCCGACCGCACCCCCTACTGGCTCACGTCCACGCGGCACCCGGACGAACTGCTCGCCGCACTGAACTCCTAGCCCTCGCAGTCCTTGCAGTACTTGAAGCCATCCTTTTCGCGGGCAATCTGCGAACGGTGGCGGACGAGGAAGCAGGAGGCACAGGTAAATTCGTCGGCCTGGGCCGGCAGGACCCGGACCAGCAGTTCCTCCCCGGACAAGTCCGCGCCGGGGAGTTCGTAGCCTTCCGCAAGGTCCGATTCGTCTTCATCGACCACTGCGGAGGGCTTTTCCGTACGCCGCGCTTTCAACGCCTCTAGGGAGTCCTCGCTGAGGTCCTCCTCGGTCTTGCGCGGCGCATCGTAGTCAGTCGCCATGGTTTGTTGCTCACACTCCGCAGTCGTTCGGATGGGTCGCCGGGCCCGGATGGTCCCCACAGGCTGTAGCCCTGGGCCCCCGGGTGCGGTTCTCCGGTGTCAACGCCGGCCACGCGGTTTTTGTGCCCGATGTCGGGTCATTTTTGCTTAAGCGCCCGGTGAAAGCCAGAGTCCACCGGTCCGCGGCAGGGACCCCGGGCTGCCGCGTCCGGGACAGAGTCGGCACCTGACCGGGTGAGGGGCCGGAAAGCGGCGGAAATTCGCGGAAAATGACGGCGCGCCCTCCGTCCTCACCGGATTTCGCCCGCATCGGTGGCAGAGTTTCGATTGTTAGTAATGCCAGGGTGGAGGATTTGTATGCAGGATCTACGGCTTGTAGGCGTCCACGACGACGGGGAGCATCTCCTGTTGAGCGGCACCGGCGGCGAGATGTTCCAGCTGCCAATCGATGAAGCACTTCGGGTGGCAGCCAGCCGGACGTCGGCCAAGGCCGCCTCCGGCGCGGTCGCCGCGCCCATTGCCATGTCTCCGCGCGATATCCAGGCGCGGATCCGCAGCGGCTCGACGGCGGCCGAGGTGGCGGAGCTCTCCGGAATTCCGCTCGCGAAGGTCCAGCGCTACGAGGGTCCGGTCCTCGCCGAGCGCGAGCACGTCGCCCAGCAGGCCCGCAAGGTGGAGGTCGCCGCCCCCGCCCCCGGCCACGACGTGTACCGATCGGTGTTTGGGGACCAGCCCGCCTCGCTCGGCGAGATGGTGGCCCACCGGCTCAGCGCGCACGGCATCAATGCCGCCACCTTGGAGTGGGACTCCTGGCGGCGCCCGGACGGCAGCTGGAATGTAGTGGCCCGCTTCGAGGCGGCGCCCGGCGGCCCGGCCGGCATCGGCGAGGAACCGCCTGCCATGTGGACCTTCAGCCCGGCGCGGAAATCCCTGCAGAACGCCAACCGCTGGGCCCAGCAGCTCAGCGAGTTAGAGCCCCTCGACGGCCCCCTCCCGGCCCGCCGGCTCACCGCCGTCTCCGACCGGCCCTTTGATTTTGAAACCGACGCCGACGCCGCCGCCCGCACAGCGACCGCCCAGCTCCAGGTGGTCCAGCAGCTCCAGCTGCAGCAGGAACAGGAATCCGACGGCCTGCTCGACATGCTGCGCTCCCGCCGCGGGCAGCGCCTCGGAGTGGACGAAGACGCCGACGACGCCCTCGCCACGCTGCTGACCAACGGTGTTCCCGCGGCCCATCCCCGCCCTTCCGAGGTCCCTGCGGAGGTCCCGGCCGAGGAACCCGCCGGCCCCGGGACCGGGACAAGGGAGCCGGAGCACCCGGATGCTGTGGACCCGGAATCCCGCCCGGCTACCGGCCCCTGGGAACGCCGCCGCGACGGCAGGCCCTCCATCATGTCAAGGCTCACCCTGGCTCCGCGCCAGGAGGAGGTCCCGGACGACGCGCTGAAACTGCATGACGGCGTCAGTACCGATACCCGGGAGATCACCATCGCGGCCTCGCAACTGCGGCCTGCGGGCCGGCAGGGCCCTCCGACCAGCCCGGGGCTGGACGAACTGCTGGGCGGCGGAACCCCGCGGCGCCAGCAGCGAGAGATCCCCGCCGCTGCCCGGGATGACGACCGCGATGTGGAGCAGCCGGAACGCCAGCCGGCGAAGCCGAAGCGCTCCAGCATTCCGAGCTGGGATGAGATCGTCTTCGGAGCCCGCGGGGACTAAACCCTCGCCGCGGATTCCAGGTGCGGCAACGCGCTTCAGGGCCCCCCACGCGCAGTCAGGCGCGGGGGGCCCTTTTTCCGTCGGCCTGGAAACACAACAGCGGGACTTCGCGTTCGGCTTTGGTCAGCGAACCGTGCTGGCCCACGACCTCAAGGGCCGTCGGCCGGACACGGCGGGTGTCATAGAAGGCAAGGGCGTCCCTGGCGGCGATCATCACGTCGCCGATCCGCGGGCCGACTTCTGCCCGGACTTCACCGAACAGCCCCGCGGCGATGGCCTGCTCCCGGGTGAACGCCCAGATCCGGTCGCCGAAACGCGCCCGCCAGGCCTCAAGCAGCCGCACCCGGCCGGACTCGCCTTCCGACTCCTCCAGGTAGAGGTGGACCATCCGCGGCTCGCCCGCGGTGTGGCGGACCCCGGCGACGAGGGCAGGGTCGGCCGCATAGTCGATCCGCTGGGATTCGGGCACGTCCAGCATGCCGTGGTCGGCCGTGAGCAGGATCGTGGTGCCTGCCGGCAGCGTGGCGCTGAGCCGTTTTACGGTGGCATCGAGTTCCTCAAGCTGGTGCTCCCACTGCGGTGACTGGCAGCCGTGGCGGTGCCCCGCCTTGTCCAGTTCGTTGACGTAGAAGTACATCAGCGACCGTCCGGCTCCGGCCATCGCCTCGGCGGCGGCCGCGGTCCTGGCATGCGAGGTGGTGGCCGTGGCATAGCGGCCGCCCCGGAGCGCGGCCCGGGTCATGGCGGAGTCGCTGAACTGCGGGAGGCTGACGGTGGTGACCTCCACGTGCCCGGCGGCCCGCTCGAAAACGGTGGGGAACGGCTGCCACTGCTCCGGGTCGACACCGGCGTCCCAGCCGCCCAGCATGTTGACCACCCGGTCCTGGTCCGGGTCCAGCACGTCGTAGCCGACCATGCCGTGCTGCCCGGCCGCGAGCCCGGTGCCGAAGCTGGCCAGGGACGCTGCAGTGGTGGATGGAAAGGCCGAGTCCAGCGAGACCGGCACCTGCCCCTGGCCGGACTGCATCACGGCGCGCAGGAACGGCGTATGCGCCGACTTCTGCTTGAGCAGGTTGCGGCCCAGCCCGTCGGCGAGCACAACGCAGATGCGCTTCGCCGCGGGCAGCTTGAGGCGGTTCTCGAAGCCGGGAACGCCCACGCTCGCCGCGGCGCTCGTGAGGACCTCGGCGATGGAACGGTCCCCGAAGGCCGGGGCTGCGGGCAGGCTCTGCGGGAGCGCCGGGGCGGAGGACAACGGTTCAGGCACGCGGACCGACGTCATCTCAGCGCTGGTGGCCGCGGCTGGCGCGGCTTCCGAAGACGCCCATCCGCGGGCGCGGCGGCAGGCCGGGGCCGGTATGCGGCACCGGGGCGGTGGATCCGGTGTTGACGGCACGGAGGGCACGGGCGAACAGCTTGGCGTCCTGGACAGCCTGCAGGCCGTCGGCTTCGGCGCTGATCCGGATCACGATGTCCTCCTGCGCGATGGTGCCGCTGTACCCATGATCGGCCTCGCACTGCGGGTCGCCGCAACTGGCCGGGCCCATGTCGAGGCGCTGGCCGCCGGACCAGGCGATGGACAGAGTCAGCTCGCGGACCGGATCAGAGGACTTGTAGTCCTGGGGCTGCGCGTACACATAGCTGAGCACGACGGAGCGGATCTGCGTCACGGGCACGGACTCCGTGGACACCTGCGCGACGGTCTGCTCCCCCGCCTCGTCCAGCTGCTGGTCGTCCACGTGGGTGATGACCAGCATGTCCTGTGTCAGGACCAGCACGGTGATGTGGCGGCGGACCTCGGCGCGGTCGAAGTGTGTCTCCAGGTGCACCAGGTGGGCCACGCAGTCGCGCCCGTCGAGGGCGTCGGCGACGACGTCGGCCACGAGCCGGGGGTAGAAACCGGCCTGCTGGAGGGCCCCTTCCAGGCTTTGACCCTGCGCGCTGTGGTCATGCAGGCCGTGGTGGTTCGCGACGCCCGGGCGTCCGGAGACGGTCGCCTGGGGCTTGGGTGTCGGAGACTGAAAGCTCATGGTCTCCATTTTCACAGATCGGCTGGGGACATGCTAACCGCTGCCGGCCGGGCTGCTACCCCGCCGGCTCCCCACCGCTCCCCCGCCGCTTGCGTGGGATGTCAGCTGCGCATCGCCCGGCGGGCGCTGTCGGTGCGCTGGGCGGCGTTGGCGATCCGGACGTCGGCGGCGAGGATCGACGCCCCCTCCGGCCCGGCGAGCACGGGGTTGAAGTCGACGAGGGCGATTTCCGGATGGTTGTCCTTGAGCCTGGTCAGCCGGGCGGCAAGGTCCTCCAGGGCCCGGGCGTCCACGGGCGGCAGTCCCTGATAGCCGAAGAGCTTCCGCGAGGCCCGGGGGGCACGGATGAAGTCATGCAGGTCCGAGCCGGACAGCGGCGGGACCCGGTGGGCCCAGTCGTCCAGCAGGTTGACGGCGTCACCGGCCAGGCCGAAGGAAACCACCGGGCCCAGCAGCGGGTCCTCGATGGCGCGGAAGGTGCAGGCCTGCCCCACCGGCGCCATGGTCTGCACTTCCAGCGACGGCGAGCCGTAGCGTTCCAGCGATTTGCGCATCTCCTGCAGATTCCGCCGCAGCGAATCCGCGTCCTGGATGTCCAGGCGCACCCCGCCGAGGTCCAGCCGGTGCCGCAGGGCTGGGTCGGTGGTCTTCAACGCCACCGGCCAGCCAAGACGGTCCGCGGCGGCGATGGCCTGTTCGGCGGTTTCAAAGCCGACGGACGGAACCACCCTGATGCCGTACCGGGCCAGCAGACTTGCGGCGGTTTCTGCGTCCAGCCGGACCAGTTGCTCGCCGCCCACCGTGTCCAGCAGCCGTTCCAGCTCGTCGTGGGTGCCATCCGGGTCGCAGCCCTCGGGTTCCACGAACAGGCCCTGGTCCCGATCCAGCCACTGGGCGTAGCGGACCACGGATCCCAGCGCGGCGACTGCCGCGCCGGGATTGGAGTAACAGGGAACAACCGTCGATCCGGCCTCGTCGCCCACCATTCCTTCCACGTAGATGGACGGGTCCAGCAGACCACTGAACGCCGCCACCACGGGCTTGCCGGCCGCCACCGAACATTCGGCGAGGACGCCGGCGATCTTTTCCACGGTGAGGCCATGGGCCGGCAGCAGCGCAACCACCACGGCGTGGACCGTGTCCACGGTGAGGACTTCCTGCAGGCTGTGCCGCAGCGCGGGCAGCGCCAGGGACATCCCGGCGTCCAGGTCGACGTCGGTGACAATCCGCTCCACACCGAGCCCATGGGCCGCCGCGCTGTCCGCAACGACCTTGCCGAGTGCCCGGGAGTTGCTGAAGACGGCAATCCCCGGACCCTTCGGCAGGGGCTGGCTGGAGACGATCTGGGCGACGTCCATGAGCTGTTCGATGGTCTCGACCCGGATCACCCCGGCCTGGCGCATCATCGCATCGAGCGCCTCCGGCGGGGCCTGGGTGGTGCGGACGGCGTGGCCGGGAGGCAGCCCGAGGCCCATCGCGTCGGACTTCGCCACGATCACCGGTTTGGTCCGGGCCAGGCGCCGGGCCAGGCGGGAAAACTTACGCGGGTTGCCGATCGATTCGAGGTAGAGCCCGACGGCGGTCGTGTCGGCGTCGTCCTCCCAGAACTGCATCATGTCGTTGCCGGAGACGTCGGCGCGGTTCCCGGCCGAGAGGAAGGTGGAGATCCCGACGCGGCGCCGGCTGGAGGCCGCGTAGAGGGAGACGCCGATCGCCGCCGACTGGCTGAACAGGCCCAGGCCGCCGCGGCGGCCCAGCGAGGGCGCCATCGAGGCGTTGAGGGACACGGCCGGGTTGGTGTTCATGATGCCCAGCGAGGCCGGGCCGATCACGCGCATGCCGTTGGCGCGGGCCTGCCGGACGAGTTCGCGCTGCCGGGCGAGGCCGCGTTCGCCGTCGTCCGCGTACCCGGCGGTGGCCACCACGATCCCCTTGACGCCGGCGGCGCCGCATTCCTCCACGACCTTGGGGACCTCGGCGTACGGGACGGCGATGATGGCGAGCTTGACCGGGCCCGGCACCTCGGAGAGGCGGCCGAAGGAGAGCATGCCGGCAAGCTCGAAGGCCTCCGGGTTGATCGCGTAGACCGGCCCGGTGAAGCCGCCTTCGATGATGTGTTCCAGCAGCTGGTAGCCCACGGTGCCCCATTTGCGGCTGGCCCCGATGACGGCCACGGAGGACGGCGCGAGCAGTTCCTGGATGCTGCGGGCCTCGGCGCGGTGTTCCCGGGATTCCATCACGGCGCGGGACTTGTCCGTGGGGTCGATGTTGAATTCGAGGCTGACCACACCGTCGTCGAAGTGGCGCTTGACGTCGTAGCCGGCGTCGGAGAACACCATGAGCATTTTGCGGTTTTCCGGGAGTACCTCGGCACTGAATTTCCGGATCCCGTTTTCGCGGGCGGCGGCGGCCAGGTGTTCGAGGAGGATGGATCCGATGCCGCGGCCCTGGTGCGCGTCCGAGATATTGAACGCGACTTCCGCTTCCTCGGGATCATCGAGCCGGTCGTAGCGGCCGATGCCCATGATCTCCCCGCCGATGGTGATCACGAGGGCCACCCGGTCCTTGTAGTCCACCTCGGTGAACCGTTTGAGTTCCTTGGGGGAAAGCTTGGATTTGAACGCGAAGAAACGCATGTAGATGGACTTCTGCGACTGCCCCACGTGGAAGGCCTGCACCGCGTCCGCGTCGGACGGGTGGATCGGGCGCAGATGAGCCGTCCCGCCGTCGCGCAGCACAACATCAGCTTCCCAATATTCCGGATATACGCCGTCCACGGGCTGATCCACCATAGGCTTAGCCTAGTCATAAACTTTCGCAGCACACGTTCAGCACCCCTCAGAAGGACCCACCAGCCTCATGGCCCGCCGCCAAACCCCGTCCCCGGCAGGGGAAGCCAGCCAGGATTTCGTAGAAAACATCGTCGATATCGACGTCACCTCCGAAATGGAAGGTTCGTTCCTCGAGTACGCCTATTCGGTGATCTACTCGCGGGCCCTCCCGGACGCCCGCGACGGACTGAAGCCCGTGCAGCGGCGCATCCTGTACATGATGAGCGAGATGGGCCTGCGCCCGGACCGTGGCCACGTCAAGAGCGCCCGCGTGGTGGGCGAGGTCATGGGCAAGCTGCACCCGCACGGTGACACCGCGATCTACGACGCCATGGTGCGGATGGCGCAGGACTTCTCGCTGCGGCTGCCGCTCATCGACGGCCACGGCAACTTCGGCTCGCTCGACGACGGCCCCGCGGCCCCGCGGTACACCGAGGCCCGCCTCGCGGCCGCGGCCCTGACCCTGACGGACCACCTCGACGAGGACGTCGTCGACTTCGTCCCCAACTACGACAACCAGCTGACCCAGCCGGACGTGCTGCCGGCGGCCTTCCCGAACCTGCTGGTCAACGGCGCGACCGGCATCGCCGTCGGCATGGCCACGAACATGGCGCCGCACAACCTGGTGGAAGTGATCGCCGCGGCCCGGCACCTGATCGAGCACCCGGATGCCACGCTCGAGGACATCATGAGGTTCGTCCCGGGCCCTGACCTGCCCACCGGCGGCCGGATCGTGGGCCTGGACGGCATCCGCGACGCCTACGCCACCGGCCGCGGCTCGTTCAAGACCCGCGCCAAGGTGGAGGTTGAACAGCTCTCGGCCCGCCGCACCGGACTGGTGGTCACGGAACTGCCGTACATGGTGGGTCCGGAAAAGGTGATCGAGAAGATCAAGGACGCCGTCAACGGCAAGAAGCTCGCCGGCATCAGCGACATCGTGGACCTGACCGACCGCAAGCACGGCCTGCGACTCGTGATCGAGCTGAAAAACGGCTTCAACCCGAACGCCGTGCTGCAGCAGCTGTACCGCTACTCGCCGATGGAGGATTCCTTCGGCATCAACAATGTCACGCTGGTCGACGGGCAGCCGCAGACCCTCGGGCTGCTGCAGCTCCTGTCCGTCTATGTGGAGCACCGCATCAACGTGGTGCGCCGGCGCACCGCCTTCCGGCTCGGCAAAAAGAAGGACCGCCTGCACCTGGTCGAGGGCCTGTTGATCGCGATCGTGGACATCGACGAGGTCATCCAAATCATCCGGTCCTCGGACGAGGTGGCCGCGGCCCGGACCCGGCTGATGTCCATCTACGACCTCTCCGAGATCCAGGCCAACTACATCCTGGAGCTGCGGCTCCGGCAGCTGACCAAATACTCGCGGATCGAACTTGAGAAGGAGCAGGAGGAACTGCGCCGCGAGATCGCCGAACTCGAAGCCATCCTCGGCTCCAGCGAGCGGCTCCGCGCCCTCGTCTCGGCCGAACTGGCCGAGATCTCCGAAAAATACGGCACCCCGCGCCGGACGGTGCTGCTCGAATCCGAGGCCGTCTCCCCCACCATCGCCGCCCTCGCCGCTGCGCCCGGAGCCAAGGGCAAGTCCGCCCCACTGGCACTGGAAATCGCGGACGATCCCTGCTGGGCAATCCTGACTGCCTCCGGACAGATCGCGCGCACGGCCAACCAGGACAGCCTCGCCGAATCCGGCCCGCGGACCCGGCACGATGTGTTCACCTCCGTGGTGAAAACGTCAGCCCGCGGCGAGATTGCCGCCGTCACCTCGCAGGGCCGTATGCTCCGGCTCCAGGTGATGGACATGCCCGTGCTGCCGCCGACCTCGGGCACCCCGAACATGGCCGGCGGCGTGCCGGCCAAGGACTTCATCACGCTGCTCAAGGGCGAATCGCTGGTGGCGTTCGCGCCGCTGGATGAGGTGCTGGCGATCGGCACGGCCCAGGGTGTGGTCAAGCGCGTCCAGCCCGACTACCCGCTGAACCGCGAGGACTGGGAAGTGATTGCGCTCAAGGACAAGGACACCGTGGTGGGTGTCGCCCCCGCGGGGTCCGACGACGTCGACCTCGTCTTCGTGACGCGGCAGTCGCAGCTGCTGCGCTTCCCTGCCTCCGGGGTCCGTCCGCAGGGCCGGACCGCCGGCGGTATGGCCGGCATCAAGCTGGCTGCCGGGGACCGTGTGATGTTCTTCGGCGCGGCCAGCCCGGCTGACAGCGCCGCCGTCGTGGTGACCATCGCCGGCACGGAAGGGGCGCTCCCGGGCACCGCTCCGGGCGCCGCCAAAGTTACCGCCCTCTCCGAATACCCGGCCAAGGGCCGCGCCACCGCCGGGGTCCGGGCGCACCGTTTCCTCAAGGGCGAGGACACCCTGCTGCTCGCGTGGGCCGGCCATGGCCCCGCGAAGGCGTCCTCCCAGGCCGGGGTGGCCCGGTCGCTTCCCGGCGAACACGGCCGCCGCGACGGGTCCGGCATCCCGCTCTCCCAGGCCATCGACGCTATCGGTCCGAGCATGTCCTGGCAGCCGGCACCGGAGGCGGAAGCCTAAGCCCGCTGCGGTTTACGACGCCTGAACGCCGGGTCTCCGGGCGACGCTGGACACCCGTCACGCCCGCCGCTCACCCATATGCCACGAATGGCCGCTACCGCTCACCCATTCACCACAAATGGCCGCTACAGCTCACCCATTCACCACAAATGGCCGCTATGGGGCCCGCCATGGCGGCCATTCGTGGTGAATGGCCGATGTGGACTCACCGGCAGGCACGGAACTAAGCGGAGCAACGGTGTCGGGCCCACGGCGGAACCTGGGATTTCGACTTCGAAGTGAGGTGCCACCGGCGGCATGGGCTGCAGAAATAGGCCCCCGTGGGCGACTTACGTCCCCGCGCCGAGGAACTTCTTGCGACCCACCCGCGGGGGTTGGCCTTGGGCGGCCTTCGCCCCTCGGCTCCCGACCGCAGCCGGGAAAATGCGTTTAGACTGCTCGCATGCCTATCATCGCGGACAACAAGGACTGGACCTGGGTGCTGCAGCGGCCCTGTCCGGAGTGCGGTTTCGACGTCTCGGCGTGCACCCCGGCCACCGCGCCCGGAAAGCTGGCCAGCATGCTCCCGCGCTGGCGCGCCGCCCTGCGGCGTCCGGACGCCGCCGACCGCCCGAACGGGGACACGTGGTCCGTGCTGGAGTACGCCTGCCACGTCCGGGACGTCTTCAGCCTGTTCGACTACCGGCTGGACCTGATGCTCCGCGAGGAGGACGCCCGGTTCGATGACTGGGACCAGGACGTGACCGCGGTCGAGAAGGACTATGCCAGCGCCGACCCGGCCGAGGTCAGCGCGGAACTCACCGCCGAGGGCGAGCAGATCGCAGCTTCCTTCGCACGGGTCCCGGAGGATCAGTGGGGCCGCACGGGAATCCGCAGCAACGGTTCGGAGTTCACCGTGCTGACGTTCTCGCAGTACTTCCTGCACGACGTCGTCCATCACCTCCACGATGTCGACGGGTAGCGCGTGAATGGGTAGCGTGTGGACGGGTAGCTACAGTTCCTTGTCCCAGGCCATGCTGCTGTTGACGGCGACGTAGCCCATCTTGGCGTAGAGGGCCAGGGCCCCGGTGGGGTTCTCCGAGTCGACGTCGAGCGAGGCCTTGTCCATCCCGGCCGCGGCGAAACGGCGCATCGCATCGGCCAGGAGCGCCTGCGCCACTCCTCGGCCGCGGAACTCGCGCCGCACCCCCAGCAGGTCCGTATACCCCTCCTTGTAACCCCGCGACTCAGCACTGACGGCGTCATAGCTGGCGAGCTGGTAGCCGGCCACCTTCCCGGTGGACTGCTCCACAACGACGGCGCTCAGGTCCGGCCGGGCCAGCGGATCGTTCACCACAAAGCCCCAGGCCTCCTCGTCCCGGGGCTCGCTGCCCCAGTGGTCCCGGAACGCCTCGTTGTGCGCCAGCCGCACGGGCTCATGCAGCTCGGGCCCGAAGCCCACGATTTCCAGTCCCCCACCCAGCACCGCCTCGGGCAAGCCGCCCGCCAAGGGCCGGTGCATCTCGTTGTAGTAGCGGACGATCCGGTAGCCGGCATCCCCGAACAGGGCGGACTGGTGCGTGTGCTGCTGCTCCATGTGGAGCCGGAGCCTGGGGGTGGAACCGTTCACCGCGTCCTCGGCAAAACGCTGCCTGGTCCTCGCCTCCATCCAGCCCAGCAGCCCGGTGCCGATCCCTTTTCCCTGCCACACGGGATCGACGCAGCCATACCCGATCGCCTTCTCCCCGTCCGGGTTCTTGGTGATCCGGCCGTAGGCCCTGGCTGTGCCCTGCGCGTCGAAGCCGAGAATCGTATTCGCGGCGGCCGGGTTCTTCTGGGATTCGAGGACCTGTTCCAGGTCGGCGCGGCGTTCGAACCAGACGGGCTGTTCGACGGCGGCGGTCCGGGCGATCAGCGCCGCCCAGTCATCCAGGTCCGCGGGCCCGGCGGCCCGCCACTGAAGGCGCGGGTCCAGGCTGGCCAGGGGGTCGGCGTGTCCGTTCATGGCAACAGGCTAACGTCCGGCCTACCCCCGCGCCAGCGACGGGGTTGATTCCGGGGACTGCACAGCATTCGTGGCCGCCGCACGGTCAAGGTCGAGCCGGCTGTCGTCCGCAGCGATGTCCTCCGGGTTGTGGGTCACCAGCACCACCGTGCGGTCCCGCAGACCGTGCCGGAGCTCGGCCAGCATCGCCCGGCCGGACTCCGCATCCAGGTGGGCTGTGGGTTCATCGAGCAGGATCACGTCCGCACCGGTCAGGAGCGTGCGGGCGACGGCGAGGCGCTGGCGTTCGCCTCCGCTGAGGAAGGCTCCGCCGGGTCCGATCCGGGTGTCCAGGCCGTGCTCCAGCTGCCCGATCAGCGGTCCGAGGCCCACCGCGGCCAGGGCATCCTGCAGGCGCGGCTCCGGCTCTCCCCCGCGCTGGGTCTCCGGAAGTCCCAGCAGCAGGTTGCCGCGGATGGTCGAATCGAAGAGGTGGGCCTCCTGCGGGCACCAGGCAGCCCGCCCGCTCAGCAGGATCTGGCCGCCGGCCGCCGGCAGGAAGCCCAGGACGACGGCGAGCAGGGTGGATTTTCCGGAGCCCGAGGTCCCGGTGACGGAGAGCCAGCGCCCCGGTTCGGCCGTGGCGCTGAGCCCGGTGAAGACCGGCGGCCCGCCCGGCCAGGCGGCCGCCAGGTCCTGCAGCTCGATGCCGGGCTTGCCGCCGGGCCTGCCGGCGACGGGGACCAGGCCGCCGGACGCGTCGGGGGCGCCGTCGTCCAGGACGCCTGCTTCACCAACACGATCCAGCACGGCCCGCAGCGCCGGGTACTGCCGGACCGCCGTCGTGATGGCCGCGTACGGCTCCACGAGCGCGAGCTGCAGCAGCACCACAACGGCAACAATGGAGGCCTCAACCGCTCCGCTTAGGGCCAGCGGAGCGGCCAGCGCGGCACTGGCCAGGGCGGCCGTCCCGCAGGCCAGCACCGTCAGCCCCTGGCCGAGTCCTTCGGCCCAGGCCGAGCGCTGGGATGCGGCGGTCGCGGAGCGGTCGGCGCGGGTGATGGCCGCGAGTACCGGCGCGGAGACGCTGTTGGCGTGGAGTTCGGCGCGGGCGTCGAGGGCTGCCGCCACCTGGCGGAGGACACCCGAGCGCAGCCGCTGCTCGGTGCCGGCGGACATCCGGTCCGCTGCCAGCGCTAGGGCCGGGGCCGCCACAAGGCTCAGCACGGCGGCGGCGATCACGGCGGGGAGCGCAGCCGGCAGGAGCAGCGCGATGCCGGTGACCGCCGCGGCCGCGACGGCCACGGCGGTGAGCGGAGGCAGGACCACCCGGGGCAGCAGCTCCCGGACCGTGTCGACGTCGTCCACCACGGTGCCCAGTACGTTGCCGCCCTGCAGCAGCCGGCGCAGCGAGAGGGCGCGCCGGCTCAGCGACTCCCAGAGCCGGCCACGGAGCCGGGTCAGGGCGGCGAAGACGGCGTCGTGCAGCAGGAGGCGTTCCAGATAGCGCAGCGCGGCCCGGCCGATGCCGAAGAAGCGCACGCCAACGATCGCGGTGAGCAGGTACAGGATGGGCGGCTGCTCGCTGGCGCGGATGATCAGCCAGCCGGAGAGCCCGGAGAGGGCGACGGCGAAGAGCGCGGCCAGGGTGCCGACGGCGCCGGCCGCGGCGAACTTGGCTCCTACGGGCGCCAGCAGCCGGCGCAGCCGGGTTGCCGTTGCCCCGTGCGCGGCGCGTCCGGGGGCCCCGGTCCGTGGTCCGCGCTCCATGCCGTTGGCCGGTTCGAGTTCCGCAGCCCGGGGTGCGGCCGGCGCGACGCCGGCCGGGCGGGGTTCAAACCGCGCGGCGTCGGAGGGGGCCCCCGCGGTGGATGCCTGGGTAGCTGACGCTTCCGGGGCGGATGCATGCACGGCGGAGGCAGGCACGGCGGATGCCTCGACACCGGGAGCCGGCGCGGCCCCGGGTGTCACGGGCACGAGTTCATCGGCGAGTTCCCGGGTCAGCCGGTCGTGGGCCACCAGCAGGATGGTGACCCTGCCGCGGAGCGCGGCGATGGCACGGCTCACGGCGGTGGCGGATTCCCGGTCCAGGTGGGCGGTGGGTTCATCGAGCAGCAGCACCCGGGCTCCGGCTTCGATCCGTGCCAGGCCGCGGGCGAGTGCGACGCGGCGCAGCTCCCCCGGGCTGAGTTCGGCGGGATGCTTCGCTGCAAGGTGCTCCGCGGCGCAGGCTGCCAGGCAACGCAGGGCCGCGGACTGGCTCGCAGTCTGGCCCCGATCATCGGTGGTGCCGTCCGACCCGGTTTCCAGGTCGGATCCCAGATACAGCCGGATCTCGTCCAGGACGGTGGGGGCGACCATCACGGGGTGCTGCGGCACCCAGGCGAGGTCCGCCGTCGTAAATCCTTCGAGCCGTCCGGTGACGGTGGTTTCCTGGTCCGTACCGCCGCCGGTCCCGATGGTGCCGGCCAGCACCCCGAGGACGGTGCTCTTGCCGGCGCCACTGGGGCCGTCGAGGGCGGTGATGCGGCCCGGGGCTGCCGTGAAGCTCAGCGGCCCGACGGCGGCATCCGTCCTGCCGCCGTAGCGGACGGTCAGCCCGGCCACGCTCAGGGCCGGCGGACCGTCGGCTCCGGCGCCCGCCCCGGAGGCGGGCGCTGCGGGCGCTGCGGGCCGCAGGGGCGTTTGCTCGGGTGCTTCAAGGACGGCGGTGGTTTCGGCGAGCGCGGCACGGCCGTCGTCGCTCGCGTGGTGGGCGGTGCCCAGTTCGCGCAGCGGGAGGTAGCAGTCGGGGGCGAGAATCAGGGCCAGCAGCCCCGCTTCCAGTGCCATGTCGCCGTGCACCAGCCGGACGCCGATGAAGACCGCGACCACGGCCACCGAAATGGTGGCGATGAGTTCCAGTGCGAGGGCGGAGAGGAAGGCGGTCCGCAGGGTTCCCATGGTCCGGTGGCGGTACTCCTCGGAGAGGTCCTCCAGGGCCTTGCGCTGGGCGGTGGCGCGGCCCAGTCCCACGAGCACGGGCAGGCCCTTGGCGAGCTCCAGCATGTGGCCGGACAGCCGCGCCAGGGCCGACTGGGCTTCCCGGACGCGGTCATCGGTGTAGCGGCCGATCAGGATCATAAAGAGCGGGACCAGCGGGACGGTCAGCACGATCACGGCGGCGCTGATCCAGTCGGCGTACAGAATGCGCGCGCCCAGCAGCAACGGGATCGCGGCGCAGTTCACCAGCGCGGGCAGGAACTGGATGTAGTAGCTGTCCAGTGCGTCCAGTCCCCGGGTCGCCAGGATGGCGAGGCCCCCATCGGAAGGGCCGGCGGACCGGGTGCCGTTGCGCAGCGCCCGCTCGAGCAGCTGCGAGCGCAGCTCCTCCTTCACGCCCAGCGCCGCCCGGCGCGACGCGACCGCCTGTGCCCAGACCGTCAGGGACCGCAGCGCCACACCCGCAACGCCCCAGTACAGCTGCCCGCCCCAGGCCGGGTCGCCGGCCATCAGCCCCGCCAGCATGGATGCGACCGCCTGCGCGATCAGCACGAGGGACAGGGCCTTCAGGGCCGCGAGCAGGCCGAGCAGGTAAAGGGCGGCGCGGTTGGCGGGGCCCGTGGGGAACTGCGGTCTCATCAGGTGCTAGTCCTTGGGGGCCAGGGCTTTGGCGGCGATGGCGGGGAGGAAGCTGTGGGCCTCGGGGATATGCGCGTCGCTCACCCGGCGCCGGAACACCCAGTAGGTCCACGCCTGGTAGGCAAGCACCAGGGGCAGCCCGATGAGGGCGACGATGCTCATCAGCCCCAGGGTGTAGTCCGAGGAGGACGCGTTGGAGATGGTCAGGTTGAAGTCCGGGTTCAGTGTGGACGGCAGCACAACCGGGAAGGCGGCACCGAAGATCGAGGCGCTGCCGAGGAGGAGGAACGTGCCCAGGGACAGGAACGCCCGGCCTTCGGCACCGGTCCGGGCGAAGTTCCAGGCCATCACGGCGGCGACGACGGCGGCGAGGACCGCCAGGACGGTCCACACCTCGCCGCTGAGCAGCTGAAGGCTGATCGCCCAGCCCGCGATCGGCAGCAGCAGGACGGGCAGTAGCCGGACGAACCACTGGCGGGCGCGGTGCCGGACGTCGCCGTCGGTCTTGAGGGCCAGGAAGGCCAGGCCGTGCAGCAGTGAGAAGCCGACGACGGCGAGGCCGCCCAGGACCGCATAGGCGCTGAACCACGCGAACGGTCCACCTTCGCGGTCGCCGTTGGCGTTGATCGGGAGTCCCGTGGTGGTCAGTCCCAGGGCCGCGCCGATGCCGAAGGCCGCCACGAGGGAGCCGAGGGAGATGGCCCAGTCCCAGCGGGCCCGCCACCGGGGGTTGTCCACCTTGCCGCGGTATTCGAAGGCCACGGCGCGGAAGATCAGGGCGACGAGGACCAGCAGCAGCGGCAGGTAGAGCGCGGAGAACAGGGACGCGTACCAGAGCGGGAAGGCCGCGAAGGTGGCACCTCCCGCGGTCAGGAGCCAGACCTCGTTGCCGTCCCAGACCGGCCCGATCGTGTTGAGCAGCACGCGGCGTTCGGTGTTGTTCCGGGCGAAGCCCTTCATCAGCATCCCGACGCCGAGGTCAAAGCCCTCGAGAAAGAGATAGCCCGTCCACAGCACCGCGATGGCGATGAACCAGATGGTGGGAAGCAGTTCCATGCTGAGTATCCTCTGCGTTTCTTGGGGACCGAAGGCTTAGTAGGCGAAGGCCAGGACGTCGTCGGCGTCCCCGGGTTTGCCGGGGCCACCGCCCTTGGGGGTGGCATCCTCGTTCTCGTCCACGGGGGCGTGCGCGAGTTCCGGCATGGCCGCGACCACCCCGCCCCGGATGTACTTGACGAGCAGCTTGACCTCGACCACCAGCAGCACCGCGTAAACCGCCGTGAGCACCACCAGTGAGGTCAGGAGCTCACCGGCCGAGACGCCGGGTGAGACGGCGGCGGCAGTGAACATAAAGACCTGGTCGATCCCGCTGGGGTCCGGGTTGGGGGCGACGACGAACGGCTGGCGGCCCATCTCGGTGAAGATCCAGCCGGCGGCGTTGGCTCCGAACGGCGCCAGGATACCGAACACGGCCAGCCGCATGAGGCCGCGGGACGCGGGTACCGTCCCACTGCGGGTGAGCCAGAGGGCCACCAGCGCGGCCAGGGCAGCCAGTCCGCCAAAGCCGATCATCATCCGGAAGCCCCAGTAGGTGACCTCCATGACCGGGACGTACTGGATTTCCTGTCCGGCCCGTTCCCCGTAGATGGGGTTGTCCGGCAGGTTGGTGCCGTAGTCGGCCTTGTACTGGTCGATCAGGCTGTTGACGCCCTTGACCTCGGTGGTGAAATCGCCCTTGGCGAGGAAGGACAGGATCCCGGGAACCTCGATGAGCGCGACGATGTCGTCGCAGTTCTTGGAGCCGAGGTTGCCGATGCTCAGGATGGAGAAGCCGGTGCCGTCGTGGCAGGCCGCTTCGGCGGCGGCCATCTTCATGGGCTGCTGTTCGAACATCAGTTTGCCCTGCAGGTCCCCGGTGATGGCGGTGCCGGCGAAGGAGATCATGGCAACGACGGCGCCGATCCGCAGGGAGCGGATCCAGACGGCGTGGTCGGTGCGGTCCCGGCCGGGGATGGCGGCCTCGCCGGGAATGACCTTCCCGTCCGGGCCGATGGTGTCGATCCCGTCGTGCCGGCGGCGCCACAGGTGGTACCAGGCGATGCCGAGAAGGAACGCGCCCGCGACGGCCAGGGCGCCGAAGATGGTGTGCGGCACGGCGACGAGGGCGGTGTTGTTGGTGAAGACCGCCCAGGCATCGGTCATCACCGGACGGCCGTTGATCATCTCAACGCCCACCGGGTGCTGCATCCAGCTGTTTGCGACGATGATGAAGTAGGCGGAGAAGACCGAACCGATGACGGCGATCCAGAGGCAGGCCAGGTGGACGGCGGGTTTGAGCTGCTTCCAGCCGAAAATCCAGAGGCCCAGGAACGTCGATTCCACGAAGAACGCCAGCAGGGCCTCCATGGCCAGCGGAGCGCCGAACACGTCGCCCACAAAGCGGCTGTATTCGCTCCATGCCATGCCGAACTGGAATTCCTGCACGATGCCGGTGGCGACGCCCATGATGAAGTTGATCAGGAAGAGCTTGCCCCAGAACTTGGTCATCCGCAGGTATTCCGGTTTGCCGGTGCGGTGCCACATTGTCTGGATCACGGCGACGACGAGGCCCAGGCCAATCGTGAGCGGCACCATCATAAAGTGGTAGACGGTGGTGATTCCGAATTGCCAGCGTGCGATTTCCAAGGCGTCCAAGGCAGTCCCTAACTTTGCTAGGAGCAACTTCTACATCACGTAGAAAGATTCTTCTACAGAGTGTAGAACACTTTGATGGTCCACTGCACCCAGAGTCCCACGGCGCGGAACGGCCCGCAATGGAGGCCCCGCCGGTGGCTCATGGATAGGAGACCCGGACGTCAACAACCCGACATCGCGACCGGGTCCTTCCGCAGTGCGTTGACCGGGGACCGCTTCAGGGCCACAATCGCAGTACCTGCGCAGCCCTTCTGATGGAGCACGGAGCCGCGGCGCGTCTGCGCAACTCAGCAGCTACTGCCCCGGGCAACCAGTGCCCGGTGGCGGTTCCTGACGTCAAGGGAGGTCGCCGAAAATGGCCGGGACCAAAGTCAAGCACCGGAGCGTCGAGGAGCGGATTGCGAGGGGAAAGGGATACCGGAAGAAGACGCCGGTCTCCAGCCCCGCGGGTTGGGTTCCGGCGCCCGACCGGCCGGACCCTGTAGCCCTCCTTGAGGAACAGAACCTCACCCGCGAACAGGACCTCGTTCCGGTGCGCCACGGACGGATGCTGGTCTCACCGTTCACGTTCTACCGTGGCGCGGCCAAAATCATGGCTGCGGACCTGAAAGACACTCCACGGGCAGGCCTGATCACGCAGCTGTGCGGAGATGCCCACCTGTCCAACTTCGGCGTATTCGCCTCGCCGGAGCGGACACTGCTGTTCGACCTGAATGACTTCGACGAGACACTTCCGGGGCCGTTCGAATACGACGTCAAGCGCATGTCCGCGAGCTTCACCATCGCGGCCCGGAACAACGCGTTCAGCAAGGAAGAAACCCGGGATGTGACACTGACCGCCGTTCGGGCCTACCGGGAAGCGATGGCCCAATTCGCGAAAATGCGCACTCTGGACATCTGGTACGCCCGGCTGTCCGAGGAACAACTGCTGGAAACCATCAACCTGGCCGTGGCATCTCAAAAGGGCAAGGCCCTCAAGAAAGCTGCCAAAGGCATGGAAAAGACGGCGCGGGCGAACGTCGCCAAGGCCCACACCCGGGACAGCCTGCAGGCACTGTCCAAGCTCGCCGAGCTTGTGGACGGGAAATACCGAATCGTCAGCCAGCCACCGATCGTCATCCCGGCCCGGGAGCTGGGCGGATCGTTCAGCATGTCCGCCGATGAACTGGAGCAGGTGATTCGCGAGCAGCTCCGTTCCTACCGGGCCACACTCCAAGAGGACCGGCGCCACCTCCTCGAGCGCTTCGAAATCATCGACGTCGCCCGCAAGGTCGTCGGCGTGGGCAGTGTCGGCACGCGGGCGTTTATTGCCTTGCTCCAGGGGCGCGATCAACAGGACCCGCTGTTCCTGCAGGTCAAGGAGGCCACCCGATCGGTACTCGAGGACCACTTGCCAAAGAGCAAATTCAAACAGCCGGGC
Organism: Arthrobacter sp.; assembly: GCA_034376805.1. Classification (GTDB taxonomy): domain Bacteria; phylum Actinomycetota; class Actinomycetes; order Actinomycetales; family Micrococcaceae; genus Arthrobacter. The sequence continues at coordinate 40,300 of JAXMJF010000023.1, forward strand.
GAGCGCGTGGTGCAGGGGCAGCGGGTGATGCAGGCCGCGAGCGACATCTTCCTGGGGTGGACCAGGGGCGCGCAGCAAAACCGGTACCTGTACTGGCGCCAACTGCGTGACATGAAGGGTTCGGCCGTTGTGGAAGGGATGAAACCGCTCGGTATGACCTTCTATGCCAACGCCTGCGGATGGACACTGGCCCGCGCGCACGCCCGCTCGGGTGACGCCGTCGCGATCGCCGCTTACCTGGGCAAGAGCGAGAAGTTCGATGTGGCGGTCACCGACTTCTCCGAGCGCTACGCCGACCAGAATGAACGGGACTACCAGGCCTTCGCTGAGGCGGTCCGCTCCGGCCGGCTGGAAGCAATCGAGGGCCTCTAGGTCAATATCGTCTGCGACACGCCCGGACCGGGCACTTCTACCTCATGTAGAAACTATCCGCAAAACACGCTAAATTTAAGACTGAAGTATTCACTACCGCCCGGCCGAGTCGATTCGCCGGAGCGGCCCTCACGAAGGACGTACGCAATGGCAAGTCTCGGTGAACTGGAACGGGCAGTGATGGACCTGCTCTGGGCAGGCCATGAGGCTGCGACAGCGAACACCCTGCGGGACCTGCTCGCTCTGAGTACGCGCGCCGAAAACGGTACCGCTGGACATGAGGGCAAGGATCTGGCCGTCACGACGGTGCTGACCGTGCTCTCCCGCCTGGAGCGCAAAGGCCTGGTGGAGCGTGAACGCGGCACCCGCCCGCACCGCTACCAGGCAGTGTCCAGCCGCGAGGACCACACCGCTGAGTTGATGCACGAAGTCCTGGGCTCCGCACCGGACCGCGAGGCAGTACTGGCCCGCTTTATTGGCTCCGTCACCGACACCGAGGCGGAAACGCTGCGCAAGCTGCTGGGAATCAGCTAGCGCCCGATGTTCTGGACCTCATGGTTTTTGGCGGTCCTGGCGATAGCGTTGGCCTGGCCGGTGCCTATCGTGCTGTCCCGCGCCCAGTGGCCGGCACGCTCGCCGTTTACGGCGATGCTGCTGTGGCAGGCGATTGCCCTCGCCGGCGGGCTATCCATGATCGGGGCCATGCTGGTCTACGGACTGGAACCGATCGGGGACAACCTGCTGGCCGGCCTCAAGGCTCTGGCCGGGATGGTCTTCAACAATGCGCCCACCACGGCACTGGGCTTCTGGCACATCTTTGCGCTCTCTGCTGCGGCGCTGCTGACAGCCCATCTGGTCTTCACCCTGCTGCTGACGTACTACAAGATCCAGCGGCAGCGGCGTCGGCACCGCGAACTGCTGGCCCTGCTCGCGTCCCCGTCCGCTGACGGTCCGCGGACCATGGTGATCAACGTCGACTCCCCCGTCGCCTACTGCCTGCCCGGGGGCGCCCGCTCGGTCACCGTGCTCTCCGACGGGCTCATGGCGGCCCTGGAACCCGCCGAACTCCGCGCGGTCCTGAACCACGAGAACGCCCATTTGGACCAGCGCCACCATTTGCTGCTCTGGGCTTTTGCGGCCTGGCGGCAGGCGCTGCCGTGGCTTCCCACCACGCGGCTGGCGCAGGAAGCTGTCAGCTCGCTGATCGAGATGCTCGCCGACGACGTGGCGTTGAAGACCGAGAGCAAGGCCACCCTGATCAAGGCGATCGCGATTGTGGCCAGCGGCTCCCCCGGCGCTCCCGGGGCCCGCATGGCCTTCGGGGATCCGGACCTGTCCGACGGCGAGCCCGGCCAGCCGGGTGCCATGGGCGGCGCCGGTTCGGCCAGGACGACGGCCTCCCGCGTCAGCCGCCTGCTCTCGCCGCAGCCTCCCCTCCCGGAACCCGTGCGCGCGGCGGTCCTGGCAGCCTGCCTGCTTCTACTGGCGGTTCCGACAGCCCTGCTGATCGTCCCCGGCCTGCTGGGCTGAGCCCCTCCGCCGGGCGGCCTCCGCCGGGCAATGCCCGTGCAGAGGCCGGGCCGCCCCGCCCGAAGGCTGAGCGGCCCGGCACCCGTTGCGGGGCCTGTGGCTCGCGGCTACTTGAGCAGCTTGTTGGCCTTGTATTCGAGGTCCACATTGCCGGACCCATTACCCTTCGCCGTGCCATTGACCGCCGAGGTGGTCATGCCAAAGGTGAGCGTTGTGTGGGCGATCGCGTCCGCCATTTCTTCCAGCACATCAACGTTGACATTGGCGATGGTGTCGCAGGCCGCGTGGTAGCACGGGTCCAGCGGGGCACCTGCTTCGCCGCCGAAGATGGCCGCTTCTTCCGCGGTCTTCAGGTCCTCTGCGCCGGTGAACAATCCGCCGGCCGGGATGCCGGTGTTGATGAATCCGAAGTAGTCGGACCGTCCGTCGAAGGCCGTCGGCGCAACGGGCAGGTTCTGGGACTTGAAGTAGTCCAGGAAGACCTTCTCCACCAGCGCGGAGCCATTGGGACCCTTCTCGCCGAACGCCGAGCCGTCGCCGTCATAGACGTAGCGGACGAAGTTCGGCGAACCGACCATGTCGAAGTTGAGGTTGACGGCATGTTCCTTGACCTGGCGGGACGTCAACTGGGAGACATAGTGCTCGGACCCGATCAGTCCGTCCTCTTCCCCTCCCCAGAACGCGAAGCGGATCCGGTTGGTCGGTTGAACGCCCAAGGCTTTCAATTGGAGAGCGGTCTCCAGGATGGCGGCCGATCCTGAGCCGTTGTCGTTGATGCCGGGGCCCTCAGCCACGGAGTCCAGGTGGGCGCCCACCACCACGGTGCGGTCGGCACGTCCGCCGGTATCCGCCAGGATGTTGAAGGATTCGATCGTGGTCACTCCTGCATAGACAGCCAGGTGCATCACCACGTTGCTGAGCGCGGCGAGTTCGGCGCCGGTCGCGTAGCTGGTGCTGACCACCGGGATGGCTGCCTGCGGCAGGTCCAGGGTGCCGCCGAAGAGGCCGAGGCGGTCATCGCCCGGGACGACGTTGCCCTGGTTGAAGATGATGGCCCCCGAGGCCCCGGCCGCGGCGGCGTTGTCCGCCTTGATCCGGAAGGTGCAGGTGCCGCGCTGGATCAGGGCGATGTTTCCCGGCGTGAAGCCGGCGAAATCGCCCGCTTCGCAGCCGCTGGTCGAGGCATGGTCACCGGCGAGGTTGAGGTCGACGGCGGTCAGCGCGGCGGTGACGTCGCCCGCACCGGAGTAGGACATGTCCAGGAAGCCGGTCCCATAGGTATAGGTCTCCGAATCTGGTGCGACCCGCTCCAGTGACGCCGACGTGAAGTCGTAGCGGTCGTAGCTGAACGGCTGGACTACCGCGGTGTAGCCGGCTGCATCCAGCTTGCCCTTGATGTACAGGAGCGAAGCCTCGTAGCCCGGGCTGTCAGCTGCGCGGTTGCCGCCGTTGGCGTCCGCGATGGCCTGGAGGGCGTTGAGATGGGTCATAATGTTCGGCGCGGACACTGCGGTGCGCAGGGCCACCGAGTTGGTTCCGGTTGCTGCAGTGGCCGGCGGCGCGAAGCTGACCGCCAGACCGATCGTGGCGGCGATGGCCGCGCGCTGGATATTCCGAGTTTGCCTCATAGGGATCTCCTGGATTTGCTGCGGAATCCGGCCCTGGGCGTCATTGCCCGGGGCCGTGAGACGACACTATCGGAAGGAGGGAAACTGGGTTAGAGGGCATTTGGGCACTGGCGTGATCCGGCAACCGCTAGGACAATGGCCGCCCCGGCACCGGTGAGAGCCGGGTCTCAGGCGTCGATGCGCTCCCGGTCCAGGCTCGCCGCCCCGGCGATGATGAAGTCCTTGCGCGGCGCGACGTCGGAACCCATCAGCAGGTCGAAGGTCTCCTCGGCCTGCTTGGCGTTCTCGATGCCGACCTTGCGCAGGGTGCGGTGCCGCGGGTCCATCGTGGTCTCGGCCAACTGCTCCGCGTCCATCTCACCCAGGCCCTTGTAGCGCTGGATCGGCTCCTTGTACCGTTTGCCTTCCTTCGCGAGCCTCGCCAGCAGGACGTGCAGTTCCGTCTCCGAGTAGGTGTAGATCATCTCGTTGGCCTTCTGGCCGGCGTTGATGACCTCCACCCGGTGCAGCGGCGGGACGGCCGCAAAGACCCTGCCCTGCTCGATCATCGGCCGCATGTAGCGGAAGAACAGCGTGAGCAGGAGCGTACGGATGTGGGCGCCGTCGACGTCGGCGTCGGTCATCAGGATGACCTTGCCGTACCGGGCGGCGCTGATGTCGAAGCTCCGGCCGGAGCCTGCGCCCACCACCTGGATGAGAGCCGCGCACTCGGCGTTGGAGAGCATGTCGCCCACCGAGGCCTTCTGGACGTTGAGGATCTTGCCGCGGATGGGCAGCAACGCCTGGAAGTCGGAGGAGCGCGCCAGCTTGGCGGTGCCGAGCGCCGAGTCGCCTTCGACGATGAACAATTCGGAGCGTGCGACGTCATCGGTGCGGCAGTCCGCAAGCTTGGTCGGCATGGAGGACGTCTCGAGGGCGTTTTTGCGGCGCTGGGTTTCCTTGTGGACGCGGGCGGAGATGCGCGACTTCATCTCGCTGACAACCTTTTCCAGCAGCAGCGCCGACTGGGCCTTGTCGTTGCGGTGGGACGAGGTCAGCTTCGCGTTGATCTCCTGTTCCACCACTTTCGCCACGATGGCCCGCACTGCCGAGGTGCCCAGGATTTCCTTGGTCTGTCCCTCGAACTGCGGCTCCGCGAGCCGGACGGTGAGGACCGCGGTGAGTCCGGCGAAGATGTCGTCCTTCTCGATCTTGTCGTTGCCGGCCTTCAGCTTCCGGGCATTGGTCTCCACCGCCTTGCGGAAGGTTTTGAGGAGCGCCTGCTCGAAGCCGGTCTGGTGCGTTCCACCCTTGGGCGTGGAGATGATGTTGACGAAGGTGCGCACCGTGCTGTCGTAGCCGATCCCCCAGCGGAGGGCGACGTCGACCTCGCAGTCCCGCTCAACCTCGGTCAGTTGGCTGTGGCCCTTGTCGTCCAGGACCGGAACGGTCTCCTTGAACTTCCCGGCGCCATGCAGCCGCCAGACGTCCGTGACGGCGGGGTCGGCGGCGAGATACTCCACGAATTCGGAGATGCCGCCGTCGTGGTGGAAGACCTCCTCGTGCGGGCCGGACTCGCCCGGCGTGCCGGGGAGCTTGCGCTCGTCCCGGACGGTGAGTTTCAGGCCGGGGACCAGGAAGGAGGTCTGGCGGGCGCGGGCGGCGAGTTCGTCGTAGGAGAACTTGGCGTCCGGGGTGAAGATCTGCCGGTCCGCCCAATAGCGGATCCGCGTGCCGGTGACGCCGCGCTTGGCCTTGCCCACGACGTCCAGGACGGAACCGTCGACGAAGGGCGAGAAGACCGATGCCGGGTCCGGCCTGGTGCCGGTGTCCTTGAAGCGGCCGGGCTCGCCGCGGCGGAAGGACATCTTGTAGGTTTTGCCGCCGCGGTCCACTTCCACGTCCAGCCGGGAGGACAGGGCGTTCACGACCGACGCGCCCACGCCGTGCAGGCCGCCGGAGGCCGTATAGGAACCGCCACCGAACTTGCCGCCGGCGTGCAGCTTGGTGAACACAACTTCGACGCCGCTCAGCCCGGTTTTCGGTTCGATGTCCACCGGGACGCCGCGGCCGTCGTCGTGGATCTCCACCGAGTTGTCCGCGTGCAGGATGATTTTGATGTCATGGCCAAATCCGGCGAGGGCTTCGTCGACGGAGTTGTCGATGATCTCCCAGAGGCAGTGCATGAGGCCGCGGGAGTCGGTGGAACCGATGTACATGCCCGGGCGCTTGCGGACGGCCTCGAGGCCTTCCAGCACGGAGAGATGCCGGGCGGTGTAATCAGAACTTGGTGCCACGGGGCGGAAACTCCTTCAGGAACGGGACGGTTGCCATTGGACCGGCAAGCTTATTGGCGCTCTTCCTAGGGTAGTCGGAGTGCCGCTGTCCGGTGTGCTGCCACTCCCCGGCCGCCGCACGCGCCGGAACCCGTTACCGAGACGTGATACGCGTACAGCGAAAGTGTGCCATCCGTGCCATGGTTTCGCTGCGAATGCTGGTTATATAGGTATACCGATCTACCAAGGAGGCCGAACATGACAACAGCAGTTGCGGACCGCACACTCACCACCGTCGACCGGTGCGATCGTTGCGGAGCACAGGCGTATGTCCGGGTTGTTCTCGGCGCCTCCGGGGGTGAGCTTCTTTTCTGCGGCCACCACGCCCGCGCCGTAGAACCGACGCTCAGGCCGCTCAGCTCTGACTGGCACGACGAGACGGGGCGCCTTCACGAGAAGCCGCCGGTCCCTGTCGACTAGAGACCGGGTCCACCAGACCACATGAGAAAGAGCCCCTCCGGATCCGGAGGGGCTCTTTCCGCGTTAACGGCCAAAACCTGGCTGGCGCAACGGACAAACGCAGGGCCACTTAACGAACAACGCGGGGTCACTTCCGGCCCAATCCTCCGGGAAGGATGGGCGGGAAGTGACCCCGCGTTGTCTGGTGGGTGCCTAGTCCAGGTAGTCCCGGAGGACCTGGGACCGCGACGGGTGCCGCAGCTTGGACATGGTCTTGGATTCGATCTGGCGGATCCGCTCACGCGTGACTCCGTAGACCTTGCCGATTTCGTCTAAAGTCTTCGGCTGTCCGTCGGTCAGGCCGAAGCGCATAGCGACCACGCCGGCTTCGCGTTCGGAGAGGGTGTCCAGCACCGAGTGCAGCTGTTCCTGCAGCAGGGTGAAGCTCACCGCGTCGGCCGGGACCACGGCTTCGGAGTCCTCAATGAGGTCACCGAATTCGGAATCGCCGTCCTCGCCCAGGGGCGTGTGCAGGGAAATCGGCTCGCGGCCGTACTTCTGGACTTCGACGACCTTTTCGGGCGTCATGTCCAGTTCGAGGGCCAGCTCTTCCGGGGTGGGTTCGCGGCCGAGGTCCTGCAGCATCTGGCGCTGCACGCGGGCCAGCTTGTTGATGACTTCCACCATGTGCACCGGGATGCGGATGGTGCGGGCCTGGTCGGCCATGGCACGGGTGATGGCCTGGCGGATCCACCAGGTGGCGTAGGTGGAGAACTTGAAGCCCTTGGTGTAGTCGAACTTCTCGACCGCACGGATCAGGCCCAGGTTGCCTTCCTGGATGAGGTCCAGGAACAGCATGCCGCGGCCGGTGTAGCGCTTGGCCAGCGAGACCACGAGGCGGAGGTTGGCCTCCAGCAGGTGGTTCTTGGCACGCTTGCCGTCGTGGATGACGAATTCGAGCTCACGCTTGAGCTTCGGATCCATGGATCCGTCGTCGGCGTTGATCTTTTCCTCGGCGAAGAGGCCGGCCTCAATGCGCAGGGCGAGGTCGACTTCCTGCTCGGCGTTCAGCAGGGCGACCTTGCCGATCTGCTTCAAGTAGTCCTTAACCGGGTCGGCGGTGGCGCCGGCGGACATGACCTGCTGCACGGGGGCGTCGTCGTCGTCAGCGTCGGAGTAGACAAAGCCGGAGCCGGTGGCGGCTGCGGCGGCCTTGGCGGGGATTTCCTCCCCGTCCTCACCGATCTCAACGGCCTCCACGACGACGTCGTCGAGGTCAACCTCGACTTCCTCATCGGTGTCATCGTCACCGTTGGCGGCCTTACCGGCGGCTTGCGCCGCGGCTTTAGCGCCGGGCTTGGGCCCGCGCTTTTTGGGTTCAGGCTTGGCGACTGCCGATGCGGTGGTGTCACCTTCGGCCGAGGCTGCGTCTTTGACAGCCTTGTTGGCTGCACGCGTGGCGGCGCGCTTGGCGCTCGTCGCCGCCTTCTTCTCCTCGGGGGACAATACGGCCTGGTCGGCGGGTTCCTTCTTCGCGGAAGACGGGGTCACAGAAAACCTTTCTAGCGGCGGTCTGTGGAATCACCATACGGGCAACACCACTATGACCCTGTCAAGTCCGTGTTTCACATCAGGTGCAATCACGACCAGCAGAGCCACTAAGTAGAACTCCTGGGGTGACCGTAATGTTCCCTGTTTCCACGGTCCACTACAAGCACTTGATACACGGACCCAACCGGGTCTCGGCAACCATTGTCTCACGGTTTTCTCAATCGGGACCGACGCGGGGCGCGGGCCTGCGATACCGGCCGCGGCGCCGCGGCGCGCCTTCCCTCAGCGGCGGCGCCCTTCTCGGCCCGGCGTTGGCCTGGTGTCAGGCGACGTCCGGCTCGAACCGCTGCCAGGCCGCCTCCCTCCTGGCTGCCCAGCCGCAGAGCGTCCCGCGGCGGACAAGCTCGGCCAGCAGTTCCGCGAGCCGGTAGCCGGGGTGTTCCTGGTCCGCGCGGCGGAACAGGGCGTCTGCGAAGGACCCTTTTCCGCGGCACCACTCGATCCAGCCCCGCCCGGTCAGCGCAGCGGCGCCCGCCTCACCGCCGGCTGTGCCCAGCTGTTCCAGCACCCGGTCCAGGCGTGCCATCAACGTCCAGTCCGGCAGTGGGGGTGCCAGCCCCAGCAGGACCTCGCCGTAGCCGGGCACCTCCGGCGGCACATGACCGGCACCACGGCCGCCGCGCTTCCGCCCGCTGCCCTCTCCCCTGCCGCCCTCCCTCCTGGGGCCTTCTCCCCTGGAACCCCGGCCGCGGGGAGGGAAGCCTTCCAGCGGCGGCAGCGGAGCGAGTGGCCGTGAAGATGGATCGGAGGCAGCAAGGGAACCGTCCCGTCCGGGCTCCGGTGTCCCGGCGTCGAACACACCGAAGTCCTCGGCTCCGCGTTCGGCGGCCTCCTGCCCGGCAGCCGCCATCACCAGCACCGCGTCGCGCCAGGACGGGACGCACAGCGACGCGCGCAGGTAGCCGATGAGCGACGTTGACAGCGTCGGCGCGTGGGCCTGCAAAACCCGGCCCCACACGTCCAGGACCTGGCCGAACTGGAGCCTGTCCCGCACACACCCGGAGAACAATTGCGCCCAGTCCCGCTGGGCCTGCAGCACGGCGGGATCCGGCTCACCGGACGGCGGCGTGAGCAGGGCAGCGCCGGGAGCCGCTCCCACGGTGCTGCCACGGTAGACCATCTCGGCATTGAGCCTGCTGTTCCTGATCTCCTCCACAGGGCGCCCTGGCGGTGCGCAGCACGACGGGTCCAGGCAGTAGGCGTTGCGCCAATAGTCCGCGCCGACCAGCCAGGCGTCCAGTACGGGCATGCCGGCGTCGGCCAGCGCATTTTCCAGCGACGCCAGAAGTTCCGCCCACGGCGTGCCGTCCCCGTCGGTTTCGGTGAAGAAGGCCAGCAGCGAGCCGTCCGCCTCCGCGTCGGCCTCCAGGTAGGACGCCACGGAACGGGCAAAGGCCGCCGGCCCTGGATAACCGGACCAGTCAGGGCCGCCGCCGTCGCCGGGGAGGTCGACCCGCAGCGTGGCCCCGAGCCGTTTGCCCTGCATGGTCATGGCCACCAGGCTGCGGGCCGGCCAGTAGCCCAGGGAGTGCGGGATGAACCCCAGGATGTCCTCAGGGCCGGTGATTCTCAGGTGATCGGGAGCTGTCATGAAGCCAGCTTCGCGGTCCCCGCAGCCCCTTGTTAGTGCCGGCTTGTCCTATGTGGATAACCAGGAGTGAACCACGGCGGGAGAGAACGCCATGTCCCGCGGTCAGGGCGTGCGGCGCCGCTCTGCACTGCGCCGGCGCTGTTCGGCGAGGGCCGCCAGCAGCGGCGGCACCTGAACGCCCTGGGCCGCCATCTGCCTGCGCACCTTCCGGCGGATGAAAAGGATGGCTCCCGCCCCGCCGGCCAGCAGCAGGAACTGCACGCTCAGGGCGATCCGGAACGGGTCGAGCCCGTACAGCTCGCCCCGGGAGAAGCCGGAGGCATACAGCAGGTCAAGGACCAGGCCGATCAGGTAGATGGCGATGAGGGAGGCGATAAAGCCGCCCACGTTCACAATCCCGGTCGCGGTGCCGATCCGGTGGGCCGGGTTGAAGGTGCGGGCAAAGTCGAAGCCGATCATGGACCCGGGGCCGCCGATTGCGAGCACCACCACCAGCCCGGCCAGCAGCCACAGCGGGGAGCGTCCCGGGATCAGCAGCACTGCCGCCCACGCCGCAGCGGTGGCGGCGGAAATCAGCAGCACCATGGTAGAGCGCCGCAGCGGGTGCCGGGCAACGAAGTTGCCCATCAGCGGCCCGGCGGCGATGGCCGTGGCCACGTAAAGCGTCATCAGCGCCGAAACGGCCGGCGTTTCCAGGCCCTGGGCGGAGATCAGGAAAGGATAGCCCCAGGTCATCGCGAAGACTGTGCCGCTGAACTGGACCGTGAAGTGGCTCCACAGCCCCAGCCGGGTGCCGGGCTGCCGCCAGGCATGGGAGATGGAGACGCCGGTGGCGCGCAGCCCCTGGGACGGTTCCGGCGCAGGGTGTCCGGGCGGCAGGTCCTGGAGCAGGACCAGCACGAGCACCACGGCGAGGACGGACATGGCCGTGAGTGTCAGGAACGCGGGGGTCCAGCCGGCAAGGTGCAGGATCATGGCGAACGGCACCACGCTGAAGAGCTGGCCGAGCTGGCCGGACATTCCGGTCAGCTGGGTGAGCAGCGGGACGCGGGCGGGGGCGAACCAGATCGGGATCAGCCGGATCACGGAGATGAACGTCATCGCGTCCCCGGCGCCCACCAGGACCCGGCCCAGCACACCACCGGGAATGTTGTCGGCGAAGGCCAGCTGGAGCTGGCCCAGACCCATCAGGACGGCGCCGCCGGCGATCATCGCCCGGGAGCCGAAGCGGTCCACCAGAATGCCGACCGGAATCTGCAGGGCGGCGTAGACGAGGAGCTGAAGCACGGTGAAGAACGAGATTTCGGCCGCGCTGGCGTGGAAGCGTTCCGTGGCCTCCAGCCCCACCACACCGAACGAGGTGCGCTGGCTGACCGCCACGAGGTACGCGAAGACCCCGACGATCCAGATCAGCCAGGCGCGGGGTGAAGTCACTCCCCCATTATGCCCAGCGGATGGAGAAATAGTATTTATTCGCCGGGTTCTTTACGGGCCAGGTAGGCCTCGACGGCGGCCCCGAGATCATCGGCGTTGGGCAGCTGGTCGTTCTCGTCGGCGAGCAGGGACCGGCGCACGGTTCCTTCGGCGTTCTCGTCGTAACGGGTTTCGAGCCGTGAGACCACCTGCTGCACTTCCTCCGAGGCCTCAATCTGCTCGGCAATCTGGCGCCCGACGTCCCGGCCCGCTTCGCGGAGCCGGTCGGCGGGCAGCATGAGCGAGGTGGCCGCGCCGAGGTATTCGAGTCCGGCGACGGCGGCCGTCGGGTACTCGGCTTCGGCAAGGTAGTGCGGCACATGCATCACGTAGCCGGCCACGTTGCGGCCGGCCTCCGTCAGGCGAAGTTCCAGGACGTGGCCGACGGCGGCCGGCACCTCGACGGTGGGCTTCCACACCGAGATTCCCTCGATGAGTTCCGGGCGGTTGCCGTGCACCGTCACCCCGACGGGCCGGGTGTGCGGCACCGGCATGGGAATGGAATGGATCCAGGTGACAAGGTTGACGTCCAGTTCCTCGACGATGCCCACGACGGCGCGCGCGAACCGCTCCCATTGCAGGTCCGGTTCGAACCCGGCCAGGAGCAGGAACGGGCTGCCGAGCCCGTCGACCAGGCGGTAGAGCGCCAGGCGCGGCGCCTGGTAGTCCTGCAGGTGGTCCTCGACGAAGCTGATCTGCGGGCGGCGGGTCCGGTAGTCGATCAGCTGGTCGGCGTCGAATTCGGCCACCATCTCGGTATCCAGGGTGTCCAGCAGCTCCGCGGTGATCTGCCGGACGACGTGTCCTGCGTCGGCGAACCCGGTGAAGCCCATGACGAGGTTCAGCCCGCGCAATTCGGGGCTGTGGAACAGCGCGTCATCACGCAGGTAAAGCGATTCGGGGTCCAGCAGGGAGCCGGAAATCCGTTCAAGCACGGCATGTTCCTTTCGTCGTAGTCAGTGGGGGCAGCCGGACGGGCCCTGCGGGGCGGCGGCGCTGATATCGGGTACAACACGGCGGGGTACCGGCGCATTCCTGATCGGGGTGTGCTCCAGCTCTCATTCAATTGAACACCCGCGCCGCGGAGAGACTACGATCGGAGCTGGCCTTATGACGGCTTGAAGACACGTGGGTTACGTCTCAACCGGCAGCGGCCCAGGTTCCAAGGCAGGGCGCCAAACATGCAGTTCCTGCCGTAAAAACTCAGAGAATTGAGGACTGTCCTCGTGGTCAAGAATACTGAAATCAAACTTAGTGCAGTCGCAGGGGACCTCAAGAAGTCCCCCAGCGACGCCCTCGTCATCGGCGTCGGGCAGGGCACGGACGGTCCCGTCCTGCTCAGCAACCCCCTGACCGCCAAGGCAGCCGAAGCCCTGGCGGAATCACTGAGTGTTCTTGGCATCACCGGGGCAGCCGACCAGGCCCACCGCCTCCCGGGCCTGAGCGATTCCGGCGCAAAAGTCCTCGTGCTCGCCGGCGTCGGCAAGATCTCCGCCTCGCAGCCGCTCACCGAAGAGGCACTCCGCCGCGCCGCCGGTTCGGCCGTCCGCCAGCTGGCCGGCGTCAGCACGGTCACCCTGGCCCTCCCGACGGCGTCGCTCGGCGATGTTGCCGCCGTCGCCGAAGGTGCCGCGATGGGCGCCTACTCCTTCACCGAATACCGCTCCTCCAGGGAGGGCCTGAAGGATCCGGTGCAGAACGTTGTGATTGTCACGGACTTTGCCGCCGACAAGGGGCTGAAGCCGGTCCTGGACCGTGCCGGGCTGATCGGCAAAGCCGTCAACGCGACCCGCTCACTGGTCAACCAGCCGCCGAGCCACCTCTACCCCGAATCCTTCGCGGACGCGGCCAAGGAACTGTCCAAGGGCCTTCCCGTCAAGGTCACCGTGTGGGACGAGAAGCGCCTGGAAAAGGAAGGCTTCGGCGGCATCCTCGGCGTCGGCAAGGGCTCCACCCGGCAGCCGCGCCTGGTCAAGGTCGAATACTCCCCCGCCCGGGCCACCGCCAAGATCGCCCTCGTGGGCAAGGGCATCACCTTCGACACCGGCGGAATTTCGATCAAGCCGGCCCTCGGCATGGGCGACATGAAGTCCGACATGGCGGGCGCCGCCGTCGTCCTTAACAGCGTGCTGGCCATCGCCGGCCTCGGGCTGCCCGTCAAAGCAACCGCCTGGCTCTGCATCGCCGAGAACATGCCCTCCGGCGCCGCCCAGCGCCCGGCCGACGTTCTCACCATGTTCGGCGGCAAGACCGTCGAGGTCCTCAACACCGACGCCGAAGGCCGGCTGGTCATGGCCGACGGCATCGTCGCGGCCAGCCAGGAGTTCCCGGACGCCATCATCGACGTCGCCACCCTCACCGGTGCGCAGCTGATCGCCCTCGGCGACCGCACCGCCGGGGTGATGGGCGCCGACTCCGTCACCGGCCCGCTCAAGGCTGCCGCCGACCGCGCCGGCGAGCTGGTCTGGCCGATGCCGCTGCCGGAAGAGCTGCGCCCCAGCCTCGATTCGCAGGTCGCGGACATCGCCAACATCGGCGAACGCCACGGCGGCATGATGACGGCCGCCGTCTTCCTGCGCGAATTCGTGGGCAAGGGCAAGGACGGCGAGCCAATCCCCTGGGCGCACATCGACATCGCCGGCCCGTCGTTCAATAACGGCAGCCCCTACGGCTACAACCACAAGCAGGGCACGGGCTGCACCGTGCGCACACTGGTGGCCTATGTCGAAGACATCCTGGCGAAAACCGCCTAGCGCAATCCGCCCAGCCGTCCGCGCCGCCCGGTGGCCGGGGCCATTCTGCCCCGGCCGCCAGGCCGCGTGACACTGGACACAAGCGCTCCACAAACGCCACGGCAAGGTGGAGCATGTATTAGTGGTTCGCTAAGGTGAACACCGGTAGTCACAAATGAAAGGGAACTTACTTGCTGGCATAATCACGGCAGGGAAGTTCCAAGACCAGATGATGCGTACTCTCGTGTCATCGTTCACGCGAGGGAGCGTTTTAGTGGCCGATCAGGCAACTGCGCAAGAATTCGACATCCTGGTACTCGGCGGCGGCAGCGGCGGCTACGCAACTGCCCTGCGTGCCGTTCAGCTCGGCCTCACCGTCGGCCTGATCGAAAAGGGCAAGCTCGGCGGCACCTGCCTGCACAACGGCTGTATCCCCACCAAGGCCCTGCTGCACTCGGCGGAACTGGCCGACCACGCCCGCGACTCGGCAAAGTACGGCGTCAACGTCACCCTTGACAGCATCGACATCACCGCTGTCAACGCCTACAAAGACGGCATCATTGCCGGCAAGTTCAAGGGCCTGCAGGGTCTCATCAAGGGCAAAAAGGGCATCACCGTCATCGAGGGCGAAGGCAAGCTCCAGGGCACCGACACCGTCGTTGTGAACGGCACCGCGTACAAGGGCAAGAACATTGTCCTCGCGACCGGCTCCTACTCCCGCTCGCTGCCGGGCCTGGAAATCGGCGGCAAGGTCATCACCTCCGACGAAGCCCTCACCATGGATTTCATCCCCAAGAGCGCGATCATCCTGGGCGGCGGCGTGATCGGCGTCGAGTTCGCTTCGGTCTGGAAGTCCTTCGGCGTCGACGTCACCATCATCGAGGGCCTGCCCTCGCTGGTCCCGAACGAGGACGCGACGATCGTCAAGGCCTTTGAGCGTGCCTTCAAGAAGCGCGGCATCAAGTTCTCCACCGGCACCTTCTTCCAGGGCGTGGAGCAGAACGCCGACGGCGTGAAGGTCACCCTCGTGGACGGCAAAACCTTCGAGGCGGACCTCATGCTCGTCGCCGTTGGCCGCGGCCCCGTCACGGCCAACCTCGGCTACGAGGAGGCCGGCGTGACAATCGACCGCGGCTTCGTCATCACCAACGAACGCCTGCACACCGGCGTCGGCAACGTCTACGCCGTGGGCGACATCGTCCCGGGCGTCCAGCTGGCCCACCGCGGCTACCAGCAGGGCATCTTCGTCGCCGAAGAAATCGCCGGCCTGAAGCCGGTCGTCGTCGAAGACGTCAACATCCCCAAGGTCACGTACTCCGAGCCCGAAATCGCCACGGTGGGCTACACGGAGAAGGCCGCCAAGGCCAAGTTCGGTGACGACCAGATCCAGACCCAGGAATACAACCTCGCCGGCAACGGCAAGAGCTCCATCCTGGGCACCAGCGGCCTGGTCAAGCTGGTCCGCCAGAAGGACGGCCCCGTCGTCGGCGTCCACATGATCGGTGCCCGCATGGGCGAGCAGATCGGCGAGGCCCAGCTGATCGTGAACTGGGAAGCTTACCCGGAGGACGTGGCCCAGCTGGTCCACGCACACCCGACCCAGAACGAGTCCCTGGGCGAGGCCCACCTGGCGCTGGCCGGCAAGCCCCTGCACGGCTAGCAGTTACGCCCGCACCACCGCAAGAACTCAGGGCTTAGTGCACCCGGCTCAAAATGCCGGGTGCACTAAGCTCGATCAAGGCAGCAATCATCCGCACTAAAGATCAATAAGGAGAACGGGGACGACATGTCTGAATCCGTTAACTTGCCCGCCCTCGGTGAGAGTGTCACCGAAGGAACCGTCACCCGCTGGCTCAAGCAGGTAGGTGACCGGGTAGAAGTGGACGAGCCGCTGCTCGAGGTTTCCACCGACAAAGTAGACACCGAGATCCCCTCTCCGATCGCCGGCGTGATCGAGGAAATCCTCGTCGCCGAAGACGAGACCGCTGAAGTTGGCGCACCGCTGGTGCGCATCGGCGACGGCTCCGGTTCCGCCGGCTCGGGCGAAGCCCCCGCCGCTGAAGCACCGGCCGAGGAAGCGCCGGCAGCTGAAGCTGAAGCTCCCGCCGCCGAGTCCCCGTCCGCGGCCGAAGCCCCGGCCCCCGAGGCTGAAGCACCCGCCGCCGAGGCACCCGCTACCGAGGCCGCCGCTCCCGCCGGAGAAGGCCACGAAGTCACGCTTCCGGCCCTAGGCGAGAGCGTCACCGAAGGCACCGTCACCCGCTGGCTCAAGAGCATTGGCGACACCGTCGAGGTCGACGAGCCGCTGCTCGAAGTTTCGACCGACAAGGTCGACACCGAGATCCCGTCACCGGTCGCCGGCACCCTGCAGGAAATCCGTGTCGCCGAGGATGAGACGGCCGAGGTCGGTTCTGTCCTCGCCGTGATCGGTTCCGGCGCGGCGGCCCCCGCCGCGGCTCCGGCCAAGGAAGCCCCGAAGGAAGCGGCAGAAGCCCCGAAGCAGGAAGCTGCTCCGGCTGAAGCCCCCAAGCAGGAGGCCCCCAAGCAGGAGGCTCCCAAGCAGGAGGCACCGAAGCAGGAGGCACCGAAGCAGGAAGCTCCCGCGGCGGCAAAGGAAGCTGCCCCGGCCGCAGAGTCCGGCTACGTCACCCCGCTCGTCCGCAAGCTGGCCAACCAGCAGGGCGTGGACATCTCCTCGCTGGCCGGCACCGGCGTGGGCGGCCGCATCCGCAAGCAGGATGTGCTGGCGGCAGCAGAAGCCAAGGCCGCTCCGGCGCCCGCCGCGGCTCCGTCCGCTGCTCCGGCTGCGCGTCCCTCCGCTGACCAGTCCTCGCTGCGCGGCACCGTGCAGAAGGCCCCGCGGATCCGCCAGGTCATTGCCCGCCGCATGCGCGAATCACTGGACATCTCCACCCAGCTGACCCAGGTGCACGAGGTCGACATGACCAAGGTTGCCAAGCTGCGCGCCAAGGCCAAGAACTCCTTCCAGGCGCAGAACGGCTCCAAGCTGACCTTCCTGCCCTTCATCGCCAAGGCTGTGGCCGAGGCCCTGAAGCAGCACCCCAAGGTCAACGCCTCGTACGACGAGGACAAGCAGGAGATCACCTACCACAACGCCGAGCACCTGGCGATTGCGGTGGACACGGACAAGGGCCTGCTGGTTCCGGTCATTGCCGACGCCGGCAACCTGAACCTCGCCGGCCTGGCCGGCAAGATCGCCGACGTCGCCGACCGCACCCGCAACGGCAAGATCGGCCCGGACGAGCTCTCCGGCGGAACCTTCAGCATCACCAACATCGGTTCCGTGGGCGCCCTGTTCGACACCCCGATCATCAACCAGCCGCAGGTTGCCATCCTCGGCACCGGCGCGATCGTCAAGCGGGCCGTCGTGGTCTCCGATGAGAACGGCGACGACTCGCTGGCCATCCGCTCGATGATGTACCTCTCCCTGACGTACGACCACCGGCTGGTCGACGGCGCCGATGCAGGACGCTTCCTGCAGACGCTGAAGGCCCGCCTTGAGGAAGGCTCCTTCGAAGCCGACCTGGGGCTCTAGCCTTCAACGGCAAACGAACACCGACGGCGACGGCGGTACGGACACCGGTGGGAAACCACCGGAGCCTGTGCCGCCGTCGCCGTTTTCGTGGCTGGAAGAGCGTGTTTCCGGACCGGGCGGGTCTTACTACGGCGCGTAGAATCTTCTGGCTAGACTGGGGCCATGAATATCGTCTATAACATCGTGGTCTTCCTGCACATCGTCGGCGCCGCCATGATCGTGGGCATCTGGATCGGCCAGATGAAAAAGCCCACCGTGCACCCCCGCCAGTTCGACGGCGCGATGCTGCAGCTCCTCACCGGCGTCGCCCTGATGGGGCTCATCCCGGCCCTGGACATCGATGCTGACTACGCCAAGCTCGGCGTCAAGCTGGTCGTGGCCGTAGCCGTAGGCGTCCTGGCCTTCATCGGCCGCCGCAAGTACAAGAAGGGCGAGGACGTCAGCAGGGGCCTCGCGCATGCTGTCGGCGGGCTGGCACTGCTCAACGTGGCCATCGCCACCCTCTGGAAGTAGAGCTCTCCCTTTCACAACGACGGCGACGCATCCCCTGCGGGGTGCGTCGCCGTCGTCGTCCGGGCAGGGGTCACAATCCTCCCAGAGCGGACACCGGTGCGCCGGGGGCGCCAAATCCCTAGGATGGACACGGCATGATCCGGTTTTGCCGGGTCTGTGGGAAATCAACGAACTTGAGGAGTGGACATGGCAGCTACACGCACCGCACACACTGTATGGAATGGCGACCTGATGACGGGCGCCGGCAACACCACGCTGGACAGCTCCGGCCTGGGGAACTTCGATGTCACCTGGAAGGCACGCACGGAGGCCTCCGAGGGCAAGACCAGCCCCGAAGAGCTCATCGCCGCAGCGCACTCGGCCTGTTTCTCCATGGCGTTCAGCCATGCCCTCGCGCAGGCCGGCCACACCCCCGAGGAAGTCCACACCAAGGCCGATGTCACCTTCGTGCCCGGCACCGGCATCACGGACAGCCACCTGACCGTCAGCGCGCGGATCCCGGGGATCACCGAGGACGAATTCCAGCGGATCGCCGAGGAAGCCAAGGTGGGCTGCCCCGTCTCGGGCGCCCTGACCGGCCTCAAGATCACCCTGGACGCCACCCTGGCCTCCTAGCATCTGACGCGTTGACGGAGAAGGCCCCCGTTCCCTGACCAAGGGAACGGGGGCCTTCGCCGTTGGCGGGCCGCGCCCGGCGGGCGGTGCGGGCGGGCGCTCGCTGCGGCCTAGCTGCCGGGCTGGCGGTCCGGCAGCGGTGCGGGCCGGACCTGGCGGTAGCCCTCGCGCAGCGGCGGCCTGTCGGTGGGCAGCTCCTGGATCATTTCCTTGAGGGCGCCGATGCCGTATTCCAGCTGCGGGTCGGTACCGGCGGCATACGCGTGCGGCGGGAAGGTCACTTCGATGTCCGGGGCGACGCCGAAGTTCTCGACCCCCCAGCCCACGCCGCCGGAGAACCAGGTGGCGTAGCGCGGCTGGGTCACTCCGGTCCCGTCGGCCAGGGCGAAGCGGTTGTCGATGCCGACGACGCCGCCCCAGGTCCGGGTGCCGATGACGGGGCCGATCCCCCGCAGTTTGGAGACCTGGGTGATGATGTCGCCGTCGGATCCGGCGAATTCGTCGGTCAGGATGATGACAGGCCCGCGCGGCGCGTGGTGCGGGTACGTCCGCGGCCGCTCCCCGCGCGGCATGCTCCAGCCGGTGACCTTGCGGCCGATAAGCTCCGCGACGAGCTGGGAGGTGTGCCCGCCCCGGTTGCGGCGGACGTCGACGATCAGCCCGTCAAGGGCAGTCTCGGTGTCGAGGTCGCGGTGCAGCTGGGCCCAGCCGTTGGCCATCATGTCGGGGATGTGCAGATAGCCGAAGGTTCCCTGCGAGGCCTGGCGGACTGTCCGGCGGTTCGTGGCAACCCATTCCTGGTAGCGCAGCCGCTCCTCGTCCCGGACCGGGACCACCGCAACGCGGCGCTGTTTTCCGGCCTGTCTTCCGTGCCCGGCGCCGTTGCGCAGCGTGAGCTCGACAGCGCGTCCCGCGGCGCCGACCAGCTGCATGGCGGGCGTACGCGCTTCGCTCAGCTCGACGCCGTCGATCGCCAGCAGCACGTCGCCGGCTTTCGCGTCAGCGCCTGGGCGCGTCAGCGGCGAGGTGGCAAGCGGGTCGGAGGACTCCCCCGCAAGGATGCGGGTGATCTCCCAGCCCTCGCCCGTGAAGGCGAGATCAGCGCCGAGCCGGCCCTGCCCGTTGCTGCCGTTCTCTGTGACGGCAGCGGGACGGACGTACGCGTGGGAGGTGCCCAGTTCGCCGTGGAGCTCCCACAGCAGGTCCACCAGGTCATCGTGTGAGCCGAGCCGGTCCACAATCGGGCGGTAGCGGGAGTGCACCGAGTCCCAGTCCTGCCCGGCCATGTCTTCCGTCCAGAAGAAGTCCCGCTGGAGCCGCCAGGCCTCGTCGAAGGCCTGGCCCCAGACGCTGAGCGGATCGAGCTGCACCCGGATGCGGCTGAGGTCGACCTTGACCAGCTGCCCGGATTCCTCGTCCGCTTTGGCGCTGGCGGGCGAGACGCGGATCTGCTTGTCCTGCAGGACCACGACCTTCTCGCCGTCGCCGGAGAGCCGGTAGCTGTCCAGGGCGTCCACGATGGTGGCGGTCTTGCGCCGGGCCAGGTCGAAGCGGACCAGGCAGGGTGCCGCGTTCTTGTCCTCGAGGCTGGCGCGGCCCTCGCCGGTGACGCCGAAAAGCTCGTGGTCGAGCCAGAGCAGGGCCCCGGCGGTGGCGGTCAGGGACGAGTAGTTGCCCTGCGGCACCGGCACGCTAATGACGCGGTGGGCCAGGCCTTCGGCGTCGACCCGGACCTCGGGAACCTCGTCCTGAGCTGCAGTTTCTGCGGCGCCGTCGCCAGTGCCGGCGTCGGCGCTGTCCTGCAGGTCAACGCTCGGGCCGAAGGGCGAGGGAGTGTCCGCGGCGAGGGCCACGAGGTAGGGCTTGATCGGGCTCGGGAAGGACAGGTCGAACGAGTGACCGTCGTACACCGGATCGAAGCTGCGGTTGGAAAGGAAGGCCAGGTACTTGCCGTCAGGGGTGAACGACGGCGATTCGTCGCGGAAGCGCCCGTCGGTGACGTCGATGATCGTGTGCGTCCCGGCCGCTGCGGCGCCGGCGTCGCTCACCGTGGTGATGCGCAGTCTGCTGCGGGAGCCGAAGGACGTGACCGGCTCTGACCAGCCCAGCCATGCCGAGTCCGGGGACCAGGTGAAGCCCTGGATGCTGCCCTCGCCGATGCTGCTTACGAGGGACAGGGCGCCGGTGCGGGTGTCGGCCAGGTAGATGTCGCCGAAGGCGGTGCCGACGGCGAGCCAGTTGCCGTCCGGGCTCGCCTCGATGGCACTGGCCCTGGTCGGCTTGGGGAAATCGATCCTGGTCAGCCGGCCGGACGGTCCCTGCACCGCCGGGACGTTGCCTTCCGCCGGGCCGGCAGTGTCGGCAGCGTCGTCCGGGCTGGCCGGGCTGGCGGGGGTGGCGGTGGCGGTCAGGTTCCTGTCCGGTCCGTCCGGCTTTGCCGCCGGGACCGCGGTTACCGTGGCCGGCCGGGTGAAGGCTGCGGCCGGGACCGGGCTGGGCAGGGGCATGCCGGCGTCGGAATCCCCACCCGGATGGGCGGCATTCTGCGGCGCCGGAGCGGCAGGCTGCGCACCCGGCTGGTCCCCGGCTGCGGTGCTTCCGGCGTCCGCGCTTCCGGCGCCCGTGCTTCCGGCGTCCGTGCTTCCGGAATCCAGGGATCCCGCCTCCAGGGGCGGGGCGATCGCCTTCAAGTACAGGGCTTCGACGCCGTCATGGTCGGCAACGTAGGCGATCCGGCCCGCGCCGAACGGGCGGGGCAGGCGGGCCCGGACGCCGGGGGTGGCTTCCAGCACGCGCGAGGGGCCGTCCTTGTGCCGCAGCCAGTGCAGTGTGCCGTGGGCCTCCACGGCGCTGGAGGCGCCGGTGCGGTCAGGAACCACATCGCCGAGGTGCCGTGACGGCTTCAGCGGTGCGCCGCGGCGGGCCTGGGAAGCCGATCCCAGTGAAATCTCGAGTTTGACGGCGTCCGAGCCGAGGTCGGGCAGCAGCCACAGCTCACCGGCGGATTCGAAGATGATCCGCTGGCCGTCGGTGGCGGCGTGCCGGACGTAGAAGTCCTCGTGGTCCGTGTGGCGGCGCAGTCCGGAGCCGTTGGGCAGCACCGAGTAGAGGTTGCCGTAGCCCTCGTGGTCGGAGAGGAAGGCGATCCGGCCGCCGACCCACATCGGGTCGGTCAGGTTGCCGTCCAGTTCAGCAGCGAGGCGTTCGAATTCGCCGTTTCCATCGGCATCGATCCAGAGCTTGCCGGCGGCGCCACCCCGGTAGCGCTTCCACCACGCGGGTTCACGGGACAGCACACTGGCGAGGACCACGGGGCGTTCGTCGCCGACCACCGGCCCGAAGGCAACGGATTCCACCGGGCCCAGCGGGAGTTCGGTGGCCCAGCCGCCGGTCACCGGCAGGCTGTAGGCGTGAGTGTGGCGGCTGTCAGCCTGGCGGAAGGCGCTCGTGACCAGGACGTCGCCGTCGGGGGTAAAGCCCTTGACTTTGGTGGTGGCGTGGCCGAAGTAGCTCAACTGCCGGTAGCCACCGCCGTCGACGTCCGCGGTGACAACTTCCGGGGCCGTACCCTGAACAACCGTCCACACCAGGCGCTTGCCGTCCGGCGTGAAGCGGGGGTTGCGGGCGGGCAGCTGCAGCGAGGAAACGCGCCAGGCGCGGCCCCCGCCGAGGGGCGCAATCCAGACGTCGTCCTCGGCCACGAAAGTGACCAGATCGCCGTGCAGATGCGGGAAACGGAAGTAACTCGAAGAGGTCATCGTTAGATCATAGTCAAGACGGGCCTTCCCGCCGGGGAGGTTTCCCTGCCGTGCCGGGCATGGTGAGATGGATCATGCGAATCATTGTTGCCGGAGCCTCAGGGCTGCTCGGAACCGCCATTTCCCGTTCCCTCCGCAGCGCCGGACACGACGTCGGCACGCTGGTCAGGCGGGTGCCCGCCGCGCCGTCCGAGTTCCAGTGGAACCCCGCGGAGGGCAGCATCGACGACACCGCGCTGAAGGGGGCGGACGCCGTCATCAACCTCTCCGGCGCCGGCATCGGAGACCGGCCCTGGACCCGGTCCCGCATCAACGAACTCCGCAACTCGCGCCTCGGGCCGACGCGGACGCTGGCGGCGGCCATGGGGCGCCAGGACACTCCGCCGGCGGTCTTCCTCAGCCAGTCGGGATCCAACTACTACGGCAACGCCGGACTGGCGCTGCTCCGCGAGAACGCCCCCGCCGGCGACGGCGTGCTGGCCAGGATCTGCGCCGACTGGGAAGCAGCCGCGCACGAGGCTCCGGCCGGTGTCCGGGTGGTCACTCCACGCACCGGCGTCGTCCTGAGCCGCTCGGGTGGCGCGCTGGGACGTCTCATGCCGCTGCTGCGCCTCGGCGTGGGCGGACCCTTGGGCAACGGCCGGCAGTACTGGCCGTGGGTCACGCTCCCCGATGTTGCCGGCGCCTTTGGTTTTCTGCTCGGCAGCCGGCTGTCCGGGCCGGTGAACCTCTGCGCCCCGGAGAGCGCGGACGTGAACTCGCTGATCGCGGCGCTGGCCGGGGCCCTGCACCGGCCGGCGGTACTCCGCGTCCCCGCCCCGGTGCTGCGCCTGGTGATGGGCAAGCTTGCCGAGGAGCTGCTGCTCTCCAGCCAGCGGATGGAACCGGCCGTCCTGAGCGAGGCGGGCTTCGAGTGGCAGCATCCCTCACTCGCCGAGGCCGCGGCCTGGGTGGCGGAACGCGGCCCGAAGGCCTAAGTCTTCCCGGCGGCGGGGCCTACTGCGGCGGTCCCGGCGGCGCCGGGAAGAATGTCCTGGATCCGCCAGCGTCCCTCGACCGGCGCCAGCACGAGCCGCAGCTGCTGTTCCGGTGCGGCCGCGGCGTCCGCCACCACCGCCCCGCTGGCGTCGCGTTCCTGGTAGGCGGTGGTGCTCGCGGTGACGTCCACGACGGCCAGGGACCGGCCGCTGTCCCCCGCCTGCGCCCCGTCATGTGCCACGTGGGTCAGGAGTGTCGTGAATCCCGCCAGCACCCGGCCTGATTCCGTGAGCCTGGCGCTGATCCGTCCGTCCGCCACGGCCGCCGCCGACGCCGGCACGTTGACCTGCTCCAGCAGTCCGAAGTCCCCCGAGCTGAACGCCAGGGAGCGGAGCCGGGC
>JAXMJF010000024.1:0-49034 GCA_034376805.1 Arthrobacter sp.
GGGTGGCTGGGTGGTGTCGGTGCCGGGCCGGACTGCATCGATTCGCCACAAGTGGCCGCTATTCCGTCCCTCTTAGCGGCCGTTCGTGTCAGATGAGTTGCCCTGGGCACGGCTTAGCGGCCATTTGTGTCAGATGGGTGGCGGGCCGCCCTGCTTAGCGGCCATTCGTGTCAGACGGGTGCGAAGCGGGGCCGGTCCGCCTTGGACTCGGGCCCGATTGTGGAGTCCAGCCGCGCTCCGTCAGTGCGGCCCGTACCCGGGTCACGGCAGTCGGATCCATGCCGGGAGCCAACGGGTCCAGGTCCGTCTGCGTCAATACGACGACGCGCCATCCGGCATCCCGGGCGTTCTCATCGCGAAAGATGTCGCTGCGACGCTGACCGGGATTGGCGTGATGCCCGCCGTCGTACTGGATCGCGATCTTTTCCCGCTCATAGGACAGGTCCGGGTCCTGGATCCATCCGCCGGTCTCGTCGAAAATCGGGACGTTGATCCCGGGCTCCGGCAGACCATGGCGATTCAGGAGCAGCCGGAGTTCGGTCTCTTTGGGGGAGTCCGTGTTGGCGCGCATCAGTGCCCGAGCACGCATGGCGCGCCGGTAGCCGGTCCTGCCCCGTTTCCCGGCGAGGAATGCGTCCAGGGCGTCGACCGTGGTCAGCGGGTTCCTCCGGCGCAGCAGGAAGTCGCCGGCAATCACAAGATCATCGAGGCCCAGTAGGCAGGCGAGGTCGAACCACGTCCGCAGCGGGGAGGTGCAACTCACCCAGGCCCCGGCCACGATCTCGTCCGGTTTGAGTGACTGCTGATGGCCCACGACATCCTTGTACCGCACGGCTCGCCTGGCCGGATCGCTCGTCAGGTGGACGACAGCCAGGTTCGCCAGTGCGATTGGCAGGGGGAAGCCCCACAGCACGGCGGCCGACAGGTGGCTCACGACAGCGCCGGTTACAGCAGTCAGGGCGCGCAAACGTTCCAGCAAGCTGTCCTGGGTGGTGGCCGGGGCACGCACACCGTGGCAGGGGTTGACGAGGTCCCGAGCCCGGGTCCGACGCCGGCTCAGCCCCGCGGCGCGGGCCTCGGCCACGGTGAAGGCCTGGTTTCGAAGCTGCAGCGGAAGCTCGCTGGGAGGGCGCATACGAGCAGTCTGCGCCCGTCAGAAAGGGGCTCGGAGGTTATCCACAGTGTGGAGGAGGAGTGGGCCTTGAGATCGGCAATGAATAGTCGACCAACGTTCCGTCGGCGGGGATGGCGCCGAGGACCGGTACTACTTGACTTCGTCGGTGCCCTGCGCGTCGCCGCTGCCGCGGGCGTCGCCGGACTCGGTGTCGTGGGTGCCCGGGGTGTCCTTGTCGTCGGCGGCCTTGTGCTCCTTGGCGTCCAGCTCGTCCTTGAGCTTCTTGAGCCGGTCCGCTTCGGCCTGCTTGCGGCGGCGGAGTTCGAGGTTGCGCAGGAAGTCAGGGTCGTCGTCGGGCGCGATGGGGTGGCTGTAATTGGTGCGCACCGGGGTGGTCCCGCGCGGCCGGCCAATCAGGAACCACAGGATGGCGCCGATCACCGGAAGGACGATCTGCACCACAATCCAGGCCGGCTTCGAGATGCCTTTGGTCTGGCGCGGGTCAGTGCGGATCACGTCGACGAGTCCGTAGACGAACACGACGAGAACGGCGACAACAACCACTACACGGAGCATGTAATCAGTCTAGCCTCCGGGGGAGTGTCCGGCTTCTACTGATCGCTGGTCTCGGCGGGAACTCACAGGCAACCCCGCGAACCCGGCGCCCCTCCGGAGGGGTGCCGAACCCGGTCCCCGCCCCGCCCCAGCGCCGCGGGTGGCTCGGCGGAGGGCTGGCACGGGCCTCGGTGGGCCGGGGCTGCCGCCGGCGGCTAAACTTGGAGAGTGGCTTTCCTGAAATACTCCCTGATCCGCCTGGCGCTCTTCGTGCCGTTGTTCGCGCTGTTCGTTTACCTCGAGCTCGGGTGGCTGCTGGCCGTCCTCTGCGCGGGAATGATGGCCTTCGCGATCAGCTTCCTCTTCTTCCAGAAGCAGCGCGACGCCGCCGCCGCCTCGCTCCACCAGCGGTTCTCCGGCAAGGCCAAGCCGCTGCGCAGTGCCGGGGAAGTGGACGACGCCGACGCCGAGGACCGCTTGGTCGACGCGCACCCTGACATCACCGTCCACAAGGACAACCGCCCGAAGGACGCGTAGCTGTCCTAGCCCTGCTGGTCGACGGCGGACATGTCGCCGACGCCAGGTGTGCCCTCGGCGAGGGCGTAGCGCTGCAGGACCGCACCCTTCGGTGAGGCGACGACCGGCTCGATGAGCCTGAGGTTCGTCGGAACCACGCCGTCGGCGAAGACCTTCTTCCCACCGCCGAGAAGGATGGGGTACACCCACAGGTTGAGCCGGTCGAAGAGCCGCTCGGCGAACAGGGTCTGCACGAAGTTGAGGCTGCCGATGACGTGGATGTTCTCGTGCCGGTCGCGCAGTTCCCGCACGGCGGCGACGACATCAGGACCGAGCAGGGTGGAGTTGGCCCACTCGAGGGCCGGCTTCTGGCGCGAGGCCACATATTTGGGGAGGCGGTTGAAGAGCCGCGCGATGTCCCCGTCCGCGTCTGGCCAGTATGAGGCGAAAATGTCGTAGGTCCGGCGCCCAAGCAGCAGCGCGTCCATACCCGCCATCCCGGCGTCGATCTGCTCGCCGACCACCTCGTCCAGGAGCGGCGCCTGCCAGCCGCCAAACGCGAAGCCGTTATCAGTGTCCTCGTCCGGCCCGCCGGGCGCCTGCGCGACGCCGTCGAGCGTGGTGAACAGGTCGATATGGATGAGTCCCATGCCGTGCTCTTTCCTCTGCCGCCCGTCGTCGTCCCGGCGACGGGATCAGTTTGAGGCTGTCACACGGTCCCGCTGCGAGGCAACGGGTATTTGCGCCCCTTAGAACCCGTGGCTCAGCACCAGGCCCAGGGAGAAGAGCACCGCGTAGCCGAGGTTGATCAGCCCCGTCTGCTTGAGCACCGGAATCAGGCTCTTGCGGCGCCGTCCGGCGATCATCAGCCAGGACGGCATCAGGCTGGCCGGGATCAGCAGCAGCACAATCAGCATCCACGGCCGGTTCGGAGCCAGCACCACCGGCAGCAGGATCGCAACGGCGAGCATCAGCACGTAGCTTTCCCGGGCATGCTTGTCGCCGAGCCGCACGGCCAGGGTCTTCTTCCCGGCCTTCCGGTCGGTGGGGATGTCGCGGACGTTGTTGGCCATCAGCAGAGCGCAGGCGATGAGGCCGGTGCCGATGGCACCGATGATGGCCGCGAGGCTGATCTGGCCGGCCTGCGTGTAGGTCGTTCCGAGGGTGGCGACCAGGCCGAAGAACACAAAGACGAACAAGTCGCCCAGGCCCATGTAGCCGTAGGGGTTCTTCCCGCCCGTGTAGCCCCAGGCCGCGAGGACGCAGCCCAGACCCACCAGGATCAGCCACCACGTCTGCGAGAGGATCACCAGGGCCAGGCCAAACACCATTGCCAGCCCGAACGCGGCGAACGCGGCGTACTTCACGTGATCGGCTTTCGCAGCGCCGGAGCCGACCAGCCGGAGCGGGCCCACCCGGTCCTCGTCGGTGCCGCGGATGCCGTCCGAGTAGTCGTTGGCGTAGTTCACGCCAATTTGCAGCAGCAGGGCCACGAGCGCGGCCAGCACGGCATGGAGCGGCAGGAATGCGTCCATCTCGTACGCGGCCGCGGTGCCGATCAGGACAGGCGCGATCGCGGCCGGCAGGGTGCGCAGTCGGGCGCCTTGGATCCATTGAGCGGCTGTTGCCACGTTCAGTACCTCGTGTTGGTTCGGCTAAACCGGGAGTGCCCGGCTTATCTATTTTCCCTGATGCAGCTCGGTGAGCCGAACCGTCATCGCCAGGCGGTCCGGTTTCCCGTTCGGCAGCATCGGCAGTGCACCGGCGGCCAGCACCGTTTTCGGAGCCAGTGTGCCCAACGCCGGTGCCCAGGCAGCGCCCGCGGTGAAGTCCCGGATGCCTTCGTCAGAGCTGTCGGCCAGGGCCACGTAGGCGGCAAGGGCCTGGCCCCACTCGGCCGAGGGGACACCGGCCACAAAGGCGGCCTGCACGCCGTCGAGCTTCTCCAGCTCCGCCTGCACGTGCGCGGCGGAGACCTTCACGCCGCCGGTGATAACGACGTCGTCGGCCCGGCCCAGGACGGTCAGTTTCCCGGTGGCGTCGATGGAGCCGAGGTCGCTGGTGCGGTACCAGCGGACGCCGTCCTGCTCGAAGAAGGCCTCGGCGGTGAGCCGGGGGTCGCCGAGGTAGCCGGCGGCCAGCGTGGCGCCGCCCAGCAGGATCCTGCCGTCCCCGTCCACCCGGGCCAGCACGTCCTCAAGCGGGAAGCCGTCGTAGACGCAGCCGCCGCAGGTTTCCGCGGAGCCGTAGGTGGTGATCACGCGGGCGCCGGCGTCGCGGGCGGCAGCGAGCAGTTCCGGCGAGGCGGGGCCGCCGCCGAGCAGGATGCCGTTGAAGCGGCGCAGCACGGCCAGGGTTTCGGCCGACGGCGAGTCCAGCAGCCGCTGCAGCTGGGTGGGCACCAGCGAGGTGAAGCGGATCTTGTCCGTGAGCTCCAGGGCGGCGGCGGTGAACGCTTCCGGGGTGAACCCGCCGGACATGTCCATCGCCCACGGCCGGGTGCCGGCGAACAGCGAGCGCACCAGGACCTGCACCCCGGCCACATACTGCACCGGCAGCGCGAGCAGCCACTGGCCCTCGCCCTTGAGCGCGAACGCCGTCGCGACCGAGGATGCCGCCAGGGCGTCCACGGTCAGGACCGTCGCCTTGGGCGTGCCGGTGGAGCCGGAGGTCCGCACCACGACGGCGGCGTCCTCATAGCCGGGCGTTTCCACGGCGGAGACCACCACGTTCCCGTCGGCGCCGGCGGACAGCTCGACGGCGGGACCCTCACCGTGCAGGGCGTCCGCCAGTGCCTTGAGCGCGGGCTCGATGTTCGGGGGTTGGGAAGTCACAGCTCCGGACGTCATCGGGCCGCCTTAGAAGTAGTACGGGAAGCTGGACCAGTCCGGATCGCGCTTTTCCAGGAAGGCTTCCTTGCCTTCCACCGCCTCGTCCGTCATGTACGCCAGCCGGGTGGCCTCGCCGGCGAAGACCTGCTGGCCGGCCAGGCCGTCGTCGGCCAGGTTGAAGGCGAACTTGAGCATCCGGATGGCCTGCGGGGACTGCCGGGCGATGTCCGCGGCGTATTCCAGCGCCACGTCCTCGAGCCGCTCGTGGTCCACGGCCTCGTTGACGGCGCCCATGCGGACCATGTCCTCGGCCGAGTACTCGCGGGCCAGGAAGAAGATCTCCCGGGCGGCCTTCTGGCCGATCTGGCGGGCCAGCAGGGCGGAGCCGTAGCCGGCGTCGAAACTGCCGACCGTGGCGTCGGTCTGCTTGAACTTGCCGTGCTGGCGGGAGGCGATGGTCAGGTCGGCGACGACGTGCAGCGAGTGCCCGCCGCCGGCGGCCCAGCCGTTCACGACCGCGATGACCACCTTGGGCATGGTGCGCATGAGCCGCTGGACTTCCAGGATGTGGAGCCGGCCGGCGCGGGCGGGGTCGATGGTTTCGGTCGTTTCGCCCTCTGTGTCTTGTACTACGTACCGGTAGCCGTCGCGGCCGCGGATCCGCTGGTCGCCGCCGGAGCAGAACGAGTGGCCGCCGTCCTTGGCGGAGGGGCCGTTGCCGGTGAGCAGCACGGTGGCCACGTCCGGGGTCATCCGGGCGTGGTCCATGGCGCGGTACAGCTCGTCCACGGTGCCGGGGCGGAAGGCGTTGCGCACCTCTGGCCGGTTGAAGGCGATACGGACGGTCGGGAGGTCGCGGACCACGCTGCCGTCCTCGGCACGATCCACCTGCCGGTGGTAGGTCATGTCCTGGAAGTCGTCGAAGCCGGACACAGTGCGCCAGCGGGTGGGGTCAAAGACGTCGGACACCTTGGCGGGGATTTCGTTGCTCACAGTCCGAGTCTAGTAATCGGCTCAGCTGATGCAGAACTCGTTGCCTTCCGGGTCCGCCATGGTGTGCCAGGAATGTGGCCCCTGGCTGGCGGTCCAGAGGAACGTGGCGCCGCGGGCCTCGAGCGCGGCGCGCGCCTCGTCCTTGTCCGCGCCGGCCAGGTTGACGTCCCAGT
Organism: Arthrobacter sp.; assembly: GCA_034376805.1. Classification (GTDB taxonomy): domain Bacteria; phylum Actinomycetota; class Actinomycetes; order Actinomycetales; family Micrococcaceae; genus Arthrobacter. Next base: position 6,183 of record JAXMJF010000024.1, read on the forward strand.
GGATCCGGTTCTTGATGGTCTTCTCCTCCGGGACCGTCTGGAAGAGGATGCGGCGGGCGGGCGGCTTGGCGTCGAGTTCCTCGGGCGGGCGGATGGCGGCCCCGGCACCCCACACGAGCTTGCCGTGGTGCCGCGTGGTTTCCGCCTCCGTGGCGAAGCCCTGCGCGATCATGGAGCGGATGAAGTCCTCGTCCTGCGGCTCCACGGCCCACTCGAGCGTTTCGGCCCACCAGTCGGCGAGCGCATGCGGGTCCCGGCAGTCGACGGCGATCTGGATGTTCAGTGTCATGGGAAGAAACTACGACGTCGGCGCGCTCGGCGGTAGGCCCCCAGGTATGTTTCCGCCCGCGTAGCTACGGTCAGCCCTGCACCTGCTGGAGCTGCTCCATCAATTCCGGCGGGATGGCGTAGATGAAAATGACCGCCAGCAGGTTCTTCGAGGCGTGGACGAAGTAGGCGAACATGACGTTCCTGCCCGTCCAGACATAGACGAACACCAGCACGGCGCCCATGGCGAGGTAGGGCATCAGCACCGGCAGGCTCAGTTCCTCCTGGCCGACGATGTGCAGGGCCGCGAACAGCACCACGGACAGGGCGCAGCACACCCAGATGTTGACCCGCCGGCTGAGTTTTCCGATCAGCAGGTGGCGGAAGATGTACTCCTCCACAAAGGGCCCCACGATCACCAGCAGCGGCACCATCAGCCAGGCCGGGACCTGCTGCATGAGCGCCTGCAGGCCGGCCTGGTTGGCGGACGTCTGGGGCGGCCCGGTGAGGGAGACCAGGACCGCGGTGAGGATCATCATGGCCACCACAGCCAGCGGGACCATCAGCACGGTGAACCAGGGCCGGGTGGCGAGCACCCGGAGGTCCCGGGCGGCGACGTGCCGGACGGCGGCCATGGCCAGGATGCCGATGACGCCGTAGAAAACCAGGTTGACGGTGTAGGACGCCACCGCGGGGTTCGGCGACAGCTCCAGCAGCAGCGGGACCAGCAGCCCGCCGGCCACGGCGAAGAATGCTGCCACCGCCACGTACAGGAATGCCGTGATGAAATCGAGCCGCGAGAACCGGTAGAGTTCCGGCCGCGGTGCCGGTGGAGTGCGGAGAACAGTGCCCATGCCACCAGCCTAGCGCCGCGGCCGGACAGCAGGGTCCCGTATAATATTCGGTATGCCTAATAATTTGTTTCGGTCCGCCAAAGTTGTCGGCCGAACACGTCGCCGCCGCACTGCCGGGGCCGCCGTCGTCGCCGTTCTGCTCGGTCTGTCCCTGGCAGCCTGCGGGGCTGCCGTCCCGGGCCAGGGTCCGGGGTCCGCGAACGGGAAGCCCGTTGTGCTGACCACCTTCACCGTGCTCGCTGACGTCGCGCAGAATGTGGCGGGGGACAAGCTGCAGGTCGAATCCATCACCAAGGCCGGCGCCGAAATCCACGGCTACGAGCCCACGCCCGGGGACATCCGCAAGGCGGCCAAGGCAGACCTGATCCTGGACAACGGGCTGAACCTTGAAGCCTGGTTTGTCCAGTTCGTCGAGGGCCTGGACGTTCCGCACGCCGTGGTGAGCGAAGGCGTGGACGTGCTGTCCATCGGCGAGGACTCCTACGAGGGCAAACCGAACCCGCACGCGTGGATGTCGCCGGTCAACGTGCAGATCTACGTGGATAACATGGTGAAGGCGTTCGCGAAGCTGGATCCGGACAACGCGGCGGCCTTCGAGGCGAACGGCGCGGCGTACAAGGCCAAGCTGCAGTCCGTGCAGGACGAAATGGTCCAGAAGCTCGCCACCGTCCCCGAGGCGCAGCGGGCGCTGGTGACGTGTGAGGGGGCCTTCTCGTATCTGGCCCGCGACGCCGGCCTCCGCGAGGTTTACATCTGGGCCGTCAACGCCGAGCAGCAGGCCACCCCGCAGCAGATCACCAAGGCCATCGAATTCGTCAAGGCCAACAAGGTCCCGGCCGTATTCTGCGAGTCCACGGTGTCGGACGCCCCGATGCGCCAGGTGGTGGGGGCAACCGGCTCCACCTTCGGCGGGGTGCTGTACGTGGACTCCCTCTCCGAGGCGGACGGGCCTGTCCCCACGTACCTGGACCTCATCCGGCACGATTCCAAGCTCATCACTGAAGGACTGACGGGAGCGGCATCATGAGCAATCCGGCCATTCTGGTGGAAAACGTCACCGTCCATTACGGGGAGGTCCTGGCGCTCGACGCCGCCTCGCTCACCGTCGAGGCAGCCCGGATCTGCGGGCTGGTCGGCATGAACGGCTCCGGCAAGTCCACGTTGTTCAAGGCGATCATGGGCATGGTCAAGCCCGACGCCGGCCGCGTCCTCATCAACGGTGAGTCACCGGCGAAGGCGCGCAAAAAGGGCGGAATCGGCTACGTCCCGCAGAGCGAGGATGTGGACTGGCAGTTCCCGCTGTCCGTCCGCGATGTGGTGATGATGGGCCGCTACGGGCACCAGGGCTTCACCCGCCGCCCGTCCAAGGCGGACCGCGACGCCGTCGACCTCGCCCTGGACCGGGTGGAACTCTCCGAGTTCGCCAACCGGCAGATCGGCCAGCTCTCCGGCGGGCAGAAGAAGCGCGCCTTCGTGGCCCGCGGAATCGCCCAGGGCGCCACCATGATGCTCCTGGACGAGCCCTTCGCCGGGGTGGACAAGCGCTCCGAGGCAACCATCACACGCCTGCTGAAGGAGCTCGCCGCGGACGGTTGCACCATCCTCGTCTCAACCCATGACCTGCACGCGCTGCCCCAGCTCTGCGACGAGGCGGTGCTCCTGATGCGCAAGGTCCTGATGCACGGCCCGCCGGAGGTGGTGCTGCAGCCGGAGCACCTGGCCATGGCCTTCGGCCTGGACGTCCTCAACCGGGACCTTCCCGAGCTGCCCGACGGTCCCGTCCGGGACCTCGCTGATCCCGGCCTTTCGGCTCCCGGCGTTTCGAACCAGCCGGGCAGGAGCTGAGCCATGGATCTCTTCGACCTCCTGCTGGAACCGCTGGGCTATGACTTCATGGTCCGCGCCATCGCCACCACGGCGCTCGCGGCCATTGTCTGCGCGGTGCTGAGCTGCTGGCTGGTGTTGATCGGCTGGTCACTGATGGGGGACGCCGTCTCCCACGCCGTGCTGCCCGGGGTGGTGCTCGCCTACATCGTCGGGGCTCCCTTCGCGCTGGGGGCGCTGGTGTTCGCGCTGATCGCCGTGGCCCTGATCGGGGTGGTCCGCAACACCAGCCGGGTGAAGGAGGACGCGGCAATCGGGATCGTGTTCACCTCGCTGTTCGCCCTGGGCCTGGTGCTGATCTCCGTCACGCCGAGCCAGACGGACCTCAACCACATCATCTTCGGCAACCTGCTCGGCGTCAGCGTTCCCGACCTCATCCAGGTCCTGGTGCTCGGGTTCGTCGCCTTTGCCATCCTGATCCTCAAGCGCCGCGACCTCACGCTGTACGCCTTCGACCCCACGCACGCCCATGCGATCGGGCTGTCCCCGAAGCGCCTCGGAGCGCTCCTGCTGGGGCTGCTGGCGCTGACGTCCGTGGTGGCGCTGCAGACAGTGGGTGTGGTGCTGGTGGTGGCCATGCTCATCATCCCCGGGGCCACGGCCTACCTGCTGACGGACCGGTTCTCCCGCATGCTGGTGATCGCGCCGGTCATTTCCGCGCTGTGCTCCATCGCCGGCATCTACCTCAGCTACTACCTCGACACCGCCTCCGGCGCCATGGTGGTCCTGACGCAGGCGGCCGCGTTCGCCGTCGTCTATCTGTTCAGCCCCCGGCAGGGGCTCATCGGCACCCGGCTGGCAATGGCCCGGCGCCGGAAAGCGGCCGCGCTCGCCGCCTGATGTTGCCCGCCCGGGCCCCCGCCCGACGGCGGCAGGCCGGTCAGGCGTGAGCCTGCGGTGTCATACTTGACGACGCAGGCCGCCGCCGGGGGCTCGCCACCTATCTGCGAGGACTCCTTGAGCGAACATCTCAGCCTTTCGGGCGTATCCCATGGTTACGGGGACCGCCAGCTGTTTGCCGACGTCGACCTTGCCATCACCGCCGGGGAACATGTGGCGATCGTCGGTGAAAACGGCGCGGGAAAGTCCACGCTGCTCCGGATTCTGGCCGGGCTAGAGATTCCGGACGAGGGCACCGCCGTCCACAGTGGCCGCGTCGGCTACCTCGCCCAGACCCTTGGCCTGCCGGATCAGTTCACCGTGAGCAACGCGATCGACGCCGCACTGGCATCCCTGCGCGAACTGGAGGCCGAGCTGGACCGTCTGGAGGACGGGCTCGCCGACGCGGAAGCGGACGAACTGGAGCGCTACGGCAACCTGCAGACGCAGTACCAGCTCAGGGAAGGCTACGCCGCGGAATCCCGGGTGGAGGCGGCGCTGGACCGGCTCGGCCTGGGCGGGCTGGACCGGATGAGGACGCTGGGCTCGCTCTCCGGCGGGGAACAGGAACGCGTGGCACTTGCCTGCGTGATGGCGGATCCCGCGGACATCCTGCTGCTGGACGAACCCACCAACCACCTTGACACCAGCGGCACGGCCTGGCTGGAGGCGCGGCTGGCGGCGCACCGCGGAACCGTGGTGGTGGTCTCCCACGACCGCGTCCTGCTGCGCAAAGTTGCCTCCACCGTGATCGAAGTGGACGCCGAACGCCGGACGGTCAACCGCTATGGCAACGGCTACGAAGGCTACCTGCGGGAGAAAGCTGCCGAACGCCAGCGCTGGGCGCAGCAGTACCGCGGATGGCTGGACGCGATGGAGGCCGAACGGCTCCAGGCGGACACCGTCCCCGGGAAGATGGGCTACGCCCGCCAGCGCGACGGCGACAAAATGGGGTTCGACTTCAAGGCCGGCACGTGGCAGAAGGCAGCCTCCAGCAAGGTCCGCAATGCCCAGGAGCGTCTGCGCAGGCTGGAGGCGAACCCCATCGACCGTCCGCCGGTGCCGCTGAAGCTGGCGACGGACCTGCGGGCGGATGTTGCCGCGGGACCCGCTCTTGAAGCCCGGGGAGTGGCGGTGCCCGGGCGTCTGGACCCGACGAGCATCACGGTGGAGGCGGGCCAGAAGATCCTCATCACCGGCCCGAACGGTGCCGGCAAGTCCACGCTGCTCTCCGTCCTCGCCGGCACGCTGGACCCGGCCCAGGGCACCGTGGTCAGGCACGGCCGGATCGGCTACCTGCAGCAGGAACTGGAGCTCCCGCAGCGTCCGGGCCTGCGTCTCCTGCCGGCTTTCGCCGCAGGCCTGGGCGGCAACATCGATGAGCACGCCGAGGCGCTGCTGCGCCTGGGGCTCTTCCGGACCAGCGAATTCCACGTCCCGGTGGGAAGCCTGTCCGCTGGACAACAACGCCGGCTGGCGCTTGCCCGGCTCCTGCTGGGCGGATTCGGGACGATGCTCGTCGATGAGCCCACCAACCATCTGGCGCCCGTCCTGGTGGAACAGCTCGAATCGGCTCTTTCGGAGTTCGCAGGGACGCTGGTTATGGTCAGCCACGACCGCGCGCTGGGGGAGTGGTTCGACGCTTGTGCCCGGGAAAACAGCACCGGGCACCGCGCCGGGGGCGCCGCCGGGACCCGCGCCGGGGGCGGGACGCGGACCGGGAACTGGCTCCGGTATGCCATGCGGGACGGCGCCCTGGCCTGACGGTGGCCAAACTGACAACGGCCTAACTGACGGATGCCGCGGGAGCTGACGGGCTGAAATCGAACATAATTCGACGTTCCAGCATATATAGCCCCATAAATTAGCAATAGCAGCCCCGGGGTGTTGCCCGCGTCACGACTCGGCCCCGAATGCTAGTACGATGGATGAGCCGCGCGAGCTTCGACACTTGTGAGGTTCGGTACATGCTTTGGCCCCCACAAGGGGCTCTGGCCCGAATTTTGTGTACTTGAACCCACGGTCACTTCCCGGCCATACCCCGCGACCTACAAGGAAACACCTGTGCCATCACCTACGCCCACAGAACTTAAGAGCGCACCGGCGCAACCCGCCGTCGTCGACTCAACCCTCAGCGCCGAGGGCTACGCGAAATCCCTGAGCGGCCGCCAGGTCACCATGATCGCGATGGGCGGCGCCATCGGCGTCGGTCTCTTCATGGGTGCCGGCGGGCGGCTGGCCTCCACCGGCCCCGCGCTGATCTTCTCCTACGCCATTGCCGGCGTCATCGCCTACCTGCTGATGCGCGCCCTGGGCGAACTCATCATGTACCGCCAGACGTCGGGCTCCTTCGTCAGCTACGCCGGCGAAATGTTCGGCAAAAAGGGCGCCTACGTGTCCGGCTGGATGTACTTCATCAACTGGGCCATGACCGGCATCGCCGAGCTCATCGCGATCGGACTGTACTTCCAGTTCTTCTTCCCCAACGTGCCGGTCGAGCTGTCCGCGATCGCGGCGCTGCTGCTGCTCGTGGGCGTGAACCTCATGAGCGTCAAGGCGTTCGGCGAATTCGAATTCTGGGCCTCCTGCCTCAAGGTCGGCGCCATCCTCATCTTCCTGGCCGTGGGAACCTTCATGGTCATCACCAACGCCCAGGTGGGTGACGGCAACGCCTCGGTCAACAACCTGTTCGCCGCCGAAGGGGGAATGTTCCCCAAGGGTGCGCTGGTCATGATCCTGGTCCTGAACGCCGTCATCTTCGCCTACAACGGCATTGAGCTCGTCGGCATCACCGCCGGCGAAATGCAGAACCCGGCCAAGGAAGTGCCCAAGGCCATCCGCGCCGTCGTCTTCCGCATCGTTGTGTTCTACGTCGGCTCCGTCACGCTTCTGGCGATGCTGCTGCCCTCGGACCAGTACGTCGCCGGCACCTCGCCGTTCGTCACCGTGTTCGGCCAGATGGGCCTCGGCTGGATGGGCGATGTGATGAACATGATTGTCATCACCGCCGCGCTGTCCTCCTGCAACTCGGGCCTGTACTCGATCGGCCGGATCTTCCGGACCATGGCCAACAATGGACATGCTCCGGAGTGGTTGACCAGAATGTCCAAGAGCCACGTGCCGTACGCGGCCATCCTGGCCATCGGCGGCGTCTACCTCGTCGGCATCCTCCTCAACATCTGGCTCGGCGGCTCGCACGCCTTCGACCTGGCGCTCAACTCCGCATCGATCGGCGTGATCTTCACTTGGGGCGCCATCTTCGCCAGCCAGATCGCGCTCCGCAAGACCAAGGGCAAGGTCTCGTCCCTGCCCGCGCCCGGCGGAACCTGGACCAGCTGGGCCGGCCTGATTGCCCTGCTGCTCATCACGGTGCTGATCGGTTTCGACACAATGACCAGCAAGACCGGCGAGGTATTCCACCTCGGTCTCTGGACCCTGGCGACCATCCCGTTCTTCGCGCTCCTGCTGTGGCTCGGATGGCACAAGGTCAAGAACAACGAACCGAAGAACGCACTCTTCAACTACCCGCTGCAGGCAACATCCCACGCGGACGACGACGGCGGGCCTCCAGTGCGGAGGCCCGCCGTTGTTGGGTTATAGGGAAGTGGCGTGAGGCCTAGGGACTCATGCCAACGCCGCGCGCCGTGGAACAGGTGCCAACGAACCAGACCAACACCGCACCAATATGACGAGAATGGCCGCTAACCGGGGCGGTTTAGCGGCCATTTGCGACGAATCGGCGGACCGGGACGCCAGTCGGGACGGGTTAGCGGCCATTTGTGGCGAATCGATGGACGGGCTGCTGTGCAGCGTGGTTTAGCGGCCATTTGTGGTGAATGGGCGGCCTCGGGCACGGCGCAGGGCCTTGGCCTCGCCAGGGACGCACCCACATGACGAGAAGGGCCGCTAAGCGGGGCGGTTTAGCGGCCATTCGTGGCGAATCAGTAGACCGGAACGCCATTTGGGGTGGTTTAGCGGCCGTTCGTGGCGAATCGGTGGGCCCAAGGCCAGAACTAGTCGGCCCTCAAAGAATCAATCCGGGCACACGAAAGCGGCGGCGGACATCCCCCAAAGGAAGGTCCGCCGCCGCTTTTTGAGAGGACTAATCCTTCTTGAAGGCGTCCTTGGTGTTCTCGCCGACCTTCTTGGCGTCTGCGACGACCTGGTCCTTCTGGCCTTCGGCGCGCAACTGGTCGTTGTTCGTGGCGTTGCCAGTAGCTTCCTTGGCCTTGCCGCCGAGGTGCTCTGCTTCGTTCTGAATCTTGTCTCCGATACCCATGGTGCAAACACCTTTCGTTTCCGGTTGAAATTCAACGTTTATTCACCCTAACACAAAGCATGCTTACTAAATCAAGGGGGTACCAACGCGGTATCCGTTGCCTGCGGGATGAAGTCTGCGGCGGGGCCGGGCTAGGCTCGATGCCATGGACCACAAACTCAGCCTGACCCAGCATGTCAACGCCCCGGCGGACAAGGTCTGGGCGGTCATTTCCGATATTCCCGGTTCAGCCGCAACCCTCTCCGGCATCGATGCGGTCCAGCTGCTCAGCGACGGACCCTACGGCGAGGGAACGCGCTGGAAGGAAACCCGCACCATGATGGGCAAGTCGGAAACCGTCGAAATGTGGGTATCCCAGGCCGACTCGCCCCGGAGCACCACGGTGAAAGCGCTGCAGGGCGGGGCGGACTACACCTCACGCTTCACGCTGGCCGATCGCGACGGCGGCACGGACCTGACGCTGACCTTCGGCGCCGAGCTCCAGAATCCCTCCCGGATGACCAAGCTGGCGATGGCACTCTTCGGAAAACTGGGCATGCGCATCACCCGCAAGGCCCTCGCCAAAGACCTGGCAGAAATCGCGGCCAAAGCCGAGTCGCTCTAGTGGCGCGGGGCACCGCGGCGTCCAAGGCGCCGAAGGTCACCGCGCCGCGACTCAGCCCGGTCCGGCTGGCCGAGCTTCGGGACGATCCGTCCCCGGATTTCCAGTCCGGGGAGAGGTACGACGGCGTCCGGTACAGCAGGGCCTCGGCCGACGGGCTGGAACTCGCCGGCACCGACTTCGCCGAGTGCGACTTCCAGGGTGTGTCCTTCAATGAGACCCAGCTGCGCGGCGCCACCTTCCGTGACTGCATCCTGGCCGAGGTGTACGCCCCCGTGTTCATGGCCGCCCGGAGCACCCTGCGCGACGTCGAGATCGGCAACCCCCGCTGGGGATCCGCGGAACTCTATGAAAGCGGCTGGCAGTCCGTCAGGATCGACGGCGGGAAGCTCGACTACGTGAACCTCCGCGGGTCCAAGCTCACGGACGTGCAGATCACCGACTGCATCATCAGTGAACTGGACCTAGGTTCCTGCGCTGCGACCCGGGTGGCGCTGAAGAACTGCACCATCGGCACCCTCGACGTCGCAGGCGCCAGGCTCAAGGACTTTGACATCCGCGGCACCGACTTCCGCGCCATCAGCGGACTGGAAAGTCTCGCCGGGCTCGTGATCGACGACTACCAGCTCGGCCTGTTGGCCCCGCTGATGGCGAGCCATCTCGGCGTCGTCGTCGCGTAATCCTGCGGGGTTTTGATTGACCCCCTTGCCGCGCCGTGTAATCTTTATAGAACGAACGGTCGGTAAATTGGCGCACCAGCGGGTCGAACGTGGATGCCGCGGCCGATGAGAGTTCTTTCGATGACAGATTCGATGACAGAGACGTTTATCGCGTGAAGGGTGTACCCATGGCATCAGCAGCAGCAGGACCACAGGCATTTCTCGTAGGCGGAGCCCGCACCGCGGTGGGCCGTTACGGCGGGGCACTCTCCGCGGTCCGCCCCGATGACCTGGCCGCCCTGGTGGTCCGCGAGGCCGTGGCCCGGGCCGGGCTGGACCCCAACAGCATCGACGAGGTCATCCTCGGCAACGCCAACGGCGCCGGCGAGGAAAACCGCAACGTCGCCCGGATGGCCACCGTCCTGGCTGGTCTTCCTCTGCACATCCCCGGCATCACCGTGAACCGGCTCTGCTCCTCCGGCCTGAGCGCCATCATCATGGCCAGCCAGATGATCAAGTCCGGCGCAGCGGACATCGTGATCGCCGGCGGCGTGGAATCCATGAGCCGCGCCCCCTGGGTCCAGGAGAAGCCCCGGACCGCCTTCGCCAAGCCCGGCGAAATCTTCGACACCTCCATCGGCTGGCGCTTCGTGAACCCGCTGTTCAAGAAGGGCGAGCTCTCCCGCGGCGGGAAGATGACCTACTCGATGCCCGAAACGGCCGAGGAAGTCGCCCGGGTGGACGGCATCACCCGCGAGGACGCCGACGCCTTCGCCGTCCGCTCCCACGAACGCTCCCTCGCGGCGATCGCCGCCGGCCGCTTCGCCGATGAGATCGTCCCGGTCACCGTCAAGACCCGCAAGGGCGAGACGATCGTCGACACCGATGAAGGCCCGCGCGCCGGCACCACCATGGATGTCCTCGCCGCCCTCCGCCCCGTCGTCGCCGGCGGTTCGGTGGTCACGGCCGGAAACTCCTCCACCCTCAACGATGGCGCCTCCGCCATCATCGTCGCCTCCGAAGCCGCCATCGAGCGCCTCGGCCTCACCCCGCGTGCCCGGATCATCGATGGCGCCTCCGCCGGCTGCGAACCCGAAATCATGGGCATCGGCCCCGTCCCGGCCACCCAGAAGGTGCTCGCGCGGACCGGTCTCAGCGTTGGCGACATCGGCGCCGTCGAACTCAACGAAGCCTTCGCCACCCAGTCGCTCGCCACCATGCGCCGGCTCGGCCTGGACCCCGAGATCGTGAACCGCGACGGCGGCGCGATCTCCCTGGGGCACCCGCTGGGTTCGTCTGGCTCGCGGCTCGCGATCACCCTGCTGGGCCGGATGGAGCGCGAGGACGCCAGGATCGGCCTTGCCACCATGTGCATCGGCGTCGGCCAGGGCACCGCGATGCTGCTGGAGCGCGTGTAGTGGCGGCCGCCGCGACGGGTCTGGACCCGCAGGATTTCCGCACGCTGCTGCTCGAGGAGCGCGAGGACCGGCTGGTGGTGCTCCTCAACCGGCCCGAGGTCCGCAACGCGATCGACCAGCAGATGGTCGATGAGCTGCACGCCGTTTGCGCCGCGCTGGAGCAGACCCCGAAGGTGCTCATCATCGCCGGCACGGAGGGCGTCTTCGCCTCCGGCGCTGACATCGGGCAGCTGCGCGAACGCCGCCGCGACGACGCCCTGCAGGGCATTAACTCCACCATCTTTGTGCGCATCGCCAAGCTGCCGATGCCCGTCATCGCGGCCCTGGACGGTTTCTGCCTGGGCGGCGGCGCCGAACTGGCGTACGCCGCGGACTTCCGGATCGGCACGCCGTCCGTGCGTATCGGCAACCCGGAGACCGGCCTCGGCATCCTCGCCGCAGCCGGTGCGAGCTGGCGGCTGAAGGAGCTCGTGGGGGAGCCGGTGGCCAAGGAAATCCTGCTGGCTGGCGCCGTGCTCCGCGCCGACCGGGCCCTCGCCGTCAACCTCATCACCGAGATCCACGAGGCACCCGAACTGATGGCGGCCGCGCACGCCCTCGCCGACAGGATCGCCGGCCAGGATCCCCTCGCGGTCCGGATCACCAAGTCGGTGTTCCACGCGCCCGCCGAGGCGCACCCGCTGATCGACCAGTTGGCCCAGGGGATCCTCTTCGAATCCCAGGCCAAGTTCGACCGCATGCAGGCTTTCCTCGATCGAAAGTCCGAAAAGAAGTCAGCCACGAAGTCCGAGCAGGATCCAGACCGGAAGAAGAACTGAAGATGAGCAACTCCGTACTTCCCGCGAACCTTCCCGCCACCGTCGGCGTCCTGGGCGGCGGCCGGATGGGCGCCGGCATCGCCCACGCCTTCCTGATCAACGGCGCCAACGTCCTCGTCGTCGAACGCGATGAGGAATCGGCCGAGGCGGCCCGGGAGCGGGTGGAATCCGCGGCGGCCAAGAGCATCGAGCGCGGCGCCACCGACGGCAACCTGGACGAGATGGTCTCGCGGCTCGCGGTCACGGTGGACTACGACGACTTCAAGGACCGCCAGCTGGTCATCGAAGCCGTCCCCGAGGACTGGGACCTGAAGGTGGCCTCGCTGCGGGGGATCGAGGAACGCCTCGCCGACGACGCCTATCTCGCCTCCAACACGTCCTCGATCTCGGTCGATGCGCTGGCGCGCGAGCTGCAGCGCCCGCAGAACTTCCTGGGCCTGCACTTCTTCAACCCTGTGCCGGCATCCACCCTGATTGAGGTCGTCCTCGGCGAGCGCACCTCGGAACAGCTGGCCCAGGCGGCCCGCGGCTGGGTCGGGGCGCTGGGCAAGACCGCCGTCGTCGTCAATGACGCCCCCGGCTTCGCATCCTCACGGCTGGGCGTCGCGATTGCCCTCGAGGCGATGCGCATGGTGGAGGAGGGCGTGGCGTCCGCGGAGGACATCGACAACGCCATGGTCCTGGGCTACAAGCACCCCACCGGACCCTTGCGCACCACGGATATCGTGGGCCTGGACGTCCGCCTCGGCATCGCCGAATACCTTGCCTCCACCCTGGGCGAGCGCTTCGCACCGCCGCAGATCCTGCGCGACAAGGTGGCCCGTGGCGAACTCGGGCGCAAGTCCGGCAAGGGCTTCTTCGACTGGACTGACTGAGGCAAGCGAGCCTAGTCGAGGATCCCGACGATGTAGCCGACAAAGAAGAGCGCCACGGTAAGCACCACCAAGGCGATCATAATGATCCATAGGTACTGGACCCAGCCACGGTCCTCGCGGATCCGCGGTCCCTGCGGCCCGACCGAGGTTCCCTCCGCCGGCGGTGTTTCGCCGGGCGGCACCCCGCCGCCCGGCTCGAGGCCAGTGAGGTTGTTCTCCAGGGGATCCGGATTTTGGGATGTCATGGTGTGCTCCTGTTCCGGCAGCGGCGCTACAGCGATGCTTGAGAGTCGAGGGTCTTTTTCATGCCGTCCATGGCGGGGCCGGCAAGGGAGCGGAACGCCGGCCGGACAAAGGGTTCGGCGATCTTGAGCCATCCCTTGAGCTGGAACTCGGCCGTGTACTTCACCTCGGAGCCCGTCCCTGCCGGCGAGACGTCGATGGTGTCCACGGAGATAACGGACTTGTTCTCGCCGCGCAGCGTGATCCGGCTGGCGGTCAGTTCGATCACCTCGTAGGTCAGCGCCTGGCGCTTGCCCCGGAACTCGGCTTCGGCGTGGTAGCGGTGCCCGACGGCGACCGGTCCGTCGGAGAGCTTGTCCACCACGGGGGTCCCCGGGTCCCACTCCGGGGTGTGTTCGAACGCTGACAGGTAGTCGAAGGCCCGGGCGGGCGCAAGGGCGGAGTGGACGGTGCCGGTAACTGTGATCATGGACCCAGCCTAACGAGGACATCCGCAAAGGGCACCGAAATTGGGCCCCGGGAAAACGGCACAGCCGCCCGCCATCGCTCCCGCCTAGGATGGTCGGGTGACTTCCCTGGACCGGCCCGCGATCGCCCCCATCACCCTGACCGGCAAATACGTTGTCCTCGAGCCGCTGAGCCCGGACCACCACGACGGTCTCGTCGAGGCGGCCCGCGACGGCGAACTGTGGCACCTCTGGTACACCAGCGTGCCCGTCCCGGAGCAGATGGCCTCCGAGATTGAGCGCCGCCTGGCCCTGCAGGACGGCGGATCCATGCTGCCCTTCACCACGCGGCTGATTGACCCCGCCACCGGAGGACCGGGACGCGTGATCGGCATGACCACCTATATGAACATCGACGCCGCCACGCCCCGGGTGGAGATCGGCTCCACCTGGAACGCGGCGTCCGTGCACGGCAGCGGCAGCAACCCGGACTCCAAGTTGCTGCTGCTGCGGCACGCCTTCGAAACGCTGGGCTGCCCCGCCGTCGAGTTCCGGACCCACTGGCTCAACCACCAGTCCCGCGAGGCGATCGAGCGGCTGGGCGCCAAACAGGACGGTGTGCTCCGCAGCCACACCCGCAGCAGCGACGGCGCGCTGCGGGACACCATGGTGTATTCCATCCTGGAACACGAGTGGCCGATGGTCCGGAACGCGCTGGAATCCAGGCTGGCCAGGCGGTAACAGGCCGGCCAGCCTGGACTCGACGACGACGACGACGACGGCAGGCCGCGCCAGGCGGCACTTAGTCCGATCTACCGGGCCGAGTAAGCCCCGGCGGCGCTCATCGACGCGTAGTACGCCTCGTAGCCTTCAGCGTTCGGGTGGAAGTTGTCCGCGCTGCCCAGGTCCGCAAGGTTCAGGTTGATCCACGGGTCGTTCGTCGCCGAGTTGATGCCGTGCCCGGCGAAAGCAGCCCTGACGTCGACATACTCCGCTCCGGTGGCCAAGGCGGCGCCGGCAATGTTCGCGTTCAGCCCGTCAGCCAGCTGTGAGGCCTGGTAGATGAACACGGACATCGGATCGGCCGTGTTGAGGGGTACCGGGTCGTAGAGGTAGGGGTAGCCGGTCACCACAATCTCGGCGTTGGGCGCGGCGGCCTGCACGCTCTGAATCATCGAGCCCACCTCCGCTGCCAGTTGGCCGCTGCCGAGCATGGCCGCCGCGTCAGCGCTGGCTTTATCACACGCCGCAGCCGCCTCCACGGTGGGACTGACCATGACCGCGCCGCAGGCCGTGATGATGGCCCCAAACCCGAGGTTGTTGCCGCCGGCAGTGATGGTCACCAGCTCCGTGCTCTTGTTCAGCCGCCCCAGCTGGGTGCTCACGACTTCCTGGGTGGTCTTGCCGCTGCAGGCCGCGTTGGTGACCAGTTTGATGGCCTTGGCGTCAGCTGCGAGTTCGGAATAGGTGTTCTCACTGCGGTAGCAGTTATCCAGGTACGGTCCCGCGCCCTGCCCGGCCGCATAGGAGTCCCCGAGCGCGACGTACTTGGTCTTGTCCACGGCCTGTGCCGGGACCGCCGCGAGACCGGCCGCCATGGCCAGGGTGGCGAGACCGGCAGCCAAAGCCGTCCGCCGGCGTCGAAGTTTCAGAGTTCCCATGGTGTTTCCCCTCAGTAGCACGCTGGTTCAGCGCCCCGTGCCGTGCTGAGGTGTCAGTCCCGGCGGCGGGCGAGCTGAAAAAAGAGCCCGGCGGCTACCGGGTTCACCGCCACCCTACGCGGCAGCCTCAACCCCAGACCATGCCAATGGTCCCGTTGTGCCGAACTTTCATAAAATCCTGCCCGTGGATTGGCGCCGGGGCGTGTGCTTAGCTGTCAGAATGACGAATCCTGCCGGACCCGGTGGCCCAGCCACAGGGAGTACGCTGCCCGGAGCCATGGGCTGGGACGGGGCGGTCAACGCCTGGCACGTCGCCGGCAGTGTGTTCCGGATGGGACGCCGCGAGTGGCTCACCGACGCCGGCTGGCAGCAGGCGTACGACGGCGGCATCCGGACGGTGATTGACCTCCGCAACCCGGACGAGATCCGCCGCCGCGAGACGGACCCGCGGGTGAGCACCGAGATCCTGGCGGCGTTCGACGTCGTGCATGCCCCCACCGAGGATCCGGGCAACAGTGAATTCCGTGAGCTCTGCGTCCCCTACCTGAACGATCCGGCGTCGTACGCGGACAATGCACGGATCTTCCCGGAGAAGCTCGCCGGGGTCTTCAAGGCCGTGGCCGGGGCGCGCGGCGGCGTGGTGATCCATTGCTCGGCCGGCCGGGACCGCAGCGGGATGATCGCGGCCATGCTCCAGGACCTCGCCGGGGCCGGTGAGGACGCCATTGCCGGGGCCTACGAGCGGGCTGCGCGGGGCATCAACGAACACCACCGGGTGTCGGGGGTCCCGCATCCGCATGAACGGTATCTGCCTGAGGAAGTTCTCGCGCCGCTGCTTGAGACGCGGCGGGAAAGCCTGCTGCGGTTTGTGCGCCACGTGCGGACCGGGGAGTTCCTGCGCCGCCATGGGGTGACGGACCCGGAGGTGTCGGCCATTCTGGCCAAATTGGGGCGCTAGAGTAACTTCGGTGATGACACCGAAGTTTCAGCTGACAGTACGGGCGGTGGCGGCTGCCGCCCTCGCGCTCGCGGGCTCGTTCCAAGCCGTTCCTGCGCTGGCCGAAGCCGGGGGACCGGAACCCGTGTCTGCAGCTTCGCCGTCGTTTCCGGCTGCCACGCCGGCGCCGGTTGAGTCCACGACGCCGGCGGTTTCGTCTGCCACGACAGTGCCGGCGCTGGCTGACACGCCGGCGCCGTCAGCGGCCCCCGAAATCAGCGACGCCGGACTGGCGGAAGCCATCCGGCGCGACCTGGGCATGACCCTGGAGGAGTTCAACGCCGCGGGCCAGCTGGCCAGGACCGCCGCCGACGCCCTGCCTTCCCTGCAAGAGCTCCCCGGTTACCTGGGCATCAGCCTCCGGGACGAAAAAATCCTTGTCGAAGGCAGCGGCGCCGAGCTGATGGCCCGGGTGGATGAACTGAACGCATCTGGAAGCGCGGCAGAGTTCGTCCTCGTGGCGCCGGCAGCCGACGCGGCCGCTCCTCCGGCCTCCGCTTCGTCAGCCGTCGACCCCTCGACTCCTCCGTCCGGTGCACCCTCCGCGGCGCCCTCGGCTGCTGAGCTGCTCGCATCCAGCACGGAGCAGCTGTTCCAGTCCTACGTCCGCGAGGTGGGGCCGGCGGGCCTGCAGGCCGTGGCCTACTCCGGGGGGAAATTCATCATCCGCACCGGCGGGACGAACACGGCCGAAGCCGGCTTGTCCCAGGCCGAGGACCAGCAGATCGCCCCGGCAACCGTTCCGGACCAGCAAGCGGCCACGGCTCCCGAACCCGCGGCTACAGCCACGGCGCCCGGGAAGATGTCCCCGGCTGACTTTGTGGCCCGGTATGCCAACGTCCAGCTGGAGCAGGGGTCCCAGGCCACCACCGAAGCGGACGTATTCGGCGGGGAAGGCATCGCCATTGACCGGCTGACCATTTGCTCGACCGGATTCGGCGCGTTCAGCGCGGCGGGACTTCCGGTCGTGCTGACGGCGGGGCACTGCGCCCAGGACGGCACGGCGCGGATCGCCGAGCTTGAGCCGCCGACCTCCGCCACGGCAGGCGGATCCTTACCCCTGCCCCGCACGCTGGCGCCGCTCGGCAACTTCGGCTTCAGCCAGTTCGGCGGACTCAACAACTCGCCGGTTCTGGACCCCGTATGGGAAACCGGTGATCCGGGAGACCCCGGCAACGTGGGCACCGACATCGCCGTCATCGAGGCGCTCGACGGCGGAATCAACCTCCAGCCGGCTGCAACCACCTGGGCCGACGCAGCGAACCGCGGTGCCACTGCCGTGAAGATCATCGGCGTGGTCGCCCCTTTCCCGGGCCAGGAGGTGTGCCTGTCCGGGCGGACCAGCGGCTGGTCCTGCGGGCAGGTGGAGGAGACCGGCATCTACGTGGTGGGCGGCAGGACCTACCCGGCAAAATCTAACGACGTCCGGGCATTCCGCGGGTTCCGTTCACTGAACATTGACTCCAGCGGCGGGGACTCTGGTGGCTCCTGGATCAGCGGAAATTACGCTGTAGGTACTCACTCGGCAGGCGAGAAGAAAGGGGCCAGCGAAAAGTTTTCGGTCGCCACCACCCTCGAGGACGCCCTCACCAAAATCCCCACCGGCGTGCAGCTCCAGCTGTTCCTGAACAAGCCCGAGCTCGCGGCGCCGGAGGGCCTGGCCGTCCTGGCGGGCCAACCCATCACGGGCCGGGTCCCGGCGGCTCCGGCGTCGGCCGTCGCCGCCGACTCGAAAGTCCGCATCACCATTGACAAGCAAACGGACGAGGAACCTAACCAGCAAACGGTGGAAGTACCGGTCGACGCCGACGGCACCTGGGCTTTCCCTGCACCCGAGAGCAACGGCCCGCTGAAGTTCACGGCGGAGACGGTCAACGGATTCAGCCGCTCCGGCGCGGTCTCCCTGGCCGTCGAGGTGACCGACCTGGACGCACCTGTGATCTCGTCACCGGACGAGGGCGCGGTGCTGAAGACCCTCACCCGCATCGACGGCACCGGTACCCCCGGACATACCGTGAAACTTACGGGCGACATCACCGGCACCGCAGTGGTCGCGGCGGACGGCCAATGGACCATTCCCGTCGAGGAAGACGCAACCGGCCCGCTCACTATCCGCGCCGTCCAGACTTCCCCTGGCACGGCGGACAGCCCGCCCGCGGTCCGGAACTTCACCGTCGTCGTCCCGGCCGAGCCTGTCGTGCCGGTGGAGCCTGTTGTCCCGGCCGAGCCCGTTGTCCCGGTGGAGCCCATCGTCCCCTTGGAGCCTGTTGTTCCGGCGGAGCCTGCTGCCCCGATTGTGGCACCGGCAGCACCCGTGGCACCGGCGGAGCCCGCGAACCCGGTGCTTCCAGCCGGCGCAAGCCAGCCGCCTGCCGCCTCCGGCGAACTGCCGGATACCGGCGCCGGTTCGCTCCTGCCGACGGCGGGACTTGCCGGCGGCGCGCTCCTGCTCGGCGGTTTCCTGCTGGCCGCCACACGGCGCCGGGCGGCCCGCTAACTACCGCCGCGCGGCGCCTGCGAAGCTATCGAGCTTCCGCACGGCGCCGGGCGACCCGCTAACTACCGCCGCTAGACCCCCCGCTACTGGAAGTCAGCCAGCCAGAGGTCCGGGCCGAACACCTCGTATTGGATGTCCTTCGCCGGAACGCCTCCGGCCACCAGGGCGCTCCGGACGGACTTCAGGAAGGGCAGGGGACCGCAGAGGTAGTACTCGGCGTCGTCGGGGAGGTCCACCGCACTGACGTCCATGAAGCCGGAGAACTCGGATCCGGACGCTGTTCCGCCCACAGTGGGATTCAGGAACCACGTCTTCAGCGTGCCGTCCGGCAAGGCGCCCAGATCCTCCCGGACCTGCCCCCGGAGCGGGAAGGATTCCTCGCTGTCATCGGCATGCAGCAGCACCACCTGCCGCTGGGAGCCGGACTTGACGAGGTGCGAAAGCATGCCGGCCATCGGGGTGATCCCGATCCCCGCGCTGGCCAGGACCAGGGGCCGGTCGGTGTACTCCATGACCACATCGCCGAAGGGCGCTGAAAGCACCACCTCGTCGCCCACCCGGACCTCGTTGTGCAGCAGATTGGACATCTCGCCGTCGGGAGTCCCGAGTCCGTGGACCCGTTTCACCGCGAACTGGCGGTGCTGACCGTCGTCGGCCTTAGTCAGGCTGTACTGCCTGGGCTGGTGGACGCCGTCGTGCATAACCATCTTGATCGTGACGTACTGCCCCGGCAGGGACGGCTTGACCTCGCGCTCATCAACCCGTTCCACCACGAACCGGACCACGTCGTCCGTCTCCTGGATCCGCTCGGCCACCCGCCAGGTCCGCCAGATCGTGTCCGGGGTGAGGTGCACCGCGTTGTACAGCCCGCGTTCCTTGTTGATCAGCATGTGCGCCATCAGCCAGTAGACCTCGTCCCACGCAGCGGCGACCTCGGGTGTGACGGCGTCCCCCAGCACGTCCACGATGGCCCACATCAGGTGGTCGTGGACAATCTGGTACTGGTCCGGGCTGAGCCCCAGCGAGACGTGCTTGTGGGCGACCCGTGACAGGAGGTGGTCCGGGACCTGGTCCACGTTGTTCACGAGCAGCCCGGCGAACGCCGCGATGGAACCGGCGAGTGCCTGCTGCTGGCGGCCGTCCGCCTGGTTCCCCCGGTTGAAGAGCCCATCCAGGAGGTCCGGCCGCGCCTCGAACATGTGTTTGTAGAAGCGCTTGGCGATCTCCTCAATGTGCTCGCCGACGACGGGCAGCGTTGCCTTGATGACGGGGAGTGAGGTGTCTGAAAGCATGGTGGATCCCTTCCGGTGAAACCGGTTTTACCCAGCGGTGTCGGGTGAATCAGCACTTCCAAGCTAACAGTCACGGTGCGGGGCCTTCCGGGTCCATCGGCCCTACAGCTCTGGGTGGGATGGGTGTAAGAGTGCCCAGCAGCGCATCCATTGCCGGATGCGCTGCTGGGCAGCTCTTCAGGGCTGTTCCGACGGCTCAGCCGTCGTTATCAGTTCAGCGGCGGTCGTGGCCACGCCATTTGGCCGAGTCGACCACCTGGACCGCGACGTCGAGGGTGCCGTCCTCCAGGCTGCCCCAGGCGTACACAATCGTGTTCTTGCCCTCCTCGACCGGAACATCCGCCGGGCCGATCAGGGGCTCGGTAGTGCCGGCGGCCGCCACCGAGGCGGACACCGTTCCGGCCTCCAGCGTCAGCACCTCCTGCTCGGGGTTCTCCAGGCCCTCGATGACCGCGGTGTCGCCGGCAAGGACGTCGACGGCCGGCGCCGCCGCCACGTGCCGGACGGTCAGCTTGCCCTCGCCCTCGGGACTGGGCCGGGTGCTGTTCTTGAACAGGGTGGCGGTGGGGTCCCCGTCGGCATCCAGGTGCGCGACGGCGGTGTAGTTCCGGCCCTCCTTGAGGTGGACCTTGACCGGGCCGATCACCGGGTTGTCGGCGCTGGTGGCGTCGGCGGCCGTGATGGCGATCTTGTAGGTGCCGTGGTCGAGCTCCAGCGGGCCCGCCAGGGTGCCGGGCTCGAAGTCGTCCAGGGTGAGCTTGCCGTCCACCCACACGTCCACGGTCAGGCCGGGGACGCCGTGCAGGACGGACAGGAGGGCATCGTCGCTGTGGTGCCTGCCGCCGTCGTGCTTCCCGCCGGCCTGGGCGGGGGCGGCGAAGGCGAGTGCCGCCACCATGGACAGGGCCCCGGCGGCATAAACGGATTTGCGCATTTCAAACTCCTCGTTGAGTTGCCCGGATCCGGGCGGTGATTTGCTTACACCGTTACTACCGGCCGGGGCGCCCGTTTGGATGCAGCCGCCCGTGCCGGGATCCTTCGCTGGGCCTGCGCTGAGTTCGCCGGAAAACGTCGCAGTCGCCGTAACCTTACGGCGAGCCCGCAGGTCTGCGGCGATCTCGGCGGTTTCGGCCCAGGAGCCTCCGCCCCAGGAGCCTCCGGCCGCTCAGCCCTTGCGGTCCAGCAGCAGGTTGGTGATCCGCAGCGTGCAGAGGCGTTCGCCGGCGGCGTTGTTGATCAGCACCTCGTGCGTGGTCACGGTGCTGCCGAGGTGGATCGGGGTGGCGATGATCGTGATGAGCCCCTCGCGGGCGGACTTGTGGTGGGTGGCGGAGACGTCCACGCCGACGGCGGTCTTGCCCAGGGTGCTGGCGTGGATGACCGCGGCCCAGGAGCCCACCGCCTCCCCGACCGCCAGCGAGGCGCCGCCGTGCAGCAGCCCGAACGACTGCCGGTTGCCCTCCACCGGCATGGTGGCGACGACCCGTTCGACGGATTCCTCAACGATCTTTACGCCCATTTTCTCGTCGAGTTCGCCGAGGGTGATCTTCCACAGCTCGGTACTGCGGGGCTCGGGCGTCATAACGTCTCCTCTGTGGCCGGAAATCCAGGGGTCCCGGCGGGTCAGTGCCGCCGCAGCTAGTGTGCGGCAGGCCTCATTCATGTACTGTAGACATATTACCGAACGGACGGTCAGTAATGCTGGCCGTGTTGATCTTGCCCCTGTTGGAAGGACCCGTCAACGATGACCACCACTGCAACTGCTCCGGAACCCACAGTAGACACTGTCGAGATCGTTCCCAGCTTCATCCGGGATTCCTGGTGGACCCCCGACGCCGGCTCCGCAGCCGGCGCTGCGTCCGTCCTGGACGCCAGCACCGGTGAACTCCTCGCCAAGGTGAGCACCGAGGGACTCGACCTCGCCGCCGTCGTGGATTACGGACGCACCACCGGCCAGGCGGAACTCGGCAAGCTGACCTTCCACCAGCGCGCGCTCAAGCTCAAGGAGCTCGCGCAGTACCTGAACGGCCGCCGCGAGGAGTTCTACGCACTCTCCGCCCAGACCGGCGCCACCAAGATCGACTCGATGGTCGACATCGACGGCGGCATCGGCGTGCTCTTCACCTTCGGCTCCAAGGGCCGGCGCGAACTCCCCAACTCACAGGTGATCGTGGACGGGCCCATGGAGGTGCTGTCCAAGGACGGTTCCTTCGCCGGCGAGCACATCTACACCCGCATCCCCGGCGTCGCCGTGCAGATCAACGCCTTCAACTTCCCGGTGTGGGGCATGCTCGAGAAGCTGGCCCCCGCCTTCATCGCCGGCGTGCCCACGATCGTCAAGCCCGCCACCCCCACCGGCTACGTCACCGCCGCCGTGGTCAAGGCGATCATCGAATCCGGCATCCTGCCCAAGGGTTCGCTGCAGCTGATCTCCGGCTCGGTCCGCACCATGCTGGACCACCTCGATTACCGCGACATCGTGGCCTTCACCGGCTCCGCCTCCACCGCCAACACGCTCAAGTCCCACGTCAACGTGGTCAAGGGCGGGGTCCGCTTCACCTCGGAAACCGACTCCCTGAACGCCTCGATCCTGGGCCCCGACGCCGTCAAGGGCACCCCGGAGTTCGACGCCTTCATCAAGTCCCTCGTCACCGAAATGACCGCCAAGGCCGGCCAGAAGTGCACCTCGATCCGCCGGGCGATCGTGCCGCAGGAGCTGGTGCAGGACGTCATCACCGCCGTCGGGGAGCGGATCCAGGAGCGCATTGTCCTCGGTGACCCGCGCGCCGAGGGCGTCAACATGGGCGCCCTGGCGTCCCTGGAGCAGCTCGCCGATGTGCGCGCGGCCGTCCAGTCCATGCTCGACGCCGGCGGCGAACTCGCCTACGGCACACTCGATTCGCCGAAGGTCACCAGCGCGGACGGCACGGTCGGCGTCGTCGACGACGGCGCGTTTATGTCCCCGGTGCTGCTGAGCTGGGCGGATCCGGAAGCCGACGAGGTCCACTCGCTGGAGGCCTTCGGCCCGGTCTCCTCGGTGATTGGCTACACGGATCTGGCCGACGCCGTCCGCCTTGCCGCCCGCGGTGGCGGCTCGCTCGTCGCCTCGGTCTGCACCAACGACCCCGCGGTGGCCCGCGAACTCGTCACCGGCATCGCCGCCCACCACGGCCGCGTGCACATGCTCAACCGCGAGGACGCCCGCAGCTCCACCGGCCACGGCTCACCGGTCCCACACCTGGTCCACGGCGGCCCGGGCCGCGCCGGCGGCGGCGAGGAGCTCGGCGGCATCCGCTCCGTGCTGCACCATATGCAGCGCACCGCCATCCAGGGTTCGCCGAACATGCTGACCGCGGTCACCGGCGTCTGGCACACCGGCGCCGACCGCAACTTCACGGTCGAGACCGAGGGCCAGCACCCGTTCCGGAAGCACCTGAGCACCCTGCACATCGGGGACGCCATCCGCTCCGAGCTGCGCGAAGTGACCCTGGACGAGATCACGAAGTTCGCCAACACCACGGGCGACACCTTCTACGCCCACACCAACCAGGAGGCCGCGGAGGCCAACCCGTTCTTCCCGGGCATCGTGGCGCACGGCTACCTGCTGCTGGCCTGGGGCGCCGGGCTGTTCGTGGAGCCCGCTCCGGGCCCCGTGCTGGCGAACTACGGCTTGGAGAGCCTGCGCTTCATCACTCCGGTGGCCGCAGGCGATTCCATCCGGGTCACCCTGACCGCGAAGAAGATCACCCCCCGCGAGACCGACGAGTACGGCGAGGTTGCCTGGGACGCCATCCTGACCAACCAGAACGACGAGATCGTGGCCACCTACGACGTCCTCACCCTCGTGGAGAAATAAGCGCTCCGGACGCTCCCTCACATCTGGCAGTCACGGTGCCGACGCTCCCTCATTCCATGAGGGAGCGTCGGTCGTTGGGCTTGGATTTGCAGGCTCTTTCCGCCCCGCTCCGGCGTAAAATTTTCAACGTAGGAGGTGGCGAAATGACCCTAGTTTTGAACAAAGCCACAACAGTCCTGCCGGTCGATGATGTCGAGCGCGCCCACCGCTTCTACGCGGAAACCCTGGGCCTCCCGCTCCGCGGCAAGGCAGACGACGGAAGCGAACTATATGGCAGCGAAGGCGGCCCCATGCTGCAGTTGATGCCCGTCAGGGACGGAAAGCATTCCGAGCACACCACCCTGAGTTTCGAAGTCTCCGAGATCGAGCGGACCGTCCAGGAGATGGAAGCCAAGGGCGTCCAGTTCCAGGACTACGACCTGCCGGATCTCAAGACCGAGAACCACATTTGTACAACAGATTCCGAGAAGTGCGCCTGGTTCATGGACACCGAGCACAACATCCTCTGCGTCCACGAGAACATCACCTCGCCGGTGGATTACCAGCTCTAACCGGCAGTTGCACCATAAGGAACAGTGCCCCGGCTTCTGTCGGGGCGCTGTCCCTTACGTGGGCCTCAATGTGCCCCCGGAGCGCTGGGGCGGGACCACGGCGACACCGGGCGGGGCTGGAGCACGCCGTCGACCGTCAGGTCCACCCGCTCGTTGAAGAAGCTGATGAGGCCGTGGATCTGGGCGGCGTCGAGGTACCGCCGGTCGTAGCTCCACGCGAGGTTCCTTCCCTGCGCGGAGCCCGGGTAGCTCCAGTAGCGGGCCTGGCCCTTGTACGGGCAGACCGACCGCTTGGGGCTCTCCTCCAGCAGGTCCAGCCGCACGTCCGCGGGCGGGATGTAGTAGCGCACCGGGAGCATCGTCTCGTAGAGCAGCTGCGCACCGGCCGTGCGGGCCAGCGTCACGCCGTCGAGCGCCACCTCGACGTCCACGGACGACGCACGGATATCCACGCGGTGGAACGGATCCCGCGGGTGGCCGATGATTTCCTCGTCGTCCTCGCGCCAGTCGAAGGCCGCGAAATCGAGCACGAGATAGCCGGCCAGGTCGGGGTCCTCGGGCCGGAAAGCGGCCCGGGCAGCCGTCGCCGCTGCCGTTACGACGTCGAACTCCTCGCCGGCGGTGGTGTGATTGCCAAACGCCGTGGTGGGGTCCAGCGAAGTCGGGGCCGCCTCTTGCCGAAGGGCGAAGGGGTGCTCCTCGGCCGAAGCCGCGGGCAGGGCCGGTGCAGCGAGCCCGGCCAGCAGTTCCTGTTCCGGCACGGCAAAGACGGGGGTGATCCGGCGCGGTTCCCAGACCAGCCAGGCGTGCTGGGTGTCGACGACGGCGGTCCCGTTGAGGCTCGCACGGACCCTCTTGGCGGTGGGTTCGTACCGCAACTGGGGGAAGGTGCCCATGAGCACCCTGGAGAGTCTGGTGGCCATCCTCACAGCGTGGCCCCGGCGCCAGGCGCCGTCAATGGGAGGCGGACGTACGGACTTCCGCAGCCCCGGAACGCGGGACCCCGGGACGCGCGGCGGACTACCGGGGGACGTGGAGGCCGTGGAAGGCCATGGTGATGACGTCGTCGGCCAGTTTCTCGGGGGAGAGGGAGCCGCCGGGTTTGTACCACTCGACGATGGAGTTGATGGTGCCGAAGAGCAGCCGGGTGACGGTGCGCGGGTCGATGTCCTGCCGGAGTGAGCCCTCGTCGCGGGCGGCGGAAATCAGGGCCGCGACCTTGTGGTCGAAGGTGCGCCGGCGTTCCATTGCGTCACGTTCGATCTCGGTGTTGCCGCGCAGCCGCAGCAGCAGGGTGACGAACGGAAGCCGCTCCACCAGCACCGAGATGGTCTGGCGCAGGACGAACTCCAGCCGCGCCTCGGCGGAGCCGGTCTGGGCCTGCGGCTGGTCCAGGATCGCCTCAAGGCCACCCAGGGCGTGGTCAAGGGCGAGCTTCAGAAGATCGCCCTTGGACGGCACATGGTGGTAGATGGCTGACTTCGAGATGCCCAGGTTTTCAGCGAGGATGCCCATGGACGTGGCGTCGTAGCCATGGCGGTTGAAGACGTCGACAGCGATCACGAGCACCGACTGCTGGTCGTAACCGGGTCGGCCGCGTTTGGTGCTGGCTGCTGTTGTGGGCATACTCGCTAGTTTCTCACGATCGGGAGATCAGTCAGCCCGCCGGGGCGGCCGCGCTGGGCTGGCCCGGCGGGCTGGACATGATGTGGTCAGGCCTTGGGACGCATGTCGTAGATCCGGCGGAGCTTGCCGTTGGACCGCTCCAGGGAGCCGGGCTCGACGACGTCGACGGCGCAGGAGGAGCCGACGTGGATCTTGATCTGCTGCTGCAGGACCTTGGCGGCGGAGGCGACACCCTCGACCGTGACGGACTCGCGGCGTTCGATCCTGACGGTCAGCTGGTCCATCCGCTGGCCCTCCGGGCGGGTGAGCTCGAGCTGGAAGTGCGGGCTCAGCTCGGGGATCCGCAGCGCGATTTCCTCGATCTGCGAGGGGAACAGGTTCACGCCGCGCAGGATGATCATGTCGTCGCTGCGGCCGGTGATGCGGCCCATGCGGCGGTGCGCGGGGCGGGCGGTGCCCGGCAGTAGCCGGGTGAGGTCCTTGGTGCGGTACCGGATGATCGGCAGCGCTTCCTTGGTGAGTGAGGTGAAGACCAGCTCGCCGTGCTCGCCGTCGTCCAGGACCACGGAGGGGTCGAAGGCGTCGATGATTTCGGGGCGGAAGTGGTCCTCCCAGATGTGGCTGCCGTCCTGGGTTTCCACGGCCTCGCCGGCAACGCCCGGGCCCATGACCTCGGAGAGCCCGTAGATGTCGCAGGCCTTGATGTTCATGGTCACTTCGAGCTCGTGGCGCATCTCCTCGGTCCACGGCTCGGCACCCAGCACGGCGTACTTGAGCGAGGTGGAGGCCGGGTCGATGCCCTGCTTCATCATCGCGTCGGCGATGGTCAGCAGGTAGGTCGGGGTGGCCAGGATCGCGTCGGGCTTGAAATCCTGGATGAGCGTGATCTGGCGTTCGGTCTGGCCGCCCGAGATCGGGATGACCGTGCAGCCGAGGGCCTCGGCGCCGGCGTGGGCGCCCATGCCGCCGGTGAACAGGCCGTAGCCGTAGGCGTTGTGGACCTTCATGCCGGGACGGACCCCGGAGGCGCGCAGCGAGCGGGCCACGAGCTTGGCCCAGTCGGCGAGGTCCTTCTTGGTGTAGCCGACGACGGTGGCGCGGCCGGTGGTGCCGGAGCTGGCGTGGATGCGGGCCACCTCGTGCTGCGGGACGGCGAACATGCCAAAGGGGTACTCCAGGCGGAGGTCTTCCTTGGTGGTGAAGGGGAACTTGCCGAGGTCGGCGAGCTCGCGGAGGTCCGTGGGGTGGACGCCGTGCTCGTCGAACTTGCGCTTGTACAGGGGAACACGGTCGTAGGCGTAGGCCACGGTGTGCTGCAGGCGGCTGAGCTGCAATGCCTCGAGCTCGTCGCGGGAGATGGTTTCTTCGCGGTCCAGGACAGCATCACTGGTGGGTGCGACGGTTTCTTGGGTCATCTGAGGTTCCCTGTTTCTATTTCTTGGAGATGGTGCGGCTGCGGCCGCGGAACTCGGCGACGAGTTCGCCCGGGAGGATGTCGGTGGGGAGTTCGCCCGGGGCCGTGGGGGCGGAGGCCTTGCCGGCAGGTGCCGCCGTCGTGCTGGCCGCACCAGGATCGGCGGCGTAGATCTGGATGTCGTAGAGGCCGCTGCGTCCGGTGCTGGCGCGGCGGTTGGCGACGGCGGTCAGCACCTGGCCGCGGAAGGCCGGCTTGAGGAAGTTGATGTCGACGCCGGACGCCACGGTGATGTTGCCCTCGTCAGCCGGGCTCGGGTTGGTCTGGTTGCAGGCCAGCGCGAAGGCGGTGTCGCCGAAGGCGAAGATCATTCCGCCGTGGGCCATGCCGAATCCATTGAGCATTTCCTGCCGGAGCGTCATGCGGATCGTGGCATGTCCGTCGTCCAGTGCCACAACCTCGATGCCCATCCACTCCGAGGCGTAGTCGTCTTTAAGGATGGGGTGGGTGCTACCGGAAATCGTCAGTTCAGCCATGCGTCATTGCCTCCAGCTTTATTTACCGAATGTTCATTAGGTAATCCCATTTAGGTGCCTTCTGTCAAGAGCTGGCGGGCGTATGAAGCTCTCGGCGGACATGGTTGGGCGGCCGGAAATCGGCTGGAAAGCGGCCCGAAACGGCCGGAATCGAGCTGCGAACCACGAGAAGCGCGGCCCCGCAGCACCGGCGTCGGGCATCACCGGTCGCAGGCAGGAAGGCCGCCCGTCAGTCCGTCGTGGACGGACCGCGGGTCAGTTCCGTTCGAAAGTCAGGGACCAGGGTTCGCTCCCGCGGCCTGCCTGGGTCCATCCGTCTCGCCGGATGTCGCTGAGGAGCTCTTCCAGGCTGCGGGTCATTCCCGGGGCCCATTGTTCCTCCGGCGGAACTGGCGAGATCGGCGTCGGCGACGCGAACGTGGAACTCGAATAGCGGACCTCGTCGGCCACGCGGCCAACGAACCGGAACTGGACACTGCCCGACTGGGACGCGAGGGTAGTGAGTATGCGGGCCCACCAGGCTTTGCCGCCGATGTCCTGCAGTTCCACACGAAGCGTTTCCATGAGTTCCTCCGCTCTGGTCCCCCTCACACTGGCTGGTGGGCGCCGGCAGAGTAAGGGGCCAAAGTCCTGTGGGCAGCCTCCGGGCGCCGCATGGAGAAACAGCGGCAACAAGTGAAAGTATGGGGGGACCGAGCACCAGCACAGCAAAGGGCGAACCATGGCCAAAGGAATCTACGTCAGCGCGACCACCCCGGGCTCCGGGAAGTCGCTTATAGCCCTGGGGCTGGCTGACACCCTGCACCGGCACGCGGACCGGATCGGCTTCTTCAAACCCGTGGTCAACGGCCACGACGCCGCCTCGGACCCCATGGTGGCGCTGATGAAAGCCCGGTTCAACCTCGAGGACGAGCGCTGCCGCGGCGGGCTGACCTTCCCCGAGGTCCGCAGCCTGCTCGCCGAGGGCAAGCGCGAGGAGATCGATTCGCGCTGCGTGGAGATCTTCGCCGAGATGGCCAGGCACTGCGACGTCGTGATCGTGGAGGGGACCGACCTGACCGGCCAGGACGCCGCCGTCGAGTTCGACCTCAACGCCCGGCTCGCCAACAACCTCGCTGCCCCGGTCGTCGCCGTCGTCGGCGCCAAGGGCCGCACCGTCGCGGAGACGGTCGACGCCGTCGAGGTGGCCCGCAAGGAGCTCGTCGCCGAGCGGTGCGCGCTGCTTGCCATCATGGTCAACCGCGCCGACCCGGAGGACCTGGAGACCATCGCCGCCGAGGTCCGCCCCGGCGCGTCCGGCCGTCCCGTGTACGTCCTGCCGGAGCTGGAGGAGATCGCCCGGCCCACCACCGGAGAGGTCGCCGCCGCTCTGGGGATCGGCCAGGTGGCCGGTCTGGCGGATCTGGAACGCGACGTGCGGTCGGTGAAGGTGGCAGCCATGAGCGTGGCCAACTTCCTGCACGTGCTCGACGACGGCGCCCTGGTGATTGTGCCCGGTGACCGCGCCGACGTGCTGGTCGCCTGCCTGGCGTCCTCGTTCTCGCCGGAGTTCCCGGTGCCCTCCGCCCTGATCCTCACCGGCGGCCTGGCCCCGGACCCCACCATTTATTCACTGCTGGCGCAGGCCCCGTTCCCGATCTTCGCCGCCCCGGACGACACCTATGTGACCGCCAAGCGCGTGTCCGAGGTGCGCAGCGAGATTTGGTCCGGACACCGCCGCAAGGTGGCCTCCGCCCTGGGTCTCTGGGCCCGCCGGGTGGACGAGGCGGAGCTGCTGGAGCGCCTGCACCTGCCGCGGCTGGAGCGGATGACGCCGCTGCGCTTCCTGCACGACCTGATCGAGCGGGCCCGCTCCGAGCGCCGCCACATCGTGCTGCCGGAGGGCACGGATGTCCGCATCCTGCGGGCCGCGGAAATCCTGCACCGACGCGACGTCTGCGAGCTGACAGTCCTGGGCCGCGAATCCGACGTCCGGGAGCTCGCGTCCACCCAGGGCATCGACCTCTCCGGCATCAACATCATCGATCCCGCCACCTCGGAGCTGCGCCAGGGGTTCGCGGAGAAATACGCGGAGCTGCGGGCGCACAAGGGCGTGGACCTGACCAAGGCCCTCGAGGTCATGCTGGATGGGAGCTACTTCGGCACCATGATGGTCCAGCTCGGTGTGGTGGACGGGATGGTCTCCGGCGCCGCCCACACCACGGCGCACACCATCCGGCCGGCGCTGGAGTTCGTCAAAACGCGCGACGGCGTCAAGATCGTCTCGTCCGTGTTCCTGATGCTGATGCCGGACCGGGTGCTGGTCTACGGCGACTGCGCCGTGAACCCGGAGCCCAACGTGCAGCAGCTCGCGGACATCGCGGTGGCCTCGGCGGAAACCGCGGCCCAGTTCGGCGTGGAGCCGCGGGTGGCCATGCTGTCCTACTCCACCGGTGGCTCGGGTGCCGGCGAGGCCGTGGACGCGGTCCGCCAGGCCACCGAGCTGGTGCGGTCACGCCGCCCGGACCTCGCCGTGGAAGGGCCCATCCAGTACGACGCCGCCGTCGACGCCGCCATCGCCGAGTCGAAGATGCCGGGCTCGTCCGTGGCCGGGCAGGCGACCGTTTTCATCTTCCCGGACCTCAACACCGGCAACAACACCTACAAGGCGGTCCAGCAGTCCTCCGGGGCGGTCGCCGTCGGGCCGGTGCTGCAGGGCCTGCGCAAGCCGGTCAACGATCTCTCGCGCGGCTGCACCGTGGAGGACATCGTCAACACGGTGGCCATCACGGCCATCCAGGCGCAGTCCGCGGAGCCCGCCGCCAAGCCGGCACCCGCGGCTGCCCTTGCTTAGTCAGCGGGATCCTAGTCAGTGTTTTCCGGATCCGCAGTGCTGTCGGGATCTTTCTGGCTGGCGGGCTCATTGGCCAGGCCCGACGGCGTGAGATCCAGGTCCTCCAGGTTCTCGGGGGCCTCGGGGGCTTCTCCGAACTCGGCGGCCTTGAGATCACCGGTGTCGTCCAGGGCCGGGTTCGCGCCCTCGACGCCGGTGGGATCCTGCTTGCCGGAACCGCTGTCCGGTTCGGTGCTGTTTGGTTCGGTGCCCTCGGGCTCGGTTGTTTCTGGCTGCGTGCCCTCTTGCTGCGTTGCGTCGTCGGTCATGAAAGTCCCTTCGTGAGTTGTCCGGTTGATCCGCCGACTCTAAGCGCCCGCCGCGGCTTTCGCAACGGATTGGCAGCCTCGCCCGTCCGGCAAGAAATAGTCCGGCAATTTATAGTGGTTCCACTGGAGCGTTCCGCTAGGCTCCGCCGTGTTGCCCGTCCCGACGCGCCCTTAGGGGTCAGCGCAGAAGCCAAGGCGTAGGAGGCCCCATGCTCGTGCTCGTTATCAACTCAGGCTCGTCCTCGCTCAAGTACCAGGTCCGCGACGTCGAGGCCGGCAGTGTGCTCGCCGAAGGGCTGGTCGAGAAGATCGGCATGGGCACCGGCGGCGAGGGCGACGGCGAGATCGAGGGCCCCCGCGACCACGCGGAGGCACTGGAGCAGGTGGACGCCGAGATCCACGCGGCCCTGGGCGACCGGGTGCTCGACGCCGTCGGGCACCGGGTGGTGCACGGCGGGGAGCGCTTCGCCGAGCCGGTCCTGATCAATAATGAGATCACCCGCGCCATCGAGCGGCTCAACCCGCTGGCGCCGCTGCACAACCCGGCGAACGTGCTCGGCATCCGCGCGATCTCGAAGAAGTGGCCGGACATGCCGCAGGTCGCCGTGTTCGACACCGCCTTCCACCGCACCCTGCCCGAGCACGCCTGGCGCTACGCGGTGCCGGAGGAGCTCTACGCCAACCACGGGATCCGCCGCTACGGCTTCCACGGCACCTCGCACGAATACGTCGCGCACCGCGCGGCAGCGCTGCTGGACGTCCCGCAGGACGAGTTCGACGCCGTCATCGCCCACCTGGGCAACGGGGCCTCGGTCACCGCAATCCGCGGCGGCCAGTCCGTGGATACCTCCATGGGCTTCACCCCGCTGGAGGGCCTGGTGATGGGCACCCGATCCGGGGACCTGGACCCGTCCATCCTCGTCTTCCTCGGCCGGGCCGGCTGGTCCCCGGAGGACCTCGACGCCATGCTCAACCGCCAGTCCGGGCTCAAGGGCCTGGCCGGCAACAACGACATGCGCTCCGTGGTGGATGCCGCGGAAGCCGGCGACGCCCGGGCGGCCATGGCGCTCGCCGTCGCCTCCTACCGGCTCGCGAAGTACATCGGCGGCTACCACGTGGCCGTTGGCGGGGCGAAGGCCCTGGTCTTCACGGCCGGGATCGGGGAGAACTCGCACCAGTTCCGCGCGCTCGTGGCGGAGCGACTGGGGGCCCTGGGTGTGGAGCTCGACGCCGGCCTGAACCGCGAGCGCTCCAAGGAGCCCCGCGTGATCTCCTCGCCCTCCTCGGCCATCCCGGTGCTCGTGGTGCCCACCGACGAGGAGCGCGCGATCGCCGAGGCCACGGCCGCCGTCGTCAGCGACTCATCGGTTGCTCCGTAACTGCCCTTCTGGCGGCTCATAAGGGCGCCTACGGAGCAGTCGATGGAAAAGTACCTCGCTCTGCCAGCGGTGGAGCGAGGTCCTCGATCCGTAGCCTGGGCCGCCTACAGGACGGTCCGGTAGTGCTCCACGACGGGAAAGGGATCGTAGAAATGGTGCAGCAGGTCGCGCCACTTCGCGTATTGCTCGGACTGCCTGAAACCAACTGTATGGTCTTCGAGCCGTTCCCACTCGACGAGTAGCAGGTAGGTGTTCGGGGACTCGATCGAACGCGACAACGACAAGTTCCGGAAGCCAGCCATCGAAGCGATGATGGGCCGCGCTTCGTTGAACGCCAGCTCGAAGTCATGTTCCCGACCGGGGGTGACAGGCAATAGTGCGTGTTCGGTAATCACCGGACGAGTCTCCCACACGGGAACCCAGGGCACGCCTGCGGAGTGAACAGCCACAAGACGGCGCCTATGGAGCATTCTATGGTTGCCCCTTTGATCGATTGCTCCGGAACTGCCCTTTTGGGGGCTCATAAGGGCGCCTACGGAGCAGTCGATGGGTAGCGTTGGGGGCATGACGGAACCCAAGCTCCTTCTTCCCCTGCCCCTCCGGACCGAGCGGCTGGTGCTGCGCCGCTTCGTGGCCGGGGACCTGGACGCGTACCACGCGTACCATTCGCTGCCCGAGACCGCCCGGTTCCTGCCCGGGGAGGCGAAGAGCTACACGAAATCCATGGAGTCCGTGGGCAAGTACGCCAACTTCGTCTTCGAGAAGGAGGGCGACTGGATCTGCCTGGCCATCGAGGCAGCGGATTCGCCCGGCCTACTCGGCGAGATAGTGCTGAAGTGGCTGCCGGGCTGCGGCCAGGCCGAGATCGGCTGGAGCCTCGCCCCGGACGCCCGCGGCAAGGGCATCGCGACCGAGGCCGCTGAAGCCCTGCTGCAACTGGGCTTCGAGGAACTGCACTTCCACCGGATCAATGCCAAGCTCGATGCGCTCAACACAGCCTCCGCGGCGCTGTGCGAACGCCTCGGCATGCGGCGGGAATCCGCGCAGGTGGACAAGTGGCATTACAAGG
The DNA here is from genome assembly GCA_034376805.1 of Arthrobacter sp. Lineage (GTDB taxonomy): Bacteria > Actinomycetota > Actinomycetes > Actinomycetales > Micrococcaceae > Arthrobacter. The sequence goes on from JAXMJF010000024.1 coordinate 39,425, forward strand.
GTCAGTGGGCCACCGAGGTCGTCTACGCCATCCTTGAGCACGAATGGAAGTCCCGGCACCCCGCGTAGGACACTGCCGGGCTCACCGGGTTGACGCAAATGGCCGCCATGCTGCGCGCCGGGGCACCCATCTGACACGAACGGCCGCTAAACGCCTCGGCATAGCGGCCACTTGTGACGAATCGATTAAGAGCGCCGCCTGGCCGGCCACCCATCTGACGCAAGTGGCCGCTAAACGGGTGGGTATAGCCGCCACTTGTGGCGAATCGGTGAAGAGCGCAGCACTCCTGGCCACCCATCTGACGCGAATGGCTGCCATGCTGCGCGCTGGGCCACCCATCTGACACGAATGGCCGCTAAACGGGTGGGTTTAGCGACCACTTGTGGCGAATCGGTGAAGAGCGCCGCCTGACCGGCCACCCATCTGACACGAATGGCCGCCATGCTGCGCGCCGGGCCACCCATCTGACACGAATGGCCGCCAAACGGGTGGGTATAGCGGCCACTTGTGACGAATCGATGAAGAGCGCCGCCCTCCCAGGCGCCCGTCTGACACGAATGGCCGCTACTCGAAGCGCCCGACCACCCATCTGACACGAATGGCCGCTATGGGACGTCCTATAGCGACCACTTGCGTCAGATCGGTGCAGGAACGAGTCAGTAGCTGGCGGGGGCGCCGCCGTCAGTTGGGGTGCCGCCGTCGTCGGGCCGGATGAACGCGGCGGCGAGTGCCTCGGAGCCGCGGGCCAGCAGCGCCACATCGGCGCCCACCAGCACAAACGAGGCCCCGGCGGCCAGGTAATGGTGCGCAGTCGCGGGGTTGAAGGCGTTCACCCCGGCGGGTTTGCCGGCCGCTGCGGCGGCGGCCAGGCAATGTTCGACGGCGGCGCGCACCTGGGGATGTTCCTGCTGGCCCAGGAGTCCCATGGAGGCGGCGAGATCGGAGGGCCCCAGGAAGATGGCGTCCACGCCGTCGACCGCGAGGATGTTCTCCACGACGGTAACGGCCGCCGTGGACTCGATCTGGACGGTGACGCTGATGGTCTCGGAGGCCCGGGCGAGGTAGTCGGGGACCCGGTTCCAGCGTGCGGCGCGCGCCAGGGCGGAACCGACACCCCTCACCCCGTGCGGCGGGTACCGGGTGGCGGCGACGGCGGACTCCGCCTCGGCCGCCGAGTTCACCATCGGGATCAGCAGGTTCTGGACACCCAGGTCCAGGTACTGCTTGATCACCACGGTGTCGTTCACGGGCGGCCTCACCAAAACCTGGACCGGGTAGCCGTTGACGGCCTGCAGCTGGGCGAGGATGGATTCGAGCCCGTTGGGGCTGTGTTCGGCGTCGACCAGCAGCCAGTCCAGGCCGGAGCCGGCGCACAGCTCGGCCACCAGGGGGCTGCCGGAGCAGACCCACATGCCCGCCAGCGGGCGGCCTGCTTTACCGTTTTGATTGCGGAGGGCGTCCCGGAACGTGGGTTCTACTCGAATCGGCATGTGACAACTCCCAGGGGTCCGTAGTCGGCGTGGACGGTGTCGCCCTTGTACACCCAGAGGGGCCGGGTGAAGGAGCCGGCGAGGATGATGTCCCCGGCCTTCATTCCGTCCCCGTGGGCGGCGATTTTGTTGGCCAGCCAGTGGACGCCGTTGGCGGGGTGGTCCAGGACGCCGGCGGCGACGCCGGTTTCCTCCACGGTCTGGTTCTTGTACAGGATGGCCGAGACCCAGCGCAGGTCCACGGCATCCGGGCGGACCGGATTGCCGCCAATCACCATGGCCCCCATCGCGGCATTGTCCGAGATGGTGTCCACGATGGTCCGGCCCTCCATTTCGATCCGGGAGTCCAGGATCTCCAGGGCCGGAACGACGTAGTCCGTGGCGTTCAGGACATCGAAGATGGTGCAGCCCGGGCCGGCGAGGTCCTTCTTCAGCACGAACGCCAGCTCCACCTCCACACGGGGATGGCTGTACTGGTCCCAGGCCACGGAGCAACCCGTCTCCAGCACCATGTCATCGAAGATGGCGCCGTAGTCCGGCTCTGTGATGCCGGTGGCGGCCTGCATCGCCTTGGAGGTGAGGCCGATCTTGCGGCCCACCAGCTTCCGTCCGGCGTCCTCGTTGCGGCGCCGCCACAGCTGCTGGACGGCGTAGGAGTCCTCGACCGTCATGTCCGGGTAGCGGGCGGTCAGCAGCGGGACCGGAGCCCGGCTGCGGCCGGCCTCCAGCAGTTCGTCGGCGATGGCCTCAATCATCTTGGCATCCAGCATGGCTACAGCTGCGCCCCGAGCTTGAACCCGGTCCGGTCTCCCTCCGGGGACCCGTCCTTGCGCGTGTAGGAGAACCCGTCCGCACCGACGGTCACGGCCATTTCGCTCTTTTCCTCGCGGACGACGACGGGCTGCGGGTTGCCGTCGAGGTCCAGGACCAGGGAAGCCTCGGTGTACCAGGACGGGACGACGGGGTTGCCCCACCAGTCGCGGCGCTGGTTGTCGTGGACGTCCCAGGTGATGGTGGGGTTGTCCGGGTCCCCGGTGTAGTAGTCCTGGGTGTAGATCTCGATGCGGTGGCCGTCCGGGTCCAGGATGTAGAGGTAGAAAGCGTTGGACACACCGTGCCGGCCGGGGCCGCGCTCGATCCGGTCCGAGATCCGCAGGGCGCCCATCTTGTCGCAGATCTGGATGATGTTGTGCTTCTCGTGGGTGGCGAACGCAACGTGGTGCATCCGCGGGCCGTTGCCGCCGGTCAGGGCGGTGTCGTGCACGGTCTGCTTGCGGTGCATCCACACGGCGTAGGAGACGCCGTCGGAGTCCTGGATATCCTCCGAGACCCGGAAGCCGAGGTCCTCGAGGTATTTCCGTCCGCGCGGGACGTCCGGGGTGACCTGGTTGAAGTGGTCCAGCCGGACCAGTTCGCCGGCGGAGTAGAGGTCGTAGCGCTGGGTGAGGCGCTCGACATGCTCCACGTCGTAGAAGAACTCGTAGGGGAAGCCCAGCGGGTCCTCGACGCGGACGGAGTCGCCGATGCCCTTGGTGAAGCCGTCCTTGCGGCGTTCGGTGCGGCAGCCGAGTTCCTTGTAGTACGCCTCGGCGGCATCCACCTCGGCGGGGGACTTCACCCGGTAGGCGAACGCGGCCACCGCTGCGATGGGTCCCTTGCGCAGCACCAGGTTGTGGTGGATGAACTCCTCCAGGGAGCGCAGGTAGATGTTGTTCTCGTCCTCCTCGGTGACGTGCAGGCCGAGGAGGTCAACGTAGAACTCGCGGGACTTGGCCAGGTCCGTGACCACGATCTCCATGTAGGCGCAGCGGACGATGTCCGGGGCGGGGACCGAGGGCTTGGGGATGACGTTGCTCATGGGATTCTCTCTTCGTTGAGGAGGGGTCTGGGGTTAATGTACGACGGCGGCGGGCCGGCTTGGGCGGCTGCGCCGCCTAGGCGCCGGTTTTGGGGGTGGCGCCGAACTTGGGGGTGTGGACGGTGCCGAGGGTGATGTGCACAGCCTGCTGGTCGGTGTAGAAATCGATGGAGCGGTAGCCGCCCTCGTGGCCCAGGCCGGAGGACTTGACCCCGCCGAACGGGGTGCGCAGGTCACGGACGTTGTGGCTGTTGAGCCAGACCATGCCGGCCTCGACGTTCTGCGAGAAGTTGTGCGCCCGGGTGAGGTTCTGGGTCCAGATGTACGCCGCCAGCCCGTATTTCGTGTTGTTCGCCAGGGCGAGGGCTTCCTCGTCGCTGTCGAACGGGGTGATGGCGACGACGGGGCCGAAGATCTCCTCCTGAAAGATCCGCGCGTCCGGGGCGACATCGGCGAACACGGTGGGCGCGATGTAGTTGCCCTCCGGGAGGTGCTCCGGCCGGCCGCCGCCGGCCAGCAGCCGGCCCTCGGACTTGCCGATCTCCACGTAGGAGGCCACCTTGGCGTAGTGCTCCGGGTGGACCAGGGCGCCCACTTCGGTTTTGGGGTCGTGCGGGTCCCCGACGACGATGTTTTTCGCGCGGGCGGCGTACTTGTCGCAGAATTCCTCGTACACGGCGCGTTCCACCAGGATCCGGGACCCGGCGGTGCAGCGTTCGCCGTTGAGCGAGAAGACCCCGAACAGGGCCGAATCGATCGCGGCGTCGAGGTCGGCGTCGGCGAACACCACGCAAGGGGACTTGCCGCCCAGCTCCATGGACAGGCCCTTGAGGTTCTCCGCGGCGTTCCGGAAGATGGTCTGCCCGGTGGTGGTTTCGCCGGTGAAGGAGATCAGCGGCACGTCCGGGTGCTTGACCAGGGCGTCGCCGGCTTCCTCGCCGAGGCCGTTGACCAGGTTGAACACACCGTCGGGCAGGCCGGCGTCCTTGAAGATCTGCGCCCAGAGCGAAGCGGACAGCGGCGTGAACTCGGCCGGCTTGAGCACGACGGTGTTGCCGGTGGCCAGCGCCGGGGCCAGCTTCCAGGACTCCAGCATGAACGGGGTGTTCCAGGGCGTAATGAGGCCGGCGACGCCGATCGGCTTGCGGTTCACGTAGTTGATCTGCGCGCCGGGGACCTTCATGGCGTCGTCGAACTGCGCCACGATCAGGTCCGCGAAGAACCGGAAGTTCTCCGCCGCGCGCAGCGCCTGGCCCTTGGCCTGGGTGATCGGCAGGCCGGTGTCGAAGGTCTCGAGCTCGGCGAGGCGTGCCTCCTGGGCCTCGACGGCGTCGGCGATCCTGTTCAGGATCCGGGCTCGTTCCCGCGGCTTCATCTTCGGCCACGGACCGTTGGTGAACGCTTCCCGGGCGGCCGCCACGGCGAGGTCGATGTCCTCTTTCTGGCCGGCAGCCGCGGTGGCGTAGTTGGTGTTGGAGACCGGGTCCAGCACATCGAAGGTCTTGCCGCTGACGGAATCGACGAATTCGCCGTTGATGTAGTGCTGGATGTGGGTGGTCAGGTCCTGCGGAATGTAGTGGGTGGTGGCAACCGGAGCAGTAAACGTCATTGTTATCTTCCTTGCTGAACTGAGAATGGCAACGCGGGGTCACTTACGGCCCATGCGGGGGCCTTTAATGGGCGCTAACTGACCCCGCGTTGTTTTGGGCGAGGTAGGCGTCCAGGGTGGCGGAGCGGTGCCGGCGGGCGGCTTTTTCGATCACGTCGGCGTCGGCCCCGGTCTCGATGAGCCGGAGCAGTGCCTCGTGTTCGTCCACCGATTCATGGGCGCGGCGGGGGACGAAGCGGAACGTGGAGGACCGCAGCGACGCCAGCCGGTTCCAGCCCCGGTGGACCAGGTCCAGGATGTGCGGGTTGGGGCAGTGCTCGAACAGGATGCTATGGAAGTCCTGGTTCAGCCGGGTGAACCGGACCGGGTCGAAGTGCTCCAGGCATTCGCGCATCTCGGCGTTGACGGCCCGGGCCCGGGCCACGGCAGCCGGCCCGATCAGGGGAGCGGACAGGGCCGTCGCGGCACCCTCGACGATGCTGAGGGTCTGCATCGTGTAGAGGTACTCGGTGGGGTCGATCCCGGCGACGGTGGCTCCGACGTTCCGTTCGAATTTCACCAGGCCCTCGGCTTCGAGCCGGCGGATGGCCTCGCGGACCGGCACCACACTGACGCCCAGGTCTTCGGCGATCTTGGCCAGCACCAGCCGGTAGCCGGGGGAGTAGCTCCCGTCCACAATCCGGGCCTTGACGGCCGCATAGGCCTGCTCGGACTTGCTGGCGGTGTGGGTGGCTGTGTTCATGCCGGCGGCAGCGGCCGTGTCATTCATTGGCTTTGCCGGCTTCCCAGTTCTCGTAGCGGGCCCGCCATTCGGAGTTCAAGGGGTACAGGCCGTCCACGCTGTGGCCCTGCTGCACCATCTCGGCGATGAAGACCTCCTCGCGCTCCTGGGCGATGGAGTCGTCGGCAAGCTCCTCGGCCAGCGCCGGCGGGATCACCAGGATGCCGTCCGCGTCGGCCACGATGATGTCCCCGGGCTGCACGGTGGTGCCGCCGCAGGCGATCGTGATGTCCGTGTCCCACGGGATGTGCCGGCGCCCCAGCACGGCCGGGTGCGGGTTGGCGTAGTAGGTGGGCATGTCCATCGCGGCCACGGTGGAGAAGTCGCGGACACCGCCGTCGGTGATGACGGCGGCGGCGCCGCGGACCTGGGCGCGGAGGGCAAGGATGTCGCCGATGGTGCCCGTGCCCTTTTCGCCGCGCGCCTCCATCACCAGAATTTCGCCCTCGTTGACCGAGTCGATGGCCTTCTTCTGGGCGTTGAAGCCGCCGCCGTGGGTCTTGAAGAGGTCCTCGCGGTTGGGCACGTAGCGCAGGGTCCGGGCCAGGCCCACGATCCGCTTCTCCGGACGCGTGGAGGTGAGGCCGTCGATGCTGACGTTGTTCAGGCCGCGCTTGCGCAGCTGGGAGGACAGGGTGGCCGTGCAGACGCTCTCCAGCTTCGCCTTCAGCTCCGGAGTCAGGACAGGTACGACGGCGGCCGGCTCCTCTGCTGACTCAGCTGCGGGAAGCCCGGCGGCCGCGAGCCCGGCGGCCGCGCGGGAGCCGTAGGCCTCCTCCCGCTGCAGGTCATCGGTCTTGGGCTGGGCGCCGAAGTCACCGAACGGCGTCGTGCCTTCCGCCACCAGGGTGACCAAGCGGCCGGTGGTGGCTTCGCCGGCACTGACTTCAACCTCGACGACGTCGCCGGGCTTGGCGACGGATGCCCCGGCGGGGGTGCCGGTCAGGATGATGTCGCCCTCCTCGAGGGTGAGCAGCTGGGACAGGTCGGCGACGAGGCGGGCGAAGGGGAAGAGCAGGTCCCCGGTGGCGTCGTCCTGGACCAGTTCGCCGTTGTGCCAGGTGCGGATCCGCAGGCCGGAGGGGTCCACGGCGTCCGCGGCGATGAGTCCCGGGCCCACGGGGGTGAAGCCGTCGCCGCCCTTGGAGCGGAGGTTGGAGCCCTTGTCGGCGTAGCGGAGGTCGTAGACGCCGAGGTCGTTGCTGGCCGTGACCCATTCGACGTGGTTCCAGGCGTCCTCGATGCCCACGCGGCGGGCGGGCTTGCCGATGATCAGCGCGATTTCGCCTTCGTAGCCGAGGAGTTCGCAGCCGGCCGGACGTTCCACGGTTGAACCGCTGAGGGCCAAGGACGAGGATGGCTTCAGGAAGTACGACGGCTGCTCGGGGGTGCGGCCGCGCTGGGCTGCCCGGCTGGGGTAGTTGATATGCACCGCGATGACTTTGCGGGCCGCTGCCAGGGTGTGGTCGGTGACCTGTTCCAAGAATGACTCCTCATCGAGTACGAAATCGTATACGAAGACTATTGCCCAGGAACCGCGGATCGTCAACCCCCAGATCCGGCGGATTTATGAGCGCTTGTAACCCACGTCATATCTGCGTACAGTTTTGATGAGACGCAAATTCTATTATTGAACGTCACGTTCTATTATCGAACACGAAGCGCGGCAGCAGAAGCCGCCTAGCGAAGTGCCACCCCGCGCAGTGCCCACAACGAAGTGAGGAAAGCCCGTGCAGTTCCACCATCACGGTTACGTATCCGGTGACCCGCGAGTCCAGCCCGCCGCCGGCGTCGGCATAGACCGGCCCACAGAACTTCCCGACGAGGTCGACGTGCTTATTGTGGGCACCGGCCCCGCGGGCATCGTTGCCGCTGCGCAGCTGTCCCAGTTCCCGGGAGTCACCACCCGGATCGTGGAGCGCCGCGGCGGTCGCCTGCCCATCGGCCAGGCCGACGGCATCCAGGCCCGCAGTGTCGAGACCTTCCAGGCCTTCGGCTTCGCCGAGCGGATCATCGCCGAGGCGTACCGCATCACCGAGATGGCCTTCTGGAAGCCGGACCCCGCCGACCCGTCCAAAATCGTCCGCTCCGCCCGCGCCAAGGACGACACCACCGGCATCAGCGAGTTCCCGCACCTGATCGTCAACCAGGCCCGGGTCCTGGATTACTTCGCCGAGTTCATGGCCAACGCGCCCACCCGCATGGCCCCGGACTACGGCTTTGAGTTCCGGAGCCTTAAGGTCGACGACGGCGCGGAGTACCCCGTAACCGTCACCCTCGTCCACACCGCCGGCCCCGACGGGGGCCGGGAGCGCACCGTGCGGGCGAAGTACGTCGTCGGCGCGGACGGCGCCCGGAGCAAGGTCCGGGACTCGATCGGCTGCACCCTCGCGGGCGACCAGGCCAACCACGCCTGGGGCGTCATGGACGTCCTCGCCGTCACCGACTTCCCGGACATCCGCACCAAGTGCGCCATCCAGTCCGGCACCGGCGGCAGCATCCTGCTGATTCCGCGCGAAGGCGGCCACCTCTTCCGGATGTACGTCGATCTCGGCGAGGTGGACAAGGAGGACAAGGGCGCCGTGCGCAGCACCACCATCGAGCAGATCATCGCCCAGGCGAACGAGATCCTCCACCCCTACACCCTGGACGTCCGCAACGTCGCCTGGAACAGCGTGTACGAGGTCGCCCACCGCCTCACCGACCGGTTCGACGACGTGCTGCCGGAGCAGCAGGGCACCCGCACGCCGCGTGTGTTCATCACCGGCGACGCATGCCACACCCACAGCGCCAAGGCCGGCCAGGGCATGAACGTCTCCATGCAGGACGGCTTCAACCTGGGCTGGAAGCTCGGGCACGTGCTGGAGGGCCGCAGCCCGGAGAGCCTGCTGTCCACGTACTCGGCCGAGCGCCAGGTCATCGCGAAGAACCTGATCGACTTCGACAAAGAGTGGTCGACCCTGATGGCGAAGAAGCCCGAGGAGTTCAACAGCCCCTCCGAGCTTGAGGACTTCTACGTGAGCACGGCCGAGTTCCCCGCCGGCTTCATGACCCAGTACTCCCCGTCGATGCTTATCGGTGAGGCCACCCACCAGGACCTGGCAACCGGATTCCCCGTCGGCAAGCGCTTCAAGTCCGCGACCGTGGTGCGGGTCGGGGACACCAACCCGGTCCATCTTGGCCACCACGCCACGGCGGACGGCCGGTGGCGGATCTACGTCTTCGCCGACGCCGCGACGCCGGGCGCGGGACAGCCGGGCGCGGGCTCGCTGGTCGCCGACTTCGCCGAGTGGATCGCGAACGCGCCGGACTCCCCGCTCGCCGCCACCCCCGAGGGCGCCGACCGCGACGCGTGGTTCGACGTGAAGGTGATCTACCAGCAGGAGCACACGAGCATCGACATCGGCGCCGTGCCGGCCGTGTTCAAGCCGTCGGTGGGCCCGTTCCAGCTCACGGACTACGAGAAGGTCTACGCCACCGATCCGTCGGCGGACATCTTCGAGCTGCGCGGCCTCAGCCGCGGCGGCGTGGTGGTGGTGGTGCGTCCGGACCAGTACGTGGCCAACGTCCTGCCCCTGACGGCGACGGCGGAGCTCGGCGCGTTCTTCGCGCCCCTCCTGCAGGCCGGCAAGCGCACCCCCGAGCTCCAGGACCACGCGGGCTAGGCACCCTTTCCGCTGCGGTAAACGTTTTATGACGCGCGAACGGTCCAGCGCTACGGGGATCCCCGTAGCGCTGGGCCGTTTGCGCGTCGCCAGTCCGGATCCGCAGCGGAATTCTGCTCGAGCGCGGCGTCCGAGGAGGTGTTCGGCGGGCGGCTGAAGTGCAGCCCCCCCGCCGGCGTGGCGACGCTCCCGCCCAGTTACTAACGC
>JAXMJF010000025.1:0-50902 GCA_034376805.1 Arthrobacter sp.
CGAACTCGGCATCGACATGTCAGCCGAGATCCCCAAGGTCCTCACCACCGAGGCCGTCAAGGAATCCGACGTCGTCATCACCATGGGCTGCGGCGACACCTGCCCGATCTTCCCCGGCAAGCGCTACGAGGACTGGGAGCTTGAGGACCCGGCCGGCCAGGGCGTCGAATCCGTCCGCCCGATCCGCGACGACATCAAGGCCCGCATCGAGGACCTCATCGCATCCCTCATCCCCGCCGCCAAGTAACCGGCACCAAGACCAAGGAGCACGACTGTGAGCGCTGACACCGGAAACACTGAGACCGGAAACACTGAACAGCTGATCATCATCGGATCCGGCCCCGCCGGCTACACCGCGGCGATCTACGCCGCCCGGGCCGGCCTGAAGCCCCTCGTCATCGCCGGGGCCGTCACCGCCGGAGGCGCCCTGATGAACACCACCGAGGTGGAAAACTTCCCCGGCTTCCCCGGCGGCATCCAGGGCCCCGAGCTCATGGACGGGCTCCAGCAGCAGGCCGAGAAATTCGGCGCGCAGGTGGTGTTCGACGACGTCACCGAAGTCCAGCTCACCGGCCACCTCAAGCGTGTGGTCACCGGAGCCGGCGAGACCCACGAGGCGCCCGCCGTCATCCTCGCCACCGGCTCCGCCTACAAGGAACTGGGCCTGCCGGAGGAGAAGAAGTTCAGCGGGCACGGGCTCTCCTGGTGCGCCACCTGCGACGGGTTCTTCTTCCGCGACCAGGACATCATCGTGGTCGGCGGCGGAGACTCGGCCATGGAGGAAGCCACGTTCCTGACCCGGTTCGGGAAGTCCGTCACGGTCGTGGTCCGCAAAGGCGAGCTCCGCGCCTCGCGGATCATGGCGCAGCGCGCCAAGGACAACCCCAAGATCAGCTTCGCGTGGAACTCCGCCGTCACCGCCATCCACGGGGACACCAAGGTTACCGGTGTCACCCTGACGGACACCCGCACCGGCGAAACCCGGGAACAGGCCGCCACCGGCATCTTCGTCGCGATCGGGCATGTCCCTCGCACCGAACTGCTCACCGGCCAGGTGGAGCTCGACGCCGAGGGCTACATCAAGGTCGACTCCCCCACCACCGTCACCAACCTCTCCGGAGTCTTCGCGTGCGGGGACGCCGTGGACCACCGCTACCGGCAGGCCATCACCGCCGCCGGCACCGGCTGCGCCGCCGCCCTGGACGCCGAACGGTACCTCGCCGCACTGGACGACGCCGACAGCATCGCCACCGCCCTCGTCGAGGAACCCACCCATGCCTGAAAGCGGTAGGAAGCCGGCCGTCCTGTTCGTCTGCAGCAAAAACGGCGGGAAGTCCCAGCTCGCGGCCGCGCTCATGAAACAACTCGCCGGCGACACCGTGACCGTACTGTCGGCCGGCACCACACCGGGCACCTCCCTGAACGCCGAGTCGGTGGAATCCCTCGCCGAGCTCGGAATAGACATCCGCCACGAACACCCGAAACCGGTCACTGACGCGGCGATCGACGCCGTCGACGTCGTGGTCATCCTCGGGACCGAGGCGAAACTCGAACCCCGGGAGGGAAAGCGCTTCGAGGTGTGGGAAACCGATGAGCCCTCCCAGCGGGGCATCCAGGGCATGGAACGGATGCGGCTGGTCCGGGACGACATCCGCGGCCGGGTCGAGGCGCTGTATGCGGCACTCGGTCCCGGGCACGGCATTGCGTCGGCAGCGGGGGCAGCGGCGGCAGACGCTCCCGGCTGACCCTCCGCCCGGGGAGGACTAGGGTGAATCATGGATACCTCCCCGGCGTGGGACCGCCCCATTTCGTCCCTTTATACCGACCACTACGAACTGACCATGCTGCAGGCGGCCCTCCACTCCGGCGCAGCGGAGCGAAGGACCGTGTTCGAGGCGTTCGCCCGCGGACTGCCGGAGGGGCGCCGGTACGGGATCGTGGCCGGAACCGGGCGGCTGCTTGAGGGCCTTGCCCGCTTCCGCTTCGGCCCGTCCGAGCTGGAGTTCCTGGAGCGGACCGGCGTCGTCAACGCCGGCACCCTGGCCCGGCTCGCGGACTTCCGCTTCTCCGGCGACATCTGGGGCTACCCCGAGGGGGAGGCCTACTTCCCCTACTCCCCCGTCCTGATCATCGAATCCACTTTCGCCGAAGCCTGCATCCTGGAGACGTTCGTGCTGTCCGTCCTCAATCACGACAGCGCCATAGCCTCGGCGGCCTCCCGGATGGTCAGCGCTGCGGGCGGAAGGCCCTGCATCGAGATGGGTTCACGCCGGGCCCAGGAGGAAGCCGCCGCGGCGGCCGCCCGGGCGGCCGTCATCGCGGGCTTCGCCGCCACGTCGAACCTGGAAGCCGGCCGGCGCTTCGGCCTCCGGACCGTGGGCACAGCGGCACATTCCTTCACCCTCCTGCATGACACCGAACGCGATGCGTTCCGGGCGCAGTTGGACTCGCTCGGACCCGGGACCACTTTGCTGGTGGACACCTACGACGTCGAGGCGGCCGTCCGGACCGCCGTCGACCTCGCCGGCGACAAGCTGGGGGCGGTGCGGCTTGATTCCGGTGACCTGCTGGCGCAGGCGCGGTGGGTCCGTGAGCTGCTGGACCGACTGGGCAACGTGAACACGAAGATCGTCGTCACGTCCGATCTCGACGAGTATTCCGTTGCGGCGCTCCAGGCCGCACCTGCTGACTCGTACGGCATCGGTACGGCGCTGGTCACGGGTTCCGGCGCCCCCACCGCCGGCATGGTCTACAAGCTGGTCAGCCGCACCAACGACGCCGGGGAATTCATCGCGGTGGCCAAGAGCTCGAAGAACAAGATCAACGTCGGCGGTCGGAAGCATGCGGTGCGCCGGCTCGACGGCGCGGGCACGGCCACCCACGAAGTCCTCGGGGTTGGCCACCCTCCGGCGGAGGAACCGCACGGCAGGGCACTGCTGCAGCAGTTCGTGCGGGATGGAGAGCTCCTGCCGGGATGGACCGGGCCGGAGGCCGTGGTGCGGGCCCGGCGCCGGCACACGGAGACCATGGCCGAACTTCCCGCCGTCGTGAACCGGCTTCAGCGTGGCGGACCCGCCATTCCGACTATCTATGCGTGAGGCGCCGTGCGCGCCGGAAACCTTCCGGCAGGTCCGCGGGACCGGCTGAGTGGTCGTTGCGGCGGTCCAGTTCATCGGTGACGAGCCGCAGCAGCTTCCCGGCAGACTCCGAGAGGTCCCTGCCGTTGTCCGGTGAGGCCAACTCGACGCATTGCAGCAGCGCCGAGCGGAGACGCACCAACTGCGGGGAAGGCACCAGGGGCCAGCGGCGGAAAGAATCGAACATTAGTTCCGCACCGTGGGTATGGGTGAGCGAACCGTAGCCGCCGGCCAGTTCCGGCCTCATGCTGCGCGCCTCCGGTCGGCGGGGCCCGCTCCGAGTAGGCGGCGCCCCTGCCATCCCGAGTCGCGGATCATCTCCACGGCTTTAGGGTCTGCGCCGGTCAGCTTCCGCAGGTCCACGACCGTGTCGAGGCCATACCCAAACGAACCTGCCCGGTGGGCAACTGCGATAAGACTTGAGACGTTGCGGACGGTGAGTTGGCCCACCGGTGATACGTGTGCGGATTCCGAACTGAGGTCGACAGCGACGGTGATGTCGAGTTTGCTGGTCATAATAGAAGATCCCCTGTGAAGCATGTGCGGCCGACTGCATGACCACCTCTAGGATACCCGGACCGCCGTGAGCCGCGTCACAATGACGTCACAGCCGCCTGTTCTTCAGCTCCGTTTCTTGGTTCGGGAGGTCGCCGGCGCCGTCCACGGATCCTCCGGCCAGGGATGCCGGGGGTACCGGCCCCGCATCTCGGCACGGACCTGTGCGTAGGGCCCGGACCAGAAGGAGGCGAGGTCGTCCGTCACGGCCAGCGGCCGCCGGGCCGGCGACAGCAGATGGAACAGCACCGGCACCCTGCCGCCCACGAGGCGCGGCGTCTGGTCCCAGCCGAAGCACTCCTGGAGTTTGACCGCGACCACCGGACGCGCGCCGTCGTCGCCGACGGCGGGATAGTCGATTTTGACCCAGGAACCGCTGGGCACCTCCAGCCGTTCCGGGACCAGCTCCCCGAGCCGGGCGGCCTCGGGCCAGGGCAGCAGACGACGCAGCGGGTCTGCCAGGTCGATCCCGCTCGTGGCAGCGCCGCCTGCCAGCGCCTCGAGTTCCGGTGCGATCCACTCGTCGAGGCGGGAGAGCAATGCCGGATCGGACACGTCCGGCCACGGGTCCCCGAGTTCCCGGTGCAGCAGGGCAAGGCGGCGGCGCAGGGCATCCGCTGCCGTCGACCATCCAATTGTTCCCAGCCCGTCCTTCTCCAGCGCCCGCGCTACTGCCGCCCGGCCGTCAGCGGCGGACGGGCGTACCGGAGTGGAGGAGAGCACGATCGCGCCGAGCCGGCGTTCCTTCCGGGCCGTGACCCGGCCCTGGCTGAACGTGGCCACCACGGTGTCGCTCAGCAGGTGCCGGGCGGCAGCCTCGGCGGTGTCCGCCGTCAGCGGTGCGGCCGAACGGATGACGGCGCCGGTGCCGGCTGCGTCGCGGCCCTGGGCCCGGGAGACCTCGGCGACAGCGAGCCATTCGTGCCCGGACAGGGAGCTTCCGGCCGGAAGTCCGGCCCGCGTCCCGGAGCTGAGCAGGTAGCGCTCCGGACCCTCTCCGGGGACCCTGCGCGCCACCCGGTCCGGGAAAGCGAGGGCGACAACGACGCCGACAGCTTCCCGGGGGGTGATCGCCGCCGTCAGGGGCAGGGATGCGACGCCGGAACGCTCCTGCCGTGCGATGGTTTCCATCCGCCGGACGTCGTCCGCCCAGCGCCGGCACGCCGGATCCTTGCCTGAGCGCAGGCCGGCCAGGAGGCGCGGCAGATCAGCGCCGGGGGCGCGCTGGTCCCCGGCGACCAGCGCGACCGCTTCCGCGGCGGCGCGGTTCCCTACGGCGGCCGACCCGTCCAGCAGGGCCCGGGCCAGCCGGGGATCTGCCGGAACCCTGGCCAGCGCCTTTCCGAGATCCGTAGCCAGGCCGTCCGGTGCCACCGCACCGAGCTCCCTCAGCACCTCCACGGCGTCGTCCATCGCGGACTGCGGCGGGGCGTCAGGCAGTGACAGCCCGCGGCCCCCGGGCGATCCCCAGCACGCCAGCACCAGGGCGGCGCCGGTGAGGTCAGCGACAGTGATCTCCGGCGTCGGGTGGGCCGGCGCGGCACCGTAGGTCTTTTGGTCGTAGCAGCGGACCACCCGTCCCGGTCCCTGGCGGGCTGCCCGCCCGGCGCGCTGCTCGGCGGAGGCGCGGGAGCAGGACACGTTCACGAGCCCGGACATGCCGCGGCCCGCGTCCCGGCGCGGCTCGCGGGACAGCCCGGAGTCGATGACCAGCCGGACACCGGGGACCGTGAGGGAGGATTCGGCGAGCGGCGTGGACACGATGATCCGCGGGCCGCCGCCGGGTACCCGCCCGGACACGGCGCGGTCCTGCTCTGTCGGGCCGATCTGCCCGTGCAGTTCCAGGACCTCCGCGCGCGAGCGGCCGCGCAGCCGTCCCGCGACGTAGGACACCTCCCACGCCCCCGGGACGAACACCAGGGCATCAATGTCCAGGCCGGCCGCGAGGGCTTCGGCATGCGAGGAGGCGGCGGTGTCTGCCACATGGTCCAGGAAGGCCCGGGTCACTCCGCGCTCATCGAGCCTGGGCACCGCGGCCGGCGCCCAGTCCACCGCCAACGGATACAGCGCAGACGGACAGTCAACGACCGGCGCCGGGCGGGTGCCGTCATTATCCCCGGCGCTGTGATCCGCCGCGTCGCCTCCGGCGCCGAGGAGGGCGGCGAACCGCGGCGCGTCCAGGGTGGCGGACATGGCGACGAGTGCGAGGTCGCCCCGCAACTGACGGACCTCGGCGAGCATGCCCAGCAGCAGGTCGGTTTCGAGGCCGCGCTCGTGCACTTCGTCGAGGATGACGGCACCGGCGGTTTCCAGTCCCGGATCCGCGAGCAGGCGGTTCAGCAGGATCCCCGGGGTGACAAATTCGATCAGGGTGCCCGGGCCGGTCTTGCGTTCGCCGCGGACCGTGTACCCGATGCGGTCCCCTAGCCGGCTGCCGTCCAGCGCAGCGAGGCGCCGCGCCGCTGAACGCGCGGCGACCCGGCGCGGCTGGGTGACGATGATGCGTGCGTGGGACCCGCGGCCCTGCTGCCCTGCGGCACTGAGGACAAGGTTGGCCAGCAGCGGCGGGACCAGCGTGGTCTTGCCCGTGCCCGGCGGCGCCTGCACCACGGCGGTCGCGCCCGGGCCGCCGGCCCGCAATGCCTCGGTCAGATCGCCGAGCGAGTGCCCAAAGGCCAGGCCGGCCCCGATGACCTCCAGCCTGAAAGGCACGGGAGCAAGGGTCAGCGGAACAGCCGGAGTAGTCACACCTCCATTGTCCCCACAAAGCCGGGACGCCGTGTTCCGCCCGGAGCGGGTGCGGTGTGCTCGGTCATTCCGCCGCGGGACGCCGCCGCGCCGCGTCACCGGGACTTTTGACTCATGCGGCTCGATCCCGGGCGGGCCTAGGCTGGGACATGACCGACTCCGAGATGCTCGAGGTGGAGCGAAAATACGACGTCGGAGAGGGCGACGAACTGCCGGTCCTGGAGTCGTTGCCGGAGGTGGACCGGGCGGGGCCGCCCGAGGACGAGGCCCTCGACGCCGTCTACTTCGACACCGCAGGTCTGGCACTGGCGTCCCGCGGGATCACCCTGCGCCGGCGGACCGGTGGACACGACGACGGATGGCACCTGAAACTCCCCGTGGCGGCAGGGGAACGTCAGGAATTTACCGTGCAGTTCGGCAAAAAGCCCGGGTCGGTGCCCCGGCGGCTGCGACAACTCGTCCAGGTCCATACGAGGGACCACAACGTGATTCCAGTAGCAAGGCTGACCACCCGGCGCACCACGCAGCGGCTCTTTTCGGCCGATGGAACTGCTCTGGCCGACTTCAGCGATGACCGGGTGGATTCCCAGACCCTGTTGGAGCCGCAGGCACACTCCACCTGGCGGGAATGGGAAATAGAACTCATTGACGGCCCCAAAAAGCTGCTCAAGGGCGCCGACGCGCTGCTCGCTGAAACCGGCCGCCGCCCGTCGGCGCTGCCATCCAAACTCGCCCGCGGATTGGGCGAACAGTATCCCGCGGTCGCCAAACCTGTACCCGGCCCGGAGCCCGAGGGACCAGCTTCGGCTGTCCTCCTGTCCTACCTGAGCCAGCAGGTCGAGGCACTCAAAAAACATGACCCCGGAGTCCGGGAAAACACGCCCGACTCCGTGCATCAGCTCCGGGTGGCCGCGCGCAGGATCCGATCCGTGCTGGCAACCTTCCGGAAACTTGCCGACCCCGACGTCACCAGATCGCTGCGTTCAGAACTTCAATGGCTTGCCGGCAGCGTGGGCGAGGCCCGGGACAACGAAGTGATGCGGGCCCGGCTGCTGGACTTGATCGGCGCCGAGCCGCCGGACCTCCTGCTGGGTCCTGTTGCGCGGCAGATCGAAGAGCATTTCGACGCTGCGGCCCACGGCGCCCGTGCGAAGGGCCTGGCTGCGTTGAAGAGTGCCCGCTACTTCCGCCTGCTCGATGCGCTGGATGCGTTCCTGGCGGAGCCGCCGCTAACTGAGACTGCCGGGAAAGAGGCCCTGCAGACGGTTGGCCGGCTCGTCTCGAAGCAGCGCAAACGCTTGAAAAAAGAGGTCCTGGCCCTCGACGCCGACTCCGACAGCCCAGGGAGCGAAGCCGCGCTCCATGAGGTCCGGAAGAGCGCCAAGCGACTGCGCTATGCGGCAGAAGCGGCCGCCCCGATTCTCGGGAAACGGGCCACCACCGTAGCGCGGGCCGCCGAAGAGATCCAGGAGAGCCTGGGCGATCACCATGACAGCGTCGTCACCCGGGAGCTGTTGCGCGAGTTGGCCGCCAACCACCGCGGGAAAAGTGCGTTCACCTACGGGCGGCTGCATGCTCTGGAGCAAGTGGCCGGTGAAGAATCCCGCGAGCGCTTCTTCCGCACCTGGAAGTCGTCTCCGCCCGGGCCACTCCGCTGGAAATAGGGTGGTTGCTGGTCTCCCGGCATCAGCGGCCCGGCGGTGGAATAACCAGCACGGGTCTGCGTTGCAGCCCGGCCAGGTTCACTCCGACCGATCCCTCCAGCAACCGCTCAACGGCTGCCAGCCGCCCGGGTCGCTGTCCCCCGACGATCAGCAACGAGGCATCCGTGCTCGCCGCCAGCCGGCCAAGAGCCTGGGCCACGGCGCCGTTCAGCACCCGGAACGACCATTGCTCCCCGGGCGGGCCCAGGATGGCCTGAAGCACGTTCCGGACGTGGCTGGAGGGG
The DNA here is from genome assembly GCA_034376805.1 of Arthrobacter sp. Taxonomy (GTDB): domain Bacteria; phylum Actinomycetota; class Actinomycetes; order Actinomycetales; family Micrococcaceae; genus Arthrobacter. The sequence continues at coordinate 8,389 of JAXMJF010000025.1, forward strand.
AAGTCCGTCTCATTGTTGACGGCCGGATCCAGCGAGGCGCTTGCCCGTGAGGCTGCGGGTTCCCACTCCGTGAGGTAACTGGCCGGATCCACATAGGCGCAAATCAAGTGCGCGTCCAGCCGCGCAGCCAGGCTGGCGCCGGACCGGATCAGGGATTCGGAAGGTTCCCAACCCACCCCGAGCACCACCGGGCCGGGCGGCCGTTCCGTGACCGCCGGAGGGAGCCGGACATCGCCTGGGGAATCCATCAGAGAGGGCCAGCGCCGGGTGCTTCCCGCACATCCATAACCGTCAGGATAGCCGCAGGCCGGATCGGTGAGGGCGGAACTTGCTTAGGAAACCTGCAACCCGCCGTTGATGTCGTAAGTGGCCGCTGTGATGAAGCCGGCCTCCTCTCCCATGAGGAAGGTCATCAAAGCCGCCATCTCGTTTACTGTGCCCACGCGGCCCACCAGAATGTCCTTGGACATTTCCCTCTTCCGTTCCTCGGTCAGGGTGCCGCCCATGATGTCCGTGTCCACAGGCCCCGGTGCGATGCAGTTGATGGTGATTCCATGCTCACCCATCTCGCGTGCCAAGGCGCGGGTGAAGCCAATAATGCCGGCCTTGGCCGCGCTGTACGCGACCTTGGAGTAGGTGCCACCGCCGCGCTGGGCGGAGATGGACGAAATGCTGACCACCCGGCCGATCTTCCGGTCGATCATGCCACCGAGGACGCGCTGGGTGACCAGGAAGGTCCCGGTCATGTTGATCGCGAAGACGCGTTCCCACCCTTCCTTCGTTTCTTCCATGAAGGTGCGCGGCGAGCTGATGCCGGCAATGTTCGCCAGACCCACAATGGGAGGCAGCTCCGCCTCCACGCGGCTGATGGCGGCATCAATGGAGGCCTCGTCCGAAACGTCCGTCTGCAGGCCCAGCGCCTTTACCCCGTGCTTCGCCTCAATCTCCTTGGCCGCCAGGGCGGCTGCTTCGCCGTCGATGTCCAGGATGGCGATGTTCCACCCGTCACGGGCCAATCGGTCGGCCGTGGCGCGCCCAATCCCGCGCTCGGAGGCGGCTCCCGTGAGGACCGCGGTGCGCTCGGCCGGGAAAATTGCGGTTTCGGTCATGCTGTTTCAACTCCTGTGTTGGATTCCTGGTTGCTGATGAAGCGTTCATAGTCGTCGTAGGTCTGGTTGATGTGCGCTTCCATGGCCTTGCGGGCCTTTTCCGGGTCCCCCGTGGCAATCGCAGCCAGGACCAGCCGGTGGTGCTCGAGGGCATGTCGCTGGACTTCGGGGAACGCTGAGGTTTCCCGGCGCGTGGTGTAGAGCAACTGGCCGAGCTGGCCAAGCAACGCCGGGAGGAACGGGTTGGCCGAAGCCCGGAAAACTGTGTTGTGGAAGGCGAGGTCTGCGAGGGTCACGGCATCCAGGTCCCGGGCGTCATGGGCCTTCTCCAGTGCCGAGATCGACGCCCCCATGGCAGCCAGATGCTCGGGCGTGGCGTGCCGGGCGGCCAGCTCGGCGGCCCCGGTTTCCACCATGCGCCGCACTTCGAGAAGCTTCAGTGACACCTCTCCGAGGCCGGTACCGCGCGCCGCGGCGCGCAGGATGGCCTCGAGCCCCGTCCATTCGTCCACCGGATTCACGAAAGTACCCAGACCGCGCCGCACTGTCACGATGTTTTGGGCCTGAAGCGTCTTCAGAGCCTCGCGTACGGTCAGTCGGCTGACATCCGCGGCCTTGGCTATCTCCGTCTCCGCCGGCAGTGACGTGTGCGGCTTGATATCCCCGGAGAGGATGCGTTCCAGGATGTCCGCAAACACTGAATCAGCGAGCGTTCGGCGGCTCATCGGGCTTCCCTTCCTCCGGCTTGTCAGATGTCTTACGTCCGGATAGTGTGGCACCCGTCACTCGAGGGAGTCAATTCCGCACGGCACCTGGCGCCTTCGAGGAGTGGCCGGGTACAGCGCCCGGGCTCTTGTCCCCCAAGGAGTACATCAACGTGGATCTACAACTACTACTTGCGCTGGTTCTGGGCATCGCGACTATCGTCGTGCTCGTGCTTCGCACCCGGCTCGACGCATTCGTAGCGTTGCTCATAGCCGCCCTCGTGACCGGCCTGGTGGCCGGTCAGTCCCCCCTCGACATCGTCAAAGCAATCACCACCGGCTTCGGCAACACACTCGCCTCGATTGGCATCGTGATCGGTCTTGGTGTGGCCATCGGCAAGATCCTGGAGGTTTCGGGAGCTGCCAACGCGCTTGCCCTGGCCTTCCTGCGGCTCTTCGGCAAGGGCCGGGAACCCTGGGCGCTGGGCACCGTCGGCGCCCTCGTGTCCATCCCGGTATTCTGCGATTCCGGTTATGTGATCATGAACCCGCTGGCCCGCTCCATCGCACGGGTCAAGCGCGCCGGCTATGTGACGCTGGCCCTGTCACTGGGCGCAGGCATGACCCTGACGCACCACCTCGTGCCGCCGACGCCCGGCCCGCTGGCCGTGAGCGGCCTGCTGGGCGCGGACCTGGGTGCCATCATCATCACGGGCCTGGCCTTCACCGTCCTCCTGCTCCCGGTCGTGGTGGCGTATGCGAAGTGGATGGGACCCAAGCTCGAAAGTTCCGTCACCGAGGAGGTCCGCGAGGCAGTTTACGGACGGGCTGCGCTGGTCGGCGCCACCGAAGGACCGCATCACGGCGCCACGGGAACGATCACCGACGATTATGCCGGCGCTCCTGCGCAGGCAGAACTCCCGGACGATCCTGAGCTGGAACTGGGCACTCCGCCCGCAGGCGCCAAACCGCACCGCGTCGGCGCGTTTCTCGCCTCCCTGCCGCTGCTGGTCCCGCTGCTGCTGATCGTCCTGAACACCGTCACAGGTGCTATCGACCAGAACGCACAGGGCGTTGTCGGCGCCAAGTACGAGCCGTCCGATTGGGTTGTTCCCTTCGCCTTCATCGGCAACCCGGTGATCGCACTGATCATTGGCGTGCTGCTGGCCGTCTACGTGCTGCTGCCGCGATGGACTCCGCGCACCAAGGTCCAGGGCTGGTTTGCTGATGCAGCTGCCTCTGCTGGCCTCATCCTGCTGATCACCGGTGCCGGTGGCGCGCTGGGACAGGTGCTCCGCAGCTCCGGTGTGGGCGACGCGCTGGCGGAGGCTATTGCCGCCACCGCCCTGCCGGCCTTCCTTGTGCCATTCCTGGTAGCCACCCTCGTCCGGCTGGCCCAGGGATCGGGTACGGTGGCGATGATCACGGCCGCCTCCGTCACGGCCCCACTGGTGGGAACTCTCGGCATCGATCCGCTGGTGGCCGCAATGGCCTGCACCGCCGGATCCATGATCCTGAGCTACTTCAATGACTCCTACTTCTGGGTGGTCACCCGGTTCGCCGGGCTCGAGGGCACCGCAGCCCTTCGGGGCTGGTCGGGCATCACCACCGCTGTCTGGGCTGGGTCCATCCCGCTGCTGTTCATCCTGAACCTCATCATGGGCTAGGTTCACTGCAACACCTGCTGCCTCAGTGGTCAGTAGCAAGACACGCAAGACGCCCGGCCGGGATTTCCCGGCCGGGCGTCTTGCGTGGGCGTCCTTCCGTCCCGCCGCCCGCCAGGCGGTGCTCACCGGCCGGCCAGCCGGTGCACACGGAGTCCGGACATCCCCCGACGGAGCCGGAACAAGCCGGGTTATGGCCGTCTTTTAGATGGGCGTGGAGAGCTAGAGTGGGAGCCCAACTTCGATGGGGGTGCGCATGGAGAACGAACCGTTGCCGTCCGGGGCCAAAGATCCCGGGCCCTTCTACCACGGCACGAAGGCCGACCTGAAGCCGGGGGACGTGCTGAAACCCGGCTATAGCTCGAATTTCGGCGAGCGAAAGAAGGCCAACTACATCTACTTGACCGCAACTCTTGATGCGGCGACTTGGGGAGCCGAACTCGGGGTGGGCGGGGGCCCGGGCAGAATTTACCGTGTGGAACCCACTGGCCCCATTGAGGACGACCCCAACCTGACCGATAAAAAGTTTCCGGGCAACCCGACGAGGTCCTACCGAACCCGGGCGCCACTGCAGGTTGTTGACGAGATCGTGGATTGGGAACCGCACTCCCCCGAGGTGCTGCAGAACATGCGGAACCACCTTGAAGAACTCAAACGGCTCGGCATCGAGGCAATCAACGACTGAACCAGGCCGCGCCGGCAGCAGCGGACCCTGTCCGACGTGAAGAACGACGGCGCAGCCGATGGCGGCTCAGGACTGCGCCGCGGGAAGGGGCCGGGCGGCTCAGCTGTTCTGCAGGTCCAAGTGGTGCTCGGCGACGACGTTCGGGTGGGCCCGCAGCCGGTAGCGGAGTGCGTTGTCTCCGTAGGTTTCAAGAATGGGGCTGTTCGTTGGATCAACGGACAGGCCGCGGGCCCTGGCCTGGAACTCCGGGCTCACCGCGAGCTGCGGCATGGTCGCGTCCAGCGCCGGGTTGAAGAAGAACGGAAGCGAAATACGGTCGGTGCCACGCAGGGGCGAGATCACCCGGTGCAGGGTTGCCTTGAGGTATCCGTTGGTTGCCAGTTCGAGCATCTCGCCGATATTGACGACGAACGTTCCTGGCACCTGGGGGGCGTCGATCCACTGCCCCTGGTACTCGACCTGCAGCCCACCCTTTCCTGGCTCCACGAGCAGCAAAGTCAGGACACCGCCGTCGCGGTGGGAGCCCACGCCCTGCTTGGGCTCCGGGTTGGACTCTCCCGGGTACCGCACAATTTTCAGCAGGGGAAATGCCCGTGCGGCGAACGCCTCGTCGAACGTGTCCTCGGGCGCACCGAGGGATACCGCCAGGGCCCGCAGGAGGGTCAGCGAAATGGTACTCAGCCGCTCGGTCCACTCCAGGACAATGCCCCGCATTTCGGGGAGGGCCTCAGGCCACAAGTTGGGGCCCTCAAGACGCCAGTAGTCGGCGACGCCCGGCCCCGGCTCCACCACTGCACGCTCAACGCCGATGTCAATCTGCTCGCGCCAGTCGACGGCGCCGTCGGTGAGTTCCCCGCCGACTCTGGTGTATCCACGGAATTGCGGGCTGTTGACGTTCTCGACAGCGAGCTTCTGCTCCTCGGGCAGCTCGAAAAAGCGCCGGGAGACCTCGAGCATGGAATCCGTCAGCTGCTGCGGGACCCCGTGTCCGGCCAGGTAGAGGAAGCCGACCTCGTGCATGGCATTGCGCAGGTCATCACGAAACCGCGAGGCCTCCTCCGGGCCCGCGCTCAATCGGGAAAGGTCCAGGACGGGCAATGATTCGAGGGGCACGTTATTAGTCCTTTTCGTTGAACTTGGCAAGCCGGGGACTGTACTTTCTTCAATGTTACGGACTCCAGGGCGGCCTGGGGCATTAGCATGTCGAATTAAGACATTGGAGAAGCTGCGCCGGCCGTCCACGCTGATCACGACGCCCCCGCAGTGGTCCGGAGAGACCGGACGGCCGGGCGGGGAGCGTGCCGGACGCGGGCGGCCTGCCGGGCACGACGATGGATGACATACTCCGCCACGGCCAGATTGATCACCCAGGCCGCCGTCATCAGCAGTGCGCGGGTCAGTTCGTCGGGCGTTCCCACGAGCAGCATCCAGGGCAGAATCACCAGGGCCTGGGTTCCCGCCGCGACGCCGATCGCATAGCCGCGCGTCATCCATGCACCGTGCCGAACAAAATCCCGGAGTCTGATCGCCATCACCCCACGGATGATGCTGACCAGCATGGCCGAGCCGAAGAGCAGCCGAACCGGGACGTCCGTGTCGCCGTCCGGGAGGGGGTAGAAGGCCGACATCCACAGTCCGGAGAGGGCAGCGAGCAGGCCGGCCGGGATAAGGATGACTCCGGCAATGCGGTGCCAGCCTCGCCTGCCCCGCAGTGCGGGAAGGAACTGGAATGCCCCCAGCAGGCTGTAGACGGTGACACTGACGATATGAACCACGACGGGGACCGGGGAGGCAAAAAACCTTGCATTCTGGGGCGTGATGGCGGCGCCTCCGGCCAGCTCCGTCATCCTCGACGCCCCGGCGACCACCGGAATGAGGCTCAGGAGGATCAGCCCGGCGGGTATGAGCCATTGGGGCGCCGGACGCCTGCCGGGCCGGAGGGCGCTACTGGGTTTTATTGTCATGGCCTGATCCTCGGTGCAGGTGGTGTACGGCGTACACCTGATAGGGCCCAACCGTAGGTGTACGCAGTACACTTGTCAAGAGGATGCCGCTAGGGAAAGGTTGTCGGATGACTCAGCAGCTGGAGGCCGCACGCCGCACGCCCTTGAACCGGGAGCGGGTGCTGAAGGGCGCCGTCGCACTCGCGGATGACGTCGGCCTGGAGGCGCTCAGCATGCGCAGGCTCGCTGAAGACCTCGGCGTGGTGCCGATGGCGATATACAAACACGTCTCCAACAAGGACGAGCTGCTCGACGGGATGGTAGCGAACCTGATCGGCGAGATTGATCCCCCGGCGGCGGAGCTGGACTGGAAAGGCGCCGTCCGCTTGCGGGTGCTTTCGGCGAGGCAGGCGTTGCAGCGGCACCCGTGGGCACGCCGGGCCATTGAATCGCGGACCACCAAGACCCCCGCGGTGCTTGACTACATGGACTCGTTCACCGGAATGTTCCTGGCCGGCGGCTTCTCTGCCGACCTCACGCACCACGTGATGCATGCCCTCGGGGGCCGCATGTGGGGGTTCACCCAGGAGCTGTTTGACGACCCCGCGGGCCCGACGGCGGAGTCCCCCGCTGGGATTTCCCCGGAAGCCCAGGCCATAATGCTCGAGCAGATGGCGGCCCGGTATCCAAACATCGTAGCGATCGCCAGCTCGGTGACGCACGAGGAAGGAACGGTCGTTGGGCACGGCTGTGACGACCAGTTCGAATTCGAATTCGCCCTCGACCTGCTCCTCGACGGCTTTGAGCGGCTGCACGAGCAGGGCTGGTCATCGCGGCAGGCGAAGCTGAACCGTACCCGGGCCGGGGAGCAAGAAGGCGTGCCCTTGCCTGATTAGGGACTTCGGAGGAGGATATGCGGACACTCCAGGAGGCCTGTCATGACCAAACTTGGCAAGTTTGAGAAGTACCTGATCGAGGAATTCTTCGACGATTACCGCGCGGGCGCCATGAGCCAGCGGACGTTCACGCGCCGGGTGGCTTTCATCACGGGCAGCATGGCCGCGGCCTCGGCGGCGATGCTGCTGGTGGGTTGCACTCCGGAGGAAGTACCGCGCAGCACCGACCCCATGCCGACCCCCACCCCCAGCCCCTCGCCCTCGGGCACGGGGACCGGCACCGCCTCCCTCGGCCCGGTGCCGGGAGCCAAGAACCCGCTCTCTGTTCCTGAGGGAGCGCCCGGTCTGCTGACAGAGTCGGTACGATTCCCTGCCGAGGGAACAGACATCGGCGCCTACCTTGCCCGGCCGGAGGCGGGTACATCCGGACCTGCCGTACTGATCTGCCATGAGAACCGCGGGTTGACTGCGCATATTGAGGACGTGGCTCGCCGTTTCGCCAAGGCCGGCTACGCTGCCCTGGCCCTGGACCTGCTCAGCAGGGAAGGCGGCACCGCGGGCATGGACCGCGACGCCGTCCCGGGCGCATTGACGGCTGCCGGTGTCCAGCGCCATGTTTCCGATTTCGCGGCGGCTTTTGATTACCTGCAAACAAAGGACTTCGTCGACGAGGGGCGCATCGCCATGACAGGATATTGCTTCGGCGGTGGCATCACGTGGCAGGCGGCCACGGAACTGCCCGGGCTGAAGGCAACTGCAGCCTTTTACGGACCCTCCCCCGAACTGGACAAAGTCCCGACCATTCAGCCGGCTGTGTTCGGCGTCTACGCTGAACTCGATCAGCGGATCACTGGCGCACTGCCGGCGCTGCGGGAAGCCCTGGCTGCCACGGACGTCCGCCACCAGCTCACCGTCTATCCCGGCGTGGACCACGCCTTCCACAACGACACCGGGCCCCGTTACGTAGAGGCGCAGGCCACCGCCGCCTGGAACGACACACTGGCTTGGTTCACCAAGTACGTCTGAGCCCGTTGTTGCACGGCTTTTACATAGGATTTACCTGCCGTCCCTTGTGGGTCCCGGGGGCCTGCAACAGACTGGATATCACCAGTTGACGCAGTGATGCGTTCCGGCCTGATCCGCGGTAGTGACGCCGGGGGCCAGGCTCCCCAGACCGGGAGGATAGCGATGACCGGCCAATTTGAACTGTTCGTTGACACGGACTCGAGGTTTCGATTCCGGCTCAGGGCCCCAGACGGCACCGTAATGGCGGTATCGGCCGCGTTCCCCGACAAGTCCGCTGCCGTAGCCGGCATCGCCGCCGTGCGGGAGTGCGCCGGGATGGGGCTGATCACCGACCTGTGCTCCGAGGAAAGCAGGCAGGGCAGGGTTCAGGAGTCAGCGCCTTCCGGCGACGCCCCGCTGGCCCGCCATGGCTGGCACAAACGGGCCGACGGCTTCCACAGCCGCGCCAAGACCATCCGGCGGGCGGCATCAGCGCCCCGGTGGACCGGCGCAGCGTAGGCAGATCGGGGAATGACGGCGGCTGCGAACCCGCCATGTGGGCTACGGGTGCGCCCCGTCCCCGTACCAGCGCAGGACCCGCAGCGCGCGCAGGGTGTTCCACCGGCTGGGCCGCCCGTCACCGTCCTCGAGCTCAAAGTGGACCTGCCCGGGGTGCGTGTTTTCGAGCAGCCAGGTGCCGTCAGGCTGCCGTTTGGATCGGAGCAGTTCGACTGCCTCGGCCATGCGCGGGTCGGGCGGACCACCGGCGGAGCGGAAATACTCCAGGGCACGGAGCACATCGTAGTGCCAGCGGGTCGGGAATGAGAACTCCAGCCAGGCCGGGTCGATGACCTCTCCCGTGCTTTTGCGGCGGAACAGCCGTCGTTCAAGGAGATACTCCTCGGCCCGGCGCCGCGCCCCGATGGATTCCGCGGAGCCGCCGGTTGACTGTTCGTGCGCCAGCAGGCCTTCGAGCACGTTGATGGTTGTCGCGGCCGAGGAAACCACTGCGCCATACTCTGCCCAGCAGTTCCACCCGCCGTCGTCGAGCTGTTCACTGACCAGCCGGGCGACCACGCCGTCGACGTCCTGCCCGAAGTAGGCCCCGAGCCCAACGGCCATGCCGTTAATGCAGGGCTCGACCTCGCCGGTGAAATAGGGCTGTCCGCCTTCCTCCCAGCGGCAGTTGTCCCGCACGAGCGCCATGGTCCGGCGCATCTGCCCGCTGCCCGGAACGACGCCGAAGTCACGCAGCTGCAGGAGGCTGTAGGTGGTGGCGGTCCAGGGCTGGGTCCCGTCGTCGGCCCCTACATGCCCGGATGAATCGGCCTGGTGGCCGGGAGTGTCAGCTCCATCAAGGGGTCCGACGTCGGAGTCGCCGCCTTGCGCGGGGAAGTACGCTCCCCCGGCCCATTGGCCATCCTCGCCGCGCAGAGCCAGCAACCGGGCGCCCCACCCCTCGGTCGCCACCCGTGCGCGCTCGGCAGCCACCACGTCGGCAGGCGCGCCGGCAAGATCCCGCAGCGCCTGCCACCGGATCGAAGGATCACTATCCAGCAGCCAGTCCAGAACGGTCATGCGGCGATTCTAGTGGTCCGCGTCCGTCCACCACATCGCCTGGTGCCGTCGCCGCTGCCGCCGTTTTGTCAGTCCGGACCGCTCCTAGCCCTCGCAGTCAACGCAGTAAGCGTGGCCGTTCTTTTCACGCGCGATCTGGGACCGGTGCCGGACCAGGAAACAGGAATAACAGGTGAATTCATCCTCCGCCTGGGGGATGACCTGGACGATGAGTTCCTCGGCGACGAATTCTCCGCCGGGGACGATCGAGTCGTCCAGCGAATCCGCCTCATCCAGCTCGCGCACCACGCTGCGGGCGTCCGGAGCATTCGCAGACTGCAGCGCCTCCAGGGACCTGTCCTGCGATTCCTTGACGTCGGAACGTACTTCATCGTAATCGGTTGCCACTGACGTGATTCTCTCTTCTTCGGATTGCGGGTCGGATAGCTGTTCAACAGACGGACCCGCTCCAGTATTCCCCCTCGCCAGAAGTTCAACGGTTCATGACCCGGATTCGTGCCCCGCCGGTATCGGCTTTTCCGCAGCCGGCAGCAGCCGCATTTTGTACATTCGTTCGATTTAAGGCTATATTCTGGTGAGTTTCTTTGGGGGGAAATTATGAACAAAGCGCAGAGGCGCGCCCACGTGGAGACTCCTTGTCGGGAATGCGGCTCGCGGGTCATCCCGATCTGGAAAGACGAGCGGTCTGCGGCTTCCAGCCAGCCTGACTGGCGGGTGAGTGCCCGGCAATGCAGCCGCCTGGGATGCGTCCTCAACGACACCCGGAACTGGCGGGAATCGTAAGGCACGTCCGGCCCATAAGCGCCCTGCAATGATGGAGCAGTGACTATCGCAAAATCGGTTGTGCTGTTCGTGCTCGCTGCTGCAGCTGAAATCGGCGGCGCGTGGCTGGTTTGGCAGTCCGTCCGCGAGGGCAAGGACTGGTGGTGGGCCGGGCTGGGCGTCCTCGCACTGGGCGCGTACGGCTTCGTTGCGACCCTCCAGCCCGACGCGCACTTCGGACGCATCCTCGCAGCCTATGGAGGCGTTTTTGTAGCCGGCTCGCTCGCATGGGGCATGATGTTTGCTGGATTCCGGCCCGACCGATGGGACATCATCGGCTCCGTGCTGTGCCTGCTCGGCGTGGCCGTGATCATGTTCGCGCCACGAAGTGCCGGCTAGACCGGCGACGCGGACTCTGTTGCACACCGCCCGTCCAACCGAACCCGCCGCCTGGCGCGACCATGAAAGCTGTCCACAGAGATGACACAGACCACGACGAAACCAACGCCGGCCCGACGTGACCCCGCGAAGAAAATCCGCATGGTCCTCTGGATCCTGCTTGCTGCCATCGTCGCAACTGGCCTCGTCTGGTACGCGGTCCTGACGGCCAACAGGCCCGCACCCGAATCCCAGCAGCCGGCGGCCAGGGCACAACTGGTCCGTGAGGACAGCCACCGGCTTACCTCCCCAGCTGTTGAAAAGGCCCAATTGGTTGAGTTCCTGGATTTCGAATGCGAGTCCTGCCGGGCCGCCCATCCGCTCGTCGAGGAACTCAAAAAGGAGTACGGTGACCGGATCACGTTTGTGAACCGTTACTTCCCCCTTCCCGGACACCGCAACTCCGGGACAGCCGCCTTGGCGGTCGAGGCCTCCGCACAGCAAGGCAAATACGAGCAGATGGCAGCGAAGCTCTTCGCAACCCAGACCGAGTGGGGCGGAAAACAGGAATCCCAGGCCCCCGTGTTCCGCAGCTATGCGCAGGAACTCGGACTCGACCTGGCCAGGTACGACGCCGCAGTGGCGGACGAGAGTACCAAGGAACGGATCCGGAAGGACGCCGCGGACGGTACGGCCCTGGGGGTCACCGGCACACCGACCTTCTTCCTCAATGGCAAGAAACTGGTGCTGGACACGGAAGCGGAATTCCGGCAGCTACTCACCGACGCAGCCCAATAAACGCGGTGCCAGGACGCCCCGGCACGACCCGCCACAGTGTTATTGGAGGGATGCGGTCAGGCGCGCCAGGTTATCGAACGCCTTCTGGGCGACGGGCCGCCGGATCCAGTCCTCGAGCTGGAGTTCAAGGCTGTTCTCCCGGTACCCGTCCTCAATCCTGCGGATAGAGTCCACAATCCCGCGCCCATGGACAAGCACCGACACCTCCATGTTGAGGCTGAACGAGCGGACATCCATGTTGCTGGACCCGATCACCGCAACCTCCTCGTCGATGGTGAAGTGCTTCGAATGCAACACCTGGGGGGCCCGGTAGAGGTAGATCCTGACGCCGGCGCGGAGCAGCGCCTCGTAGTACGAACGCTGCGCGTGGTACACCATGCTCTGGTCCCCGACCTCGGAAGCGAAAAGCTCGACGCTAAGTCCCCGGGCGGCGGCCGTGACGATGGCCATCAGGATGGATTCGTCCGGCACAAAGTACGGACTGGTGATGCTGACACGGCGCTCCGCTTTATGGATGAGCGCGGCATAGAGCTTCAGATTGTTGTCGTTGTCGAAGCTGGGGCCGCTGGGCAACACTTGCGCGTCGATGAGCGCGGTCCCAGGGTCGAGGACTCGAGACCGCGAATCCAGTGGCAGCAGCACATCCGTTTCGCTGTACCAGTCTGTCGCGAAGACCGCATCCAGCTCGCGGACAACGGGCCCTTCGAGCCTCACCATCAGCTCGTGCCACCGAAGCCCGCGCTTGAGGTTGCCTTTCTTGTTGTAGCTGGCGTCAATGACGTTCTGCGATCCGGTGAATCCGACGCGACCGTCGACGACGAGGATCTTCCGGTGATTGCGCAGGTCCGGCCGCTGCCACTTGCCATGGAACGGCCGCAACGGCAACATGGGGTGATATTCCGCCCCGGCGTCCCGCAGGTACTTTATGGTTTCCTTGCGGCCCGGGAACATCAGGCCCGCCAAGTCATCGGAGAGCACTCTCACCGCTACGCCCCGCTCCCGTGCCCGGGCCAGCGCCTGGAAGAACGGTTCCGTGGTCGGGTCGAGGACAAGGATGTAAAACTCCACGTGCACGTAGCTGGCCGCCAACTCGATCTCCGCGATCATGGCATCGAAGGTGCCGTTGTAGTCAGGGAGGAGCTCGGCACTGTTGCCGTTGACCATGGGGAGCGCCCCCAGGTTGCTGTTCAACGCCACCAGCGAATGCAGCCACTCGGGCCAGTCAGCGCCACTGCTGATCAGCGGACTCCCCTCGGTCCGGGCCAGGACCAGATCATTTACCTCCCGCTGTTTGTCGCGGCGGGACTTGGGCAGTTTCGCGTATCCAACAAGGAGAAAAACGACTGCTCCGAGCAGCGGAATGAAAATGATGGCAAGGACCCAGGCAATCGCCGATGATGGGCGACGGTTCATTGAGACAAGGACTGCCGCCACGGCCACCAGGAAAATATGGGCCGCCAGGGCGAGCAAAGCGATGGTCTCGGGGTCGCTCAGAAATTCGCGCACTGGCACTTACGGCCCTTCTGCCGGGGAATGACGACCGTCCGTCGGATAGCGGGGACCACAGGCAAAGTCAGACCAGGACCCGGCTCTTGAGCCTCGCAAACTCATCCGGGCTGATGGTTCCAGCGTCCAGCAGAGCCTTGGCCTTGGAAATCTCGTCGGCGGGGCTCGCGGCAGAGACCCTGCGGATATACGAATCAGCTTCTTCCTGGTCCCGCCGGGCGCGTTCCACTGACCGCTCGGCCATGCCGTCGCCGCGGGCGGCCAGATAGACCAGCAGTGTCACGAAGGGCAGGAAGCACAGGAAGAAGATCCAGACCGCCTTCCACCATCCGCTCAGCCCGTGGTCGCGAAAGAGGTCACCGATGATCGCAAATACTCCAAACAGATAGGCAAAGAATACGCAGGCGGTGAAAAACCACCAGAAAATATCCCAAAAGTTCTCCCAGAAACTCATTTGGCTTCCCTGCTTTCAATTTTGCGGCGTCATAGGCGAACGCCGCGGGTGCTTCGATGTGAGGTGGTGACCGATCCCGCCGAAACGGGTGGTCTTTAGCACTGGGCTGCAGTCCCGAGGTCGCTGAGCGCGGCCTGCACATTGGCTGCCTCGTCCCGCAGGGACGCCCGGGCCTGTGCCAGGTTCGCGTCGTCGGGAACGTCCCGGACGGCGGACACGAACTTGTCCTCTGCCTCCTTGACAGCGTCTACCCGGTCTTTGGCGACGGCCTCGCTGGCCTGCATCAAATCATCGTGCGTTTTCACCACCTGGTCCCGTGCCGAGCGAACTTGCTCCACGGTGGCCGTTGGGGTCAGGGTGTCCTTGAAACTTGTCAGCGCAGAAGCATATGCCTTGGTCGCGGCGCATACCTTCGACTCGTTCTCCTGCGGAGTCGAAGCCGTGCTGCACCCGGTCAGCAGTAGGATGGCTGCCCCGAGTGCGATCGGTCCTGCAAAGATTGGGTGGGGTCGTGCCATTGGAGGCTCCTTTCCGAGGTGGGCTGTCCCCCGTTAGCGCGAACAGTGGCCGGTATAACAATTGTTGGCCCCTTGCCGGTGATGGCCATCACCCCCGGCGGGTGACATTCCGTGCCGGGAATCCGAACCGCACGGCTCAGACGATTCCGCGTTCCGCCGCGGTCTTCAGCGCATCGCGCCGTCCCGTTGCACCGAGCTTGCGGTAGATGGACCGTTCGTGAGTCTTGACAGTGTTCACCGAGATGTAGAGCGCCTCGGCGATTTCGGCCGCAGTCATGACTGAGCGCATGTAGGCCAGGACCTCGCGTTCCCGGTCAGTCAGGGTCCAGTACGAGCGTGTCCGGAGGTTTGGTTGGCCTTGCGCGTGGCGCGCCATCCGGGCCGCGACAAACGACTCGTGGGTCGTGCCCCACACGGCGTGCCGAATCAACAGCTGCGCGATGTCATCCCGCCGCTCGGCGAAAGGGCGCAGGACGGACTGGGGTTCGGCCCGATAGACAGCATGTTCTATCCGCTCGTGAGTCCTGGCTTCATCCCCGTTCCCGTGCGCCAGGAGCGCCTCGGTCAGGCTCATGCTGGTGTCGAGGTAGCGGTTGCGGTGCTGGCGTGTCAGTTCCCTGGCGCAGCGCTGGGCGGCGCTGATCTCGCCGCCTCGACGCAGGAGCTCTGCAAGCAGCGCGTCCACCAGGGGCGCATGCCCGCCGGCACCCATTGGCTCGACGATGGCCAGCGCGCTGTCCAGGTCGCCTTTGGCTTCAGCGAGCTTCGCCCGGGCAATGGTGTGAAAGTCATTCCACGAAACACCATAAAGCCCCTGGGCGTGGAGGGACTCCAGCGCAGCGCTGGAGTCGGCAAGATGCGATTCGTCGCCCGATGCACAGTCAACCAGAACCTGGTAGACGACGCCGAGCGCGCCGAGCGCGGACAGTTTGTTCCCGAGCCGCAGGGCCTTGACCAGATGGGCACGGGCCCCCTTTAGCTCGTCCCGCCAGTAATATGCGATGCCGCGTGCCAGCCAGGCAGCGGCCATTCGGTCGTGCGAACTCCAGCCGCGGGCGCCCGCCCTCTCCAATGCTTGCGTCGCCAGTTCATCAGCAGTCACGAGATCGCCGGCGACGGCGTGCGCCAAAGCCATTTCCGCGTCGGCGACTGTTTCCGCCAGCTCCGATTGCCGCGAAGTGTTGCGATGTCGGTACTGTGAAAGAGTGACCGGGACTTGCCCTCGCTGGAGTAACGGAACGCCCAGGTGGTGTCGCCGTCGGTAGTTGCTACCGTCATCTGGATCGCGTGTTCGATGCCATGGCGTCGTCCGACGTCTTCGATGAATCCCACCGCTGCGGCGACGGCCGCGCGGGGGTCCCGTTCCAGGCCGAAGGTGAGCGCGAGGAAGAAGAATACCTCCGAGTCCGTCGATCCCTCGATCTCGGGATACAGGCTGGGATCGACGGCCATGACCAGGTCACGCTTCACCGTCGGAAAGTCAGTGAGGACACCGTTGTGCATCCATAACCACCGGCCGTGGCGGAACGGGTGGCAGTTTGTCTGTTGAACCGCCGTGCCGGTAGTGGCCCGGATGTGCGCGAACACGCGGCTGGCCGATGCCTGTCCTGCGAGCTCACGGAGGTTGCGGTCATGCCAGGCGGGCTCCGTGCTGTGGAAGACACCGGGCAACGGCGCGGTTCCGTACCAGCCGACGCCGAAGCCGTCCCCGTTCGTGGTTTCAACCCCCATGCGCGCGTGTTTGCTCTGCATCACGAGCGAGTTGGCGGGTTTGTAAAGGAGGTCATCCAATCGAACGGGCGAACCGGAATACGCGAGCCAGCGGCACATGTCATTCTCCTTCTACACAGGCTGGAATGTTCCCCACGATTCCATCACCGGCACGGCGCCTGCGCATCATCTGCCGCGGGTGACCCGTCCTCGGCCTGCGGGCTTACCGGTCACTGGCGAAGCACGCGTTGCTTAAGCGCGGTGAATTCCTCGGCCGTCAGTGCACCGTCATCCATCAAGGTCTTGGCCTGGGCGATCTGTTCCGCGGGGTTGGTCCCGGCTGTTCGGCGGACATAATCATCGAAATCATCCCTGGCCACGTCATTCCGGGCCGCCTGCCGCAGGGACATCGACTGCCCGAAGGCAATCAGGTACGCCAGACCGCCGAAGACCGGCAGGAACAGCAGGACAAGCACCCAGACAGCCTTGCTCCACCCGGTGCGTGTGGAATCAGCGAAAATGTCCTTAACGATCAGAAATAGAACCACCAGGTAAGACACGTAGAGAACAAACGAAATCATGAGCCAAAAGAAGTCCCAGAAAGTCATTGCCATTCCTCTCAGGCGCTACACGCCGCGTTCGGCGGGCAGCCGCCCCGCTTGGACCGCTTGTTCCAGCGCCGCATGGTCGGCCTCCGTTTGGTCCGCATAGTGTCTGGCCCAATCCGCCAGCGCATCGTCAAAGACTTCGCTGCCGCCGAGATACCCGAGGATGAAGGCGCTGCCGGTGCTTTGGGAGTGGGCCCGTGCGAGTAGCCCGCCGCACAAACGCCCGTAGTCGGACGTCTCCTGGGCGTTCATTTCCGCGAGCGTGAAGGAACCCTTCATGTCACGGAACTGGCGGATGTAGAAGTCCCGTTGCCGTCCGTCATCACCCGTCACGTCCTTTATCCAGCCCAGGAACGGGTCGGACTGCGCCTGCAGGATTCGCTGCGCTCCCACCACCCGGTAACCCTGCCCGCGCGTGATCAGGGCCTTCTCTACCGGCTCCGGCGCGTGAAGAACACGGCCGTGGGTTTCGAGTACCGACTTCCCTGCCTCTTTTGCCTGCAGAAACAGGGGCTCACCTGCGGGGCCTTCAAACAGAAGGACCCAGCTGCGCGTCCCGACGCTGCCGACCCCCACGATCCGCCGCGCGAAGTCCACCAGACGGTACTGGCTCAGCAGCAGCGAGGTATCCGGCCTTAGGGTGCTCCGGTACGTTTCAACCAGGCTCTCCATCGCCGCGAAGTCCATGACCTCCGGATGTCGAACTATCGGCGGCTGGTCGACGATTCTGGGTTCACCCGCCTCCGTAGTGGACGTCAGCTTGGTGAGTACCTGTTCAGATGTTCGCTGGCGGGCCTTTTTCTCCTCGGTCCTAATTCGTTTGCGGGCTGCCGACTGCCGGGCCGCGAGAAATTCCGCATCCACCTGAAAGTAATAGCGCTCAGTCGCCGTATGGCTGTAGAGAGCTTTGAGCGCCTGCCGGTAGTTGTTTACGCACGCCCGCACTGCCGTGCCGCATTGTTCCTCCGTGTGGGAACTGTTCCGCCCGTTCAACCAGATGCTCGCGGCGAGGCGTTTGATGTCCCACTCCCACGGTGCCGGGTAGGCCTCATCGAAGTCGTTGAGGTCGAAGATCAGGCGTCGTTCCGGGCTTGCGAAAAGCCCGAAATTGGCCAGGTGCGCGTCCCCGCTTGCAATGAGGGTGTGACCCGTGACGGGGGAATCGGCCAAATCATGTGCCATGACAGCTGCGGCGCCGCGGTAGAAGGCAAACGGTGTTTCCAGCATCCGCCCTATGCGCACGGGGATGAGGTCAGCGAGACGGGAGGCGTGCTGTCCCTCCAGGATTCCAACAGGGTCCCGTTCCGGCAACGTGAGCGCGGCGACATCGCGGCGAGGCAGCGAAGTTCTTGCCTCCCGCCCTGCTGCCCGGGCGCGGGCGATCGACTCCTTGTGCGCCGAGCCGGGTGCGGTCTTCACGGCCGGCCCGCGCTGTTGGCGCGCGGTCGTGAACATGCTCGAAGCTTCCAGAACCCCGTAGATTTCAACGGTTCATTGGCGCACATGACCGCATCATCCCACAATCTCCTCGCCGCCGGAACAGTCCTCGGTCCCCGATCCTGCACGCATCCCGCGTGCCAGGCGGAGCAGATCTGATGGCACCTGTCGCGGGACCAATACGAGGCTGCAGCGCCGTTCGATATCACCCCCGGCGGGTGATCCGCGCGCCCGGACCGGGGTTAACGATGGTTGTACCTGCCAGTGATTGGGCTGCCAGGCGTACGCCCATCCGAGAGGGGCCTCCAATGTCGAGACCACAACCTGTCCTCGCACGATTTTTAGTATTCGGTGCCGCGGTCACACTTCTCGCCGGCTGCACCACGGCCAGCCCTCCAGCGAGCACCTCCACCCCACAGGCCACGACGTCCAGTCCACAGGCGACCGTTTCTCCGGTCTGCACTGCCGCAGACGCCTTTGCCGACGCCCTGACGGGATTCAAGGACACCCTCAACCCGGGTGTCACGCTGGAGCAGGTCAGCGCGGCACGGGACCAGGTTGTCAAGACCTATGACGACCTGGTCAGTGCGGTGGGGAGCGAGGCCAAAGAACGGGTGGACGCCGTTACTGCGGCTGAAGACAGGTTCGCTGCGGCGGTCAACGAGATCGACGACGACACCACCCTCGCCGAGGCAGCCGACTCACTACGGGCCGAAGCGGCAAACGTCCAGGCCGCATTGAGCGACCTCGTGACCGAGGTTAAGTGCTGAGCCCAAAGTTCACCGGTGGGGGCGGGTCGTTGGCCTTCTTTCCACCTGAGGCTGCCTTCACGGAAAGTCCCGCACCGAATGAAAGTAGGGAATCGACATGAGTTTCTGGGAAAACTTTTGGGACATCTTCTGGTGGTTCTTTATTGTTTATGCACTTTTCGCTTTTCTCTACGCGCTGTTCCTTGTGATCGACGACCTCTTCCGCGACCATCAGCTCAGTGGTTGGTGGAAGGCCGTCTGGGTCCTCTTCCTGGTCTTTGTGCCCTTCCTGACGCTGCTGGTGTACATGATTGCGCGAGGCAAGGGCATGACCGAGCGGTCCATGCAACGGGCCCGCCAGAACCAGGAGGCCGCCGATGCGTACATCCGCCAGGTAGCCACCGCGAGCCCAACCGATGAGATCTCCAAAGCGAAGGCCCTGCTGGACTCTGGAACCATCAGCCCCGACGAGTTCCAAAGGATCAAGACCAGGATCATGAGCTGACGCGCGTCCTGCCAAACAAAGCCGCCGAAATTTTCGACGACGTCCGGGCCGAACGAAGGAGGGCTCCATGGGACCGGAACCAGCGGAATCATTTCCACGCCCTGTCCTCCCCCGTTCGGCCGTTATCCTGCTCACCCTGGCCTCCGCAGCGGTCGTAGCTTTCGGCCTTGCCGCGATGCGAGGGATCGTCACCCCCGTGTTCTTTGCTTTTGTACTGACGCTCTGCGTTCATCCCCTGCGACGCTGGATGCAAGGGCACGGAGTGCCCCGGGGACTAGCCACTGGATCCACGATCGCGGCCGTCTTCGCCCTGCTGGCCGGCTTCGCCGCAGTGCTGCTTGCCTCTCTGGCCCAGTTCTCCGCGCTGCTGCCGCAATACGGTCCCCAGCTTGCCCAGCTGGGCGCCTCCCTCACCCAATGGCTGGAATCAGTGGGCTTCGGCCCCGAGCAAACACAGGAAGTCCTGCAGGGGTTTACTCCAGGGCGCATCATCGGATTCCTCGGCGGAGTCCTGGGCAACATCACCAGCATTGTGGGCGGCCTCGTGATCATTCTGACGATGCTGATCCTCATGGCAGTGGACGGCTCGCGCGTGCCGGCTTTGCTGACTCATCTGGACTACCACCGGCCCGCCCTGGTGGCCGCCTTCAACGGCTTTGGCGGCGGCGTCCGCCGGTACATGATCGCCACCACGGTCCTCGGAGTCGCCCAGGGACTCTTCAACTGGCTCGTCCTCGTCATCCTTCAGGTCCCGGGTGCCCTGCTGTGGGGGCTGCTCTCCTTCATTTGCAGCTTCATTCCGAACATCGGGTACTTCATCGCGATCGTCCCGCCGCTGTTCTTCGGATTCCTCACCGGCGGATGGCCAACTGTCCTCGCTGTCATCGTCATCTACGGCGGGATCAACAGCATCATCCAGTCCATCATCCAGCCCAAGTACGTGGGTAACGCCGTGGCCCTGAGTGAGACAATAACATTCGTGTCCGTGTTGTTCTGGGCGGTCATCCTGGGACCCGTCGGCGCCATCCTCGCCGTGCCCCTCACCCTCCTTGCCCGCACGATCCTCCTCGACTCCGACCCTGCCATAGCGTGGTGGCGGCCCCTGACCGGGGACAAAAAGGACCTTGAGGCAATCCTCAAGCAGGAAGACGACGCGATCCGCGCCCGCCGGGGACGGCGGGGATCCGATAACCCGGGCCCCGGCAGCACACCTAAGGCATGACATGCCGTCGGTTAGTTCCCCAGGCCAGGTGACTGCGTGCTGAGCGTCATCCCCAGCCTGGTGCTGTTCGCCCTGGCCGGGGCGATCAGCACCGTGCCCGTCAGCATCACCATCATGATCCTGCTCTCCCCCGACCCACGCCGCGGCGCAGTGCCCTTCCTGGTTGGCAGCGTTGCCGGATCAATCGTGGTGGTCGGCTTATCGGCTGTCGGGCTGCAATTCCTGCCGGGCACGCCGGCCTGGAAGCAGGACGAGCTCCTGGCGTGGCTCGGCTTCTTGATCGGATTCTTCCTGATTGCCTACGCCCTTTACCTCTTCGGGCACAGAAGCCAGGGGGACAGCGCCGTGCTGGGCAAGATGAAGACGAGGTTCCAAACCGCACGCCCGTGGGAATTCGTGGTCCTGGGCCTGGGACTGAATCTGCGCCCCAAGGCAATCCTTCTCGCCGTCACAGCCGGCGCACTCATCAGCGTCCGGGAACCCCCGTGGCTCCAAGGGACCCTGTTTGTCCTCGCCTATGCAACGGTGACCCAGTCGGCAGTCGTCGTGCCGATCGCCGTATGGATGCACTCCCCCGAGCGGGCCGGGGTGCCGCTGACCGCCATCTACACGTGGATGCAGCGCAACGGCCAGACGATTGCGGCAATCGCCACCTTGACGATCGGTGTGTTCATTGTCGGCTACACCGTCGTCCAGCTCTGAACGGACCTTTCGGTACCGTCCAGAGCTGCCGCGCCGCACCGCCTGCCGTCAGACCAGGACGCTGCTCTTGATCTTTTCGAACTCGCCAGGGCTGATGGTTCCGGCATCCAGAAGGGCCTTTGCTTTGGCAATCTCCTCGGTTGGGCTCGCTGTGGCCACCTGGCGGATGTACGCATCGGAGGCTTCCTGGTCCTGGCGTGCCCGCCCCCGTGCCCTCTCGGTCATGCCCTTACCGCGCGCAATCAGGTACACCAGTACGCCCAAGATGGGCAGGAAGGCCAGGAAAACGATCCAGACTGCCTTTAGCCAGCCGTTCAGCTCCTTGTCGCGAAAGATGTCGCCGATGATAACGAATAGCGCGAACAGGAATGCAAAGAATGCGTACACATAAATGAACCACCAGAAAATATCCCAAAAGTTCTCCCAGAAACTCATGTGGCTTCCCTACTTTCAATTGATGCGGCTTTGTCCGTGGACGCAGCCTCGGGTGGGAATGGAGCTAACTGCAGGTCTGGGTCGTCGCCCTGGCAGCCTGACCACTGGCAGGTGTAAACATTTTCAGCCCCGAACGCCGGCGAATTCCTCATCCGCTGAGGGTGAATTCCGGGTGAGGATGGCGCCTGGAGAACTCAACCCAGGATCGCGCCTTCCCCGGCACCGGAGGGCTTGGGATCTGGAAGCCTCATCATGCGGAAGGACGTGAACAGACCGGCGAGGCCGGCCAGGATCGGAACCAACAGCGCGATCTGAAGTGCCAGGGGCCGGGCATCCGTGTTGATGCGGATGATTTCGTTCTGGATCTCCTCCGGTTGGCCGGCGAGGAGTTCCTCGAGTTGTGCGTTGCTCATCAATTGGGCGTCGTCCTCCAGCACCGTCGCGACCTGCTGCTGCTCGGCGGGCGGGAGCACCGTGCTGGATGTAGCCATGCCGATGAAGATGGTAGACAGCGATGCCAGCATAATGCCGCCCGCAAACGCCAGTCCCAAAGACAACCCGAACGACCCTGACGCCGAGTTCACGCTGGCGGCCTCGCTGACCCGCTCGTCCGAGATCGGGGACAGGGTGTAGTTGTTGAGCTGGGACACGAGCAGCCCCAGCCCACCACCCGCGATGATCAGTGGCAGCAGAAGCCACCAGCCGGAGTCCGCGCGTGGCACGATCGGGACCAGCACCACCAGGCCCACGATCAGGAGCAGGAATCCCCACCGGATGAGGCTGGCCGGGCGGAGCGCCCCGGCCCTCTTACCGGCGAGCATCGCGACCGCGAACATGGTGAGCGAGAGCGGGGCGATCGACAATCCTGCCTGCATGGCGTTGTATCCGAGCACCATTTGCAGGTAAATGGGCAGCACGATCATGGTGCCGCCGAGGGCGACCTGCTGGAGCATCTGTCCCGTGGCCCCGAACCGGAAGGCTTTCGACTGGAAGAGGGCCGGGTCCAGCAGCGTCGCCTTGCCGTGGCGCTTGCGCCGCACGAGCCAATAGACCAGGCCGCCCAGCCCCACGGCGCCCACGGCCAGGAGCGCCCCCACGGATTCGCCGCCCTCCTGCCAGACCAGAATGCCAAGCACGATTCCGCCCATGCCCACGATCGACAGCAGTGACCCAAAGAGGTCCAGGGCTCGGGACCCCACGAACGGCACGTCGCGAACGAGCTTGATGCCGGACAGCACCACCGCGATGATGAGGGCCTCAAGCATAAAGGCGACCCGCCAGGACAGGAACGTGGTGATGAACCCGCCGAGTAGGGGCCCCACCGCAGCCGCGATCGCCGCCGACGCGCCGACCAGAGCATATACCCGTTTCTGCGCCGCTCCCTCGAAATTGCCATGGATGAGGGACTGCATGGCGGGCAGCAGGAGCGAGGCGCCCAGGCCGCCAATTACGGCCCAGAAGATGATGATCGGGAGGAGGCTCTGTGCCATCGTCATCGCCACGGCGCCGATGGCATAACAGACCAGCCCGATCACGTAGGCGCGCTTCCGCCCGATCAGGTCACCGATTTTTCCGCCGATCAGGATGAAAGCGGCGGACACCAGCGCTTCGAGCGCGATCGCTGACTGGAGGCCGCTGACGGTCGAGCCGATATCCCTCACCACGGCGGAGATCGAAACGTTCATGATCGACGTGTCGACGACCAGCACAAACATGGCCATCGCCAGCAGGAGCGCGAGCCTGCTGTTGAAAGGCTCCGCCGGGGTGCCGCCGTCGTCCGGCTTTTTCATCTGGCATCGGCTCCCGGGCTTGTCGGATGTGCTGCTCCCCCCAAGCTAGCCACTCCGCGTGCCGGGCAGATCATTCCCGGCGGGTGACCTTGACACCGGCCAGTTCCACTCCCCTGTCCCCCGGATCGAACCATGCTGCCACGCGGTCGTAGGAGCGGAGCCGGCTGGCGATTGGCACCCCGGTTGGGCGTTCCCGCTGCACTTTTTCCATGCCTCGTCCCACCTGCCGTTTTCCCTTCAGGATTCCGTGGCGGTCCGGTCCGTTCCGGGCGCTGCAGTGTGGCCGGGGGTGTCGGTGCGCTGGACCTGCGGGCGGTCCGGCGGGTTGGCGTCGGGCTGGTCGGCGTCGACGGCGGCGAGGTTGCGGATCAGGACGATCAGCCAGGCGAAGACCAGCGACGCGGCGATGAGCTCCACGGCGGTGAGGTTGTAGTAGCCGACGGGGAAGTACATCACCACGGCGAAAGCGATGACCGCCAGGAACACCAGCCCCAGCACGTTGAACGTCGCCGGGATCGAAGGTACCAGCGAACGCATGCGGACAATGAGGGTTCCGAACACCACCACCATGCCGGACGCTGCCGCGGTGTGGAGCCAGAATTGCTCATCGACGGGGAACAACCCCACGCAGGCGAGGAGAATGCCGATGAGGATGATGCCGCCTTCCAGCTGTCGCACCCGGCGGCGCGAGGGCGCGGTCCTTGCCCTCGATGCGAGCGTCTTAGTGGAGTATCCGGCCAGGGTTGTGACCACGACGCCGGCGACGATCAGCGTGACGTTGAACGCCACCCCGGAGACGTCGGAGCTCATGCCGAGGGCACTGAGGTTTTCCTGCCACCACTGCGGGTCTTCTGCAGTGAGCATGCTCGTGAGGACCCCCGTGACGAGGAAGACGGCAAGGAGCGCGGCGAGCCGGTAGGCGTTCATGGTGGCTGCCGACAGGTACACGATGTAGGCACTGATGGCTCCGGTAACACCGACGAGGATCGCCGCTGCCACGGGGTACAGAACTGCACCCACGAACGCCCGCTGGAAGATCGAGAAAAGAGCCAGCCAGCCAAGCAGACAGATGCAGGCATGGGCCAGCGCGAGTGCGGCAATGTCGATGTTGTTGCGTGTCCGGCCGCCTGAGGGGGGCTGCGACGGCCCGGTCCTCCGGCGCTGCAGGGACCCAACCACCACTGCCGCGGCACCGAGGACCGCCGTCCCGAGCGCAGCGATATCTCCCACCGAACCCCTTCCGGACAAGGAAACAGGTTCACGTCCCACGAGCACGAACGCTACTACGCCCAGGATGAGAAAGCCCCCGGCGCCAATGACAAGCGCCCTCGACTCGGCCGTGACCGCCGCGTGGTTCTTCAGGGTTGACATGGCTAACTTCGCTTCGCCTGGACTATGGGGTCATGGAGTGCCGCCGTCACCGGCAGCTCGTCTTGCACACGGCGACGTGCCGCGGGAATTGGTCCGTTTCCGGGGTACCCCTACGCTACGACTGCCACGGCAGGGTGCCGTCACCCGGCAAGGATGAAACCCTTCGGCCAGACCTTCTGGTGGACATCAGATATCTCTCTCGCCGTCCCCGCAGACAAGGTGTTGAATAGTAATAGGTCCGCGCAGCTGCCGAACACTGCGAGGTGTTGGACCGGGGACGTTTACTTGCCGGATCCGCGGGGTCTGGTGGAAGACGGGGTCGGCGACGCTTGAGAACCCTCTGAGACCGGGGTTCTCGCCCCCAGCCGTCGTCGGCCCCTTGGCTTTGCGAAACGGAGAAGGGGCGGGTCTGAACCATCTGGTCCAGGCCCGCCCCTTCTCCGGGTCACGCGTTGTGAACGTCCTAGCGTCCTGCGCCGTCGGCCTTGATAGGACGCTGCATCACGGACGCGGTGTTGCCAGCGAGGACCGGTGGAAGTCCGTGCGCCACACCCCGGTGCCTTGTCCGCTGCCGTCGGTAACGACGTATTCGGGCCAGCGGTCGAAGGCCGAGCAGGGGTGGGATATTCCGAAGTCGACCACATCGGTGACGTCCAGTCCGCTGACCCCGGTGAGGACTGCGTGGTGGTCGAACAGGTTCCGCACTGCGGCGGTTGCCCCGTCCCTGGGGGCGCCGCCCGCTGTTTGGGCTGAGAGGAAGACCGGCAGCCCGGCGTCGTAGGGAAGGTCCCGTTTGCCGGCACCGACGACGGCGATTCCCGCTTCGGGGGTGGACAGGACGACGGCCCGGACCGAAACAGCGGGGATGAGGCCCGGTACCGGACTAACGCTGGCGTAGGTGCCGTGATCATGGGTGACGTAGCAGCCGGACCGGAGGATCCTTCTGGTACCGGGCACCAGGTTGTCGTCCGGAAGATACTCCACGACGCGGTCCGGGAACGCGGACCCGCCCATGGAGTAGATGGGCGCGGCGGTCTCAAAGTACTGTGCGGCCTCCAGATACACGTCCCGCACCATTTTGCAGTGCCGGTTGACGGCTTCAACCGTGGACTCCGCCCGCCTGTTGGGCACGACGCCTTCGTAGCCGGCAACACCGGCAAGCCGGAGGCCAGGCGTGCCGTGGACCAACTCGGCAAGGTGAAGAGCATCGTGGAGGCTCCGGGTTCCGGTGCGCCCGGCCGGTGTCCCGACGTCGATCAGCACCTCCAGGCTGATGGCCGCCCCGGCGAAAACCCTGGCCGCCGCCTCGACACCGGCAGCAGAATCCACGAAGCAGCGGATTTCCCGCACGGAATCTTCCTCCAGCCAGGAGCGGAGGCGCATCAGGCCGTACTGATCGACGACCTCGTTGGCCACGAGTACGTGCTGGTGTCCCCAGCCCAGCGCCGACGCGACCTGGTCCACGGTGGCGACGGTGACGCCGACGGCGCCGGCAGCCACCTGACGGGCGATGATCGGCGCGGACATCGTTGTCTTGACATGGGGGGCCAGATCCACGCCCCGCTGCCCGCACCAGGAGGCCATCACCCGGATGTTGTTTTCGAGGGCTTCGACATTGAGCCGCAACTGCGGATACGCCGGGGCAGCAGCCATCTTCGCCGGAACATATCCGTCGGGTCCGCTCAGGGGCTGGATCGGGCTGCTCACGGTGCTCCTTCGTGGTCTTGTGACAGGTCACCCCGCGTTGCGGACGCGTCGGCGGGAGTCCGCTCCGGGCGATGCGTCGATTGTGTCATGCCGCCTGCCGGGTTCACCCCGTCGGTCGTTTACCACGGTCCCGGCAGCCCCGATTGTCCGGTCGCCGCCCGGGAGGATAATGGCACCGAGAGCCAGCAGCCCGAGCGGACGGGAGGTCCGAATGCAAACGCCGCCGCGCATCACGGTTGAGGTGCCGGTACTCACCATTGGCTCCGGGCCCTCTGACTATGAGGAACTGGGCAGCCACGTCGATGCGCTGCGCGGGCAACGGGGGCTGCACCTGACCCTGCTGCACATCGGCGTCCTGGCGGACTTCGCCGGGGACATCGCGGACTGGACCAAGGGCATCACGACTGCCGAGGAAGCCGCCAGCACGACGGTCACCTGGTTGGAGGGGCTGCCCGTGCTCGGCGGCTTCTCCGCGAGGTCAGAGCGGCTGGTCCTGCTGGGCGGCGGGCGCGTGAGCGGGCTGGAAGTGGAGGTGCCCCAGCACGTGCGGGACTACCAGGTCTCCCTCGTGCAGGCGCTGCATGAACTGTTGGACGAGTTGCTGGTGGACAATGTCGATGATTTTATCCTCGGCTCCCGCGCCCTCGGTTTCAGATACCCCCGGTGGACACCGCACGTCGCCGTCGGCCGCCCCCAGTCAAGGGGCCGCGGTCCGTGGGACATTGCCCCGTTGGCCATCGAATTCGGCGAATCACGGATCAGGAACCGACAGTTCCTCCCGGCCATCGACGCCGGAGAAGGACGACGGGACCAGGACCCCGGGCCACCCCGGACAGGAAATGGACAATGATGGTTCGGAGCGCAGGCATTCTGCTGTACCGCCGGGGTGGTGGAGCGGTCGTGGAAGTGTGGATAGCCCATATGGGCGGACCGTTCTGGGCGCGCAAGGATGCCCGCGCCTGGTCGATTCCCAAGGGTGAATACCTCCCAGACGAGGACCCGCTGACCGCAGCGCAGCGCGAGTTCGCCGAGGAAATGGGAACTCCTGCACCAGCCGCCGACTACTGCCAGCTCGGCGACTTCCGGCAACCCTCGGGAAAGGTCATCACGGTCTTCGCCGCCGAGTCCGACTTCGCTCCAGAACGAATCGTAAGCAACACCTTCGCCCTGGAATGGCCGAAAGGATCCGGCACCGTCCGCAGCTACCCCGAGGTCGACGACGCCAAGTGGGCCGGACTGCAGGAAGCCCGCACCAGGCTGGTCAGCGGCCAGCTGCCGATCCTCGAGGCGCTGATCCAGCACGTGGAGGGCAGCGGCACCTGACGGGCGCGGCGCAGGGCACCTCCTTGGACTGCCACCTGCCATTGCTGGCCCGGCAGCGGACTGCCATCCTTGGGTAATCCGCACTCCCGGAAGCGAACGAAAGGGAAAGACGATGCCGCTCTATCTGTCGAAGTTCAGCTACACCCCAGAGACCTGGGCCAGGATGATCAGCAACCCGGAAGACCGCGGAAAGGCCGCCCAGGCCTATATCGAATCGGTCGGGGGTAAGCTCCACGGATTCTGGTACGCCTTCGGCAGTCACGACGGCTACAACCTCTGGGAGGCTCCCGATAACGTGTCCATGGCCGCGGTGGCCCTGGCAATTACCGGCGGCGGCGCACTGAGTTCGCTGGAAACGACTGTGCTGCTGACGGTCGACGAAACGCTGGACGCCCTGCGGATGGCCGCTGAGGTCGGGTACCGGGCTCCCGGCACCTGACGATACCGTCCCACGCATAGAGAGGACTCCCTTGATGAATGCTGTCGAACCGACCGGGCGGCGTGAAATGTCTGCCCTCCATCGCGCGGCGAGCCTCAAGGAGCGCGTCTACATCAGCTTCACCAGCCTTGCTGTGGTCCTTGCCCTGCGGAGCCACGCAGACGAGACGACGCCCGCTGCTGCGGCGGCAACCCTCAGCATCGTGGTCGTCGGTTCCCTGCTCGGGATCTTCGTTGCCGATCTACTGAGCCACCTGACAGTTCACGCGCAGCTCCCCAGCGGCCAGGAACTGCACCATATGATCACCGTCAGCACCGAGGCGCTCAGCGTCCTGGTGACTCCGCTCCTGCTCCTCGCGGCGGCCGGCCTCGGCCTCTGGTCGACCGCGGTGGCGCTGCAATGGGCGGTCATCGTTCTCGTGGTGACGCTCCTCATCGTCGGCTACCTCGCGATCCGGCGGCTGGAGCTGCCGTTCCGCCACAAAGCCGTGATTGTGTTCGCCGAAGTAGTGTTGAGCCTTGTGGTCATCGGCCTCGAACTGTTGGCGCACAGCCTCTGACAGGGGCACCGCGGACAGCCGCAGCCAGGGGATCAAGCCGCGCTTCCATTCGTTGGGGTGGGTAGCGGCCCAACACCCCCGCCCACCAAAGGAGACTGCTTGCTGATCGTGCTCACCGGAATTGACGGTTCAGGAAAAACGACGGCGGCACGCGCCCTTGTCGGTGCCGCCAGTGAGGCGGGGAAGGACGCCCTGTTTCTCGGCAATTATGCGGGTCGCCGGCAGATGTCCCTCATCAGTGCCAGACTCGGCGTTCACCTGCCCTCGCGGCCGGCGGACTTTCTGGAAACGGCCGTCCGGACCTTCAACGTCCTGAATTCACACCGCCGCGCCAAACGATATCCCGGCCTGGTGGTCATGGATCGGGACCTGCATTGCCAGCTTGCGCTGCGCCGGATGCACGGACTTCCCCGGGGTCGCGTGCTTCCGTACCTCATCCGTGCGCTCCCCCAGCCCGACCTCCTGATCTACCTCGACGTTGACCCCCGCGAGGCGCACGCACGGGTTCTTGCGCGAGGCACCGACTCCGAGCGGCTCGAAGACCTCGAGTCTTTGCGCGAGGCCTACCAATCACTCCCGGAATTCCCAGGGTTTACCAGCATCCCTGCCGACGGGCAGCCTGCCGAGGTGCTGGCCCGGCTGCAAGCCGCCATCGCCCAGGCCTGCGAAGGGCCGGCCCGGGAGCACTCCCCGGCCGGCCCAGCCCCCGCCTGACCCCGCACGGACTGGGGACCGCCGGACTGGCACCTAACGCGCGAGGTATTCCTCGTGCTGCCGGTGCGCTTCCGCCACCAGGGCCCGAATCTTGTCAATATCCTTGGCCTTGTTGCGGTACTTCAAATCCATGGCCAGAATCTGGGACTCTTCCTCGGTCAGCATCCGATAAATCCGCTCGCGTTCGGAGGCGTCAGCGGTGTATTCCAGGTCAAGGTAGTTGACGGCGTGCCGGCGCGCGTTGTTGATGGATGTCTGGGCTTTGCCGGCCTTGCTCAGCAGCGACGCGACGACCGTCAGGACGAGCACCCCAACGATGACACTCAGGGACAGGCCGGTGCTGATCTCGATCACGGGCACCGGCTGGCCGTCGTTGATGAACGGCAGGTTGTTCTCATGCAGGGCGTGGAGCACCAGTTTGACGCCGATAAAGGCAAGAATCACTGCCAGGCCGTAGGCGAGGTAGATGAGGCGGTCCAGGAGGCCGTCGATCAGGAAGTACAGCTGGCGCAGGCCCATCAGGGAAAATGCGGTGGCAGTGAACACGATGAACACGTTCTGGGTCAGACCGAAGATCGCCGGAATCGAGTCCAGGGCAAAGAGAATGTCGGTCCCGCCGATGGCCACCATCACCAGCAGCATCGGCGTCAGAGCCCTCTTGCCGTCGTGAATGGTGAAGAGCTTGTCCCCGTCGTAGTGCTCCGTGGTGTGGAACAGCTTCCTGGCAATGCGGATCAGGAAATTATCGGCCTGGTCGTCGCCGTGGGCGTCCGGCCGGAGCAGGTTGCCCGCGGTGATCAGCAAAATCAGGCCAAAGATGTAGAACACCCACGCGAAGGAATTGATCAGCGCGGCCCCGAGGAAGATGAACCCGGTGCGGGCGATCAGCGAAAAAACGATGCCGAAAAGCAGCACCTTCTGCTGGTCTTCGCGGGGCACCCGGAAACTCGCGATGATGATCAGGAAGACAAACAGGTTGTCGACGGAGAGGGCCTTCTCCGTAATGTAACCGGCGAAGTATTCCGACCCCATGTCGGTGCCGCCGAAAATCCACACGAGGACACCAAAGAGGATCGCGAGTCCCACGTAGAGGGCCGACCACGCGGCCGCCTCCTTGAGCGTGGGCACGTGGGCCTTGCGGATGTGGAAGAAGTAGTCGAAAGCCAGCAAGGCCAGGATGACGGCAATGGTGATTGCCCAGATAAGGGGAGAAACGGTCATGTTGCTCAACTTCCGTGAGGGATCCGGCCCCGGCGGCCAGTTCGGTACGGTAATTCACATGGTCTGAGGAATTTATGCGCTGGTGGCATCCTGCACCTCGCCGACGAGTTCCTCAATGATGTCCTCGAGGAACAGCACACCTGTTGTTGTGCCATGGGCGTCAAATACCCGGGCAACGTGGGCTCCCGTGCGGCGCATCACGGCCAGGGCGTCTTCGAGTTCGCTGCCGCTGAACGCCGACGCCAGCTTCCGGATCCGTTTGGCGGGGACCGCCTCGCTGAACGCGGCCGGCGTCGTGAGGTCCATAACGTCCTTGAGGTGCAGGTAGCCGGTGGGGGCGCCGTCGTCGTCCGTGAGGATGTAGCGGGAGTAGCCGTGCGCCGCGACAGCCCGCTGGATGTCAGCCGGGGTGGCGGAGGACGGCAGCAGCACCATCGAATCGATCGGCACTTCCACGTCAGCGACGGTCTTGGCCGTGAACTCGAAGGCCGCGGTCAGGGTTCCGCTGGTGTCCGTCAGCATCCCGTCCCGGGTGGACTGCTCCACGATGTTCGCCACCTCATCCAGCGTATAGGCGCTGGTGGCTTCATCCTTGGGTTCAACTTTGAAGAGCCGCAGAATTGAATTTGCGATGCCGTTCAGGGTCCAGATGACCGGCTTGAAGACACGGGCCACCAGCACCAGCGGCGGGGCCAGAAGCAGCGCAGCCCGGGTCGGAACGGAGAAGGAGATGTTCTTCGGCACCATTTCGCCAAACACCACATGCAGGAACGTCACGAGCAGCAGGGCGACGACGAAGGCGACGATGCCGATGGTCTCAGCCGACAGGGAAGTCAATCCCAGGGGGATCTCCAGCAGGTGGTGGATCGCCGGTTCCGAGACGTTCAGGATCACCAGGGAACACACCGTGATGCCAAGCTGGCTGGTCGCCAGCATCAGCGTGGCGTGCTCCATCGCCCAGAGGGTGGTCTTGGCGGCCTTGCTTCCGGCCTCGGCCTTCGGCTCGATCTGCGAACGCCGGGCGGAGATGACGGCGAATTCAGCACCGACGAAGAAGGCATTGACGACCAGCAGGACGACGAGCCAGATGATGCCTGGCAGATATTCACTCATGGGTCAGCTCCTGCGTGAGATTGTCGATGATCCGGTCATGGGCGCTCCGCGGGGGTTCCGCGGATTCGTCCGGGGTGTACCGGAGCCGCTCGACGTGGGTCCCCACCACACGTTCCACCCGGAGCGTCCCGCCGTCGATGGCCACCTCGTCGCCGAGTTCAGGGATCCGGTCCAGCCGGTCCGTGACGAAGCCGGCCATCGTGTCGTATTCCTCGCCGTCCGGGACGGTGATGCCGGTCCGGTCCAGGAGTTCGTCGGGCCGGAGGGACGCATCAAAAGTCAGCGAACGGCCCGTCCGCACGACGCCGGTGCGCGCACGGTCGTGTTCGTCCTCCAGCTCCCCGACAATCTCCTCCACCAGGTCCTCGAGCGTGACGATGCCGGCCGTGCCGCCATGCTCGTCCGAGACGATCGCCACCTGCAGGCCCTGCCTGCGCAGGAGTCCCAGGAGGGTGTCGACCCCCATCGACTCGGGCACCCGCAGCGGCTCGATCATAAGGTCGGACGCGGACACTCCCGATCGGTTGTCGAGGGCCACCGCGAAGGCTTGTTTGACGTGCAGCACACCAAGGACCTCGTCCCGGTCCCGGCCGATCACCGGGAAGCGCGAATATCCGGTGGCTGTTGCCAGGCTGACGATCTGCTCGGCCGTGTCGTCGGCTCCGATCGTCGCCATCCGCACGCGCGGGGTCATCACGTCGGCGGCACTGTGGTCGGAGAACCGCAGTGTCCGGTGCAACAGGGCCGCGTGGTCCAGGTCGAGGACGCCTTCCAGCGCGGAGCGGCGAACCAGGGAGCTCAACTCCTCGGCACTGCGCGCGCCTGACAGCTCTTCCTTGGGTTCAATGCCGAACGACCTGATGATCGAATTGGCCGTGTTGTTGAACAGGAGAATCACGGGTTTGAAGACCGTGGTGAACAGCGTCTGGAAGGGAACCACCACTTTTGCCGTGGCCAACGGAAGCGCCAGGGCGAAGTTCTTGGGCACTAGTTCGCCAATCACCATGGAGAAAATCGTGGCCAGGAAGATGCCCACGACGGCCCCCACCCCGGGGACAACCGCTTCGGGGAGACCGGCATCGGTCAACGGTCCGCTGAGCAGTTTGCTGATGGCCGGCTCAAAGGTGTACCCGGTGAGCAGTGTCGTCAAGGTGATGCCCAGTTGCGCTCCGGAGAGGTGCGTCGACGTGATCTTGAGGGCCTTGATAGTGGGAGCCAGCCGCTTCTCGCCGCGCGCCTGGCGGGCTTCAAGGTCGTTGCGGTCCAGGTTGACCAGGGCGAATTCGGAGGCAACGAACATTCCCGTGCCGACCGTCAGGACGAGGCCAACGCCGATCATGATCCATTCATACATTCGGGCGCCCCTCTCCCGCGGTGGCCGGAATACCGGTCAGAAGGTTGAGGGGCGAGGGCATATGTGAGGGAGGGTCATCCATAGTGCGAACCAGTCTATCCGCCCTGGCCGTGACGCCGCGGAGCAATCCGCTGCAGGCGAACCATCCTTCGGCCGTCCTGCCGGGCAACGACGTCACGCCATTCGCACAGCATTTTCACAGGCACGCGCTATTGAAGATACAGCCGGATCCACAAGAATGGTCGAAACTGATAGCGGCATTCGCGGTTTCAATGGTGGCCGCGGCTTGCCGCACGTCAGTGGCTGGCGTCTTGGCCTACCGAGCTGAAACCGACTACTGATGGGTTTCCGAGCATGTTGACTCTGCGAAAGCACGTACTTCCTTCAGTCCTGGCCGTGTTGCTCCTGTCCGCGACCGCCTGTACTTCCGAGTCCGCGGCCGGCGCCCGGCCAGACTTCCTGCCCGAAGAAGTGACCAGCAGCCCCGGCAGCGGCGCGACATCCACCGACCCCAGCATTGCTGCCCCACGGTTGGGGCCCGCGAGTGCCGTCGACGCACGAACGGTGCTGGAGGCCTTCAAGGGCCGGGGCATGGTGGAGCACATGGAGGCGCTGCAGCGTGTCGCTGATGAGAATGACGGCAACCGCGCCTCGGGGACCTCGGGATATGAGGACTCAGCGCGGTACGTGGAGGACCAGTTGCGCGCGGCCGGGTACACCCCGGTACGGCAGAAATTTACCCACCGGCCCGATGGCGAGCGGGTGGAGACCTTCAACATCCTCGCCGATACGGAGGGCAGCGCCGAGAACACCATTGTGGTGGGAGCCCATCTGGACTCCGTGGAGGATGGTCCGGGAATCAACGACAACGCCAGCGGCGTCGCTGCAGTGCTGGAAACCGCCCGGTGGATGAAGGAGGCCGGAATCACGCCGGCGAACCGGGTCCGGTTCGCGTTCTGGGGCGCCGAAGAGGATGATCTCGATGGTTCGCGGCATTACGTTGACGAGCTGAGCGCGGCCGAGGTCCGCCGCACGGCGGTCTACCTGAATGTGGACATGGCAGCCTCGCCGAACGGCGTGAGGTCCATTCACGACGGTGACGGGTCGGATTTCGAGGAGGCCGGGCCGAAAGGCTCCCAGGAGATCGAGGACGTCTTTTTCCGGTTCTTCGAAAACAACTCCCTACCGGCGGAGACCACGCCCTTTGACGGCGGCTCCGATTACGAACCGTTCCTGCGGGCAGGTATTCCCGGCGGCGGGCTGTTCACCGGCGACGTGGAATCCAAGACCAAAGCCCAAATGCAGGCCTACGGCGGCGTGGCCGGCAAGAACCTCGATTCCTGCTACCACAAGGCCTGCGACACCATCAGCAACACCAACGCGGACCTGCTGAAGGAAATGTCCGCGGCCTTGGCCTATGCCACCGCCACCTACGCCATGGCACCGCGGGGTTGACCTCCGGTTCCCTGGATGACGGAGGCCGCCGGGCCTGCATGTCATGAAAAGCAACCGCTCCGCTGGATCATTTGCAGCCAAAGCATGGTCGCACCCCGGGCCGAGCAGGTAGAACTGAGTCATGACTACCTCACCCCTGGTGCTCGGCCCGATGATGCGGTACGTGGATGAGACCTCAGCAAGCATTTGGGTGGAGACCCGGACCGCTGCCCGGGTCACCCTTCGCGCGGGCGGACGGGAGTGGGCAGCCCGTACCTTCGCGGTCCATGGCCACCACTACGCGCTGGTTGAACTGGACGGGCTGGAGCCAGGAACGGTCACACCGTATGCCCTCGACATCAACGGAAGCCAGGTCTGGCCCGATCCGGCGTCGGAGTTCCCGCCATCCATGATTGCGACGTTGCAGACCGGCAAGCCGCTGCGGATGGCCTTCGGCTCCTGCCGGACCAGTGTGCCGCACGATAAGGCCGGCAACCGGACCCACGGCGTCGACTCACTGCGGGCCTACGCAGTGAGGATGGCCGCCGGCGGTGACCTGAAGTGGCCGGATCTGGTGGCATTCCTCGGCGACCAGGTCTACGCCGACCTGACCAGCGAGCAGATGCAGGAGTTCATCCGGGCCCGGAGGGACATCGATGAACCGCCCGGCGAGGAGCTCAAGGACTACGAGGAATACGCCCACCTCTACAACCTGGCCTGGTCCGACCCCGCGAACAGGTGGCTGCTGTCCACCCTCCCTAGCGCCATGATTTTCGACGACCATGACATCCGCGACGACTGGAACACCTCCCTCAGCTGGAAAAAGGAGATGGAGGCAACGACCTGGTGGCATGGGCGGATCGTCGCGGGGCTGGCCTCCTACTGGGTGTACCAGCATCTGGGGAACCTGTCGCCGCAGGAGCGGGCCGAGGATGCCGTTTGGCAGCTGATCGCCGGGCACGCGGGCGAGGATGAGATCGACGTGAGCGCCGGGCTGGACAGTTTCGCGGACCGGGCAGATAAGGACCCGGGATCCTACCGGTGGAGCTACTGCCGCGATTTCGGGGACACGCGGCTGATTGTGGTGGATTCCCGCGCAGCCCGGGACCTGACGCCGGATGACCGCGCCCTGGTGGACAAGGCGGAAATGGCCTGGCTCGACGGACGGATGCGCGGCGGTTTCCGCCACCTGCTGGTAGCGACGTCGCTGCCTTTCCTGCTGCCGATGGGGCTGCACTACGTCGAATCCTGGAATGAGGCCATTTCCCAAGGTGCGTGGGGGAATCCTGCGGCCCGGGTCGGTGAAAAGCTGCGCCAGGCGGTGGACCTTGAACACTGGGGCGCCTTCCAGAACAGTTTCCGGGAAGTAGCGGCCATGGTGACCGAGGTCGCCGACGGCAAACGCGGCCCGGCACCGGAAACCATCGCGTTCCTCTCCGGCGACGTGCACTACTCCTACGTTTCGGAGGTGGAGCGCTCCTCCGGCAGCCGGATCGTGCAGGCCGTCTGCTCCCCCATCCGCAACCCGCTGCCCCGGCTGATGAGGTCTTTCGCGGCCGTCATGTCTTATGGCCTGGCCACGCCGGTAGGCGCCCTGGTGGCTCGTTCGGCCAAGGTCCCTGACCCGCCGTTTCGCTGGTCCGGCGTCAAGGGGCCTTGGTTCGACAACAACCTGGCCTGCCTGGAGGTGGCTCCGGAGGGGCTAGAACTGTGGTGGCAGACCGGCGTCGTGGAAGGCGGTGACCAGCTTCATCCCCGGCTGAAACTCGTCTCGTCCGTCACGGTGGCTCCCCGGCAGGCTCGGGAGCCCGCCGGGTGAGCTCGGACTCAGTACACCAGTTCGCGGAATAGCCAGCCCCTTCGAAGACTTGTTCTCATTGGACGGCCACGGGGCCGCCGCCAGAAAAGGACTCTTCGTGCCGACTGCTTTTGTACCCTTCACCCTGCTCGCCACCGCACGGGAAGGCCACCAGCGCGCTTTCCAGACGGATATTGAGCGGCTGGTATCCGACCACCGCGCACCGCTGTCCACCGTCAAGTCCACGGCGACAATGGCGTGCCTGCGGGGCGCGATCGCGAAGAGCGAGCACACCTCGACCGAGGCGAGCCTCGCCAAGTTCCTGGCGGACCGTCTGGTCACCAACGGCATTTACCTCGACATCACTGTCTCCCTGGAGCATTAGCCCTGACGGGCAGCGGGTGGCGACAGCGGCGGCGTGGTCCGGGCGTCCTCACTGGTTTGACGTCACGGGGTGGCACTGCCAAATCCGCCGCGGGCGTCACGGACAGGTGCGTGTCTACCGGTACTGGAGAGGCGCCGCGGGGTCCGGAGCGATGGTGTCCGCCAAACCCTTGCTGCCGTCATCGGCGGCACTCTCGGGTGCCGTCCCGCCGGTCGCCAGCTTGTCCCGGGGATGTTCGCGGGGCGGTTCGGCCCCGCCAGGGCCAGGGCTGGCCGGTGCGGGGAAAGCCGCGGTGTCCGCTGCGATTGCGTCGCAGACGCTGTCGACCTCCTGCCAGAATCTGGCGTCAACCCAGTAGCCGGTATGGCTGAGAATCCGAGGCAGCGGCTGGGCAAATACGAATTTGTCCGTCGGCGGGTCGACAAGGCGGACGTCCGTCGCACTGGGCGCGGGACAGTCATCCGTGGCGACCGGTCCGCCGATGTAATCGGTCTCGTAGTAGACGTTGCGCCACCGGACCGCACCGATGCCGCCGTGGCCCCCGGCGAAATTCTGCAGGAGTCCGTCGCTGACCAGGGCGGGAAACGCCCAGCGATACAGCTTCGCCAGCGGGGAACCGAGGGTCACCAGGCCGACGGTCTTCTCCTCGTGGCGGGCAGACTGGCGAGCCAGCGCGGCGGCGGCCACCATGCTGCCCTGCGAGTGCGCGGTGAGCACCACCCGGCCCTGGTTGTCATGCAACCGCCAGATCCGGCGTGTCAGCTCGGGTACCGCCCGCTCGGTGTACGAAGGCGGGGCGAACGGGTGGAAGGACCGCGGAAAGAACGTCCCGACGTCGAACGGCGACAGCAGGATCTTGCGCCATTTCTCCTGCCGGAACGCGAGCCGGAGGACCACCCCGTAGACAATGGGCAACGAGGCACTGATCCACGTGGCCACTCCGATGTTCAGGAAGGGCGGATCCTGATCGAGGACAAAGACCTGGGTGGCAAAGAGCGCCGCACCCAACAGGGCCGCACCGGCGACCGCAATCATCAGGTAGGCCGCCAGGGTGGGGGCGTACTCGCCGAGCAGACGCATCCTCGCCACCTTGCGGACCCAGGGGCTGGGTGGCGTTCCGTCACCTGCCCGTAGGGTTGCGGACCGGCCCCGGCTGAACGGCGCCGGATCAAAGGCCGACACCGTCCAGACGTCCCCGCGTTTCCGGGACGTCCTGCTGGCCGTTGCGGGAGCTTCCATGGGCGGACCGGCCTGCACTGCCTCCGCTGCGTCGTAGTCGCGCTGGAGTTCGCCCACGAGGCTCACCGCCCGCTGCCGTGATGTGACGGACAGCCACACGCCGGCGACCGCCGCGAAAAGTACCAGCACGCCGATAAGGCCCAGGGCCAGAATGGAAGCGATCGACGCCACCGCCTTCGGCACCCACAGCACCGGGCCCGCGTAATTGCCCGCAGCGGGTTG
Organism: Arthrobacter sp.; assembly: GCA_034376805.1. Classification (GTDB taxonomy): domain Bacteria; phylum Actinomycetota; class Actinomycetes; order Actinomycetales; family Micrococcaceae; genus Arthrobacter. Next base: position 46,426 of record JAXMJF010000025.1, read on the forward strand.
CGCGCCGCTGACTTCTTGTGGCCCGAGCCCGTATTCGACCGTTCCGAGCCCAGCGGCGACAAGCATCATCAAGGACAACAGGACCGCGTTGGCCACTATGAGTGCCACGACATTCAGGACCAGTGGCGCCGCCCACGGGAACACACTGACGGAGCCGCGCGCCATGACCGTTAAGCGCTTCATCCGCCCGGGCCCGCGCTCCTCGACCGTCAGGGCGTTCCGCCACCGGATGATCCACGCCGCCACCAGCTGAATCATCAAGGGGACCAGCAGCACGAGAGTGAGCGTCCAGCCGGCAGCGACAGACGAACCGATGCCCGGCAGGATGCCGGCCGGTTGGGTGTCGGTCGCCGGCCCGCCGCCGGCCTCGTTGAGTTCCAGAGGCAGGGTCAGGGCGCCGGCGGCCGAGGCCAGCAGGGCGCCGATTGCGGCATAGAGCGTTCCCCGGGCGAGCTGCTCGTGCGCCTCGTCCGATGCGAGCATCACGATGACAGCAGCGATCACGACGGCGGAGGCCACGCTGGCTGCCCGGGCGGTTACGTGGGCGCCCGTGTCCGTGAGGTCCGCACGTCCGCCGAGTTCGGACACGCACCAGCCCAGCGTCCCCGCCGCCACCGCCAGGCCGGCCGCCAGGTGCAGTTCCGAGAGGTGCTGGTGCCATCGGCGCCCCGACCAGAAGTCAGCGCTGCGCAACCCGCCCGACTGCGCCGCGGCACAGCGGCCGTAGGGTACGGGCCGGGCCGTTCCCGGTGCGGGTGGTTCAACGCCTTCATAGCTGGTGCGCGAACGGGAAGCCAGCGCGTAGAAGTGCACCGCGACGGTTACCGGTGCGATGATGCCCGCGGCCAGCCGGAAGCCGGGGCGGTCGTACGGCGCCACGAAGTCCAGGAACAGGGCACCCCACAGCCGGGAGCGGCACTGCTGCTGGCCCAGGCATTGGTAGGCGAAGGTATCCAGGCTCGGCATGGTGACCATAATCGCGGTGCTCAGGGTCAGGGCGAGGGCGGCGAGGCGCGCAAACCAACGGAACGTCTTGGTTGTCGGTTCTGCGGTTGCCTCCTCATCGCCGGACATCACCCGGCGCCGGGCCATCCACCCGGCCATGTTGGCAAGCATGGACGGCAGCAACGGCGTCCACAGCACCCGGAGCGGCGAGTGCGAGGTCAGGCCGCCCCACGAGTAAGCCTCACGGTGACGGCCGCGGGCATCGCTTGTCCGGTAGAACCCGGCAATGCGGTCCCCCGCGACCCTCGTTGGCCGCAGATCGCCGAGAAGATCTTCCGGCGGTGTGCCGCCCACGCCGTGCACACGGATCTCCGTCAGACCGTCGAGGTTCACGGCGCCGGGCACCAGTCCGGCCGAGTCCTTGATGTCGCTCATCGCGCCGCACGCTTGCCGTCAGCCGAAAACCGGGTCCAGCCGCAGCAGCGGCATCGGCAACGCAGGCCGGCGGCGCTCATCCGGGTGAGCCTGAACGGGCTGCCTGGCAAAATCCGCCACGGTGACCTCCTGCCTCAGCGGGACGGCGCAGGACTGAACTCGATATTGGACCTTGCGGCCGCGGATTGCAATGGCCGGGCCCCGTACTTCCGAGGGACTCTGCGCGGACTCAGGCCGCCGGGTGGTGGTCGGTGCCGCGCATCCGGACGGCCACGAGGAGGCCTGACAGGGCCGTGAGACCCGCGACGACGCCGACGGCGGCCGGAATGCCGTACGCGTCGGCGATGATGCCCGAGAGCAGTGCGCCGACAGCGAAGCCGCCGTCGCGCCACAGCCGGTAGATGCCTACGGAGCGCGCACGCCACTCCGGGTGCGCGACGTCGCCGATGGCGGCGAGCAGGGTCGGGTAGACCATCGCTGTGCCGAGGCCAAGGAGGACGGCAGCGGCCAGCCAGATCCCGAAGTCCTGGCCGACGGCGATCATTGCCAGGGCGGCGGCCTGGAGCAGCATGCCGCCGACGATCAGCCACTTACGTCCGTATTTGTCCGACAGTGCGCCGGTGACGAGTTGGGCGGCACCCCAGACGGCGGGATAGACGGCGGCCAGGATGCCGATCTTTTCGATGGTCAGTCCGGCGGCGGCGAACAGGACGGGGAAGAGTCCCCAGGCGAGGCCGTCGTTGAGGTTGTTGACCATGCCGGCCTGGCTGACCGACGACAGTGACTTGTCCCGGAAGCTGGTGAGCGTGAAGATTTCCCGGTTGCTCAATTCGCCGTGGGCCTCGCCGTGGGCCGACGTATGGTTGGCTGCTTCAAGCTTCGCGTGGCCCCGGGTTTCCTTCACGGCGAAGACCGAGAGGCCGAGACCGAGTGCGATGTAGGCGGCGCCCAGCAGGAACGGTCCGGGCCGCAGACCGTAGTTGGCGGCTATGTAGCCGGTGGCCAGGGCGGTGCCGGCGACCCCGAGGTACCCGGCCGCTTCGTTCAGGCCCATGGCGAGGCCCCGCTTGGACGGGCCGACGAGGTCCATTTTCATGATGACGGTGGTGGACCATGTGAGGCCCTGGCTGATGCCCAGGATGACATTGGCCGCGACGATCCAGCCCCAGCTCGGACCGAAGATCAGCATCAGCGGGACGGGCAGGGCGATGACCCAGCCGACGATCAGGACGGGTTTGCGGCCGTAGCGGTCTGAGAGGGTGCCGGCGAAGTAGTTGGTCGCGGCCTTGGCGAGGCCGAAGGCCAGGATGTAGGTCAGCGCAGAAGTGTAGAGGTCGAGGTGGAAGACCTGTCCGGCGAGCAGCGGGAGGACCGTGCGTTCCTGGCCCAGGGTGCCGCCGACGAGCGCGTTGACGGCGACGAGGAGCATGAACTGGGCCAGGTTCTGCCGCAGGCCCAGCGTGATGCCGGTGCGACGATGCCGCTGCTGCAGCGAGTTGGTGTTGCCGGAGTTCATGGTGCTCCACATGGTTGGGACGTAGTTTGGCGGAGGCCCTGGTGTTCAGGGCCGCCGCCGGGGGGTTTGGTCGGTGAGGTGGTGTGGGTTCGTTGGCGGGGACGGTTTGGCGTGCCTGCTGGTAGGCGGTCCAGGCGTTGTAGCTGCCGTCGAGTTCGACGACGTCGTAACCGGCGCGGCGCAGCGCGCTGGCCGCGACGGAGTTCCGCACACCGCTCTGGCAGTAGGTCACGATGGTGCCCTCGGCCGGGAGTTCGTCCAGGTGCCACATCACGCGGCCGCCGCTGAGCTGGTGGGAGCCCGGGATGTGCCCGGCGGTGTGCTCGGTGCGGTTGCGCACGTCCAGGATCATCGCGGCCTCGAAGCCCTCGAGCTCCTCGGGGGCGATGAGCTTCGGGGTGCTGATGGGCAGGGACTGGAAGCCGGTGACGTACCCGGCGACCTTGTCGATCCCGACCCGGACCAGGTGGTCCCACATGTCCTGCGCAGCCTCCTGGTCCGGTGCCAGGAGTACCAGCGGGTTCGGATCGGTTTCCGGGTTCACGACCCAGGCGCCGAAGCTGGCCACGGACTTGCCGGCCGGGACGTTCAGGGACCCGGTCACGGTGCCCTCGTGGACCTGGTCGTTGGAACGGGTGTCGATGAAGGTCAGCGTGTCCGCGGCCAGACCCTCCGCCACGGTGGCGAGGTCCAGTTCGGGCAGCGGGGCGCGTTCGCCCATGACGGCCGGGCCCTCACGGTTTTCCCGCTTCATCCTCCCGAAGTACGCGTGCGCGTCGGGCTGGCCGTCGAGGAGTTCATCGACGAAGCCCTGCTCGTCGTTGGCGGCCAGGTACGGGCCCCACCAGGCGTAGAGCCGCTCGTAGCCGACCGTGGAGGACGGGATCGCGCCCAGGGCCTTGCCACAGGCGCTGCCGGCACCATGGGCCGGGTGGACCTGGACGTAGTCCGGGAGGGTCAGGAACTTATCCCGCAGGCTCGCGAAGAGCTGCTTCGCACCCAGGAAACGGGTGTCGACCCCGCCGGCGGCCTCATCCAACAGGTCCGGGCGGCCCAAGTCCCCGGAGAACACAAAGTCACCCGAGAGCAGGTAGCCGGCCTGGTCGCTGAACGCGCCATCGGTCACCAGGAAGGACAGATGCTCCGGAGTGTGCCCCGGGGTGTGCAGGGCCTTGATGCTGATGTTGCCCAGGGTGATCGTGTCACCATCGAACAACCGCTCCCCCTCGAACCCGTACTGCCAGTCCGGCCCACCCTCACCCGAGACGTAAATCTTCGCACCCGTCGCCGCGGCGAGCTCCCGGGTGCCGGAGAGGTAATCGGCGTGGATGTGCGTCTCGGTGACCGCAACAATCTTCATCCCGTTCTTCGCCGCCAACGCCTGGTACACCGCGATGTCCCGGCGGCCGTCCACGACCACCGCTTCACCCTTGGCCTGGCAGCCGATCAGGTAGCTGGCCTGGGCAAGATCCTCATCATAAATGCGTTCCAGAAGCATGTTCTCTCCTTCGTAAAGAGGTGGGGTCTCCCCCGTCGACTACTAACAACAATAATACCCCCGGGGGTATCTTGCAAGTGGGT
>JAXMJF010000026.1:0-169632 GCA_034376805.1 Arthrobacter sp.
GGCTGCACCATCCCGGCCACCTGGTGCGAAGCCCACCACATCAGCTACTGGTCCCGCGGCGGAACAACCGGCACCGAGAACGGCGTGCTGCTCTGTTCACACCACCACCACGTGATCCACAAAAAACACTGGACCATCCAGGTCCGCACCGGCATCCCCTGGTTCATCCCGCCACCCCACATCGACCCACGCCAAAAACCCCGACGCAACTACTACTTCCGCCCCGCAGACCTCAGCACCGCCGCCTGACCCGGCCGTTAAAAAGAGTTCAAGCGGGCAACGAGCCTGACAGATCCAAAGTGACGTCGGGGACCTTGCCTGATCCAGATATCTCGATCATGGAGATATTATCTAACTGTGAAGGATGCGATCCCGGAGGACCCCGGCCACTCCAGTGGTGCCGCTCGGCCGGACGACTCGACGGAAGCCCCCGGGCATGACCCGCGCAGGCTGGGGGCCGCGGGCTTGCCGCTGAATACCTCGGAATTGAAGTCCGCGCACCTTACATCCGAGGGTCCCAAGTCGACGCGCCTCAGATCTGCGGTCCTGGACTGGAGCGGCGCCTTAACTGCTCTTCCGCTGATCCTGGTCCCGCTCTGGATGTTGCTTGGCAACAGCGCGGTCCTCCGTGGCCACCCCGCGCTGCCCCTACTGCTGGGGGCCGCCGTCGTACTAGGCCTCTTCTGGATGTTCAGACTCGTCAAACGCCCGGCCCTGCTCGAGCGTTTGGGCCTGCCTAACAACCAATACGTGGCTAAGCACCAACGGCCTCCGCGCAGGGTGTCGCGTTGGCAACTGCTCCGCGGCCTCGCGGGCCGGATGTTTGCCCTGGGCCTCGTCGCGGCTCTGGCGTGGCTCAACCCGTTTACTTACCAGCCCGGGGTTGCTGCGGGCCAGGCCATGGGGACGACCGGGACCATTAGTACAACCACCACCGAAGACGCCACCACCATCACCCTCGCCCCGCAGGGTGCGGCCAGCACTGGCCTCGTCTTCTACCCGGGGGCGCGGGTTGATGCACGCGCCTACCAGGACATCCTGCGCCCGCTCGCGAATGCAGGCTATCTGGTGGTCATCTTGAAAGTACCGCTGGGCATCTCCCTGCTGCACCCGGGCCAGGCCCGCGGAGCCATGGACCGGCACCCTGAGATCACCTACTGGGCGGTTGGTGGCCACTCCCTGGGAGGAGTGAGCGCGTCCGCCTTCGCGAAGTCGAACCCCGACGTCTCCGGGCTTCTGCTGTTTGCCTCGTATCCCGCGGACAGCATGGCGGAGTCCGGCGACCTCGCGGTGCTGTCGATCTCCGGCTCAAACGACGGCCTCACCACTCCCGACAAGATCGCGGCGTCGAAGCCCCTGCTTCCCCCGACCGCCGTCTACGCAACAGTGGAGGGCGGCGTGCACGCCTTCTTCGGCAACTACGGTGAGCAGCCCGGGGACGGCGAACCGGGCATCTCCCGCGAACAGGCGCAGCAGCAGATCGCCGAGGAGTCGGTCCGCTTCATGGACCGGCTCGTAAAGGCCGGCTGACCCGCGAGAGCCAGGCACACAACCGACACTTCAAATGACACCAGGCGGCATCAGGAGACCTGAAAACTCGCGCGCTAACGCCCCGCCGCGTACCCCTGCGCGCCGCGGGGATTGGCCGCCGCCTGCAGCACGCCGGTCGAGGGATCCCGCACCACGGCCGAGAGCCGTCCCAGCGTCCAGCCGCCGGCACGGGTGACGACATGACCGCGGCGTTCAAGTCCCGCAATGACGTCCTCCCCCAGCCGGTCCTCAACGACGGCGCCGCCGGGCTCCCAGGTGCGCGGCCAGAACGAACCGGGCATCGACGTCGTATGGAAGGTGGGGGCGTCGATGGCCTGCTGCGGTGAGTAGCCGCCGACGATCGTGCGCAGCAGGTACGGCAATTGCCACTGATCCTGCTGGTCACCGCCCGGCGAACCGAGCGCGGTGACGGCCGTGCCATCCCGCAGCACGAGTGTCGGCGTCAGCGTGGTGCGCGGCCGTTTACCCGGCGTAAGGGTGGACGGTGTGCCCGGTTCCAGCCAGGTCATTTGCAGCCGGGTACCGAGGCAGAAGCCCAGCTCCGGGATGGCGGGTGAAGACTGCAGCCAGCCGCCCGACGGCGTGGCCGAGACCATGTTGCCCCAGCGGTCCACGACGTCGATATGGCATGTGTCACCGCGGGTCTCCCCGCTCGGCGCCACGGTGGGCTCCCCCACCCCGAGTCCGGCAGAGCCCTCGGCTTCGAGCGCCGGCGGCGTGTAATGGGTTCGCAGCGGCGGCAGGTACGGCTCCCGCCCGGGTACCGAACCGGGCCGGAATTCGTGCGAGGCCCGCTCACCGATCAGCACCCGGCGGGCGGCGCAGTACTCCTCGGACAGGAGATACTCCAGCGGCACGTCCGTGTCGCCGTAGTACGCTTCCCGGTCCGCGAGCGCCAGTTTCTGGGCTTCCAGGATGGTGTGCGCCCCGAGCTCGGTGGATGGGTCAAGGTACTCGTTGTCGAACCCCTCGAGCAGGGCGAGCGTTTGAAGCAGCGCCGGGCCTTGTCCCCACGGCCCCGTCTTGGCGATCGTGTGCCCGCGGAACTCGACGGTGGCTGCCGGCTCGTAGCCGGCCTCGAACCCCGCGAAATCCTGCAGCGTGAGGACACCGCGGTGGTCCGTGCCGGAGGAATGCCGGTGCGGGGTCTGGACGGAGTCGGCCATGGCTTTGGCCACGAAGCCCTCGCGCCATTCGCGGCGGGCGGCGTCGATCCTGCTCTCGCGGGAATGCTCACCCGGGCCGACTGCCCCGGCGTCGATCAGCCGCTGCAAAGTGCGGGCGTAGGCCGGATTCCGGACCAACTCCCCCTCGGCCGGGATCCGTCCGCCGGGCATCCAGAGTTCGGCCGAGGTGGGCCAGTGCGTCTGGAACAGCTCTGCCACGGCCGCGATCGTTGTCCCGACCCTGCCCAGCATCGGGTGCCCGTCGCGTGCATAGCCGATCGCGAATTCCAGCACGTCATCTAGTTCCCAGGTCCCGTGGTCGCGCAGCAGCAGGAGCCAGGCGTCGACGGCGGCGGGCACCGCGGCGGCCAGCGCCCCCGAGCCTGGCACCAGTTCCAGGCCCTCGGCGAGATAGTGCTCCACGGTGGCTCCGGCCGGGGCCGGGCCCTGGCCCATGAGGACAATAGGTGTGCCAGGTTCCTCCGCGGTGACGAAGACGCCGGTCATGTCCCCGCCGGGACCGTTCAGGTGCGGCTCGACAACGTGCAGCACGAAGGCACCGGCCGTCGCGGCGTCGAACGCGTTCCCGCCGCGTTCCAGCACGGCCTGGGCAGCCGCCGTCGCAAGCCAATGCGTGGACGCACTCATCCCGAAAGTGCCCTGCAGCGTGGGACGGGTGGTAAACGTAGCCGGGCGCGTGAACGCCGCGGAGACGGCTTGTACGGGTACCCCTGAACGTACAGCGATGTCAGCCAAACAGGGCCGCCACTCGTGTCAGGGTCTCGTACACGCCGTACCCCAGGGGCACGCCGACCAGCGCCCAGGCCACGACCAGTTTCCCGGTGGACGGTTTCACCGATGTCTGTGCAGTACTCATCTCAGGCCTCCATGGCGGGTTCTTCGGCCCGAACGCGGTCCGGGCGTGGTTCGTGGAACCGTTCGTCGACCGGCTTGACCAGCAGGTTGGCCACAAAGCCGATGATTAGCAGCCCCACCATGGTCAGCAGCGCAGGCTGGTAGGACGCGGCGGTCAGCTGTCCGGGTTTGCCCTGGGCATCCAGGAACGCGTTGACGATCAGTGGCCCGGCGATCCCGGCCGCGGACCATGCGGTGAGGAGCCGGCCGTGGATAGCCCCGACCTGGAACGTGCCGAAGAGGTCGCGCAGGTAGGCCGGGACGGTCGCGAAGCCGCCGCCGTAGAAGGAGATGATGACGAATGCCAGCGCTACGTAGAGGAAGGTGCTGGTGGAGCCGGCGAGTGCCAGCACAATGTAGAGCACGGCGCCGACCCCGAGGTACATCATGTAGATGCGTTTGCGGCCGGTCACATCCGAGGTGGCGGACCAGGCGAAGCGGCCGGACATGTTGCCGATCGAGAGCAACCCGACGAAGCCGGAGGCGACGGCGGCACTCACCAGGGACACGCCGTCGGACTGGCGGAAGAAGTCCTGGATCATCGGGGCGGCCTGTTCCAGGATGCCGATGCCGGCGGTGACGTTGCAGAACAGGGCGATCCAGACGAGCCAGAACTGCTTGGTCTTGACCGCGTTCTTGGCGGAGACGTTGTCGGTGGTGACGAGTGTGGCGGTCTTGACCTTGGCCGGGTCAAAGCCGGCCGGCTTCCACCCCTCGGCCGGGACCTTGATGGTGAACGCGCCGAACAGCATGTAGGCGAGGTATACGACGGCCAGGGTCAGGAAAAGCTTGCCGACGGAGTCGCCGCTGGCCACCCACCCCTTGGCGCCGGAGTTGGGGTCGTACATTTTCAGCAGTGCGGTGGAGACCGGGCTGGCGATCAGGGCGCCGCCGCCGAAGCCCATGATGGCCATGCCCGTCGCGAGGCCAGGCCGGTCCGGGAACCACTTGATCAGGGTGGACACCGGCGAGATGTAGCCGATGCCCAGGCCGATGCCGCCGATGAAGCCATAGCCCAGGTAGACCAGCCAGAGCTGGCTGCTGAAGATGCCGAGCGAACCGATCAGGAAGCCGCTGGCCCAGAACATCGCCGAGGTGAACATCGCCTTGCGCGGGCCGTTCTTGTCCACCCAGGTTCCCATGATGGCGGCGGAGAGGCCCAGCATCACGATGGCGATCGAGAAGATCACGCCGATCTCCGTCAGGCTGGCACCGAAGTGCTTCACCAGCGCCGTTTTGTAGACACTCGTAGCGTAGGCCTGGCCGATGCACAGGTGCACGGCGAGCGCTGCGGGCGGCACCAGCCACCGGTTGAATCCGGGTGGGGCGATCGTTCGTTCGCGGTCCAGCCAGCCCATAAGTGCTCCCTTGCTTGTCGAAGACGTCGGTGTCCCAACGGCGTAGAGGCGAAGGGCCCCAAAGCGGGCCGATGCCTCCGGCAATCATGGTGCAGAAAGTCAGCAAACGTACTATCTGTGCGACGAGCGGTAGGAAATCCGCGATGAACGGTCGCGTTACCTCCGGGCCCTACTTACCAAGTCCGGCCTTCCGCAACGCCTCGGCCATCGCCGTGTTGGCCGGCGCCGGAACCGGCGCCTGCCGCTGTGGCTGCCTCTGGGGCTGCCTCTGGGGCTGCTTTTGCGGCTGCCGGGCGGGAGCCCGCCGGTCGGCCGCCGGCTGACCGGACGGCTGCTTAGCCGCCGGAGGAGCCGCCTGTCCCGGACGTTCCGGCCGCGTAGCCGCACGTCCACCGGCGGCCGGTCCACCCGCGCCAGCCGGTTCGTCGTCGAGCCGCAGTGTCAGGGAGATGCGCTTCCGGTCCGGATCGGCCTCCAGCACCTTGACCCGCACCACCTGGCCGGACTTGACCACTTCCCGCGGATCGGAGACGAAACGGTTGGCCAGCGCGGAGACGTGCACCAGGCCGTCCTGGTGGACGCCGACGTCGACAAACGCCCCGAACGCCGCAACGTTGGTCACGGTCCCCTCCAGCACCATCCCCGGCCTGAGGTCAGATATCTTCTCGATGCCCTCGGAGAACGTCGCCGCCGCAAAGGCCGGACGCGGGTCACGGCCGGGCTTCTCGAGCTCGGCGATGATGTCCTGCACCGTGGGCAGGCCGAAGGACCCGTCGACGAAGTCCTGCGGGTTCAGGGCGGCGTAGCTTCCCGCAGCCTGCCCTTTCCCGCCGGCGGCGGCTTTGATCTTCCGCGCCACCGGGTACGCCTCCGGGTGCACACTGGAGGCGTCCAGCGGCTCCGCTCCCCCTGTGATCCGCAGGAAGCCGGCGCACTGTTCGAACGCCTTGGCGCCGAGCCGGGGCACCTTCTTCAGCTCGCTGCGTTTGCTGAACGGACCGTGCTCGTTCCGGTACGCCACGATGTTCTCGCTCAGCAGCGGCCCGACGCCGGCCACGCGGCTCAGCAGCGCCGGGGAGGCGGTGTTGACGTCCACGCCCACCGCGTTTACGCAGTCCTCGACGACGGCGTCGAGGCTGCGGTCGAGCTTGGCGGCGGTGACGTCGTGCTGGTACTGCCCGACGCCGATCGACTTCGGCTCGATCTTCACGAGCTCCGCGAGCGGATCCTGCAGGCGCCGCGCGATGGACACGGCACCCCGCAGGGACACATCCATGCCGGGCAGCTCCGCGGAGGCCAGCGCCGACGCGGAATATACCGAGGCACCGGCTTCGGAGACCACAATCTTCTGCGGCTTGGCTCCAACGTCCGAAGCGTCAGCGTCCGACGACGAGAGCTTCTTGAGCAGTTCCGCGGCGAGTTTGTCCGTCTCCCGCGAGGCAGTGCCGTTGCCGATGGCCACGAGTTCCACCTGGTGTTTCCGCGCCAGGCTCACGAGCGTCCGCAGCGCCTCGTCCCATTTCCGGGCCGGGGCGTGCGGGTAGATCGTGTCCGTCGCAACCACCTTGCCGGTGCCGTCCACCACCGCGACCTTCACCCCGGTGCGCAGTCCCGGGTCCAGGCCCAGGGTGGCGCGGTTTCCGGCTGGCGCCGCGAGGAGTACATCGCGGAGGTTGGCTGCAAAAACCCGGACGGCCTCGTCCTCGGCGGCGGCGAACATCCGGCTCCGCAGGTCTGCGGTCAGCCGGGCCAGCACCCGCGAGCGCCAGGCCAGCTGCGCGGTCTGCAGCAGCCACGCGTCGGCGGGCCGGCCACGGTCGGCAACCCCGAGGAACCGGGCCACGGCGGCTTCGTAGCGGCCGCGTGCGGCGGTGAGGGCGGCGTCGTCGTTCGGTTCAGCCTCGGCGAGATCCAGCTCCAGCACCCCGTCCTTCTCGCCGCGCAGCAGCGCCAGGACGCGGTGCGAAGGCATCCCGGACGGCTGCTGGGAGAACTCGAAATAGCCCTTGAACTTCTGCCCCTCGGCGTCCTTGCCCTTCTTCACGCGGGACACCATCCGGCCCTGGGTCCAAAGCCGCTCCCGCAAGGTGGCGGCCAGGTCCGGGTCCTGCGCGACGCGCTCCACCAGGATGGAACGGGCGCCGGCGAGCGCCGTGGCAGCATCGCCGATGGAGTGTTCGGTGTTGAGGTACCGGGCGGCTTCGCGTTCCGGATCCAGTTCCGGCCGCTTCAACAGGGCGTCGGCGAGCGGCTCCAGCCCGGCCTCGCGGGCGATCTGCGCCTTGGTCCGCCGCTTGGTCTTAAACGGCAGGTAAATGTCCTCCAGCCGCGACTTCGTATCGGCACCGACGACGGCGGCCTGCATTTCCGGAGTCAGGGCACCCTGCGCGGCGATCGCCTCCAGAACGGTCCGACGGCGGTCCTCCAGCTCGCGGAGGTAGCGCAGCCGCTCGTCCAGCTCGCGGAGCTGGGTGTCGTCGAGCGTCCCGGTGGCTTCCTTGCGGTAGCGGGCGATGAACGGCACGGTGGAGCCGGCGTCGAGCAGGTCCACGGCCGCCTTCACCTGCCAGGCCTGCACGCCGAGCTCGGCGGCGATCTGGGCGGCAATGCCGGACTCCTGCGTGTGCGGGGCCTGCGTGTGCGGGGCCTGGGTGTGCGGGGCCCGGGTCTTGCCGGACGGAGTCCGGGGCGGCGGTGCGGAGGCTGAACTGGCGGGGCGCTGCGGGAGTTGGGTCACCCTGCCATTTTGCCTTACCTGGGTCAGGAGCCGGGCTCGCCCGAGGGTGGAAGAGGCTCCTGCACGTCCTGCACAACCTCATTGCGGCGCAGGAACCACGGCTTGAACGGCGGATCAAAGCGGGCGAATCGTGGCAGCCCCACGGCCGTCAGCCCGGCGAGCACCAGTGCCTCCTGGAGGCCATGGTTGCGCCGTTCAAAGGCAGCCTCCGACCCGCTGCCCGAGAACCGAAGAGCAGCCGTCAGGGACCCGGGGATGGTCCGGATCTTGACCTGGGAGTTCGCAGGGACCGGGGCCGTCTCCGCCGTCACGCCCGCAGGAAGCACAAAGGCAACCACAAAATCAGCGGATTCTTCGCTTCCCGGCAGCGGACCGCTCTGGAGCACGGGGGCGGTCATGGCCAGCTTCTGCGAAGGACCGAGTTCCTGGATCACCGGGGCCGTCATCGCCAGCTTCTGACGGGCATTGTTGCTGCCGCTGATGTAGTTGAACAGGTGCCGGAAGGCAGCATTCCCGGCTCGGTCAAACGTCGCGTTGACCTGTATTTCGGCCACAACGTGCGCGGGATAGCGGCGCAGCTCGAAGTGCGCGAAGCGCTGGACCAGCTCGTAGGGTTGCTGTTCGGTCATGGTCTTCAGACCCTACGCCGATCCTGCGACGGGAACCAGCGGTCGGTTCCTGCTTCCTGCTTCCTGATTGGTTGTCAGAGGGCTTTGATAGCTTGAAGAACACAAGGCCAGGTTTCGCTGGCGGCGAGTCTTAGGCGGCAAGCCGCTGCAACCGCGGGGCATCAACATCGGGGGCACAGTGTTTTTTCTTGAACCGGAAGTAGCAGGTACCGCGCAGGACCTGGTCTTCTCCGCGAGCGACCTCGTCACGGCCGCCAGTTGCGAGTACCAGCTGCTGCGCAAACTCGACGAGAAACTCGGCCGCTCGCCCAAGGCTGCCTTCGACGACGATGAGATGCTCAAGCATGCAGCCGTTTTGGGTGACCGCCACGAGCACAAAGTCCTTGAGGATTTCGTCGAGGAGTTCGGACACTGGGATACGGCGTCCGGGCGCGGCGTGTACGACGTCGTGCCCGCACAAACCATGGACCGCACCACCCTGCAGGCCAAGCACCAGGAATCCCTCGACGCCCTGCGATCCGGCGCCGATGTGGTGTTCCAGGCCGCTTTCTTTGACGGCCAGTTCCATGGCCGCTCCGATTTCCTGGTCCGGCAGGCCGACGGCAGCTACGCCGTCTTCGACACCAAGCTGGCCCGCCATGCGAAGGTGACCGCTCTACTCCAGCTTGCCGCCTACGGCGATCAGCTGCTCACGGCCGGGATAACCCCGTCCCCGGTTGTGACCCTGGTCCTCGGCGCCACGGTCCCGCTCCCGGACGGCGGCTTCGACTACGTCCGCAGCCACCACAAACTTTCGGAAATCCTGCCGGTCTTCCGCGAGCGGCGGGACCGCTTCCTGGCATTGACCTCGTCGCACCTGGCGCAGCCCGGCACCGTGCAGTGGGGAGTGCCAGGGCTGAGCGCCTGTGGACGCTGCGACTACTGCCACGAGCAGGTCGTGGCCACCGACGATCTGCTGCTCGTGGCGCGGATGAACTCGGCACAGCGCAAGGCACTCCATGCGCGGAACATCTTCACGGTAAAAGAACTCGCGGAAGCCCAGCTGCCCGGGGCGAACGGGGCACTGCTTCGCTTACAGGACCAGGCCCGGATGCAGAGTGGGGTGGGCGCTGCCGACGGCGGTGTCCGGTACGTCAAGGACAGCACCGAACACACGATCAGCTACAAGGTGGTCCCGGAAAACACGCTCGCCGAACTTCCACCGCCCAGCGCCGGCGACATCTTCTTCGACTTCGAGGGTGATCCGCTGTGGCAGGAAAGCGCCACCGGCGTGTGGGGCCTGGAGTATCTGTTCGGGGTCGTCGAAGCGCCGACGGGTCCCGGCGACCCGGGGGTGTTCCGGCCGTTCTGGGCGCACAGCCGGGAAGCGGAGAAGCAGGCCTTCCTCGATTTCCTCGACTATGTGGAAAAACGCCGGCTGGAATACCCGGACATGCACGTCTACCACTACGCGGCCTATGAGAAGACCGCGCTCCGGAAACTTTCTGTGATGCACGTGGCCGGCGAGGACACCGTGGACGAATGGCTGCGCCAGGGCCTCCTGGTGGATCTCTACCAGACGGTCCGCACCAGCATCCGGATCTCGGAGAATTCCTACAGCATCAAGAAACTCGAACCGCTCTACATGGGGACGAATCTGCGCTCCGGGGACGTGAAGGACGCCGGCGCTTCGGTGGTTGCCTACGCCCACCACTGCGACGCGCGCGACGACGGCCGGGCTGAGGAAGCGGCCACCATCCTCGCGGGGATCTCCGACTACAACGAATACGACTGCCTCTCCACGCTGGAACTCCGGAACTGGCTCCTCGGGCTGGCGCGGGAACGCCGGATCAAGCCAACCGGTGACGGCGCCGGGTCCGCCGCCATGTCCACGGCCGGTGACGGGCTGGCGGATGCCGCGCCGTATGCCGCGTTGGGTGGCTCGCCGGGTGCCGCTGACCTGGACCCGCTGGAAGCGGCGCTGGCCGGGCTGGCGGATGCCGCCGTCGGGCTGTCCGAGTGCGACCGGAAGGCGATTTCCATGTTGGCGGCAGCGGTCAGCTATCACCGCCGGGAGCGCAAATCGTTCTGGTGGGCGCACTTTGACCGCTGCGAGAACGGACCCGACACGCACCACCAGCAGGACCGCAACGTCTTCCTCGTCGAGGATGCGGAGGTGCTGGAGGACTGGTGGAAGGACGGCGCCAAACTTCCGGAGCGGAGAGTGAAGCTGATTGGCACCGTCAGTCCGGGCTCGGACCTCCGCGAGGGCAGCACGTGGTTCCGCATGTATGAGCCGCCCCTGCCGGCCGGGCTGGAGGGCACCGGGATCAACGGGACCGGACGCAACGGGTGGTTCGGCACCGAGGTTCTGGAGCTGGGCCACGAGGACGGCAAGGACACCGTCATCATCCGGGACAAGCTCCGCAAAAACACCGAGCCGTATTTCCAGGTCCCGGTCGCGCTGACCGAAGACCAACCCATCCAGACCAGGAGCCTCGAGGACGCGCTGGCGGCCCTGGCCTCCGCCGCCGCAGCGGGACTGCAGTCCAACCCGCCGGTGTTCCCGCGACATCCGGCCCTGGATCTCATCCGCCGGGTTCCGCCGCGACTGGCCTCCGGGGCGCCGCTGCCCGCGCCGGGCGAGGGCCCGGACCGGTTCATCGATGCGATCACCGCGGCGGCGCTTGCCCTGGATCACTCCTATATCGCCGTCCAGGGGCCGCCCGGAACCGGCAAGACCCATGTGGGATCGCACGTCATCGCCCGGCTGGTGGACCGGGGGTGGAAAGTCGGCGTCGTCGGGCAGTCCCATGCGGTGGTCGAGAACCTGCTGAAGACCGCCGTGACCAAGGCCGGCGTCGACCCGTCCCTGGTCGCCAAGGACGTGAAACACGCGGACCCGCTCCCCTGGGCGCAGCGTTCGGCGAAGGACGTCGCGCGCCTGCTGGGCTCGCCGGGCGGGGCGCTCATCGGCGGGACCGCCTGGACCATAACGGGAGCCAACGTCCCGCCGGGGTCGCTGGATCTGCTGGTGATCGACGAGGCCGGGCAGTTCTCGCTGGCCGACACCCTGGCCGTGGCACAGGCCAGCAGCCGCCTGCTGCTGCTCGGTGATCCCCAGCAGCTGCCGCAGGTCAGCCAGGGCGCCCACCCCGAACCCGTGGACGAGTCAGCCCTGGGCTGGGTGTCGGCCGGCCATGCCACGCTGCCGCCGGACCTGGGCTATTTCCTGGCCGACTCGTGGCGGATGACTTCCGAGCTATGCCGCGCCGTCTCCGAGCTCTCCTATGAGGGGAAGCTGCGCTCGGCTCCGGCGGCGGACCTCCGGGGGCTCGACGGAGTACCGGCCGGGATCGAGACCGTGATGGTGGAGCACAGCGGCAACGTCACGTCGTCCGCCGAGGAGGCCGCCGAGGTCGTCCGCCAGGTGCGCCGGCATCTGGGGCTGAGCTGGCACTCGGAACAGGGCACCCGGCCGCTCGACGTGGCGGACATCCTGGTGGTCGCCGCGTACAACGCACAGGTCAACGTGATCCGCGAGGCGCTCGATGCCGCTTCCCTGGCCCGCGTCCGGGTGGGGACTGTGGACAAGTTCCAGGGCCAGGAGGCCGCCGTCGTGATCGTGTCCATGGCATGTTCAGCGGTGGCCGAAGCTCCACGCGGTATGGAATTCCTGCTCTCACGCAACCGGATCAACGTGGCGGTGTCCCGCGGCCAGTGGCGCGCCGTCGTCGTCCGCGCGCCCGAGCTGACCAACTACCTCCCAACCCATCCCGAGGGCCTGGAGCAGCTGGGCGGATTCATCGGGCTGTGCCAGAGGTCGGTCGCAGCCAGCTAAACGGGACATGCCCATTCTTCACCCCCGCCTCCACGGGACATGCCCATTCTTCATGCTCCCACCCGCGGGATATGCCCATTCCTAAACAGGAACAGTGGACAGAATGGCATTCTGCCCACTGTTCGTGGCATAGGAGGGACATGTCCACGTGGGCACTGTGGCCCAAACGGACATGTCCAGCGGTGCGGGTGCCGGCGGACATGTCCAGTCGGAACTGTGGCTCCAGGGGGACATGTCCAGCGGTGCGGGTGCCGCCGGCCGGTGCTAGTTCTGGTAGGCCGGGTAGTCCGTGTAGCCCTTGGCGTCGTCGGTGTAGAACGTAGAACGGTCCGGCTCGTTGGTGGGGAGCCCTTCACGCCAGCGGCGGACCAGGTCCGGGTTGGCGATGGCCGGGCGTCCGACGACGACGGCGTCAGCGTGGCCGTCCGCGATCAGCGCCTTGGCTTCCTCGCGGGTGGTGATGACGCCGAAGCCCGAGTTCAGCAGGAACGTGCCGCCGAAGCGGGCGCGCAGATCCTGCACCAGCTCGCTGGTGGGTTCCTTGTGGAGCACGCTCAGGTAGGCGAGCTTCAGGGGCGCGACGGCATCCACCAGAACCTTGTAGGTCTCGTTGACATCCGCTGCGTCAAATTCGGTGGCGCCCTGGACGTTGTGCTCGGGCGAGATGCGGATGCCGACCCGGTCGGCGCCCACCGCCTCCACCACGGCCCGGGTCACTTCAATGACGAAGCGCGCACGGTTGGCAGGCGAGCCGCCGTAGACGTCGTCGCGCTGGTTCGCGGATGGTGCCAGGAATTCGTGCAGCAGGTAGCCATTGGCGGAGTGCAGCTCGACGCCGTCGAACCCGGCATCGATCGCGTTGCGGGACGCCGTGACAAACTCCTGGACGATGCCCGGCAGTTCGTCGGTTGTCAGGGCGTGCGGCACGGGGAACGGCTTCTTCCCCTGGTAGGTGCGGGTCTCGCCGTCGATCGCGATGGCGCTGGGCGCAACCACCTGCCGACCACCGTTGGTGTCTTCGTGGGTGACGCGACCGGCGTGCATCACCTGGGCGAAGATGCGGCCGCCCTCGGCGTGCACGGCCGAGGTGACGTCGGCCCAGCCCTTGAGCTGTTCCTTGGTCACCAGGCCGGGCTGTCCCGGGAACCCCTGGCCGGCGTGGCTGGGGTAGGTGCCCTCGCTGACAATCAGGCCGAGGGACGCGCGCTGCCGGTAGTGCTCGACAACCAGCGGGCCGGGAATGCCGTCCCTGCCGGAGCGGAGCCGGGTTAGCGGCGCCATCACCAGTCGGTTGGGCAGTTCCAGCTCGCCGAGAGTCATCGGGGAAAACAGCATGCGCAGTTCCTTTCACCAGGGATTGGGTTCCCTGGCTACAACTGCACGGCGCCTGCAACTATTCCGGGTGAGGCCCGGATCACTACGGGTGGACGATGATCTTGACCGCGGTGTCGTTGTGGTGGATCAGGGTATCGAAGCCCTTGTCGACGAGATCATCCAAGGCGATCCTTCCCGTGATGAAGGGTTTCAGATCAACTTTTCCCTCCTGGACCAGCTTGATCGCCGCCGCGTGATCGCCGCAGTAGGCGATGGTGCCGCGGAGGTCGATCTCCTTCAGCACGACTTTCTGCATGTCGACGGTGGCCGGACGTCCCCAGATCGAGACGTTGACGACGACGCCAGCCGGCTTCACAACGTCGAGCATCGTGTCCAGCACGGCATTCACGCCGGCACATTCAAAGGCCGCATCTGCCCCCGCACCGTCGGTCAGTTCCAGCACCCGCGCCTTGACGTCATCGGAGCTGGGATCCAGCACGTGATCCGCGACTCCCGAGGAAACCGCTTTGTCCTTCCGGGCCGCCGACAGCTCCGTGACGATCGTGGTGACGCCGAGGCCCTTGAGGACCGCTGCGGTCAGCAGACCAATGGGGCCCGCACCGCCGACGACGGCGACGTCCCCGGCTTTGACGTCGCTCCGGCCGACGGCGTGATAAGCCACCGCGAGGGGTTCGATGAGGGCGGCTTCGTCCAGCGGGATGTCGCCGACGGGGTGGACCCACCGGGTGTCGACGACGACCTTCTCACTCAGGCCCCCGCCGTTGCCCGCCAAACCGATGAAGCCGAGTTTGGTGCACAGGTTGTAGTGGCCGCTGAGGCACGGGCCGCATTCATTGCAGACGATATAGGGTTCCACCACCACGCTGTCTCCGACGGCGAGCCCGGTCACTCCCTCCCCCAGTTCCTCGACGGTGCCCGAGAACTCATGGCCCAGGGTGACGGGTGCTTCCTCGTGGGAAATCGGGTGGGGGTGGCCGGGCGGCGGGGTGAAGATCGGCCCTTCCAGGAATTCGTGGAGGTCAGTCCCGCAGATCCCGCACCAGGCGACGGCGATCTTCACCGTCCCGGGGCGCAGCTCCGGCTCCGGAATGTCTTCGATTCGGAGGTCCTCACGGGCATGGAATCGTGCTGCTTTCATGGTGTTTTGTTCCTTCGCATTACGGGCCGTGGATGCGCCCGGTCAGGCGCACCCACGGCATGTCGTTGGATTCTCACAAGGGGCCGTCACCCCCAGTGTGGTTCCCGGGGCTGTGATTGTCACGGCCCGTCCAGGTCAGCGTGTGTGGTGCGTGGGCTGACACTCGAAGACCGGCGTCGGCAGCCCCTCCATCCTGGCCTTGAGCTGCAGTGCCAGATAGTTGGAGTAGTGGCGGCTTTGGTGCAAATTGCCGCCGTGGATCCACAGATTGTCCACATTGGTGGGTTTCCACATATTGCGCAGTTCGCCTTCCCACGGCCCCGGGTCCTTGGGAGTGTCGGAGCCAAAGCCCCAGCACTTCCCGACGGCGTCGGCCACCTCGGGTGAGACCAGATCGGCCAGCCAGCCGTTCATCGACCCGTAGCCGGTGGCGTAGATGATGGCGTCCGCTTCCAGTTCCGTCCCGTTGGCCATTACGACGGCGTTCCCGGTGATCTTGCCGACCTCGCCGTTGGCGAGCTTGACCCGCCCGTCGATAATCAGCTGCGAGGCGCCGACGTCGATGTAGTAGCCGGAGCCGCGCCGCAGGTACTTGAGGAACAGGCCGGAGCCGTCCACGCCGAAGTCCAGGTCAAAGCCGGCGGCCTCCAGCTGGGAGTAGAACTCCGCGTCCCGCTCGGCCATCTCCGCATAGACCGGGATCTGGGCTTCGGGCAGGATCCGGTACGGCAGCGAGGCGAACAGCAGATCCGCTTTCTCCGTGGTGACCCCGTTGGCGAGCGCCTGCTCGGAGTACAGGCCGCCGAGGGCCAGGTCCATGAGGGATTCACTGCGGGCGATGTGCGTGGAGGACCGCTGGACCATGGTGACGTCCGCACCGTGTTCCCAGAGATCGGCGCAGATATCGTGGGCCGAATTGTTGGAGCCGATGACCACAGCTTTCTTCCCGGTCCAGTCGCCGCCGCCCGGGTGCTTGGACGAGTGGTACTGCTCCCCCTGGAAGGATTCGGCGCCGTCGAACGCGGGAACGCTGGGATACCCCGAGACGCCCAGGGCGAAGATGAGCTGCTTGGGGCGCAAGGTGACCGGTTCGCCGTCGCGCATCACCTCCACCACCCACTCCTGCGAGGTCTCGTCGAAGCGTGCGTTGGTGCATTCGGTCTTGGACCAGTAGTTCAGTTCCATGATCCGTGTGTAGTTTTCGAGCCAGTCCCCGATCTTGTCCTTGGCCGCGAAAACGGGCCAGTCGTCGGGGAACTTGATGTAGGGCAGGTGGTCGTACCAGACCGGGTCGTGGAGGTGCAGGGACTTGTAGCGGTTGCGCCAGGAGTCGCCCGGGCGGTCGTTTTTCTCGATGATGATGGTGGGCACGCCGAGCCGGCGCAGCCGTGCGCCGAGCCCGATCCCGCCCTGGCCGCCGCCGATAATGACCGTGTACGGCTGGTCCTCGTAGCCGAGCCGGGCTTCCTGCTCTTCCTTGAGCTCCAGCCACGACTTGCGGCCCTTGGTGATCTCGTGGGCGACCCCCTTCTCCCGGTTAACGCCCTTCTTTTCCTCGAAGCCCTTGAGCTCCTGCATGGTGGTGAGCAGCGTCCAGCATTTGCCGTTCCGGAGGCGCAGATGGGCGTAGCCCCGGGCCTGGGCGGTCTCGAAGTTCACCCATGCCTCGGCGTTGGCAGCGTTCCCGGTGGCGTCCTCGGCCAGCGTCCAGTTGCTTGGCTGCACGTCGTCCAGCGTCGCATCCAGCATGCGCCGGATGTCCTCTTTGCCTTCAAGGGTCTTGAGGTTCCAGGTGAAGGAGACGAAGTCGCGCCAGTACGAATCGTCGTCGAATAGCTCAAGCACGTCATCGGTGTTGTGGCTGCGCAGCGCCTCATCGAACTGCGCCAGCCACGCCTCGACCACGCCGTTTGGAGTCTCAGGCATGTTTCCTCTTTCCGTTGCTAACTGTGGGCCGGTCCCGTTGCATGGCGTCCAGACAATGCCGTGACCCGCATCACAAGTAAAGTCCGCGGGGGGTTACAATCGGGTTACACAGAGCTCTCAAGCTCTTGGCCGGTGCCTACGCTGGCCGGGGGGGGGCGGTAGCTGACCGAGCGCGACGATGCGAGGGCGAGTTGGGACAATGAGCATGCGGCAGGGCAGTCGCTCGATCACGCAGCTCTCGGACCTGAGGTTTTCGGCTCCCGCGGAGTACGCCCGCGCCCTGAGGAAAGCGCACGAAGCCACGGTGTCCGGCACTCCGAACCCGCATTTGTCGCCGTCCCTCGTCAAGTCCTGGCAGCGTTCGCTCGCGCTGGGCATCAACCCGGACCAGCACCGTCCGATCCACCGGCATGAGGTGTCCGAGGCGCGCTCGCTCAGTGCCGGACACCGGCTGGCCGCCGTCATGCCCGCGCTGTCACAACTGCTGGCCGACGAGACCGCGACCGGGCGCCACCTCTTGATCGTGACCGATCATGAAGGCGAAGTGCTGTGGCGCGTTGGCAGCAAACAGGCGCTGAAACTCGCAGACTCCCTGGAGTTCGTGGAAGGTGCCGACTGGTCAGAATCGGGCGTTGGCACCAACGCCATCAGCGAAGCCCTGGTGACGGGCGCCCCCGCGCAACTCTTCTCGGCCGAGCACCTGGTGCGGACGCATCACGACTGGGCCTGCACCGCCTCTCCGATTCGCGACCCGCTGACGGGGGAAGTCATCGGCGTGCTGGACGTTTCCGGCCCGTTCGAATCCGTCACGCCCGACAGTCTGCGCTTGGTGCGCTGTGGGGTGCGGCTGGCGGAGGAGCTGCTGAAATCCGCCACCCCTCCCGGTGGGGCCGGCCACCGCGGCGCAAGGCCCGCCGGCTCTGCCGCTGCGGGGCGCTCCGAAGCAGGGGTCCGCTCGCAGCTGACCCTTCGGCTGCTGGGTGACGCGCCGTCCGCGGCGCTCGACGGCGGACCCAGCCGCCCGCTGACACTGCGCCGTGCCGAGATCCTGGCCCTGCTGGCCTCCCGGACCCAGGGCTGGAGCGCCGATGAACTGGCCTACGAAATCCATGGCGACATGGGCACCGCCGCGGCGATCCGGACCGAGATGCACCGGATTCGCAGCATCCTGGGCAATGTGGTGGAGGCGAACCCCTACCGCTTCTCGTCGGCCGTCCGGGTGGTTACGGATGCCTCACGCGTGGCTGGCCATTTGCGCGACGGCCGGGTTGCCGAGGCATTCGCGGCGTATCGGGCCAAATTCCTCAACCGTTCGACCAACCTCGCTATCGGGTTCATGCGTGATGAGCTGAATGAAGCCGTCGGCGCGTCCGTCCGGGCCAGCGGTGACGCCGGGTTGATGCTGCAGTGGTGCACCAGCGACATGGGCTCCTCGGACACGGCAGCCGCAGTAGCGGCGGCCACACTCATGGGGCCGCAGGATCCACGCTGTCAGCTGGTGAGCGCCCGGATGGAGCGGCTCGACCGGGAGCTGCGCGCGTAGGTCGCGTGCCGTCGGCGCCCTTGCGTGCAATGAGGGCCTTTGCCCGCTGCTAGGGAGCGGGAGGTACGACGCCGGGGCATCCTTGGCCTAGCGGGTTGCGGAGGCAGTCGTCAGCGTAGTTCCGGGTGATAGAGCGCCAGACGCTCACGGTCTGCGCCGGCGAACTGAACTGACCTTGCCCCGGGATGGGCAGCGGCGGCCCGCCATTGACCGAGTATGTGCCCTGGAAATGGGTCGTCAGTACCACCGAGAAATCGCCGGTCTCGGTGTAGACGTGGCTGGTGGCGGTCTTTTCGCCCCAGCGATCCTGTGGGAGGGGTCCACCGGCCGCAGTCTGCGGCCCAAGCGAGGTTCCGTCGCCGTAAGTCCAGGTGTACTGGACCGGCTTGGCGACGACATGCACGTCCTGCGCCAAGATGGTGATGTCGAATTGCTGTTCGACGGCCTCCGCGAAGAAGTTGGTCTCGGCTCCCCGCAGTGTGTGCGGACTGGGCTGGGCCGTGACAGAACCTGCAGCGATTGGCAGCCGCTGGAACTCCGTTTGGATCATGGCGGCGATCCTGGGAAGCAAGTCCTCAGGTCTGGGATCGAAGAGACACGTTGGCCCCGAGTGAAAGCTCCACGTTGGATTCGGCACGCCCGCCGGAGCTTTCAGCCACACGACCGGAATACCGTCCTCGCCGTCCGGCCCGTTCTTGCAGTCGACGAGGACGGCAAGGCAATCGGTGTCGAAGTCGCCGCCGCCCAGGTGGCACTGCAGTTCGTACTTGTATTGGTAGGGATCGGCTCGTGGGACGCCCGGTTGAAGAGCAACAAACTTCCCTGTTGCTGGATCCAGCCTCCAGCCTCCGACATTGACGCTGTCCGGTTTCCAATCACTGAATATTTCGGGCGGCTCCGCTTGAGCGGGCGAGGGGGCAAGAGACACGACTATCGCCGCCGCGACAATGCACGCGCTCAAAGCGCGACGCGGGCTGTCGAATCGCATGACCTAACCGACGATCCTGCCGACATTTACTACTGTCCATATCCCGCCGCTGAAAGTTACGAACAACAGGTTTCCAGTATCGTCCGGCTGAGGATCACTGCGGGCAACGCTTGCATCCTGTCTCATATAGGTGAGCGGAGTTTGCTGCGCCTGAACGACTACCTGGTAAGTAGCATCCGCGTCGCGAACGAATTCACTGCTGACGGAAGGAGTCGTAATCTTTCCGCCTATAAGCCACCGCCCCTCTGTATGCCACGCACGGATAACGCTCTTAGCCTTTTCGCATGGCTCGCAGCTCGGCGATGTAACTGCTTCGAGCTGCGTCAGCTCCCCAGTTTCATATCCGTAGCTGAGCAAAGCGAACCAGTGCTCCGCAAAGGCAATTGCACCTTCCTTCGTCTCCGCCTTCGCAGCTTCTGGCAGCACGGGAACTGGGACGTTTTGGGCCCTGCCCGAGGCGTCGGCTGGTTTGTAGCTGGCCGCTGGCGTGGGGGTGGCGGTCGGTGTCGGCGACGCCGTGGGACTCGAAGATTCGGGCGCGGCCGTTGCGCCGGGCGTTGTTCCCCCTCCGGTGCAGGCTGTGACCGACAACAGGCTTAGAGCAACCGCGGCGGCGAGAATGCGTCTGCGGCGGTCGAAAGTTGGAGTGCGAGATGTCATGGTCAGCTATTCCCCCCGATAGAAATCAAGACGCCTGAAGCCAAACAATGCCTTAAGGGTAACCGACATCACATTTTGGGCATCTAGGTTATCCACAAGCGCTCGATCGCCTAGCTCCATGGCTCCCAGTCAGTTCGCCACACACTCCTCGGACCGACACACACCGACTTTCCCGCGTTAGCCTCTGGCGTTTTTCTACACCGCCCAGAACAATGAACCCATGATGTTCGAACATGCAGACGAAACCCCTGTCCTTGTCCTCAATGACGATCAGAGCTGGAAGCTGATTGAAGGAACCAAACACGGCAGGCTCGTGGTTATCGTGGGCGGCGAACCCGATATCTTCCCGGTGAACTACGCCGTGAGCGATAGGAAGCTCTACCTCCGGACGGCTCCCGGCAACAAACTCGCTGAAGTGACCATCAATTCCAAAGTGCTGTTCGAAACGGACGGCATCCTTTCCGACGAGGCTTGGTCGGTTGTCATGCGCGGCACGGCCCGGGTCCTGGACCAGTCTGCCGACATCGCAGCGGCAGAAGCCCTGGGGCTCAAGCCGTGGGTGCCTACCTTGAAGGACTTCTACGTCGAAATCGCGCCCACCTCGGTCAGCGGGCGCCATTTCCAGTTCGGCGAGCACCCGGAGCGTGAGATCTAGGAGCCGTTAGCGGCCGAAGCCTGGCCGCGAACCGCCGCCTAGACTTAATACATGGCGGACAAGCTGACCCCCGAGCGGCGCAGCTGGAACATGTCCCGCATCCGCGGGAAGAACACCAAGCCCGAACTTCTGGTCCGAAAGTTGCTCCACGCCAAGGGCTACCGCTACCGGTTGCACGGAACCGCCCGCGGTGGGCGGCTCCCGGGCAACCCGGATCTGGTGTTTGCCGGCCGCCACAAAGTCATCTTCGTCAACGGCTGCTTCTGGCATTTCCATGACTGCCGGGTCGGGCAGCATGCGCCCAAAGCCAACGCGGAGTTCTGGGAGACCAAGCGCACCCGGACACGGACCCGCGATGCCGAGCAACGCCGTCAGCTTGAGCATGCCGGCTGGGAAGTTCTCACCGTCTGGGAGTGCGAACTCAAGGATGTCTCTGCACTGGAGCAGCACCTGGATGACTTCCTGCAGAGAAAGACCGCCGAGGCCGCCCGCATTCCGGCTCCCGGGCGTCGCTCCCAGCGCCAATAAAAAATATTTCAATGCTCCGAGACAGACTGGTCTGCCTCGGGTAATATCCGAATCTGGGGACAAGGACTCTATCGGGTCCGCATTTACTCGTACTTCTACTCCACGGGAGAGCGCCAGATGCCGCACTTGCTGAGGTCCACCACGTCGCAGAGGCCTGCGAACCGGCCGTCAAAGTCATCCCCCGGCTCCCGGCCGCCGGAGCACCGGCGGTCCCCCGCGGCCGACCAAGTCGATCCCGATCTCGGCCCCCTGCGCCGGCAGGTAACCTCGATCATCGATGCGATCCTCTCCGACACCAAGCCCGAAGAGGCTCAGGTCCGCGAGAAGCTCCGCTGGCACGTCGCTAACAACCCCGGCCAGCCGGAAAAGGCTCTCTTGGGCCATCTGCTGTCCGTTTCCGTGGAACAGGCCACCGGGTAACAGGCCGCCGGCTAGCAGCAACGCGAAAGGTCGGAGTCAGCGGCTGATGGTTGCCTGACGCACCACTTCGCCCCACGACTGCTGCGCGAGGTCCGCGACGGAGGCAAGGATTTCCGACGGCGGCCTCGACAGGTCCAGCGGGAACTCCACCACGTCGATGTCAGTGTTGAGGATCCGGCGCAGTTTGATCTCTCCCGCGCCCGGATACACCAGCCAGGCCGTCGGCACGCGCAGCGAGGTGCAGTAGGCCAGCATCCGGTAGTGGTCCCCCGACAGTGACGCCCCGGAGTCGGCCGCAGCCTGGTATTTGGCGTCGTAGACCATCACCGGCCGCCCGCCCAGCAGGTGCACGGCACCGGGCTGCACCACGATCCGGTCCGAGTCGCGCACGGCTTCGTTGAGCAGGGCGTTGTACCGCAGCCGCATCTCCCCCGGGTATGCCGCCATGGCCTCGCGGAGCGCCGTCCCAACGAAGCCCTCGAAGACCACGGACATGTCCACCACAAACGACGCCGACTGCTGCGTGCCGTCGCCGGCCTCCGCCGAAGCGTGGCGCAGGATCACCTCGGCGAGCCGCAACGCGCCCTGGTACCGGGTGTTCATCCGGCTGGCCCGCCACACGGGCAGTGGCGCACCTGACTGCAGTCGGGTCACGGCGGCGAGCTTGCCTTTGAGCTGGCGGAGCCGGCTGAGCACCTCAGGCCGCACGCCCGGGACCTGGGACATCCGTTCCAGCGCCGCCCGCAGGATGCGGTTCTCCGCAATGTCTTCGGTGAATTCGTCGTAGGAAACCTCGAGCGGCACGAGCATGCCGGGCCGTCGCGAGATCTGGTCCGAAATGCGGATGCGGCCCTTGACCGTCCGCAGCGCTTCGTCGACCGTCAGGTAGCCCTGCAGCACCCCGCGGCTGAGCGCCCGGTCCGCGAGCTGCGCCAGCGACTCGGCCAGCGCGCTCCACAGGTCCGCTTCCTCGACCGCGGCGACGGAGTCCTTCCGGAAGCCCTGGTCCCCCGCGTAGCCCAGCAGGAACAGGAGCCGGTCCAGGCCAAGCCGATCCTTGGGCCGCACCTCAAGCTGCACCGCCGGAGTGCGCACCGAGCCGACTTTCCCCACGGGCTCGATCCGGTACAGGCCCATGCCCATCGGCGAGGCTTTGGCCAGGCCGCTGCCGTTGAGGAAGGCCGCGCTGGCAGGGTCGAGCCGCTCGACCACACCGCCGGAAAGCTCGTCGAGGACGACCCGGCGGACCGGCTGTGACCCCGGCGCCCCGGACCGGCCGGCCGGTCTCTGCTGGCTAGACGCGCGCAAGGCGGTCAAGCAGTTGGTCCAGTCCGAACCGCTCCTCAAGCTGCGCGCGGTTCAGTTGGCCGTGGTAGTGCTCCTCCAGCAGCGGCATCAGCTCGTACTTCCAGATCCGGCGCAGGCCCTTGGGCGTCTGCGCCGAGGGCTTCATAAAGTAGGACGGGCCGATCATCAGGTCCCGGTCCCATTCGTCGATGGCATCGTTGAGCGCGTCCATCAGCAGGGCCGGCGTCGTGTCCAGGTCCCGGGCCTGCAGAAACCGCAGCAGCGATCCCTGCACCGGTTCCGTCTTGGGATGGAGCTCAATGAAAGAGAAACGGCGGCGGATGGCGGCATCCATCATCGCGATGGACCTGTCCGCGGTGTTCATCGTGCCGATGATGTAGAGATTGTCCGGCAGCGTGAAGGGCTCGTTAGGGCTGTACTGCAGGTAGATCCGGTCGTCGCGGTATTCGAGCAGGAAGTACAGCTCGCCGAAGACCTTCGCCAGGTTCGCCCGGTTCATCTCATCGATGATGAGGAAATACGGCTTGCTCTCGTTGCCGGGCTTGGCAGCCTCCTCGGCGATCCGGCGCAGCGGCCCGGCGACGAGTTTGAAGGACACCTGGCCCTCCTCCGTCTTGTCCGGCCGGAAGCCTTCGAAGAAATCCTCATAGGCGTACGAGGGGTGGAACTGGACCAGCTTGACGCGTTCGTCGGTGGTGTCGCCGGCGAGCTGGGCGGCCAGGTGCTTGGCGAGGTACGTCTTCCCGGTGCCGGGCGGGCCGTACAGCACCAGTTGTCGGTTCTCCTCCAGCAGTTCGGCGATCTCCTGCAGCGGTTCCAGGTCCATGTGCAGCGACGCGGCGAACTCGGGCGTCAAGGGGCGGAAGCCTTCGCAGGCAGGTTCGACGACGGCGGCCGGCTCGGTGCCGTCGCCCGGCTGTGCTTCCGCTTCGGCGGGCAGCAGCGCTTCGAGGGCCTGGATCACGCGGGTGACGTCCACAACGATGCCCGAGGTGGCCAGCTGCCGCTGTACGTGGCGCGGCAGTTCCGTCATGTTGTGGGTTTCGTCGAACCAGCGGACTTTGCGGCGCAGCCTGCGGTTGTCCTCGCAGTGCTCAGGCTCACCGAGAACCACGCCCACCCGGACAGTCCCGGAGCTCTGGTACAGGGCGAGGTCTCCGGGCTTCATCACGGTCAGGAAGGCGAAAACGGCGGTTTTGGTGTCCTCGCGCTCCACGTAGCCGAGGTGCTTGTAGTCCTCGTCGACGGCGTGCTGGACCAGCCCGGCGGTGACGCCCGGGTCCAGCAGGCGCAGGTGCTCGACGTCGAGCGTTACCGATTCCTCGGCCTGCCAGGTGCCCAGCAGTTCGGTGTTGTCGTGGTGGGTGCGCAGCAGCCACGCCCGCCGCCCGGGGTCGCCCACCTTGCGCCACTGGCTGACCAGCTGACGGGAGTACCAGTCGATCCGCTGGCCGGCCAGCTCGTCAAGGTGCAGCCGGATGCGGTGGATGTCGGCGGAGATGTCCTCGTCGCTGTCGCCCTTCGCGCCGCCCACGAGGGAGGCAAAGGCGTCGCGGATCTCCTGGCGCTCGACGTCGGCCACGACCGGCTCGAAGTAGCTGGGCCAGACCAAAAATTCGATGCTGCGGCGGATGGCCGGCTGGTCATCGGGCGTGCCGGCCACCAGCCGGTGGAAGGCCAGCGGATCCTTGACGGCGGCCGCGACTTCCCCGGCCGGACGCCTGGCGACGTGCTGCACCAGCCGGCACAGCCATTTCAGGTGGTCCCAGATGGTCCAGTTGAACTCCGCGGTGCGGTCCCGGATGACACCGTGGTCAGTGATGCCGGCGAACAGCTCCTCCGGGAGTTCGAGCGGCGGTTCCAGCCAGGATGCGGCTTCGGCGACCCGCGCGCGTTTGACCTTGAGGGATTTCACCTCGTGTGCCAACGGCAGGGACTGCAGGAAGAGGAGCTCGACGGCCAACTGCTTGGCGCCCCGGGAGGCGTCCGCCAGGTTCTGCCGCAGGTTGGTCATCATGGGAGCCTTGGGATCCGGCACGCCCCGTTCGAGGCGGCCAAGCAGCTCCGCGGCGGCCGGCACCGACCAGGTTTTGGTGCGGCCGTCCAGGGCTGAAGGCTTGCCCAGCAGCCCGGGCCCCAACACGAACCACGCCGCATCCTCAATCTCCTTGGAAATGCCGAGGGCGCGGTGCATGGCAGGCTTTTTGGCTGGGGTCATGCGTTCAATTTACAGGCTTAAGCTGGACGCCCGCATTAGTGGGAGCCCCAAAGTTACTCTCCGGTAGCCCGGCGCGGACGCGGAGCCTCCTGCTACTTGGCAGCCGGGCCCCGCTTGACGCCGAACGTGAAGTAGCTGCCGGGGCCGACGAAGTTGATCAGGGTCGCCAGCCGCCACAACGTCTTGCTGCCGCGGATCTGGTCCGCCGGCCGGTGCGAAATATCCCGCTGCGCGGCGATCAGGAGCGAGAGCTGGACGACGGCGGCGGTGATGGTGCCGAACTTCGCCATCGGCGAGAGTTCCTTCCAGGTCTTCTTCCGCGCGTTTTTCTTGCGCTTGTTCGCCATCATCTGTGCTCGTTTGTTCACCATGATCTGTGCTCCTTGGTCTCGGGGCTGACTGCCCGCGGGTTGTTCATTCTAGGGACGATGGCCGGGCCGAGGTAGAGGCTATCGGACCGGTTTGGCTCAGCCCGCAGGAACCGGCGTGAACCGAGCCAGCTTCTCTTTCTGCTCCGGGGAGAGCCGCAGCACCCGGCCGGTGGATTCCTCCACGAAGGCCAGGTGGCTGGTGGCCCTGACACAGTCCTCGCGGGTCACGGGGTCCTTGACGAGGTAGTGGATGTCGAAGCTGGCGCCCTTGACCGCGCCGATCCATAGCTGCACCAGGGCCGGCACGTTGCGGTATTCGAGCGTGCGGACGTAGCGGATCTTGTGTTCCACGATCAGCGCCAGGGTCCCCTCCGGGACCTCGCTGAAGAGCGGCACGGGGGGCTCGATCCCGGGCAGCCCGGGTCCGCGCGGCGGACCGAAGGCCGCGATGCGGGCCTCCTCCAGGATCCGGACGATCTGGACGTTGTTGATGTGGCCGTAGGCATCCATGTCGCCCCAGCGCATGGGAATCTGCACCTCGATGCGCCGGGACTCTGCGGCCCGGCCGGAGGCGCTCAACTGTGCACCGCCGTCGCGTCGTTGGCCGTGTTTTCCGAAAAGGCCGTCTCGGCGTCTTCCCCGGCGAACTGCGACATGTACAGGCGGTAGTAGGCCCCCTTGAGGTCCAGCAGCTGGGCGTGGGCGCCCTGCTCCACGATCCGGCCGGCCTCCATCACCAGGATGGTGTCGGCGTCGCGGATGGTCGAGAGTCGGTGGGCAATCACGAAGCTCGTGCGATCGGTGCGCAGGGCGGCCATCGCTTTCTGGACGAGCACTTCCGTGCGGGTGTCCACGGAGCTGGTGGCCTCGTCCAGGATCAGCAGCGAGGGGTTCGCCACGAAAGCCCGGGCGATGGTGATCAACTGCTTCTCGCCGGCGCTGACGTTGTTGCCCTCCTCGTCAATAATGGTGTTGTAGCCGTCCGGGAGCGCGCGGACGAAGCGGTCCACGAAGGTGGCCTTCGCCGCTTCCATCACCTGTTCCTCGGTGGCGTCCAGCTTGCCGTAGCGGATGTTGTCGTAGATGGTCCCGCCGAAGAGCCACGCGTCCTGCAGCACCATGCCCACCTTGGCCCGCAGTTCCGCACGGCTCAGGTGGGTGATGTCCACGCCGTCCAGGGTGATGCTGCCGCCCTGGAGCTCATAGAAGCGCATCACGAGGTTCACCAGGGTGGTCTTCCCGGCGCCGGTGGGGCCGACGATCGCGACGGTGTGCCCGGGCTCCGCGGTGAAGGACAGGTCCTCGATCAGCGGCTTGTCCGGGGTGTAGCTGAAGGTGACGTGCCGGAACTCGACGTGGCCGTCGGTCTTGGCCGGCAACCGCTCCGTGGCGGTCTCGGCGTCCTGCTCCTCGGCATCGAGGAACTCAAAGACCCGCTCGGCCGAGGCGACGCCGGACTGCAGCATGTTCGCCATGCCCGCCATTTGGCCCAGCGGCTGGGTGAACTCGCGCGAGTACTGGATGAACGCGGTGGCGTCGCCCAGGCTCATCCCGCCGGAGGCCACCCGGAGACCGCCGACGACGGCGATGCCCACGTAGCTGAGGTAGGACACGAACTGCATGACCGGCATGATCATGCCGGACACGAACTGCGCCCCGAAGCTGGCCTTGTAGAGGGCCTCGTTCCGTTCGTCGAAGCGGTCCAGCATGTCGGCGTCGCGGCCGAAGACCCGGACAAGGTCGTGGCCGGAGAAGGACTCCTCGATCTGGCCGTTGAGCTCGCCGGTGTTCTTCCACTGGGCTGCGAAGAGCTTCTGGCTCCGCGAGCCGATGATGCCGGCGGCGAACGCCGAGAGCGGAAGCGCGACCAGGGCAATGAGGGCCAGCTGCCAGGACACGATGAACATCATGATGACGATGCCGATCACCGTCAGTGCCGAGTTCACGAGCTGCGCAAAGGCCTGCTGCAGCGCCTGCTGGATGTTGTCCACGTCGTTGGTGACCCGGGAGAGGATGTCGCCGCGCTGGCGGGTGTCGAAGTAGTTCAGCGGGAGCCGGTTCAGCTTCTTTTCGGTGTCGTCGCGCAGCTGGCGGACCACCCGCATGACCAGAATGTTCAGGACGTAGCCCTGCAGCCAGAGGAAGATGTTGGCGACGAAATACATCACCAGCACCACGCTGATCAGGAAGGCGAGCTGCTGGAAGTCGATGCCGGCGCCGGGGATCACGTCCATTTTGGAGAGCATGTCCGCGAAGTTATCCTGGCCCTGGGCGCGCAGGCCCGCGACGAACTCCTCTTTGGTGCCGCCGGCCGGCAGCTGCTTGCCGACGACGCCGCCGAAGATCACGTCCATCGCCTGGCCAAGGATCCGGGGCGCCACGACGTTGAGGACGACGGCGACTGTCACCATCGCGAGTACGGCGATGATGCCGGCCCGTTCGGGCTTCAGCAGGCCCATCAGCCGCTTCGCGGAGGGCCAGAAGTGCTGGGCTTTCTTCGCGGGCAGGTCGCCGAACATGCCGCCGTCGGCTTCGCCGGGCGTGTATTCCTCTTCGTAGAAATCGTCGTCGGGCTCGGTGGCGGAGGACTCGCTGGCCGGCCCGCTCGCGGGCCCTGTGGCAGACGGTTCTGTGGCGGACGGTTCCGTGGCGGATGGTTCCGTTCCGGAGGGTGGCAGCTTGGTCTTCTCGTTGGTGCTCATGCCACGGCCTCCGCGGTCAGCTGGGATTCGACAATTTCCTGGTAGGTACTGGAGCTCTGCAACAGTTCCTCGTGCGTGCCGCGGTCCACGATCCGGCCGTTGTCGAGCACCAGGATCTGGTCGGCGTCGGCGATGGTGGAGACGCGCTGCCCGACGATGATGACGGTGGCGTCAGCGGTTTTCGCTTTGAGGGCGCGGCGGAGCCGGGCGTCAGTGGCGACGTCGAGAGCGGAGAAGGAGTCATCAAAGAGGAACACCTTGGGCTCGGTGACGAGGGCACGGGCGATGCAGAGGCGCTGGCGTTGCCCGCCCGAGACGTTGGTGCCGCCCTGGGAGATCCGTGAGCCGAGTCCGTTCTTTTTTTCGCGGACAAAGTCGGCTGCCTGGGCCACGGTCAGCGCGTCCCAGAGCTGCTCGTCGGTGGCTTCCGGCTTTCCGAAGCGCAGGTTGTGCTCGATGGTTCCGGAGAACAGGTACGGCCGCTGCGGAACCATCGCCACGCGCTGCGTGATCTCCGAACGGTCCAGCTGGGTGACGGGGACGCCGTCGAGCAGCACTTCCCCCGAAGCGGCGTCGTACAGGCGGGGCAGCAGGGCCAGCAGGCTGGTCTTTCCGGCGCCGGTAGAACCGATGATGGCCACGGTCTGGCCGGGCTCGGCGGTGAAGCTGATGTCACTCAGGACGGGCGCTTCGGCGCCGGGGTAGGCGAAGGAGACATTCCGGAACTCGACGCGGCCGGCCATTTCAACCGGCGCCACCGGGGTCAGCGTCTCGTGGATGGAGGGCTCGACGTCGAGCACCTCGCCGATGCGGTCCGCGCAGACCGAGGCGCGCGGAATCATCATGGCCATGAAGGTGCCCATCATGACCGCCATCAGGATCTGCAACAGGTACTGCAGGAAGGCCGTCAGGGCGCCGACCTGCATCTCGCCGGCTTCGACCCGCTGCCCGCCGAACCACAGCACAGCGGCGGTGGAGACGTGCAGGATCATGCCGATGGCGGGGAACATGAGGACAAACAGGGCGCCGATTTTCAGTGAGACGTCGGTGAGGTCTTTATTCGCGGCACCGAAGCGCTCGGCTTCGTGGGGTTCGCGGACGAAGGCCCGGACCACGCGGATGCCGATGATCTGCTCGCGGAGGATGCCGTTGAGCCGGTCGATCTTCTTCTGCATGGACCGGAAGAGCGGCATCAGGCGGACCACCAGGTAGCCCACCACCACTACGAGCACCGGAACGGAAACCCAGACCAGCCAGGACAGGTTGAGATCCTCGCGGAGGGCCATGAAGATGCCGCCGATGCACATGATGGGTGTGGCGACCATGAAGTTCAGCCCCATCAGCATCAGCATCTGCACCTGCTGCACGTCGTTGGTGCCGCGGGTGATCAGGGTGGGGGCGCCGAAGACGTTGACGTCTTTGGCGGAGAAATTCGTGACCTGGCGGAAGACCCCACGGCGCAGGTCGCGGCCGAACGCCATGGCGGCCTTGGACCCGAAATAGACACCGGCGATCGCCGTCGCAACCTGGATCAGGGCGACGACGAGCATCACGCCACCGGTCCGCCAGATGTAATCCGTGTCGCCGCGGGAGACACCCTCGTCAATGATCTGGGCGTTCAGGCTGGGAAGATACAGCGCCGCGATAGTGGAGGCGAGCTGGAAGAAAATGACTGCCCAAATATATGGCAGATACGGCTTCGAATAGCGCCGTATGAGAGTGACAAGCATGCCCACGAGTCCTTAGGAAATACCGAATAAATGAGGCTGGAGAAGAGTCTGGCGGGAAACATCAACCGGATGCCCCAGTTCTAGCAGAGGGGGCTGACAGCCATAGCCATCCAACTCTACGAAACGACCGGCCTGCGTGGAACATCGGACACTGAAAATCATCCATACGGCGTACATTTCGAAAGCTGGGAATAACGTAGCCACCTTTGGCCACGGTAATTACCAGCGGCCACAGTAGTGCCGGAAAAGAACCCGTAGTCCCCCGGGTAGCGATTACTCGTGCCCGCCGGCGCCCTTCGGCCTAGCGTGAAGTTGTCAGTTACTGGACAACGCTGCTGGGGACACAGAGGTTATCTGGGAACCCGCGTTAACGGCCGGCTCTGCCAAGATCGGCCACCTCCCGCAGTCTGGTCAGTCCACAATGATCCAGATGGAGCACTGCCATGAATAAAGTCCTTGCAGCGGCCGGCATCGCCGGCCTTGCCCTACTAGCTACTAGCGCCCCCGCAAGTGCCGGCCCGGACGACAAAATCGGCATCTGCCATGCGACCGGCTCGGACTCGAATCCGTATGTTGAGATCGCGATCAGCGAGAACGGAATCAACGGCCACTACGCCCAGGGAATGCACGACGGCGACATCGTTCCGGCCCCGGCCGGGGGCTGCCCGGGCGCCGAGCACGGGGGCAACGGATCGGATTCAAAGAAGGTCACCATTTGTCATGCGACGGGATCTGAGAAGAATCCGTACGTTGTCATCACCATTGCCGAACAGGCGTGGCTCAACGGTCACAAGGACGGGCACAACGGCAAGGCCGACATCTACCCGGTCCCCGCGAAGGGCTGCGTCTCGGCTCACCACGACGATGACGACCACGACGGGGAGAATCCGGGCGAAGACACCACGGCGCCGCCCGCTGTCGTTCCGCCCGGAGAGGGTGCAGCGGTGCCGCCCGCGGAGGGCGCAGTGATTCCGTCCGGAGCTGGAACAGCTGCAGTACCTGCGGGCGCCGGTGCCGCGGTTGCGGTAAACCGGGGATTCAATGCCCAAACCGCGGTGGCCAGCCACTCTGATGCCGGGCTTCCCGGATGGGTGGGAGGCCTGGCGGCACTGCTCACGGCCGGTGCGGTGGTCGCCCTGAGGCGAAGAGGACGCAGCCAGGGCGCGGACCCAACCGCCTAGGGGCTGCATGGCTGAGGGGCGCCGGACCTTAAGGACCGGTGCCCCGACCTTTCCGACCTCACGAAGGAGCCACGATGCCCTTCCACCCTTCCCCGGCCAGCGGTTCAAACACCGCGAAGCCGCGCGGCTGGAACCGCGGCGATCTGCTGATTCTGGCGTGCGGTCTCGTCGCTTTCCTCATCCTGACCTTCCTGTCCGGCCCGGGACCTTCCGTCCGGCCCGGAATGGCCGGCGCCCCGCCGGCGGCCGCAGCGCCCGTGGTTGCAGGAAGCCCCACCCGAGGCGCGCCAGAGGCCGGCACTGCGGGACTGGGCAATGGCGTCACCGGCACCGCCGGATCGCAAGCGGAAGCCGCAGCGGAAGCGGGAGCCGGGCGGTCGCCGGCGCTGCCCCCTGCGGCGGCACCCTTGCGCATCGTTTATCCCGCCGCCGGCATTGACGTCGCCGTCCACCCGCTGGATCCGAGCCCGGGCGAAATCGCATCCCAGACCATCGTCCCGCCCGTCTCCATCGATGGATACTGGGTGACGACTTTCGGCACTCCCGGTGCGGGATCCGTCAATACCACCTACATCATGGGCCACAGCTGGGAAGACCAGGACGCCCCGTTCAATCGGCTCAGTTCAGCCGCCGCCCCAGGGGACATTCTCGACGTGACGACATCCGCGGGGAGGATCAGCTACCGGGTGGAGTCCATTTCCACCGAGAACAAGTCCACGCTCAAGGACCATCAGATCTGGCAGGTCGTCCCCAATCGCCTGGTCCTCATCAGTTGCTACACGGAAGATCTGTTCGGGAAAAACGTTGTGCTCGTGGCATCTCCCGCCCCTGCGACGGGACCATAAGCCCGCCCCGCCGCCCACTCGTCCCGTTTACTGGCCCCGGCGCTTGCTTTCGCGCTGCTGGCTGAGCACCTCGACAAACTCGCGGTCGAGGTCGACGATCCCGGTTCCGGCCGCGGGGCCGGAACCGGTGGCCGGGCCGCCGTCGTCGTCGTTCCCTTTGGCGGAGGGGCTGACGATGTCCACGGTGCGCCGCAGTGGCTGTTCCTTGATGAAGAGGATCGCCACCAGGGCGACCAGACCGACGATCGCGGAGACCATAAAGATCTGTGCGGTTGCGTCACCGTAGGCGGCCCGCATGATCTCGCGGACGGGCTCCGGCATGTCCTTGAGGTCCATGCTGGCGCCGGCTCCGCCGCTGGCGGGAATCCCCGCGGCCGCCAGGGCCTCGGCGGCGAGTTCTTTGACCCGGTTGGCCATGATGGCGCCCAGCACGGAGACACCGATGGCGCCGCCGACCGACCGGAAGAACGCCACCGAGGCGCTGGCGGTTCCGATGTCGCTGGCCCGCACGGTGTTCTGCACCGCCAGGACGAGGTTCTGCATCAGCAGGCCCAGGCCAAGGCCAAGGATCGCGGTGTAGAGACCGGTCTGCCAGAGGTCGGTGGTGTGATCGATGGTTCCGGTCAGTCCGAGGCCGCTAATCAGCAGGATGGAGCCGGCGACCAGATACCGCTTCCACTTTCCGGTCCGGCTGATCAGCTGGCCGGAGACGACGGACCCGATCAGGTTGCCGGCGATCATCGGCAGGGTCAGGAGCCCTGCTTCGGTGGGTGAGGCGCCGCGCGCCACCTGGAAGTACTGGCCCAGGAACGTGGAGGAACCGAACATCGCGACGCCGACGGCGACCGAGGCAAGGATGGCGAGGGCGGTGGTGCGCTGCGAAATGATCTTCAGCGGAATGATCGGCTGCGGCACCTTGGATTCGACCAGGACCAGCAGGGCCAGCAGGGCAATGCCGCCGCCCACCATGGCTCCGGTCTGCCAGGACCACCAGTCGTAGTAGTCCGGGTTGCCGGCGAAGGACACCCAGATCAGCAGCAGGCTCACGCCGGAGGTCAGCAGGATGGAGCCGAGCCAGTCGATCTTGGCGGGGCGCCGGACGTGCGGCAGCTTCAGGGTGACCTGCAGCAGGATGAGCGCAACAACGGCCAGCGGAACGCAGACGAAGAAGGTCCAGCGCCAGCCCAGCGGGCTGTCCACGATGAAGCCGCCGAGCAGCGGGCCGCCGGCGGTGCCCACGGCCATCACGGCACCCATGTAGCCGGAGTACTTGCCGCGGTCGCGGGGCGGGATGATGGAGCCGATGATGGCCATGGCCAGTGCGGTGAGCCCGCCCATGGCGACACCCTGGATAACGCGGGCGGTCAGCAGCAGCGGGATCGTCTCGGACAGGCCCGCCATGACGGACCCGGCCACGAAGATCACGATGCTGAGCTGGACGAGCATCTTTTTATCGAAGAGGTCGGCGAGCTTGCCCCAGATCGGGGTGGTCGCGGCGTTGGCCAGCAGGGCCGCGGTGATGACCCAGGCGAAGTCCGTCTGGGTTCCGTTGAGCTCGGACATGATCGTGGGCAGCGCGTTCGCAACGATCGTGCTGCTGATGATGGCCGTGAAGAACGCGGCCAGCAGGCCGGTGAGGGCCTCCATGATCTGGCGGTGGGTCATCACCGCCGGCGGGGCGGGGGGCTTTTCTGCGGTTACTGCCATGGGGCGCTCCTCAAACAATGTCGGTCGTATGGGTGGATCCGGCCGCCGTTGCCCGGGCTGAGGTCCTCAGGGACTCAGCAAGTTTCTGCAGGGTGTTCGTTGTCTCTTCGACGTCCTGCTCGCTCCAGTCCTGCAGGAAGCCAAGGAGCGTTTCGGCGCGCTGGTCCTCGATGGAGCGAAGCTTCGCAACGCCTGACGCGGAGAGCGCGATCAGCTGGGCCCGCCCGTCCAGCGGGTCGGGCCGGCGGACCACATAGCCCTGTTCCTCCAGCTCGGCAATGTGCCGGCTGAGGACGGGCGCGCTGACCCCGAGCCGATCCGCCAGTGCGGTGGCGCGGGACTCCCCCTCCCCCACGAAGCGCAGCACGCCCTGGAGCGCCACGCCGGTGTCCTCCCCGCGGAGCTTGACCGCGGCAACGCACCGCACGGCGCGCTGCAGATCGAAGATTTGGTGGACGAGTCTGGCTGCGGTGTCCGGCGCAACTGCCATGTGAGCTCCTTCTTTGCTTGCCTCAGGCAACAATATATCAGGAATTTAGTTACTTTGGGAAACTAACCCTTTCCGGCGGTACCTCCGGCTTAAATGCCAAACGCGGACCGGCAGCAGTGCTGCCGGTCCGCGTTTGCCTGTCCTCGCAGGGGCGGGGAGTGTGGTGCTTAGGCCTCCATGTGGGTGGGGGCGAACATCTTGAGCAGCGTTTCGACGACGACGACGTTGGGCCCGTCTGCGGCGAACCCCGCTTTGAGTGCGTCCCCGACACCGTCGGGGGCGACCCGGACGGCCGGCACCCCGAAGGCCTCGGCGAGCTTGACGAAATCAGGACGGGCGAGTTCCGTGGCCGTGGCCTTGCCGAATGCACCGACCATGTATTCGCGCAGGATGCCGTAGCCGCCGTCGTCGACAATCAGCCAGGTGACGGGAACGTTGTGCTGCTTGGCCGTGGCCAGTTCGGAGATGGAGTACATCGCCGAGCCGTCGCCGGAGACGGCGAGCACCCGGGCCGAGCCGCCGGGCGTGCCGGTGGTTTCCAGACCGACGGCGCCGCCGATCGCCGCGGGGAAGCCGAAGCCAAGTCCGCCGGCGCCCTGGGCTGAGTGGAACTGGCCCTCGCGGGCGTCCCAGCAGCTCCAGGCCCAGTACGCGGAGATGGTCATGTCCCAGAACGTCTGCATGGTGGCCGGAACGGCCTCCCGAATGTCCGCCATGAACTTCAGTTCCTTGCCAAGGTCCTGGGATTCCAGCCGGGCCTTGACCTTGGCCAGCGTTTCCTTGACCAGGGTCTCGGGCGGGGTGCCGTGCCAGTCCGCGCGCTGTCCGTGCGGTTCTGTCACGGCGGTGTCGAGGGCGGTGTCCAGCTCGGCGTCGAGGGCGGCGAGCGCCTGGCCGGCGTCGGCCCGGATGCCCAGGCCGGGGCGGTTGGATTCGAGGACACGCGGCTCGGCGTCGATCTGGATGATCCTGCCGCGCGGTTCAAAGGTGAAGTAGTTGGACGTGACTTCGCCCAGCGAGGAGCCGACCACGATCAGCACGTCGGCGTCCTCGAGCAGCTCCGTCATGTACTGGTCCTCGATCCAGGACTGCAGCGAGAGCTCATGGTTCCATGGGAACGCGCCATTGCCGCCGGGAGTGCAGATGACAGGCGCCCGCAATTTCTCCGCAATGGACAGCAGCGACTTCTCGGCCCGGCCGCGGCGTGTGCCGCCGCCGGCGATGATGGCGGGACGTTCCGCCGTCGAGAGCCATTTCACGGCCTCCCGGACCAGTTCGACGCGCGGTGGATTGTCGGCCGCTTCGGCGAGGGCGTCCTCCACCGGCGGCACCATGATGGGATCCAGCAGCACGTTCTGCGGGATTTCTAGCCATACGGGGCCCTGCGGCGAGGAGATCGCTTCCGTCCACGCGTCCTGGATGGCGGAGGGAATGCCGGAAGCGTGCTGGATCAGCCGCTGGCTCTTGGTGACGTTCGCGGCCGAGGCCTTCTGGTCATCGAGCTGGTGCAGCATGCCCTTGCGGCGCGCGCCGAGTCCCTCGAGCGGGATCTGGCTCGCAATGACCACCATGGGAACGCCGGTGGCGTAGGCCTCCTGCAGCCCGGCCAGGGACGTCAGCGCGCCGGGTCCGGTGGAGAGGAAGAGGACACCAACCTCGCCGGTGGCCCGGGAGTAGCCGTCCGCGGCGAAGGCCGAGTTGTTCTCCACCCGGGAGGAGACGAAGTGCAGGTTGCCTCGGCCCATCGCGTCGAAGAGACCCAGGGCGTGCTGGCCCGGAATGCCGAAGACGGTTTTCGCGCCGAGCGCCTCGAGGGTTTCGACGACGAGGTCGCCGCCGTTGCGCACGCCGGTCACCGGGAGACTCCGGTGTCGACGGGCCGGTCCGCCGGAGTCGCGAAGCCGGCCGGCCGGCGGGATTCCTGGCCGAGGGCCTGGGCGGCGTAACCGTTGGCCGCGCCGAAACGGTCGCCTTCCACTGCACGGTCCGCCATCAGGGTGACCAGTTCGTAGGCCACGTGGCTGGCGGCGACGCCGGTGATGTCGGCATGGTCGTAGGCGGGGGCGACCTCGACGACGTCGGCGCCGACCAGGTTCATGCCACGGAAGCCGCGGATGATTTCCAGCAGCTCACGGCTGGTGATGCCGCCGGCTTCCGGGGTTCCGGTGCCGGGGGCGTGGGCGGGATCCAGCACGTCGATGTCCACGGAGATGTAGAGCGGTCGGTTGCCGATCCGGTCGCGGACCTTGGCGACGGTTTCCAGGACGCCCTGGTAATAGACGTCGGCGGAAGTGACGATGCCGAAGCCGAAGCGGTGGTCGTCGTCGAGGTCCTTCTTGCCGTAGAGCGGACCGCGGGTGCCGATGTGGCTGATGGCCTCGGTGTCCAGGATGCCTTCCTCGACGGCGCGGCGGAACGGGGTGCCGTGAGTGTATTCGGCGCCGAAGTAGGTGTCCCAGGTGTCCAGATGCGCATCGAAGTGCAGCATGGCGACGGGCTGGCCGGCGCGTTCGGCGGCGGCGCGCAGCAGCGGCAGCGCAATGGTGTGGTCCCCGCCGAGGGTTACCAGCTTGCTGCCGGAGGCGGTCAGATCCAGCGCGTTCTGCTGGATGGTCTCGATCGCTTCGTTGATGTTGAAGGGGTTGACGGCCATGTCGCCCGCGTCAGCCACCTGGATGTTCTCGAAGGGGCTGACATCCCAGGCCGGGTTGTAGGGGCGCAGCAGACGGCTGGCCTCACGGATGTGGTTGGACCCGAAGCGGGCACCGGGTCGGTACGAGACGCCCGAGTCAAAGGGCACCCCGACGACGGTGACGTCCGCTTTGGCGACCTGGTCCAGCCGCGGCAGGCGCGCGTAGGTGGCGGCTCCCGCGTAGCGCGGAATGCGGGATGAATCGATGGGGCCAAGGTTGCCATTGGCCTCGATGCGCAGCTCTTCCAAAAGAAAGCCTCTCCTTCGAGGATTGACCGACGGGTGTGACAGCCATCATACACTCGAAGTTGCCTCTTGTGCATCAAATGTTTACCCGAAAGCTCAGTGCGGGCGGGTCGCGACGCTCCAACCCGGTTACTTTGTGCCGCAACCGGCCGGCGCCCCGCGGAACCGCGGAAATCAGGGGCGCCTCGCAATCAGGGTCCGGTGCCGCGGCGAGTAACTGGGCAGGAGCGCAGACCGACCTCAATCCCGGTTGTCCAGATAGCCCGATTGCCGGGTTCTCCGGGTTCCGGGGACGCTTTGTACTGGTGTGATGGATCCCCTTGAGTACCTCAGGCAGCTGGGCGGCATCGCCCGGACCGGGCAATTATTGGCGGCCGGCTTCTCCCGAACGGATGTTGCCCGGCTGACGGGTTCCGCGGGTATCCGCCAACCGAGGCGCGGCGTGCTGGCCCTTCCGGAATGCCGGCCGGAATTCGAGGCCGCCCTGCGGCACAACGCCCGCGTCACGTGCGCCAGCGCGGCAGGACACTACGGGCTCTGGCTCCGGACACCGCCGGCGCGGCACCATCTGGCGTGCAACCACGGCCACGGCGGGGGCTTCGTCCGGCACCGGACGGTGCGGTTCGACGCCCATCCGACGCTGCCGCTGGCCGCAGTCGAAGACGTGGTGCTGCACGCCCTCGCCTGCCTCGCACCCCCGGCATCAACGGCCATCGCGACATCGGCAATCCGCCTTCACGGCGTGCCACTGGAATTGTTGAGGGCCCAGCTCACGGCCGACCGGTCCGGCCAGGTCCGCAAGGCGCTGCACCTGCTGGATCTGCGGGCCGAGTCCATTGTGGAAGTCGACGCCCAGCACTTATTCCGCACCCATGGGATCGGCTACGACGCCCAGGTCCATCTGCCCGGGATCGGCCGGGTCGACTTCCTGATCGAGGGATTCCTGATCGTGGAGGTGGACGGGTTCGCGTTCCACTCCAGCCGAAATGACATGCGCCGGGATCTGGGCCGGAACAACGCTTCGACCGTGCGGGGTTTTGCCGTGCTCCGGTACATGCCCGAGCACATCTGGTTCGAACCCGAGCGGGTCATGGCCGAGATCCGGGCGATGCTGGGCCAGCGGCCGCGACCCATGCCCTGACGCTCCCGCTATCAGGCCAGGAACCTAG
This sequence comes from Arthrobacter sp., assembly GCA_034376805.1. Classification (GTDB taxonomy): domain Bacteria; phylum Actinomycetota; class Actinomycetes; order Actinomycetales; family Micrococcaceae; genus Arthrobacter. Next base: position 38,029 of record JAXMJF010000026.1, read on the forward strand.
CGGCTCGCGGCGGGAACCAGCACCCAGAGGACCTCGACGGCGTCGTCCGTCGGGTTGACCCAGGTGTGCGGTTCGCGGCCCGGGAAGGTCACGGTGTCGCCGGTGTGGAGCTCGAATTCCTCGTTGGTGAGGATCAGCCGGATGCTGCCTTTGACCACGTGCAGCACGTCGACGTCGCAGTCCACGGCGTAGAGTTCCGATTCGCCGCGGCCGCGGGGCTCGATTACGGCCTGGATGATCTGGACGCGGCGCTCCGACCGGGCGGTCAGCAGCCGCTCCACGATCCCCTCGCCGCCCAGCGAGATCCGTGGGCCTTCGTTCTTCTTGGTCAGATGCGTTTCCGGGGCGGCAAAGAGGTCGCCGATCGAGATGGAGAGCACCTGGCACAGGGTCACCAGGGACGCGACCGAGGGTGAGGTAAGGTCCCGCTCGACCCGGCTCAGGAAGCCCTTGGTCAGCCCGGTGGCGTCGGCCACCTGCTCGATGGTGAGCCGCTGCGACTGCCGGGCGGCACGGATCCTGGAACCGATAGCTACGGGAACGTTGCTCGGTTCAACTGGTAGAGCCTTCATTTTGGAACCTTTCACGGCCGGCCGCTTGGCCCCATCGTTGGAGCAATACTAGCGGGACGGCATCCCCCGGAGGCCGGATCCACCCGTGCCGCGTAATGCGTCTTGACTGTTACCCGGGTCACAACATACTGTTTGGCAACAAGCGTTGCCTATAGGGCAATTACCGCCACGTGGATGCGGTGGGCCCACCCTATCCAGGGCTCCCACCGGCAACCCGTCACCGTACCCGTCAAGAAGCACCTGACCCCGGCACCCTATGGAGTCCCGGCCGGTTCAGCACTGCTCCGAACAGCTCCGAGGAGCCCTCAATGGACGCAAGTTTCGTTAACATCGCCATCGTGGTGGTGTATTTGGTCGCCATGCTGGCGTTCGGGTGGTGGGGTAAATCCCGCACCAAGAACAACAGCGACTTCCTGGTGGCCGGCCGCCGACTCGGCCCGTTCCTCTACACCGGGACCATGGCCGCCGTCGTGCTCGGTGGCGCCTCCACGGTAGGCGGCGTCGGCCTGGGCTACAAGTTCGGCATCTCCGGTATGTGGCTCGTGGTAGCGATCGGCGCCGGCGTGCTGCTGCTCAGCCTGCTTTTCGCCAGCACCATCCAGAAGCTCAAGATCTACACCGTGTCCCAGATGCTGAGCCTGCGGTACGGCAGCAACGCCACCCAGACCTCGGGCATCGTGATGCTCGCCTACACGCTGATGCTCTGCGCCACCTCCACCGGCGCCTACGCCACCATTTTTGTGGTGCTCTTTGGCTGGGACCGCGCCCTCGCCATCGCCATCGGCGGCGCGATCGTCCTGGTTTACTCGACCATCGGCGGCATGTGGTCAATTACGCTGGCCGACCAGGTCCAGTTCGTGATCAAGACGGTCGGTATCTTCTTCCTGATGCTGCCGTTCACGCTTAACGCCGCCGGCGGCTTTGAGGGCATCCGTGCCCGCGTCGACGCCAGCTTCTTCCAGATCGACGGCATCGGGATCCAGACGATCATCACCTACTTCGTCGTCTACACCCTGGGCCTGCTGATCGGCCAGGACATCTGGCAGCGCGTATTCACCGCCAAGACCCCCACGGTCGCCCGCTGGGGCGGCGCCACGGCCGGCATCTACTGCATCCTCTACGGTGCGGCCGGCGCACTGATCGGCCTGGGCGCCCGTGTTGCGCTGCCGGATATCGACGTCAAGGCGCTCGGCAAGGACGTGGTCTACGCCGAGGTCGCCACCAACCTGCTGCCGATCGGCATCGGCGGCCTGGTGCTCGCCGCGGCCGTTGCCGCCATGATGTCCACAGCCTCCGGCGCCCTGATCGCCGCCGCCACCGTGGCCCGCGCGGATGTCCTGCCGTTCGTCGCCAGCTGGTTCGGCAAGGACATCAACACCGACGACACGGACAACCCGGAGCACGACGTCAAGGCCAACCGCATGTGGGTCCTGGGCCTCGGCATCGTCGCGATCGTCATCGCCATCATCACCCAGGACGTCGTCGCGGCGCTCACCATCGCCTACGACATCCTCGTCGGCGGGCTCCTCGTGGCCATCCTCGGCGGGCTCCTCTGGAAGCGCGGCACCGGCGCCGCCGCGGCTGCCTCCATGGCTGTGGGCTCGGTCATCACCCTCGGCACCATGATCATCCTGGAGATTAACGCCGAGGTTCCGCTGGACGGCATCTACGCCAACGAACCGATCTACTACGGCCTGCTGGCGTCCGCGGTGGTCTACATCGCGGTGTCACTGTTGACCAAGCCGACAGATCCGGCCGTTATGGCCAACTGGCACCGCCGGGTCGCCGGCGGCGCTGCCGAGGAAGAACAGGTCCCCGTCCTGACGCACTAGGGTCCGGCCCCGCTGGGATACTGACAGCGGGTTAAAGGTCGACGGCGGCGCTCCCACTAAAGGGGGCGCCGCCGTCGACCTTTTTAAGCCGTCGACCTTTTAAGCCGTTCGGAGCATCATTCGTTTTCCTCAGGCTCCAGGAATTCTTCTCCGTCCAGGGGCACCACGGGAGTCTCGTCGCCGAGGAAGTCCTCCTCGTCCAGGGGAACGAGCCGATCGGCCTCTTCGAGAAGCTCCTCTTCCTCGGTCTCCCCGCCATCGCTCACGGGCGCGTCCTCGGCGTAGTCGTACGCGGGATCGGACTCGAGGGAATCCCGGGCCGGCTGGATGGGGCGTGAGCCGATGTTGTCCATGATGCAACCTCCGTGTGACTGGGGTGGCGGCAGGGGCCCCGAAGAGCCCGCCCTGGGTTTCATTCGAACACCGCGAGCCCGGGCGGTCAAGGCCTCCCCCCGGGAGGGACTCCGGCGGCTGTGACAGCCCCCGCGGCGCGGGCGTTTTTTACGGTTTGCCTAAACTCTTGACTGAGGATCGCCAGCCGAAAATCCGCGGAAAGACGGGGTACGCTGGATACGCAATGGGGCCAAACCATGCCCTTTCCAGCCCAGGAGCTTCCGTGTCCCAGCACGCCACATCTGACTCGTTCGACCACGAACCCCGCGAATCCCACCGGCCCGAACCCCGCCACGCGCCGCCCGCCACCACACCCGGCCCCGGGGACATCAAGCGGTGGCGGCAGTACCTGGCCGACGAACGGGCCGAAGCAGCCGTCTACCGCGACCTGGCCCAGAACCGCCGCGGCGAGGAGCGCGAGATCCTGCTCGCCCTGGCCGAAGCCGAGGGGCGCCACGAGGCGCACTGGCTCCAACTGCTTGGCGACCACGCCGGCCGGCCCCGCCCCGCCTCGCTCCGCAGCCAGCTCCTGGGCTTCCTGGCCCGCCACTTCGGCTCGGTGTTCGTCCTGGCCCTCGCCCAGCGGGCCGAAAGCCGGTCGCCGTACGCCACCGACCCCACCGCCACCCCGGCCATGGTCGCCGATGAACAGATCCATGAGGAAGTCGTTCGCGGGCTCGCCACCCGGGGCCGCAACCGGCTGGCGGGCACCTTCCGCGCGGCCGTCTTCGGCGCCAACGACGGGCTGGTCAGTAACCTGTCCCTCGTGATGGGCATGGCCGCCTCCGGCGTGGGCAGTTCTGTGGTCCTGCTCAGTGGCGTCGCCGGGCTCCTGGCCGGGGCGCTGTCCATGGGAGCGGGCGAATTCATTTCCGTGCGCTCCCAGCGCGAACTCCTCGCGGCGACCCGCCCCACCCAGATCACCCTTGCCGCCGCGCCGTCCCTTGACATCGAACACAACGAACTTCTCTTGGTCTACCTGGCCCGGGGCATGTCGCGGGAGGCCGCCGAGCACCGCGTCGCGGAGCGGATGGGCCTGCGCGACTGCGATTGCGATCCCAGCCTGTCGCTGCAGCCGGACCTGCCCGAGGTCCGTGACGAGCACGAAGCCATCGGGACCGCCTGGGGCGCGGCGGCGTCGAGCTTCTGCTTCTTCGCGTCCGGCGCCATCGTGCCGATCCTGCCCTTCGTGCTGGGCATGACCGGCGTCGCGGCGCTCGTGCTGTCGGCCGTCCTGGTCGGCGTGGCGCTCCTGTTCACTGGCGGCGTCGTCGGGCTCCTCTCCGGCACCTCCCCCACCTCCCGCGGCGTCCGCCAGCTGGCCATCGGCATGGGTGCGGCGGGCGTGACGTATCTGCTGGGCCTGGCCTTCGGCGCCGTGGTCGCTTAGTGGACGGTCCTGAGTTCCGGGACCGGACGCCGCGGCACAGCCGCTCCCGCACGGCGTGGCGGATCATCCGCGGCCTCGTTGCCGCCGCCCTGATCGCCGGCGCCGCGTTCCTGGCCGCTGGCTTCATCTACGCGGATCCGCGGTTCGACGGGCTCTTCGAGGTCAGCCGCGGACCCGGGCCGGGCCAGGCTACAGCAGGGCAGTCGGGCCAGCCCGGCCAGCCCGCGGCTGTCGAGGCCGTGCGAACGGACACTCCCCCGCCCGGAGTCGGGGAGCAGGACGAGCCGCTGGGGCGCCCGCAGAAACCGGCCGTGGCCAGCAGCTCCTACCGGTTTCTGGCCCTTAACGAGGACGGCACACCCGTGGGCTATTCGCCGTGCCGTCCGCTGCACTATGTCGTGAACGCGGCGCTCGCTCCGGAGGGCGCCGAGCGTCTGGTCGAGGAGGCGATCGGGACGATATCCCGTGCGACCGGGATCAGGTTCATCGACGACGGGCCCACCACCGAAGCGCCTTCGCCGTCCCGCGTCCCGTACCAGCAGGACGTCTACGGGGACCGCTGGGCGCCGCTGCTGATCGCGTGGACCACCCCGGAGCAGGCCCCGCAGCTCGCGGGACCGGTGATCGGCACCGGCGGCAGCACCCACTTCAGCTTCGGCAACGGGCCCAAGAGCTTCGTCACCGGCAGCCTGGAACTCGATGCGCCGCAGATCGGCGAGGACCTCAGCCGGACGGACGGGGCCGCGTACGCCACCGCGGTGATCCTGCACGAGCTCAGCCATGTCATGGGCCTGGAGCATGTGGACGACCCTACGCAGCTTATGTACCCCGAGATCGGCACCCCGGACGGTCTGGCCGCCGGGGACCTGAACGGCCTGTACGAGCTGGGCTCGGCGCAGTGCCGCAAGGACCTTTAAGCCCTTAGCGGTCCAGGACGGCGAGCGCTTCCTCCACGGTGTCCACCAGGAAGATCCGGCTCTCCATTTGCCGTCCGGCGGCGAGGCTTTGCAGCAGGGGCCACGCCGGGTAGCGCCGCAGCCAGTGCTCCTGCCCCACCAGCACCATCGGCATGATGGTCTCCGGGGTGCCGTAGTAGTTCTCGCAGGCATCCTGGAAGATTTCCTGCACGGTGCCCGCGGAACCGGGCAGGAACACTATTCCTCCGTTGCACAGTTCCAGCAGGATGGCCTCGCGGATGGCGTTGGCGAAGTACTTGGCAATGTGGGTGGCGAAGAAATTCGGGGGCTCGTGCCCGTAGAACCAGGTGGGGACCCCCAGGGACGGCGTGCCCTCCGGATGGCGTTCGACGACGGCGGCGGCGGACCGCGCCCACGCCGACACGGAGGGCAGGAAACCGGGAACCGCGGCAAGGTCCGCCAGGGCCCGCCGGAAGTCCCTGTCCGGTGCCTCACTCAGGTAGGCGCCAAGGTTGGCGCCCTCCATGGCGCCGGGGCCGCCGCCCGTGGCAACGACCCGGCCGTCTCTGGCCAGCAACCTCCCCAGCAGCGCGGCCTCCTCGAAAACGGCGGATCCGCGGCTTGCCGCATGCCCGCCCATCACGCCCACCATGGTCCGGCCGGCGCAAAGTTCCGAGCGGGTCAGGTCATCGAGCGCATCGCCGATCGAATGGTCGTGCAGGGCCGCGGCCAGGGTCGCGTCCAGGCGGTGGCGCTGTCCCGGCCGGATGCTCCACTGGTACACCCTGGCGTCGGGGGTGTCCTCATAGCGCGAGTCGGAGATTCCTGCGTACAGCTCCTGCGGCGTGTACAGGCCCCCGCGGTACGGGTTGAACGGCACGGCCTCCAGCTTGGGGAAGATGAGGGCGCCGCGGCTGCGCAGCGACTCCTCCACACCGTCGTCGAAGGTGCATCCGAGGAAAATCCCGCCCTGCGCCTGCATGCCCTCCAGCTGTGCCGTCCGTCCGCGCAGGTCCAGCGACTGGGCATGCCACCCCTGCATGGTCCTGGCCCCGGCCGCGACCAGCCGGTCGAAGCTGTCCAGGCTTTCGACGTCCAGCGTGCGCGGGCTCGGGTGCAGGCTGCGGGCAGCACTCATCGGGCGCGCCTAGTGGTGGTGATCCGGGGCGGAACCGGTCCCGGTGCCGGATGCGGCTTCGGATTTCATGTAGGCGTCAAGCTTGGCCAGGGTCTGCTCGATGTTGGCCGGGTGGCGCCGGACGTATCCGGCCAGGCGCAGGAGGATCCTGGCGCGCACTTCCCGTGCGTCCCACTGTTCGGTGACGAGGGTGCCCGGGTCGCTGGCGTCGTCGGCCGCGGGCTCCAGCAGGTAGCGCCAGACGTGGCCGCCGAAGTGCCGCCACGCGATCCGCCGGCCCTCCTCAAACTCGCAGACCGTGTTGAGAATCTTGTAGTCCATCTTGATGTTCATTTCCATGCCGAACTTCGCACCGAGGGCGAGCCGCTCGGGGCCGCGCGGCTGGGCACCCTTCACGGTGTCGGAACCGTCGATCACGCTGTGCAGTGCCGGGGTGGCGAGCACCTGGAAAATGGCTTCCGGAGTGGCAGCGATGAAGCGGCTGCGGGACACGAGATATCTGTTGGTCATCCGGCAATCCTAGACCTGCGTCGTGACACAGCTGTTGTGTTGCAGAATAAATCATGCAGACTCCGCCCCTCCCCCGCAGCAGCCAGCCCCGCATCGGAATTCCCGTCCGGCTCAGCAGCTCCACGGACCCGGACCCCCGGGTGGCGGAGGCCAATGCGCTCTTCGACTACATCGTGGAACTGGTGCGCGACGGCGGCGGCGAGCCGGTGCTGCTCACCGCGCCCGGAGAGCCGCTTGAGGCGCTCGACGGCGTCGTCCTTCCGGGCGGCGGCGACCTGGACCCCCGGCTCTACGGCGAAGTACGCGGCGACGCCTGCTACGACGTCAGCCAGGCCCAGGACGAGCTGGACCTGGACATTGCGCGGCGGTCGATCGATGCCGGGCTGCCGGTGTTGGGCGTCTGCCGTGGGCACCAGCTGCTCAACGTCCTCTATGGCGGAACGCTGATCCAGGACATGGATCCCGGGACCGTGGCGCACCGGGAACCTGCACCGGTGCACGGTGCCGGACCGTGGGCCTGGCATGAGGTCGAGGTGCGGGGCGGAAGCAAGGTTGCCGGCCTGTACAGCGGGGGTGGGCCCGGCGGCACTGGCGACAGCGGCACTGGCGACGGCGGCACTGGCGACGGCGGCACTCCCAAGGCCGTCACGGTCAAGATTGCCTCTGGCCACCACCAGGCCGTGGCCAGGATCGCCGACGGGCTCGTGGTGACGGCGGTGGCCGAGGACGGGACGGTGGAGGCGCTGGAGGACCCGGCGCGCTGGGTGGCGTCCGTGCAGTGGCATCCCGAGGCCCTGGAACTCCCGGCGGAAGAACGGCTGGCCCCGTTCCGCGCCTTCATTGAGGTGTGCCGCAGCTCTCCCCAAGCCTAAACGGCCCTGCTATCATGAACTTAGGCAGTATGTCCTATCAAGCGAACATACGCTGAAGAACGCGACCGGAGGCCCATCTGGGCCCGGGTCCGGGGCACAAGGGAGCGCTTTCGACAGTGGTTATGCAAAAAGTGGCGAATCAACTTAATCTCAACATCGACCGGTCCTCACCGGTGCCGCTCTACCACCAGGTGGTCCAGGGCATCGAGGCGGCGATCCACGGCGGGGTCCTTCCCCCGGGCAGCCGTCTCGACAATGAGATCGACCTTGCCGCCCAGCTGAACCTCTCCCGGCCCACCATGCGCAAGGCGATGGACGAGCTGGTCCGCTCCGGACTGCTGGTGCGCAAGCGCGGCGTCGGCACCCAAGTGGTCTCCAGCCAGGTCCGGCGTCCCCTCGAACTCTCCAGCCTCTTCGACGACCTCAGCAACAACGGCAGCAAGCCCACCACGGAGGTACTGAGCTTCTCCCACGATGAGGCCGACGCCGCCACCCGCACGGCACTCCAGATTCCCGCAGGCTCGAAGGTTTACCACTTCACCCGGCTCCGGAAGGTCGGTGGAAAACCGCTGGCACTGATGGAAAACTGGGTCCGCGATGACATCACCCCCATCGACGAAGCAATCCTGGGCTCACAAGGCCTCTACGCGATCCTCCGCAACGGCGGCGTCAATTTCCGGCTCGCCTCACAGCGGATCGGCGCCATGATCGCCAGCGACTACCAGGCGACCATGCTGGAAACCACCCCCGGCTCGGCCCTGGTCACCATGGAGCGCACCGCTGTGGACGACACCGGGCGCCAGGTGGAAACCGGCCACCACGTCTACCGCGCGGATTCCTACAGCTTCGAAATGACGCTCGTCCAGCGCTAGGCGCCACCAGCGCTACCGGCGCCGGGCAGTAACACTTGCCGTTAGGCGTTGCCCGCCTCGCCCGTGAACACCCCACCCCGTCCACGCCTCCACCCCGTCCACACCCGCGCCTTCCTCCGGCGCGACAACGAAAAGGCAGAACTCATGGCCAACTGGGTCTATCCGCTGGGCACCGCCGCCCAAGGCAGCTGGGACGTTTCCCTGGGCACCTCCGATTCCACCCTGGAGGTGGACGGCTGGGCCCACACCGGGCTGAAGGTCGCGACGTTGGGGGCCGAGGCCGCCGTCGAACTTCCCGCCGCGGAGGAGGAACGTATTGTGGTCCCGCTCAGCGGGTCCTTCACGGTGTCCGTCGACGGCCAGGAGTACCGGCTGGCCGGCCGGGAGAGCGTCTTCAGCGGCCCCAGCGACGTCCTGTATTCGGGAACCGGCAAGGCCGTCACCATCAGTTCGGCCGACGGCGGGCGCGTCGCCGTGGCCACCGCCCCGGCCCACGCCTCGTACCCGACACGCCTGATCACGGCCGCGGAGACTCCGGTCGAACTGCGCGGGGCTGGCAACTGCTCCCGGCAGGTCCACAATTTCGGGACCCCCGCCGCGCTGGAGGCCGACCGCTTCATCGTCTGCGAGGTCCTGACGCCGGCCGGCAACTGGTCCTCCTATCCCCCGCACAAGCACGACGAGGAGAAGGACGGTGAGACGAACCTCGAGGAGATCTACTACTTCGAGACCCGGGTCTCCCCCGGCGCTCCGGAGCGGCCGGGAGCGGACGATGCGATCGGCTACCAGCGCGTGTACGCCTCGGACGAGCGCCCCATCGATGTCTCCGCGGAAGTGCGGACCGGCGACGTCGTGCTGGTGCCCTACGGCTGGCACGGCCCGGCCATGGCGGCCCCGGGCTACGACCTGTACTACCTCAACGTGATGGCGGGCCCCGGCCCGGTCCGCGACTGGCTCATCAGCGACGATCCGCACCACGGCTGGATCCGCCAGACCTGGGAAGGCCAGGACCTGGACCCGCGGCTGCCCTTCGGCGCCTGAGGGCACCGCGCATCCAGACTGCCGCGCAGAGACAAGGCGTCGCAGCCTGAAGACCGCGCAGTCAGACAAAAGAACCCCGGAGCCGTTGGGCCCCGGGGTTCTTTTGGAACTCCACTCCGGTGACGGAACCGGGGTGGAGCGTCCTTTCAGCCAGCCACTCAGCCGGCCACGGTCTGGACCACATGGACCGGCACACCGGTCGCGAGGGATTCCTGCGCGGCATCCGCCACGCGGGAGGCGGCCACGGCGTCCTCCGGCGTGCAGGGGTTGTCCCGGCGGCCCAGGATCAGCTCGACGAAGGCAGCCATCTCGGAACGGTAGGCCGTCTCGAACCGTTCGGCGAAGGTCCGGTGCGGTTCCCCGGCCGGGAACGAGACCCCGGCTTCGGCCGAGGCCAGGGCGGCTTTGTCGTCCAGGCCGACCATGAGCGAGCCCCGGGAGCCCTGGATTTCCAGCCGCACATCGTGGCCCGCCCCGTTGTACCGCGTGGCCGAGACGGTTCCGACGGTGCAGTCGTCGAACGTCACCAGCGCGAGGGCGGTGTCCACGTCGCCGGCCGCACCGATGGCCGGGTCGCCGTTGTTGGAGCCGCGGGCGTAGACCTCGACGATTTCCCGGCCGGTGAGCCAGCGCAGGATATCGAAATCGTGCACCGAGCAGTCCCGGAACAGCCCGCCGGAGCTGGCCAGGAACTCGACCGGCGGCGGTGCCATATCGCAGGTGACGGCGCGCAGCGAGTGGATCCAGCCCAGTTCCCCGGCCTGGTAGGCACGCCGGGCCTCCTGGTAGCCGGCGTCGAAACGGCGCTGGTGGCCAATCTGGACCACGCCGTTCCGGTCCCGGATGTAGTCGAGCACGGGCAGGGCGTCCGCCACGTTCAGGGCGACAGGCTTCTCGCAGAACACCGGGATGCCGGCGTCCACTCCGGCCCTGATCAGCTCCGGGTGGGTCCCGGTTCCGGTGGCGATGACGAGTCCGTCCAACCCGGAGGCCAGGAGCGCCTCCACCGAGGGCAGGAACTCGGCACCGAGCCCGGCGGCGATGGCCCGGGCGTGGTCCTCGGCGACGTCCGTGAGCCGGAGCCGGACGTTGATGCCCTGCGGATTGAGGACACCGTTGAGCGCGGCGATGTTGTTGGCGTGCATAACGCCGATCCGCCCCACCCCGACCAGTCCAAGGATTACGTCTTTCATACTTCTGCTTTCGTGTGTAGCGCCGGCACGGTGAAGGCGGCCCGGAAGGCCTCGAGGGCGTCGTAACTGTCACCGCTGGCCCAGGCTTCCATGCCCACGGTCCCGTCATAGCCGGCCTCCGCGAGTGCCCTGGCGACAGCTGCGTAATTGATTTCCCCGGTCCCGGGTTCGCAGCGGCCCGGAACATCCGCGACCTGGATCTCGCCGAGGTACGGCAGGGCGCTTCGGACCAGTTCGATCAGGTTCCCCTCCCCGAGTTGCGCATGGTAGAGATCCAGCATGAGCCTGGCGTTCGGGTGCCCGGCAGCCTGCACCAGCGCCAGGGTGTCCTTGGCGCGGGCCAGCGGGATGCCGGGGTGGTCGAGGATGGTGTTGAGGTTCTCCAGGCAGAACGTCAGCCCGTATTTCTCGCCGAGCTTGCCGAGCCGCTCCAGGGTCCGGGCACCGGTAGTCCACATCTGGCCGCTGGACCGGTAGACCGGACGGGCCGCCTGGCCGTCGATGAGTTCAGCCGGGTGCACCACCATCCGGCTCACACCGAGCTCCAGGGCAGTGGGGATGAGTGACTCCGCCGTCCGCACCACCTCATCCGCCGTGTCGGGGTCCACCAGGCTGCCGGCGGTGTATCCCGTCATGGAGGAAAACACCGCCCCGGTGGCCTTGAGGGCAGCAACGTCCTTGGTGCGGGAGTCCCAGAGTTCGACGTCGAAACCGGCGTCGTGGATCCGGCGCACCCGCTCCGTGAACGGAAGGTCGGTGAAGACCATCTCCGCGCAGACGGCAAGCCGCATCAGAGGACTGCCTTCTCGGTGACGGCCACCGGGGCGCCTCGCTTGACCGACTCGATGCAAGCCAGCGCCATGGCCAGCGCGCGCCGGGCGTCCGCTGCGCCGGGTGTCAGTGAGTACGCCGCCGACGACGGCGCCGTGCCGTCCCGACGCGCGCGCACGGCATCGGTGAAGTCGACGAGTTCATCCGTGTAGGCCTGCCGGAAGAGCTCCACGTTCAGCCGCGGAGTGTCGGCCGACATCCCGTCGGCGGTGTAGCGGCGGGCCGCGGTTTCCGTGGCCCGCCCGGCCTGCACCATGCCCTTGGAGCCGAAGACTTCCCCGCGGATGTCGTAGCCGTAGAGGGCGCTGAAGTTCGCCTCGGCCACCGCGATGGCACCGTTGCTGTAGCGGATGGTGACGACGGCAGTGTCCAGGAAGCCCTGGTCGCGCAGCCCGGGTTCCACCAGCGCATCGGCAATGGCGTAGACCTCCACCGGTTCGGCGCCTTCGTTGAACCAGTTCAACGTGTCGAAGTCGTGGATCAGGGTTTCCAGGAAGACGGTCCAGGCCGGGACCCTGGCCGCGTTTGGAATGCTTCCCGTGCCCGGATCCCGGGTCAGTGAGCGCAACAGTTGCGGCGTCCCGACGGTGCCGGCGGCCAGGTCCTTCTTGGCTGCCTGGAAGTCCTCGGCGTACCGGCGGTTGAAGCCGATCTGGAAGTGCACCCCGGCGGCCTCCACGGCGGACAGGGCGTCGTCGAGCTCGTCGAGCCCCAGGCCGGCCGGCTTCTCGCAGAACACATGCTTCCCGGCGGCGGCGGCCTGGGCGATCAGCGAGGAGTGGAAGCGCGCCGGGCTGGCGATGATCACGGCGTCGATCTCCGGGTCGGCCAGGATGTCGGCGGCGTCGGCTGTCACCTTGCCGGCGCCCAGGGTGGAGGCCAGCGCCGCGGCGGACTCCACGTTGGGATCAGCGATGGCCGCGAGCTCGGCGCCGGGGACCCGGCGGGCGATGCTCTCGGCGTGGAAGGCGCCCATCCAGCCCGAGCCGATCAGCCCGATCCGCACGGGCAGGGGAAGGTTGGTGGAGTCCCGATTCAGGTAAGCCATTGGCTCGTCCTTTCAATTGTTCACAACGGCGTGAGGGTGGAGCCGGACCCGTGTGGGGTGCGGCCTCCAGGCATTGCCCCGGCCGGCGCAGGAAGCCGGCGCAGGAAAGAGCAGGGCCGTGCCCGGACGGGGCGGGGCCTGCTCCCCCGTGCTGTTAGTAGGTCTTGCCGGTGGTTTGGGCGACGTCGGCCACTTCGCTCTGGACCTCCTTGACGACGTCGCTGTGGCCGCCGAGTTGTTCGAGTTCGTGGGCGAGTTCGGCGAGTTCGGCGCCGCCGGCCATCTGGGCGGTGAGCTCGTCGAGGGTGATGTCCTTCTTGTCGTAGTAGCCGATGGACTTGCCGCGTTTGAGCAGCAGGAACCGGTCGCCGACGGGGAAGGCGTGGTGCGGGTTGTGGGTGATGAAGATGACGCCGAGGCCGCGGTCGCGGGCCTGCAGGATGTAGCGGAGCACCACGCCGGACTGCTTCACGCCGAGGGCGGCGGTGGGCTCGTCGAGGATCAGGACCTTCGCGCCGAAGTACACAGCCCGGGCGATCGCGACGCACTGGCGTTCACCGCCGGAGAGCTGGCCGATGGGCTGCTCGACGTCGCGGAGGTCGATGCCCATCTCGGCGAGTTCCTTGAGCGTGATCTCCTTCATTTTCTCGACGTCCATGCTTTTGAACGGGCCGAAGCCGGAGGTCAGTTCCGAGCCGAGGAAGAAGTTCCGCCAGATCGGCATCAACGGGACGACGGCGAGGTCCTGGTAGACGGTGGCGATGCCGGCGTCCAGGGCGTCCCGGGGTGAGGAGAATTTGCGTTCCTCGCCCATGATGTTCAGGACTCCGGCGTCGTGCTGGTGCAGGCCGGCGATGATCTTGATCAGCGTGGACTTGCCGGCGCCGTTGTCGCCGAGGACGCAGGTGACGCGGCCGTTGTCGACGGCCATGGTGACGTCGGAGAGGGCGATGATGTTCCCGTAGTGCTTGCCGACGCCCTCGAGGGAGAGCAGGTGCACGGGGGTGTGGGTGAGGGGGTCTTTTTCGTTCTTCAGCAGCGTTTGCTGGTCGATCTCGTTGGCATTCATTTCTCTAAGCCCCTTTACTTGAGTTCCGCGCGGCGCTTGACGATGAGGTTGACGATGGTGGCCAGCAGCAGCATCAGGCCCAGGAAGAACTTGAACCAGTCCGGGTTCCACTGGGCGTAGACGATGCCCTTGTTGGCCATGCCGAAGATGAACGCGCCGATCGCGCCGCCGATCGCGGAGCCGTAGCCGCCGGTCAGCAGGCAGCCGCCGATGACTGCGGCGATGATGTAGAGGAATTCGTTGCCTACGCCTTCACCGGACTGCACGGTGTCGAAGGCGAAGAGGTTGTGCATGCCCAGGATCCAGCCGCAGAACCCCACCCCCATGAACAGGCCGATCTTGGTGGCCTTGACCGGCACACCCACGGCGCGGGCCGCGTTCTGGTCCCCGCCGACGGCGAAGATCCAGTTTCCCACCCGGGTCCGCATCAGCACCCAGGTGGCGACCGCGACGAGTGCGATCCAGATGAACACCGTAATTTTGACGTCGACGCCGCCGATGGTCACCGAGGAGGCGAAGACCGCCCGGGCCGAATCGAAGCCGTCCATGTTGGAGATCGACGGGGAGGACACCGAACCGCCGATCAGGCGGGTCAGGCCAAGGTTCAGGCCGGTCAGCATCAGGAAGGTGGCCAGAGTGACGATGAAGGAGGGCAGCTTGGTCTTCATCAGGATCCAGCCGTTGATGTAGCCGATGCCCAAGGAGACCACCAGGGCCAGCAGGACTCCGACCCAGACGTTCGTGCTGAAGTACCAGCTGAACATCGACGCCGTCAGCGCCGAACTGATGACGGCAACACCGGTGGACAGGTCGAACTCCCCGCCGATCATCAGCAAGGACACCCCCACGGCCATGATCCCGATCGTGGAACTGCCGTACAGAATTGTCGCCAGGGCGTTGGGCTGGGTGAAGGTTGGGGAAACCGCCGCGAAGAAAACGAAGAGGACGATCGCGCCCACCAGGGCACCGACCTCGGGACGTCCGAGGAGCTTCTGGAACGGACTGCGCTTGGCGACGCGCTCATCGGGCGCCGGTGACTTTGTCTTGGTCTGGGTGATGGTCATGATAGCTCTCCTTGCTGCCGGGCCGGCCTGAGCCGGCCCGGCCAGCGGGCTGTTAGCGGATGCCCTGCTGGGCGAAGGTCAGGACATCGGCTGCATTTGACTGGTCGACGAGGCTCGGGCCGGTGAGGACCGACTGGCCGCCGCCGATGCTGAAGCCGCCGCGCTTGTTCTGCCACAGCGCATCAATGGCGCCGTAGCCCTGCAGCCACGGCTGCTGGTCCACGGTGAACAGGACTGCACCATCCACGATTTTCTGGGCGAGCTCCGCGTTCAGGTCGAAACTTGCCACCTTGGCAGAGCTGCCGGCATCCGCGACCGACTTGAGGAGAGTCAGGGTGATGGGGGCGCCGAGGCCAATAATGACGTCGGCGTCGTTGGTAGCCTGGAGCTTGGCCGTCGCGGTGGACTGGACCGAGGTCATGTCCTTGCCCTCGACGTAAAGGATCTCCGTTCCAGGCACCTTCGCCTTGACGCCGGCGCAACGTGCTTCCAGGCCAACGTGGCCCTGTTCCTGAATCACGCAGACCGGGTGCTGGAAGTTCTCCGCCGCGAGCCGCGTGCCGACGGCCTCCCCCGCGAGCTTTTCGTTCGAGCCGAAGTGGGTGAAAGCCCCCAGCTGGGTGGCGACCGATTCGCCGGCGTTGAGGCTCACAATCGGGATGCCGGCGTCGGCGGCCTTCTTCAGTGAGTCATTGAGGGCTTCGGGCTTGGCGAGCGTGACTGCGATGCCGTCCACTTTCTGGTCGATAGCCTGCTGGATGAGCTGTGCCTGCCGGCCTGCCTCGGGATCGGACGTGTAGAGCAGTTCAACGTTGTCCTTCGCCGCCGCCTCCTCGGCACCCTTGCGGACGATGTCCCAGAAGGTGTCACCTGCTGCGGCGTGGGTGATCAAGGCAATCTTCATCCGCTCCGTGGTGGCGACCTGGCCGCCAGCGGCCGCGTTGCCGGAATCTGCGGGCTTGCCGCCGGTGCTTGAACATGCACTCATTGCCAGCATCGGCACAACCGCCGCCACCAGGGTCGCCTTGCGCCAGGAAAATTTAGCCACCGTGAATCTCCTTTGATTTCAGCTCCGGGCTGCTACCTTGCAGCCGCCGGAATAATGCCTACCTCGATCATGGTGACTTAGCTCACGCATGTCAATAGTTTGTCCTGACATTAGGATGTAATCACGTAACTAAGGCAGTCGTGAGCGTAAAGAACTACCGGTTCGCGGGCGCCTCCGGGGCGGCCGCGGCCGCCCAAGAACGAGGACGACGACGGCAGCAAGGGGCCGCCGTCGTCGTCTTCACTGAGGCTATCGCGTGATGCGTTTACCCCGCCGAAGTGCTCAAAGTTCCTCCGGCTGAGAGTTCGCGGGCGTCACCCGGATCCGTCCAATGCGCAAACCGTCCATCGCGACCACCCTCAGCACGTGGCCTGCCACTTCCACCCGGTCCCCATTCCGGGGCAGGCGGCCGAGACGATCCATCACGTATCCGGCCACTGTTTCGTAATGCCCGTCAGGCAGTGCCAGGCCGGTCACTGACTGAAACTCCTGCAGAATCAGGCCGCCGTCGACGTCGATGGATCCGGCAGCTACGCTAACGCGATCCTCGTGGTCGGCCCCGGTGTCGTACTCATCGTAAATTTCACCCACCAGTTCCTCGACGAGATCTTCCAGGGTGACGATGCCGTCTGTGCCCCCATACTCGTCAACCACCAGCGCTATGTGATGACCGAGTCTGCGCATTCTGGCCAGCGAAGGCAGCACCCTGTTCGTTCCCGGCAGCGGAAGGATCTCACGAGCAATCTCCCTCACCGGCCGCTCGTCGTACTCATCGTCCCGGGGCATCAGGTCACGGATGTGGACGAAACCGAGGACGTCATCCGCGGTCCGGCCAATCACGGGATAGCGCGAATAAGGGCCGTCCCTGACCATGCGGCGTGCGGCCGCAATGCTCAGTGTGCCGTCGACGAAAGCGACTTCAGTGCGAGGGCGCATGACTTCCTGCAGGGACCGGTCTCCCGCCCCAAACACGTCGTTGAGGATGTTTCGGCTGTGTTCCTCCAGCATGTCACTCTGGGCGATCATGTCCCAAAGTTCCTCGGAGCTGACGCTGTCCTGTTTTGCATTGGGATCGCCGCCCAGTAGCTTCACCAACGCATTGGTTGAAACGGACAGCATCCAAATGACCGGTCGCATGAGTTCCGAAAGGACGATCAGCGGTGGGGCAAGAACCTTCGTGAAGCCGACCGCGTTCTGCATCGCCAGCCTCTTGGGCACCAACTCACCCAGCACTAGGGATAGATATGCCACCAGCAACGTCAGTCCGATAAAGGACACCGGCTCTGCCGCGGCGCCCAACCCCAAACCTTCCAGGAGGGGTTCTATATCGGGTGCAATTGTGGAAGCTCCATAAGCGGCTGAGAAAAAGCCCGAAAGCGTCACTCCAATCTGAACCGTGGAGAGGAATCGATTGGGATTCCGGGCCAAAGCGGCAGTCCTGGCGCCACCCTTCCCCATCCTTTCTATCTGGCGCACCTGGCCCTCGCGAAGGGACACCAACGCCATTTCCGTACCAGCGAAGACCCCTCCCAACAGCACAAAAAAGAGAACTAGCAAGAAATTGACCAAGGTGCCGCTATCCATGAACCGACACTACCGAATCCCCACGCGTAGCTGTCAGCCGGGCTGAGGTAAGTGCCAGACCGGCCAGTGTTAGGCCCGCTGGAGTGCCACACTGTTCCGTTCGCCGTCCGCACCGTCGACGTCGGGACCGCCGGCGCGTCCCGCGTGGTGCAGTTTCGCAGCGGCCGCCGCGAAGACCATGACCCCCAGGCCCAGCAGTGTGATGCCGGCGCCGGCCCAGATGGGCGAGGTGTAGCCGAGGCCGGCGGTGATGGTCACGCCGCCCATCCACGCGCCGAGTGCGTTGCCCACGTTGAAGGCTCCGATGTTGGCGCCGGACGCCAGGGTGGGGGCGGTCGTGGCGTACTTCATGACGCGCATCTGCAGCCCGGGGACCGTGGCGAAGCCGAATCCGCCCAGCAGCACCATGGAGGCGATGGTCATCGGCTGGTTGCCCGCGGTGAGGGCAAAGGCCACGAGGACCACCACCAGCGCGGCGAGCGCGACCAGCAGGGTGCGGTCCACGTTCCTGTCCGCCGCTTTGCCGCCCACGGTGTTGCCGATAAAGAGGCCCACACCGAAGAGGATGAGCAGCCACGGGACGGTGGAGGCGGAGAACCCGGTGACCTCGGTGAGGGTGAAGGCGATGTAGGTGAAAGCGCCGAACATGCCGCCGTAGCCCAGGATGGTGACCAGGATGGAGAGCCAGACCTGGCCGGAGCGGAAGGCGCGGAGTTCCCCGCGCAGTCCGCCGGGGGCAACCTCCCCTGACCCTGTTTTGGGGACCAGGGTCAGAATGCCCACGAGGGAAATGATGCCGATGCCGGTGATCGCCCAGAAGGTGGACCGCCAGCCGGCGGCCTGTCCCAGCATGGTGCCGAAGGGAACACCCAGGACGTTGGCCGCCGTGAGCCCGGTGAACATAATGGCGATCGCGCCGGCCTTTTTGGTGGGGGCGACCATACTGGCGGCGACCACCGCGCCGATGCCGAAGAAGGCGCCGTGCGCGAGCGCCGCGATGATGCGGCCGATCATCATCAGCGAATAGTCGGGTGCGACGGCGGAAACCAGGTTGCCGGCGATGAACAGCACCATCAGCACGGCCAGGACGGGCTTGCGCTCGAAGCGCGTCACGGCGGCGGTCAGGAGCAGGGCCCCGACGACGACGGCGAGCGCGTAGCCGGAGATGAGCCAGCCCGCGGTGGCCTCGCTGACCTGGAAGTCCGCGGCCACTTCGGGCAGCAGGCCCATGATGACGAACTCGGTGAGTCCGATCCCGAACCCGCCGAGGGCAAGTGCTATCAGGCCAATGGGCATGGCGGAGCTCCTTCAAAAACTGTACGGAAAGAAAGTCGAAGCGTAAGCTATTAGTTGCAGACGCGTTATTTATTGTTGCACAAGCAACTATACCGCGCAAGCAACTAATTTGTGGGCTGTCGGTGTTCCGGGATATTTCGGGACGGGGCAGGCCGAACTGAAGGGAAGAACTGATGGGCATCAAGGACGACGCCGTCGAGGTCCGGGCGCAAGGCTGGCGGACCCTGGCGGCCCTGCACGGACTGATCGAGGCGGAGCTGGAACGCTCGCTGCAGGCTGTGGCGCAGCTGTCCGTTGTGGAGTACACCGTGCTGGATGCGCTGAGCCGCCAGGACGGCTGGCACATGCGTATGCAGCAACTGGCCCGCGCCACCGCGCTGAGCGCCAGCGCCACCACCCGCCTGGTCAACCGGCTGGAGGACCGCGGGCTGCTGACCCGGATCCTGTGCGCCGATGACCGCCGCGGGATCTACACCGAGCTCACGCCGAACGGCATCAAGCTGCTCGAGGAGGCCCGGCCCAGCCACGATGCCACGCTGGAACGGGCGCTGGCCGAGGCGCAGGAGGTGCCGGAGCTGGCGCCCCTGGTCGATGCGCTCCCGACGCTGCACGCGCACGTGTAGCGCCGCCGCCCGGCTTCCGGACACGCGAAAAGCCCTGCCCCGCACGGAACAGCGGGGCAGGGCTTTGTGCTGGTACGGCTACGCGGTGGCGGGCTGCTTGCCGGCCACGTTCTTGAAGTAGTGCTCCAGGTCTTCCAGGCTCTTGTCCTTGGTTTCCGGGACCACGCGTTTCACCCAGACGATCGCTGCCAGCTGCATCGCCACGAAGATGAAGAACGTCATGGAAACACCGATCCAGGCGACCATCTGCGGGAAGAAGAAGCCGATCAGGAAGTTGATCATCCACAGCACGAACACGCAGATGCCCATGCCGATCCCGCGGACATGCATCGGGAAAATTTCGGACATCGTCAGCCAGGTCACGGTGCCGATGCAGGACTGCATGGAGGCCAGGAAGGTCACCATAAACAGCAGCACCAGATAGCCGCGGAGGGTGCTTTCCGGGATCAGCATCGAAATCAGGCCAATGGCCAGCAGCGAGGACGACGTCCCGATCAGGCCGACGATCAGCATGGACTTCCGCCGGACCCGTGTCATCAGGGACATGCCGACGATGACGGCGGCCACCGAGGTAACGCCGTTGACGACGTTGGCAATCAGTGCGCCCTGATCCCCGAAGCCTGAGCTGGAAAGGATCGAGGTGCCGTAGTACATGATGGCGTTGACCCCGCTGATCTGGTTGATGACCGCCATGCCCAGACCCACCACAAAAATCCTGCGGATCCACGGCACCGTGAGGTCACGGAAGGTTCCGAGCTTGGATTGGTAATCCTCCCGGGCCGCCTGCCGCACTTCATCGAATTCCGTCGAGACATCGGCCGACGCGCGGGTCTTCCGCAGGACTTCGAGGACCTCGCCGAAACGTCCGGCCGATGCCAGCCAGCGGGGGCTTTCGGGCAGGACCAGCATGCCGAACCAGAGCACAACCGCGGGCAGTGTCGCGATGACCAGCATCCAGCGCCACACATTTGAGGCCTCGGGGAAAGCGTTGCCCAGGACGGCGTTGAACGTGAAGGCCAAAAACTGCCCCGTGACGATCATGAGCTCGTTCTGGGTGACGATCCGCCCGCGTTGGGCTGCCGGGGACATTTCCGCGAGGTACACCGGCACAATCACCGATGCCCCGCCGACGGCCAGGCCAAGGACGGTCCGGGCCAGCACCAGCAGTTCCGTCGTGGGCGCGAGGGAACAGGCGACAGTGGCGACGGCGAAGATGAGGGCCAGCCCCATGATGGTCTTCCGGCGTCCGAACCTGTCGGAGAGCCGGCCCGCGGTGATGGCGCCGAACGCCGCGCCGAACAGCAGGGTCGACGTGACGAGGCCTTCGGTCAGCGGCGTCAGCCCGAGGTCGCGCTGCATAAACGGCAGGGCACCGTTGATGACGCCGGTGTCGTAGCCGAAAAGCAGTCCGCCGAAGGTCGAGAACAGCGCGACCCGCCGCATAAATTTCTTGGGGTTCGCGGCAGTACCGGCGGCGCCCGGCCCGGATGGGGCCGAAGAGCTGGTGAGGGTGTTTTCCGTTTTCTGCATAGGGCGGCCGCTACCGTGCCTTTTCGATGTAGTTGTTCATCGTGTCCAGCTGGTAGCGGGAGACCTCGGCGGCGTTGTCGTCCTCGGCGAAGACGCTGGATACCATCACGGTGTCCTCCCGGTCGAGGAAGCCGATTTCCTTCAGACCGCCGAAGAACTCATCCCAGTTGACGTCGCCGTCGCCGATTTTCAGGTGCTGGTGCACCCGGACCGGGTTGCCGGGCGGGTTGGTGATGTAGCGCAGCCCGTGCGAGGCGTGGTGGTCCATGGTGTCGGCGACGTGGACCAGACGGAGCTTGTCCCCCGCGGCACGCATGATGTCCAGCGGCGCGTTCTGCATGTGGAAACTGTGCGAAGCGACGTAGACCAGGCCGACGTGCTTGGAGTTCAGGCCGCGGATCACCCGGACCGCGGCCAGGCCCTCCTCGACGAAGTCGTCCGGGTGCGGGTCGATCAGCAGGTCGATGCCTTCGCGCTCGATGATCGGCAGCAGTTCCTCCATGGAGCGGTAGAACGCGCGCTCGGATTCCTCCGCCTTCTCCGGGCGTCCGCTGAATTCGGTGTTCATGGTGCTGACGCCGAGGTCCACGGCGATCTGGATGGCACGCTTCCAGTACCGGACGGCCGCTTCGCGGGCGTCCTCATCCGGTCCGGACCAGCGCAGCACCGGCAGCACCGAGGCGATCTCGATCCCGGCGTCCTTGCAGGCCTTGGCCAGCTGGCCCACCAGTTCGTCGTCGGCCTTCGGGTGGTTGTAGAACGGGATGAGGTCGGCGTGCGGGGTCATCTGCATGTACTTGTAGCCGAGGTCCGCCACCACCCGCGGAAACTCCAGCAGGCTGTGCGAGTGGTGGAAGGGCGTTGGATCAAGTGCGATTTTCACTTCGGAACTCTCCATGGTGGATCGGTCAGGTTGTGCGTGGGACCGGAAGGAACGCCGAAGGAGGCCGCGGCCCCCAACACGTTCGTCCTAGCGGTACAGGTCGGGCTTGGCGTTCAGCTTCACGGCGACCTTTTCGCCGTTCTTCTGCGCCTCGACGCCGGCCTCGCAGCAGGCGGCGGTGGCGTACCCGTCCCAGGCGGTCGGGCCGCCGATTTCACCGCGCAGGGCGGCGTCCACCCAGGACTGGATTTCGACATCGTATGCGGCGCCGAAGCGCTCCTCGAAACCGGGAGTGATGTTTCCGCCCCAGCGTCCGTTGCTGCGGGTGTAGGGGCCGTTGTCCCCGCCGATGCTGACGATGCCGTCCTCGAACGAGGCCTGGGTGGCCACCTCGTAGCCGAACTTGGCGTTGACGTAGATCTCGACGTCGGCCAGGACGCCGGATTCGGTTTCGATCAGCACGTGCTGCGGGTCGTGCTGGCCGGCCGGGGCGTTCCGGGTGGCCTTGCCGAGGCGGACCTGGACGGAGGTGATTTCCTCGCCGGTGAAGTAGCGGATGGCGTCGAATTCGTGGACCACGGAGTCGTTGATCAGCATCTCGTTGGTGAAGCCGGCGGGTGTCGTGGGGTTGCGGTGCTGGTGGTGCAGCATCAGCAACTCGCCGAGTTCGGAGTCGCGGATGATCTTGCCGAGGGCGGCGTATTCGGCGTCGAAGCGCCGCATGAAGCCGACCTGGATGCGCTGGTGGCCCAGCTGCTCCTCGGCCTGGACGATCTTCCAGGCGGACGCAGCGTCCGGAGTGAGCGGCTTCTCGCAGAGGATCGGGATGTCCTTGGCGATGGCCTTGAGCAGGATGTCCTCGTGCAGGAAGCCGGGGGTGGCGATCAGCACGGCGTTGACGTCGCCGTTGTTGAGGGCCTCGTCGGCGACGGCCAGGGCAACGGCGCCCGGGATGCCTTCGATGGCGCCCTGCGCACGGGCGAGGTCGACGTCGACGACGGCGGCAACTTCCGCGCCGTGGATGCGGGTGTTGAGCCGCTGGATGTGGTCTGCGCCCATACGGCCGGCGCCGATGACAGCAACGCGAAGGGTCTTGGTCATGGTCTTGTCCTCAGTTCTAGTTGACGTCTAGTTAACGGCGGTGCGGGAGCCGCACGAAAGCAGATAGTTCCGGGTGCGCTTTGCGATCGGCATCGGGACGTCGAACGCCACGGGGTACATGTCCTGCTCCACGATGCCAAAGATCGGCCGGTTCAGCGCCTCGACGGCCTCGATGACGGCGCGCAGGTCCGGCAGTCCGTTCGGCGGTTCGGTCATCACACCGGCCAGGTTTGCGGCGGCCCAGGTCATGTTCTCCTGGTTGACCTTCCTGAGGATGTCCGGGTTGATCTGCTTGAGGTGCAGATAGCCGATCCGGTCCGGGTAGTTCTTGATCAGCTCCAGGCTGGACGCGCCGCAGTACTCGGCGTGCCCGGTGTCCAGGCACAGGTTGAGATACTCGCTGTCCGTGGCGGCGAGGAGGGTCTCGATGTCCTCCTGCGCGCCGACGTGGGAGTCCGCGTGGGAGTGGAACTGCTGCTTCAGGCCGAAGTCCTCCAGTAGGGTCTTGCCGAGGCGGTTGTGCCCTGCGAAGAGGTCGGCCCACGCCTTTTCAGTGAGCTCGCCGCTTTCCACCGCCTCGCCGGTGACGTCGTCGCGCCACATCGCCGGGATGACCACCATGTGTTCCCCGCCCATCGCGGCGGTGAGTTCGGCGACCTTGCGGGCCGGTTCCCAGGCGGTTTCCCACTGGTCCAGGCCGCGGTGGAACGCGGTGAAGACGGTGCCGGCCGAGATCTGCAGGTCGCGGGCCTTCAGCTCCTCGGCGAGCCGGGCGGGGTCGGTAGGGAGGTAGCCGTAAGGGCCGAGTTCGATCCACTTGTAGCCGGATTCGGCGACTTCGTCGAGGAAGCGTTCCCACGGGGTCTGCTTGGGGTCATCCGGAAACCAGACGCCCCAGGAGTCCGGCGCGGTGCCGATGATCAGCTTGTTCTCAGTCATTGCCATTCCTTCTCATCGATTGCTCCGCAGGTGCCGTTTTGGACGCTCAAAACGGCGGTTACGGAGCAGTCGAATGTGGTTGTTGGGTGGTCAGTTGGACGGGAAGTTGTAGGAGGCGCCGGAGGCGTGGGTGGGTTCGGGCCAGCGCGAGGTGACCACCTTGCCGCGGGTGTAAAAGGACACACCCTCCGGACCGTACATGTGCTTGTCGCCGAAGAGCGAGGCCTTCCAGCCACCGAAGGAGTGGTACGCCACCGGCACGGGCAGCGGCACGTTGATGCCGATCATGCCTACGGTGACGGAGCGCTGGAACTTGCGGGCGTTGGCGCCGGAGGAGGTGAAGATGGCGGTGCCGTTGCCGTAGGGGTTGGCGTTGATCAGCGCGATGCCGGCGTCCAGGTCCTCGACCCGGACGACGACGAGGACGGGTCCGAAGATTTCCTCGCTGTAGGCGGTCATTTCGGTTTTGACGTGGTCCAGGACGGTGGGGCCGACCCAGAAGCCGTCCTCGTGGCCGGGGACGACGAGGTCGCGGCCGTCCACCACCATCGCGGCACCGGCGGCTTCGGCATCGGTGACGATCTTCACGATGCGGTCCTTGGACGCCGGGGTGATGACCGGGCCCATTTCGGCGTCGGGCACGGTGCCGTTGTTGACCTTGACGGCGAGAGCGCGCTCTTCGACCTTCTTGACCAGCAGGTCGGCGGCATCGCCGACGGCGACGGCGACCGAGATGGCCATGCAGCGTTCGCCGGCGGAACCGAAGGCGGCGGCGGCGAGGTGGTCCGCGGCGTTGTCGAGATCCGCGTCGGGCATGATGATGGCGTGGTTTTTCGCCCCGCCCAGGGCCTGGACGCGCTTGCCGTGCTTGGTGGCCGTCTCGTGGACGTACTGGGCGATCGGGGTGGAACCGACGAAGGAGATGCCGTCCACGTCCGGGTGCGTGAGGAGGCCCTCGACGGTTTCCTTATCACCGTGCAGGACCTGGAAGACGCCGTCGGGCAGGCCGGCGTCCTTCCACAACTTGGCGAGCAGCATCGAGGCGGAGGGGTCCCGCTCGGAGGGCTTGAGGATGAAGGCGTTGCCCGTGGCGATCGCCATCGGCGCCATCCACAGCGGCACCATGACCGGGAAGTTGAACGGGGTGATGCCGGCGACGACGCCGAGCGGTTCGCGGAAGGAGAAGACGTCAATGCCGGTGGAGACCTGGTCCGAATAGTCGCCCTTGAGCAGCTGCGGGATGCCGCAGGCGAATTCGATGACCTCCAGGCCTCGGCCGATCTCGCCCTTGGCATCGGAGAGGACCTTGCCGTGCTCGGCGGTGATCAGTTCGGCGAGCTCGTCGACGTGGGCCGCGACGAGTTCGCGGAACTTGAACAGCACGGCGGTGCGCTTGGCGAGGGAGATGTCGCCCCAGCTGTCGGCGGCGGCGCGGGCGGCGGCGACGGTGGTGTCCAGGTCCGCCCGGTTGGCCAGCCGCAGCTGCGCGGAGACGGCGCCGGTGGCGGGGTTGTAGACCGGCTGGGTGCGGCTGCCAACGCCGGCGGACTCGGCGCCGTTGATGAAGTGCCGGATGGCCTTGGTGGTGGTGAGGGTGGGGGTGCTCATAAGAATGTCCTTGGAGGTTTGGATGCTGGGTGGCTCAGGGGGCCGGGGTCAGCCGAGCAGCTTGCGCTGCTGGCTCTTGTGATCGATGTAGGTCTGGAAGGCCTGTTTCGTGGAGTCGAGCTCGGAGACCTGCGAGACCGGGACGTCCCACCAGGACTCGGAGCCGGGGGCGTCCAGCAGCGGGTCGGATTCCACGTGGATGAGAATCGGGCCGCCGCGCTCGGGCGCCGCCTTGGCATCCCGGACGGCCTGTTCGAGCTCCGCGATGACCTTCTCCCCCGGTTCGATCCGGATCACCTTAACGCCGAGGCTTTCGGCGTTTAGTGCCAGGTCCACGGGGAGCCGGTCTCCGTCGTCGAAGCTGTGGTGTTCCTCGTCGAGTGCCCGGTACTGGGTGCCGAAGCGCTGCGAGCCGAGGGATTCGGAGAGCGAGCCGATCGAGGCGTAGCCGTGGTTCTGGATCAGGACCACGATCAGTTTGATCCGTTCGGCGACGGCGGTGACCAGTTCGGTGTGCATCATGAGGTAGGAACCGTCCCCCACCATCACGACGACGTCACGCTGCGCCCCGCCCCTCGCGGCTTCGGCCAGGGCCGCGCGCTTGACGCCGAGGCCGCCGGGGATCTCGTAGCCCATGCAGGAGTAGGCGTACTCGACGTGGTAGCCGAACGGGTCCCGGACGCGCCACATCTTGTGCAGGTCGCCCGGGAGGGACCCGGCAGCGCAGATGACCACGTCCTGGGCGTCCATCGCACGGTTCGTGGCGCCGATGATCTCGTTCTGGGCCGGCAACGGGGTGAAGCGGGTATCGAAGGCCTCGTCCACGGTGGCGTCCCAGCGTGACTTCTCGGCCGCGATCCGCTGTTCCAGGTCGGCGCCGATCCGGTAGCCGCCGAGGGCCTGGTTCAGTTTGACCAGGGCCTTGCGGGCGTCGGCGACGATCGGCAGGGAGGTGCCGTGCTTGTAGGCGTCGATCGCTGCGACGTTGATGTTGATGAACAACACGCCCGGGTTCTGGAACGCGGTCCGGGACGCGGTGGTGAAGTCCTCGTAGCGGGTGCCGATGCCAATGATGAGGTCCGCTTCGGCGGCGATGGCGTTGGCCGCCGTCGTGCCGGTGGAGCCGATCGCGCCGAGCGAAAACTTGTGGTCCCAGGGCAGGACGCCGACGCCGGCCTGGGTGTTGCCCACCGGGATGCCGGTCAGCTCGACGAACTTCGCGAGCTCCTCGTTGGCGTAGGCATACAGGACGCCGCCGCCGGCGATGATGAGCGGGCGCTTGGCGGCGCGGATGGCTTCGGCGGCGCGGCGGATGTCCTCGTCGTCGGCGTCCGGGCGGCGGATGCGCCATTCGCGTTCGGCGAGGAACTCCTCGGGCACGTCGAAGGCCTCGGCTTGGACGTCCTGGGGCAGCGAGATGGTCACGGCGCCGGTCTCGGCCGGGTCCGTCAGCACCCGGAGCCCGTGGTGGAAGGCGGAGAACAGCTGCTCGGGCCGGGAGACGCGGTCGAAGAACTTGGACAGCGGACGGAACGCGTCGTTGACCGTGATGTCGTAGGCATAGGGCTGCTCGAGCTGCTGCAGGACGGGGTCCGCAGCGCGCGTGGCGAACGTGTCGCTCGGTAGCAGGAGCACGGGCAGCCGGTTGGTCGTGGCCAGCGCAGCGCCGGTGAGCAGGTTCGAGGAACCCGGGCCGATCGAGGTGCTGATCGCGAAGGTCTGGCGGCGGCGGGTGTGCCGGGCGTAGCCGACAGCCTGGTGCGCCTGGGCCTGTTCGTTCCGGCCCTGGTAGTACGGCATGATCGTGGGATCGAGCTGCTGGTACTGCTTGAGGGCCTGGCCGACGCCGGCGACGTTGCCGTGGCCGAAGATGCCGAAGGTGCCCGGGATCAGCCGTTCCCGGTAATCCTGGCCGCCAATCGAATCGACGGTGTACTGCTGGGACAGGTATTCGACGACCGCCTGGGCGACGGTCATTCTGCGTGTTCCTGAGGCAGTTCTGGTTCCCATGGGACGTTACTCCGATACTTCTGCGGTGCGGGCGGATGCGGTGTGGTGCAGCAGCGAGGCAGCGGTTGCCACGGCCCCCGCCACGTCGCCGTCGTGCGGGTAGAGCAGGGTCCGGCCGACGGTGAGGCCCTGGACGCCCGGCAGCGCGAGGGCTGCTTCCCAGCTCGCGAAGACGTCGTCCTGGCTGCTGTCCGGGTCGCCGCCCAGGAGCACGGTGGGCATGGTGGTGGATGCCATGACGCGTTCCATTTCGGCCACCACCGGGAGTTTCATCCAGGTGTAGGCGCTGGTGGAGCCCAGGCCTTCGGCGATCGCCACGGATTTGATGACGGCGTTGGTGGAGAGGTCGCTGCGGACCCTGCCGTTCTCCCAGATGGACAGGAACGGCTCCACCATCGCGATGAGCTTGCGCTGGGCGAGTGAATCGATGGCCTTGGCGGTGGCTTCCAGGGTGCCGACGGTGTCCGGGTCGCCGAGGCAGATGCGCGTGAGCATCTTGCCGCCGTCGGCTCCCAGCGCCTCGAGCGCGGCAGCTGTATGGCCCGTGAAGCGGTCATCGAGTTCATTCACCAGGCCGGAGAGCCCGCCGCGGTTCATCGAGCCGAAGAGCAGCTTGCCGTCCAGCGCTCCGAGCAGGAGCAGGTCGTCCATGATGTCCGGGGAGGCCAGCACGCCGTCGACGTCGGGGTTTGCCAGGGCGATCTGCAGGCGGTCCAGGAGCTGGCGGCGGTCGGCCATGGCTACAGGGTCGCTGCCGACGGCGAGAGCGCCGCGGGCCGGGTGGTCGGCGGCGACGATGAAGTTCTGTTTGCCGGCCTTCACGCCGGGGTGGCGGCGGCGGGCCTTCGCGGCGCGGGCGACCGCGTCGGGATCCTCGAGCCGGATGATGCTCAGGTGTTCGTAGCGGCGGGGATCATCGTCCACCGCCACGGTGGCGGCGGCGGGGTTGACACTCACAGTGTTGCTCCTTCGGTGGCGTAGGTGCCCGGCACGAGGCGGCCGCGTTCGGCGAGCAGGCCGGTGACTTCCTCCGGTGTCGGCATCGCGTCAGCACAGGACAGCCGGGAGGCGACAAGCGCGCCGGCGGCGTTGGCGAAGTCGAGGACCTGGGCGAGCGGCCAGCCGGAGAGCAGTCCGTGGCAGAACGCTCCGCCGAAGGAGTCGCCGGCACCCAGGCCGTTGACGGTTTCCACCCGCACCGGGGCGGAGACGACGCGTTCGGTGCGGGTCTTGGCCATCACGCCTTCCGGGCCGAGCTTGACGACGGCGATCTCGACGCCGGCCGCGAGCAGCCGGTCCGCCTGTTCGTCCGGGGTGCCTTCGCCCACGGCGACGGCGCATTCCTTGTCGTTGCCGATGGCCACGGTGACGTGCGGAAGGATCCTGGCGACCTGTTCCCGGGCTTCGGCTTCGGAGGCCCAGAACATCGGCCGGTAGTCGAGGTCCAGGATGGTGAACTGGCCGGGCTTCAGCCCGGTACGGGGCCGGGCCTCGTGGGCCGTGAGGTGGGCGGTCCGGCTGGGTTCCTGGCAGAGTCCGGTGACCGTGGACCAGAAGATTCCGGCGTCCCTGATGGCGTCCAGGTCCAGCTCCTCGGCCTTGATCTGCAGGTCCGGGGCCGTGGGGAAGCGTCCGTAGAAGTAGAGCGGGAAGTCCTCGGGCGGCTTGATGGCGCAGAACGTGACCGCGGTGGGCCATTCCTTGACCGCGGTGACGAAGGAATCGTCCACGTTGAATTTGCGCAGTTCGCGGTGCAGGTAGTTGCCGAAGGCGTCGTCGCCGGTGCGGGTGATGACAGCGCTGCGGCGGCCGTGGCGGGCGGCGGCGACGGCCACGTTGGACGGTGATCCGCCAAGGTACTTTCCGAAGGACGTGACATCCTCCAGATCCACCCCGATGTCGTTCGGGTAGATATCAACGCTGATGCGCCCGATCGTGAGCAGTTCGTGGGTCACGGTGATCGCGGACCTTTCTGGTGTGAACTCGGTACCTTTGCGCAGCCTGAGCTTCGGTGCTTAGGAAGCCGGCGTGAGCCGGGCCACATCCACTACTCTGCCCTAGAATCTATGTACTGTCAAAGGTTTGTACTGACATATTTACAACATGACACCAAGGCTCTGAATGCCTCCGCCGCGCGGCCGTTTTGGCGGCCGGCAGGTGCTCCCCTGGGGCTACTTGCTGGGGACGCCGAGCTCGCCGGTGACGTACTGCGCCCGGCCGAATCCGAAGGACCAGTCCCCCGCCGTGTTCTCGACGTAGCCGATGAAGACATCCTCACCGGCGACCCCAACGGCGGCCAGCTTCTCCGCAATGGCCGCAAACAGGGACTGCTTGGCCTCCTGGCTGCGCCCGGCCTGGGTGAAAATCTGAATCATCACGACATCCGGCGTCCGCTCGAAGCCGAGGCCGGCGTCCTGGGCCAGGATCTGCCCCGCGGGATGTTCGGTGAGGACATGGAAGTAGTCCCGCTCCGGAATGCCATATTCGGCCACGATGGCGCGGTGGATTCCCCGACTGAGCGCCTGGAGCTCCCTCGGGGTCCGACCCTGGTTGACGTCGATTCGCACGAGAGGCACTCGCTACTCCTTTATTAGTTTGTCCTGACATACTAACAAAGATGCTTTGGACAGCACAACCCTCAACACCAAACCAACGGGTGCCGGTGAGGAGGGTCCGGTTACCCGGTGAAGGCGGAGCTCCGGGCCGTGCCGTCATAGCCGCCGGCAGGGGGCTTCAGCCCGTAAATCCCGCCGATGGTCGGCGCGACGTCGGCGGTCCGGGCAGCTTCGGAGGAGACCGATCCTTTCACCACCAGCGGGCTGCCGCCGGAGACGAAAAACGGAACCGGCTCCGTGGCGGGGTGCCCGTGGTTGCCCGGGATGGGGTTGGACGCCACGTACGGGTCGGAGAAGCGCCAGCCCGCGCGGCAGTACGCCACCAGGTCTCCGGCCTCGCCGCCCAGCCGGAGGTCCGCGGGCCTGTTGACCGACAGGACGCCTTCGTGCGCCGCGACCAGCTGTTCGACGGCGGCCAGGCCCGCGGCACGGTCGCCGTCGGCACCGGTCCAGTAGAGCAGGTCCGCCCCGCCGTTCTGCGCAATCGTGACGTTGGACTGCAGCTCCGGGCGCGACTGGAGGATGAGGTTGATGGAGATGACGTTGCTCGGAAGGGACCAGTCCATGGAATGGTCGGCGAGCACCATCACCACGCTGGAGTCCCACTTGCCGGCGCTCTTGAGGTGGTCGATGAAACGGCCCACCTGCAGGTCCGTGGCGGCGAGGGCGGTCTCACGCGCTGCTCGCAATGTGGTGCCGGAAACGTCCGAGTGGCCCACCCGGTCGATGTCGCCCAAGTTGGTGAACACAAAGTCCGGGTCCGGGCCGCTCACCATTGCCAGCAGGGCGTCCATGGTGGCGGCGTCGGGCGCGTGGCCGGTCACGGGCAGCAGCGGCTGGGGTTCCCATCGGTAGCTGGCGCGGGTGCCGAAGATGCCGTAGAGGTACTTCTTGCTGAGTACCGACCCGGTGGTGAGGCCGCGTTCCTGAAGCCGCTCCAGGAGGGTCGGGAAGTGCAGGTCGGTGGACCGGTCGAGGTCGCGGACCACACCGTCGGCCCGGTCGAAAATCGAGTTCGCGGGAACGCCTGACCGGTCCGGGCGCACCCCCGTCATCATCATGACGTGGTTGGGGATGGTCTCCATCACCGGCAGCGAACGTGCCGCGGGAAAATTGGCGCCGGCATCGCGCAGTGCAGCCAGCCTCGGCGTCAGCGCGGGCGTGATCTCGTCGGGGCGGCAGCCGTCCACCACCAGCACGTAGCTCCGGGTTCGCCCGGCGGCCGGGGCAGCCCAGGCGGTCCCCGGCGCTGCCGAAAGGACGACGGCGGCCCCGCCGGCAGCGGCGAGCTGCAGGAACTGACGGCGGCCCGGCGTCGGACGGTTGGCTGATGAACGGCTCATGCGAGACCTTCCTGTGCGGGAGTGACCTTGCCCGTATTGGCTTGGACATTGAAGGATGTGGACAGTGTGGCGCCTGAGCCAGAGGCGGTGCGTTCGGCGAGGACGTACCAGTCCATCCGAACGCCTGCGGCGGTCACGTCCAGGACGGAGTAGCCGTGCGAGTCGAAGTCGAGGTACTTCACGTGCGGGTTGGCCGCCCTGATGGCGTTCTCCACAGCGACGGATCCGGTCCGGGGCGGAACGTTCAGGATGTCGTCGAGGTTGTCGCTTGTGACGGAGGTGCAGACTAGTTCGGCTGCCACGGAGTCGCCGGTGGCCGGGTAGGTGGCCGGATCCGCGGGGATGTCGCAGGCCCAGCCGGAGTGGATGTCGCCGGTGAGGAACACGGTGTCCTTGACCGCGTTATCCCGGAGGTGGCGGACCACGCGGTTGCGGTCCACTTCGTAGCCGTCCCACTGGTCCACGTTGCAGGGCACGCCGTTGATGGTGGTCCCGCCCATCAGCTTTTGCACGCCGGCCAGCTCTGCAGTGCTCAGGGTCGAGGGAACGCGGACGGGCGCAATCATGACGGGGTTGCCCACGAGCTTCCACTGCGGGCCCGCGGACGTGAGGTTGCCCAGCAGCCAGTCCATCTGCGCGGCGCCAGTGATGGTGCGGGCGGGGCTGCTGACGGAGGGATCCGCACCGTTGGCGGCCTGCTGGTCACGGTAGGAGCGCAGGTCCAGCATGGACAGGCTGGCCAGGGAGCCGAAGTCCAGGCGGCGGTAGAGCTGGCCGCCCGGCTCGTAGCGCACGGGCATCCACTCGGCGTACGCCTGGTGCGCGGCGGCGAAGCGGTCACTCCAGGCGCCTTCGACGCCTGGGGTGTGGTTTTCGGCGCCGCCCTGCCAGGCGTCATTGGCCGATTCGTGGTCGTCCCAGGTCACGATGAACGGGGCCGCAGCGTGCAGCGCCTGAAGGTCGGGGTCCGTTTTGTACTGGGCATGACGGCGGCGGTAGTGCTCCAGCTGGGTCATCTCGAAGGCCGGATCGTGGGGACGGACCACCACGTCACGGGCCTGGTAGTCGCCGGGTGCGTATTCGTAGAGGTAGTCACCCAGGTGTAGGACGGCGTCGAGGTCGCCCCGTGCGGCCAGATGGCCGTAGGAGGAGAAGTAGCCCGCCTGCCAGTTCGCGCAGGACACCACCCCGAATTTAAGCCGCTCCACCACCGCCCCCGCGGCCGGTGCGGTCCGGGTGCGGCCCACGGGTGAGGTCTCCTGCCCAAGGGTGAACCTGAACCAGTAGGTCGTGGCGGGCAGCAGGCGGTCCGCCACGACCTTGACGGTGTGGTCACGGGCCGGGCCGGTGGAGGCAGTACCGCGGGCCGCCACTTTCGTGAAGGCCGGATCGGCGGCTATCTCCCAGCCAACGGAAACATCCGGGCCGGCACCGCTGCCGGGTAGTGATTCCGGGGTGGGCGTGACGCGGGTCCACAGCAGCACGCTGCCCGGCATGGGATCTCCTGAGGCGATCCCGTGGCCAAAAAAGCCAGTTTCGGAGGCTGAAAACGCGCCCGCGGGGGTGCTGGTGGCCATGGCTCCGGCCACGGCGGCGACCCCTGCTGAACGCAGTACTTGACGACGAGTAAAGGTAGTCATGCCTTCCAGTATCCGGATGATTCCGCCACGAACCGGCGGTTTTTCGTGCAGTTAACCGCACCTTCGCCAAGAGTTCTCCGTGGCGCAGGGCCCATTCCCGCCGTCGGAGCGATACATCCCTTGCCTTGCCGCGGGTCCCGTCCTATCCTTAAACAACCATGAGATTGATCAACCGTTAGATTGATTAGTCAGCCCGGACGGGAGGTGGGGAACTCAGTGGACGAACGCGACGACGATCAGCTCGACGCGGCCTTCCTGGCCCTCGCCGACCCGGTCCGCCGCCGCATCATCTCCCGGCTCAGCCGGGGTCCGGCCACCGTGAATGATTTGGCGGAACCTTTCGCGATCACCAAGCAGGCGGTCTCGAAACACATCCAGGTCCTCGAGCAGGCGCAGCTGGTCACGCGCACCCGTGACGCCCAGCGCCGGCCCGTCCATCTGAACCCCGCACGGCTGGAGGCGCTCACCGCATGGATCGACCAGTACCGGCTGGTCCGCGAGGAGCAGTTCCGTAGCCTGGACGCCGTGCTCCAATCAAACGCCGCAGCACGCGGCACGCAGGCAAAGGACTCATCATGACCAACGCCCTGAAACTCAGTGTTCCGGAGGGACTGCCCTTCATCGACGTCGAGCGGGACTTCGATTTTCCCGTCGCCGATGTCTTCCGGGCCCACAAGGAACCCGAACTCGTCGCCCAATGGCTCGGGCCGCGCCGGCTGACGATGGAAATGGACCACTACGATTTCCGCACCGGCGGCAGCTACCGCTACACCCACATCGGTCCGGACGGCACCCGCTACGGCTTCAGCGGCCTCTTCCACACGGTCCGGGAAAACGATTTCGCCATCCAGACCTTTGAGTTCGACGGCTACCCTGACGTGGTCAGCATCGAATTCCTGACCTTCGAGGATCTTGGCGGCGGCCGCACCCGGCTGACGGCCCACGCGGTCTACCCCAGCATGGAGGCTCGCGACGGCATGGCGCAGTCCGGCATGGAGGACGGGCTGTCCGAAGGCTACGAGCGGCTCGATGAACTCCTGGCCGGCGCCAAAGTCTGAGGCCCGGCGCCGGTGAAACGGCTAAGCACGACGGCGGCAGGCCACCTTCCCGGGGAACGTGGCCTGCCGCCGTCGTGAACAAACAACGCGGGGTCACTTTCGGCCCATCCCAGCGTGTGGAATGGGCCGTAGGTGACCCCGCGATGTGTCTTGGTGCTTGGTGGTGCTTCGGCCCTAGAGGGTTGCGAAGACCTCGCGCAGGAGCTTGGCGGTCTCGGACGGCGTCTTGCCGACCTTGACTCCGGCAGCCTCGAGGGCTTCCTTCTTGGCCTGTGCGGTGCCCGCGGAGCCCGAGACGATGGCGCCTGCGTGGCCCATGGTCTTGCCTTCCGGGGCGGTGAAGCCTGCGACGTAGCCAACAACCGGCTTCGTGACGTGTGCCTTGATGTAATCGGCGGCACGCTCTTCGGCGTCGCCGCCGATTTCGCCGATCATGACGATCGCCTTGGTCTCCGGGTCAGCTTCGAAGGCTTCGAGAGCATCGATGTGGGTGGTGCCGATGACCGGGTCTCCGCCGATGCCGATGGCGGTGGAGAAGCCCAGGTCGCGCAGTTCGTACATCATCTGGTAGGTCAGGGTGCCCGACTTGGAGACGAGTCCGATGGGGCCCTTGCCCGTGATGTTTGCCGGGGTGATGCCCACAAGGGCCTCGCCGGGGGTGATGATGCCGGGGCAGTTCGGTCCGATGATGCGTGTGACCTGCTTGCCGTTGGCGTCGACCTTGGACTGTGCCAGGGCCCAGAACTCGGCAGAGTCTTGAACCGGCACGCCTTCGGTGATAACGACGACCAGGCCGATGCCGGCCTCGATGGCCTCAACGACGGCGTCCTTGGTGAATGCCGGGGGGACGAAGACGATGGAGACGTCAGCGCCGGTCTCGGCCATGGCTTCCTTGACGGTGCCGAAGACGGTGATCTCGGTGTCGCCGTGCAGGACCGTCGAACCGGCCTTGCGGGCGTTGACGCCGCCGACCACGTTGGTGCCGGCCTTCAGCATCAGGGCGGTGTGCTTGGTGCCTTCGCCGCCGGTGATGCCCTGGACGATGACCTTGGAGTCCTTGTTCAGATAAATAGACATAGTCGAGTCCCTCTACTTCGCTGCGTTGGCGAGCTCGGCAGCCTTGTCGGCGCCCTCGTCCATGGTGGCGGCCAGGGTAACCAGCGGGTGGTTCGCCTCGGCCAGGATGCGGCGGCCTTCCTCAACGTTGTTTCCGTCGAGGCGGACTACCAGCGGCTTGTTCGCGGAGTGGCCCAGCTCGGCCAGTGCACCGACGATGCCCTTGGCGACGGCGTCACAGGCGGTGATGCCGCCGAAGACGTTGACGAAGACGGACTTGACCTGCGAGTCGCCCAGGATGACGTCGAGGCCTGCTGCCATGACCTCGGCGGAAGCTCCACCGCCGATGTCCAGGAAGTTGGCCGGCTTGACGTTGCCGTGGTTCTCGCCGGCGTAAGCAACGACGTCGAGGGTGGACATGACCAGTCCGGCACCGTTACCGATGATGCCCACGGAGCCGTCCAGCTTGACGTAGTTGAGGTCCTGCGCCTTGGCCTTGGCCTCGAGCGGGTCAGCAGCGTCCTTGTCTTCAAGGTGGGCGTGCTTGGGGTGGCGGAAGCCGGCGTTCTCGTCGAGGGAGACCTTGCCGTCGAGGGCAACGATGTCACCGGCGCCGGTCAGGACCAGCGGGTTAACCTCCACGAGGGTGGCGTCTTCCTTCTTGAAAACGTCCCAAAGCTTCAGGATGACGCTGGCGACCTTGCCGCGCAGTTCCTCGGCGAAGCCTGCAGCGGCGACGATTTCGTCGGCCTTGGCCTGGTCGATGCCGACGGCCGGGTCGATGGCGATCTTGGCCAGGGCGTCGGGCCGCTCAACGGCGAGCTGCTCGATTTCCATGCCGCCTTCCACCGAGCACATGGCCAGGTAGTTGCGGTTGGCCCGGTCCAGAAGAACGGAGAAGTAGTATTCCTCGGCGATGTCCGCACCCTGGGCGATCATCACGCGGTGGACGGTGTGACCCTTGATGTCCATCCCGAGGATGTTGGTGGAGTGTTCAAACGCCTCGTCAGCGGTCTTGGCGACCTTGACGCCGCCGGCTTTGCCGCGGCCTCCGGCCTTGACCTGCGCCTTTACGACAGTTACGCCGCCGATTTTCTCGGCAGCTGCCTTTGCTTCTTCAGGGGTGTGCGCCACGATGCCAGCAAGCACGGGTACACCGTGCGCCTCGAACATATCGCGCGCCTGGTATTCAAACAGGTCCACGGTTTAGTGTCCTTCTACGTCGAAGTAGTTTCTGTACAGCCGGACCCCACGTTATCGCGGTTACCGGGCTGCGGAATAAACGCACCCTGCGGCTGGCTTGGAAACGAGCCACACGGCGCAATGCTCCTCTTTCGAACTCTAGCCCTTCCTTGGGAGGAGCCTGTCCCAGAGTACCCGTTATGTGAGTAAGGACACTATTCTATTGAGCGTAGAAAAACCGCTAGATTACGGGGTTTTTGGGGCGTCAGAAGGCCCCTGAGCGGCTGGTTTCCCGGCGTCGGAGGTCAGTTCGTAACTCTCGCGTGACACGAAGAACGCAACGCCGGCGGAGACATTTCCGCAGGCGACTCCGCCGTTGTAGGCCGAGCAGCGCAGTCCGTTGCGTTCCAGGTTTTTGCCCTCGTCGAGGACGGGCAGCTGGGATATCGGCCCCTTCCGGCTTCCCCTGGGCCCGAATTCGGCTTCCTGTTGTGTGACGCCGGAGCGGCATTCGCCGTAGCCGGCGCGCTCCGGCGTGAGCAGCGCGGCGCCGCCGAGGTAGCCGAGTCCCGTCCCGCCGCAGTCGTCCGTGATGTCCTTCGCGTCCGGGGCGGGGTAGACCGCCAGTTCACAGTGCGCCACCGGGACGGTCGCCAGCTTGTTGTTGGCGGGGTCCGCATACCCGTTCTGCTCATACGGCAGGTTCACGTGCTCGCCGCGGGCCGAGGTCAGGGAGCAGACCACGTTCCGGTCGGCGGTGACAAAGCTCAGGATTTCCTGGCCGACGGCGTACGTGGCCGCGTCGGCGAGGGGCGCCTGCGTGAGCTGCTCGAGGGCAGGCAGCGGTGCGGGCGGGACATAGTCCGGGTCCTTCTGCGTGACGGTGCACGCCGTGGCCACCAGCAGGATGAGGGCGGCCGGGATCCCCAGAAGTGTCCGTCGCATGGGCTCCATTATGCCTGCCGGGATGCCGGGTGGTTTCCGGCCGCCGGTGTCAGCCCCCGGCGCCGGGTGTCCCGCCGGTGTCAGCCCCCGGCGCCGGGTGTCCCGCCGGCGGCCACCACGGCTTCGATGACCTCGACGGCGGCGCCGACGCTGACTTCGGCCTCGAACTGCCCGCGCATCGCCTCCGCCCGTTCCCGCCAGGCCGGATCGCCCAGCACGGTGTCGACGGCGGAGCGGATCGCTGCGGCCTTGGGCGTCTCGGTCTTCAGGTTCACCCCGACGCCGGCGTATCCCACCCGGGCGTTGACGTCGCTCTTGCCCTCGTTGAGCCCCGCCGTCACGAGGGGAACGCCGTGGGAAAGGCTCAGCAGCACCCCGCCGAATCCGCCGTTGGTGACAAAAACGTCCGTGGAGGGAAAGATCCGGGCGAAGTCGACGTAGTCCTCGACGACGACGTTGAGTTGCGGATACCGCCGTCGCAGTTCTTCGGTGTTCGCACCCCCAGTCGCCACGACGATGAGGGAATCCGTGTCCTTCAGCGCCTCGATAGTGGGGATCATCAGCTTGGCCGGGTCCCGGTTGTCAACGGTCCCCTGGGTGACGACCACGGTCCGGCGGTAGGCACCGCCGGCCGTCGGCAGCTGTTGCCCGGCTGGAGCTGCGACGGCGTCCGGGGCGGCGGCGGCTTCCGCCCGGTGGGGCAGCAGGGCGCCGACGTAGTGGACTTTCGGGTTGACGTTCCGCCGCGGGAAGTCCAGCGACGCGGTGCCCGTCTGGATGATCGCGTGCGACCACCGGTACGTCTCGTCGGTGATGGGGGTCCCCCGGGGGGTTTGGAGACCGTAGCCCTGAAGTTGCCGCGCGTAGCTGGCCCTCGCCGGCTTGGTGACGAGCTGGTCCGAGACCAGCCGCGCGCCGGCATGGAGGATTTTGTGGGCCGGGGTCCGGGCCGGGGCGAAGCCGAAGAACAAGGGGGGCACCAGCGGATCGCTTTCCATGTTGCCGATCGCGACGAAGCTGACCACGGGTTTGCCCAGCACCACGGCGACGAGCCGCTGGATGAACATGCTGCTGTCCATCACGACGGCGTCGAACGGGAAACGCCGGTGCACGTCCCTGATGTCCTCGAAGAAATTGGAGACGTTGCTGGCGAAGATCCGCTCACCGTCGAACCTGATGGCCATCGGCCCCTTGAGCCTGGCGCGTTGTGGGTAGAGCTCGTTGAGGTTGTCCCCGGTGTGCTCAATCGCGCGGTCGAACGGGTAGTGCGGTATGCCCAGCTCGTCCAGTCTGCCGGCGAGCGTGCGGCCCGTGTACCAGCCGACGTCGTGACCCTCGTCCTGCAGGCGGACGCCGATGCCGGTCATGGGATTGAAGTGTCCGGCGATGGCTTGGCTGGCCAACAAAACTTTCATGCCTGAGTTTAGGCGTCGAGCGTGGTCAGCGGCAGTTTAAGCGTCGATCTTGGTCAGCGGCGCGTACCGGAGCAGGAGCCGCTTTTCGCCGATGCTGAACTTCACCTTCGCGACCATTTTGTCCCCCGCGCCCTCGACGGCCAGCACGGTGCCGTTGCCGAAACTCGTGTGGTTGACTTTGTCGCCCACGCTAACGGCTACGATTTCCTTTTGCGGCTGCACGCGGTTCTTGGCGATGGCGGCGGGAACATCGGCGTTGAACCCGGCGGACGGGCTGGCCTCGGCCCCCCGGGCGGTGCCGGCTCCCCAGAAGGATCCGCCGTACCGGCTGGAGCCGATGGAGGCGCCGCCGCCCCAGCCGCCGGCCTGGCGGGTGGAGCCTTCGCGCTTCCACTCCACCAGTTCGGCGGGGATTTCCTCGATGAACTGGCTGGCGGGGTTGTACTGGCTCTGGCCCCACATGCTGCGCACCTCGGAGCGGGTCAGGTAAAGGCGTTTCCGAGCCCGGGTCAGGCCCACGTACGCCAGCCGGCGTTCCTCGGCCAGCTCCTTGGGGTCGGTGGCGGAGCGCTGGTGCGGGAACAGGCCGTGCTCCATACCGGTCAGGAACACCACCGGGAACTCCAGCCCCTTGGCGGTGTGCAGGGTCATCAGGGTGACGACGCCGAGCCGCTTGGCTTCGGCGACGGCGGCGGCCAGCTGGTCGGGGCTGCCCGCCGGGGCGTCCGGGATCTGGTCGGCGTCGGCGACGAGGGAGACCCCTTCCAGGAAGGCGCCGAGCGAACCCTCGGGGTTGTCGCGCTCGTATTCACGCACGACGGCGACGAGTTCCGCGAGGTTCTCCACCCGGGACTCGTCCTGCGGGTCGGAGCTGGAGCGAAGGGTTGCGAGGTAGCCGGTCTGTTCCAGGACGGCTTCCAGGGCAGCGGCCGCGCCGGAGCCGGAGGCCACCTCGGCGAGGTCGTCGAGGAGTTTCACGAAGCCCTGGACTGCGTTGACGGACCGGGTGGCCATGCCGGGGGCATCGTCGGCGCGGCGGGCCGCTGCCATAAACGAGATCCTGTCGCGCTGCGCGAGGGAGGCCACTGCATCCTCGGCCCGGTCGCCAATACCGCGTTTGGGCTCGTTCAGGATGCGGCGCAGGTTGACGTCGTCGTCCGGGTTGACCAGCACCCGCAGGTAGGCGAGCGCGTCCTTGATTTCCTTGCGCTCGTAGAACCGGGTGCCGCCGACCACCTTGTACGGGAGTCCGACCCGGACCAGGACATCCTCGATCGAGCGGGACTGGGCGTTGGTGCGGTAGAAGATGGCGACGTCGCCGGGGCGCAGATCGCCCTCGTCCTGCAGGCGGTCGATTTCCTTGGCGATGAACTGGGCTTCATCGTGCTCGTTCTCGCCGACATAGCCGACGATCTTCTCGCCGTCACCTTCCGCGGTCCACAGCCGCTTCTCCGGCCGGTTGGGGTTGCGGGAGATGACGGAGTTGGCGGCGCTGAGGATGGTCTGGGTGGAGCGGTAGTTCTGCTCGAGCTTGATGGTGCGGGCGTCCGGGTAGTCTTTCTCGAATTCCACGATGTTGCGGATGTCGGCGCCGCGGAAGGCGTAGATGGACTGGTCCGAGTCGCCGACGACGGTCAGCTCGGCCGCGCCGGGGCCTTCGCCCACGATCTCGCGCACCAGCGCGTACTGGGCGTGGTTGGTGTCCTGGTATTCGTCGACGAGGACGTGCCGGAAACGGCGGCGGTAGGACTCGGCGAGCGCCGGGAAGGCGCGGAACATGTAGACCGTCTCGGCGATCAGGTCATCGAAGTCCATGGCGTTGGCCTGGCGAAGCCGTTGCGTGTAGCCCTTGAACACCTCGGCGACGGCCTGTTCGAAGGGGTCGTTGTGGTTAGCGCTGGAGGAGTAGCTGTCCGCGTCGATCAGTTCGTTCTTGAGCGCCGAAATCTTGTGCTGGATCGCCTTCGGGGCGAAGCGCTTAGGGTCGATGTCCAGGTTCTTGGCCACGAGTGTGATGAGGCGCAGCGAGTCAGCGGAGT
This sequence comes from Arthrobacter sp., assembly GCA_034376805.1. Classification (GTDB taxonomy): domain Bacteria; phylum Actinomycetota; class Actinomycetes; order Actinomycetales; family Micrococcaceae; genus Arthrobacter. The sequence goes on from JAXMJF010000026.1 coordinate 78,686, forward strand.
CGTAGATGGAGAAGTTGGAGTTCAGGCCGACGTTCTTGGCCTCGCGGCGCAGGATCCGGACGCAGGAGGAGTGGAACGTGGAGACCCACATCGTCTTGGCGCGGGGGCCAACGAGGGCCTCGACGCGCTCCCGCATTTCGGCGGCAGCCTTGTTGGTGAAGGTGATGGCCAGGATCTCACCGTGGTGGGCGCGCCGTGTGGCGATCAGGTATCCGATCCGGTTGCTGAGCACCCGGGTCTTGCCCGATCCGGCGCCGGCGACGATCAGCAGGGCGCTGCCGGCGTGCTTGACGGCTTCTTCCTGCTGCGGGTTCAGTCCCTCGAGGAGCTCGGCCGCGCCCGGGAGGTGGTGGTCCCCCTCCCCTGCCGGGCTATCCCCGTGGACGCCGTGGGGCCCGGAACTTCCCGCGGAGTGCAGGGTCGCCAGGCCCGTCCCCGCGGGCATTTTCGTGCTCGCCGCCGTCTTCGAGGCAGCTTGGAAGGGTCCGTCGGCGTAGGGGTCAAACAACATATCCATGGTGTTAACAAGTCTAGGCGGTGCCGCTGACACCGGCGTCCGCCCCCTCGGGACATGCCCTCCCCCGCGCCCTGCCACTGGACATGATGCCCATATGTCCACTCCCCACCGCCAACAATGGACATGCCCCGCGGCGCGCCAAGCGAAGAATGGACATGCCCCACGGTGCACCAAGCGAAGACTGGACATGTCCCACGGTGCGGGGGTGTTGGGCGCCCGGATCTACCCTGCGGAGCCGGATTCCAGGGCGGCGCGGAGTTGACGGACCGCCGTCGCACCTCCGGCAACGAACCAGTCGAGTCCGTTGACCCGGACGACGTCGGCGGCGCCGCCGGCCGCCAGGACAATCGCCTTGCCCGGCAGCCAATCCCATTCCGGGCAGCTGTGCTGGAACCAGCAGCCCAGTCCGCCGTCTGCCACCCGGCTGAGGTCGCAGGAGCCGGAGCCGAACATGCGCAGTGCGGCGGCGGAGGTCGCGGCGGCGTGCCAGGGCATGGCGCACATCGGGTCGGCGAGCCAGGTGGGATGGATGTAGGTCGCGGCACCAAGTTCGGACAGGGGGATGTTTGAACGGCCGCCGCCCGGGATGCCGTCCGGCCCGAAGGTGGTCAGCCGTTCGCCGTTGAGCGTTGAGGGGTGGTCTGTTCCGCCGAGCCAGAGCTTGTCCTCCTCCGGCTGGAAGATCCCGCCGAGCAGTACGCCGGAGGAGTCCTTGAGGGCGATGGCGGAGCACCAGTAGGTGGAGCCGTGCAGGAAGTTGTAGGTCCCGTCGACGGGGTCGATCACCCAGGTCCTGCCGCTGGTGCCCGCGACGGAGGCGCCCTCTTCGCCGAGGATGCCGTCGTCGGGCCGGCAACGCTGGAGCTGTTCTAGCACGTAGGCCTCGGCAGCGTGGTCCGCGGCAGTGACGACGTCGGAAACCGATGTCTTCTGCCGGCCTTCCAGCCCGGCCTGCCGCATGAGCAGCGCCAGGGTCCCGGCCTCGCGCACGAGGGCCTCGGCGAGCTGATAGTCGTCCAGGGCGGGGTTGAGTTCAGCGGTGCTGTGCCGGCCGAGCCGGTGCTTTCCTAGTTCGGTCACGCGCTCCAGCCTATCGGCGCCTGCCGGCAGTGAACAGGCGGCAGTCCGGCCGGCTGTCGGCCCGCGCCGGTTTCCCGGTCGGGACGGGCGATAATGATCACATGGCCAAGACACCCGCACAGCGAATGAAGAAGCACGGCGCCAACGCAGTCGTCCCCCAGCACCACCTGCCGTCGGTGATCAACCCCAGCACCAGCCGGACCCCGCAGAAGGCGCAGAATAACAGCAACCTGATCCTGATAGCCGGCGTCGTGGCGAGCCTGTTCCTGTTCTGGTATGTCCACTTGCTCACCCTGAACCAGCTGACCCAGCTCAGCGGGGGCATGGCCATGCCGGACTCCCTGTTTGGCGGCTTCGACCAAGGCTATGTGGAGCAATTGCGTCTCGCGATGGACGAGGCTGCCCGCGGTCAGCTCAACTACGTTCACAAGACCGCCGGCACGCTCTTCCCGCTGATCTTCGGCTTCACCTGGCTGCTGCTCATCGGCACGAACGTCGCACGCAAGGGCCTGCGCTGGGCGCTGTGGGCCGTGCCGCTGCTGTTTGCGGCGGTCCGGCTGTGGGGCAATGCGGTCATCGACTCGATGATGTCCGCAGACACCGTCGACGCCGGCCAGGTTGCACTGGCATCCGTCCTTACCGTCGCAGGCTGGGTGCTGCTGGTGCTGAGCCTGGTGGTTGGCGGCGCCGCAGTGTTCCTGGGCCGCAAGCGCGCCTCGGCCGCTGCTCCCCCCGCGGGACATGTCCAGTCCTAGGCGCAGCCATAGGGCATAGCCCCGCTATGTCCATCCGCCGCGGATCCCGGAGGGCATGCCCCGGCATGCTCACGAGAGGGTGCCCGGGAATGGCGGCAGCGCTCAGGCCTCGTTGGCGAGGAACTCCCGAGTCTGGTCCGCACGCTGTTGCGCTCCTGAAGCTTCGAAAAGGAGGGCGGCCCGAAGGAGGTTTTCCTGGGCCGCGTCTTGGTTGCCGATGACAGCATTTGCCCTGCCCAGCAGCAGGCATGCCTCGCCGAGGATTTGCGGGGAAGGCTTCTCCGGGTCTGCAATGATCTGATCGAGCAGTTCGATAGCGGCGTTGGCTTCACCAGCCAAGAAGTTCCAGTGGGCCCGATTCAGCTTCATCAGCAGGTAATCATTGGCACTTCCGCCAATCACGTCCGTGGCGAGTTCGGCCCGTTCGATGCATCGAAGTGTGTCGGCATCCGCGACGTCGGCAGCGAGACGCATGGCTGCCGACGCCTTGTTGAATTTGGCCCAGACGTCAAGGTTCCTTGCGGGAGAAAACGTCGATGCCGCGAGCTCGTGATAATCGAGCCCCTCCTGCACTTTGTTGCAGAGAAATGCGACGTTTCCTATGACCCAGTAGACCTTGCCTATGAGCTGGTCATCGACTTCGGCAGAAACCGCATCGGCCAGGGCAAGGCATTCCGACCATGCTCCATCTAGCCTTCCACTGTCCGCCAGCGCGGCGATCAATGCCTGGCGTGCCTTGACGTTGGTTTCCACATCGTCTTCTGACACAAGGTCCACGGCATCCCTCGCTGCGTCCACTGCTTCTTCCAGCAAACCAGCACCCTGCCGCGCCTTAGCCACCAAGATGTAGGCCCGGGCTTTCGCGTGCGGTTCCGTCGTCGCGTGGGGCCCGCCAACCAAGTCCGACGCAAGTGCGGCACAGGTCTCGAACTCCTCAGCATCCAGCAGGTTTTCGGCCTTGAGAAACGTCATGTTCCACCAGGCATCCATGTCGCCATCGTTACGGGCAATCTCTGCGGCATCGTGCGCGCTGCCGGCCGCTTGGATGAAGGCATGGTTGGTCCGGTGCTCGTACGCCTTCAGTTCAGCGGCGGCGTACGAAGGCGAAGCGGAATGCAAAGTCATGCCTACATTATCCGTTGCCGCGGATGCGCATCGGCACAGCACGCGCAAGCAGGATGCGCTCAGATTTCACGCAGGAATCGTCCTACTTCGCGCGAGTAACACAGTTTCCGAGTTGCCAGCCAGATTGTTATCACACGGCGTGTCATATGCCCCTATACTGAACTCGTATCACATGAGTCCCATCAGCCTCTTACGTATCAGGAGCCTTACATGAAGAAGTCCCTTGCAACACTCCTCGTCGCCGGTGCGCTGGCAGTCGCAGGTCTTTCCGCAGCTTCGGCAATCTCGGCTTCCGGCGACAACGCCGGCCAGGGATCGGTTCAGGCCGTCAACTGGTGGCCGAACTCCACCCCGAAGAACTAATCAAAACAGCAGCACGAAGGCGGGCATCGGATTCACTTCCGATGCCCGCCTTTTTCATGTCAGGACCTCTTCGAACATGAAGGGGTTGAACCTGTTACTCCGGGACTGCCGCCGAACGCCCAAGCATCGCCTCGAGGTCCGACGCCGGGACGGGCCGGCCGAAGTAGTAGCCCTGGCCGCTCGAGCAACCCAGCCGGATCAGCTCGGCCGCCTGTTCCGCAGTTTCGATCCCCTCAGCGACGGCCTTTAGGCCGCAAGCGTGGATGAGGTGCAATACCGCTTCGACGAAGTTGCTCTGCTCCAGGTCAGTGCCCAGACCGTCGATCAGGCTCTTGTCGATCTTGACCACGTTGACCGGCAATTTCCGCAGGTAGCTAATGGACGAGTAGCCAGTGCCGAAGTCGTCGATTTCCAGCTGGACGCCCAAGCGCCGAAGCCCACTGAGTGAGTATTTGTCCACGTCCCCGCCGTTGACGGCCATGGACTCCGTCAATTCCACAATGAGGTTGGCGGCGTCTACGCCCGTTTCGCGGAGGATGTCGCGGACGTGTTCGATCAGGTCGAGGTTCTGCAGCTCAGTGGTTGAGATGTTGACTCGGACGTTGAAGTTCCCATCCACGTTCAGTTCCTGCTGCCACCGGCGCAGCTGGCGCACCGCGTTCTTCAGGACCCAGTGCCCGAGGTCCACGATCATCCCTGTCTCTTCGGCAAGTGGGATAAAGGAGTCGGGCATAAGGAGGCCGCGCTCGGGGTGGTTCCAGCGCACCAACGCCTCAACGCCTTCAATTCTGCCGGTGGCCAGTTCTACCACCGGCTGGTAGTGCAGCGTGAGCTGGTCCTGGCCGATCGCCTCGCGCATCTCCGTGATCATGACGCTCTGCAGCCGGCGGGCATAGAGCAAGGCTGGTTCGAAGACCTTGATGCTGCTGTGCGGCTGCGCTTTGGCCGCGTACATCGCGGTGTCTGCCTCCATGACCAGCTCGTCGACCGACTGCCCGGGTTCGGCGACTCGTAGTCCGATGCTGGTGCCGCAAGTAATGCGCAGGTCCCCGATCTCGATGCTCTCGCCGAGGGCCTTGAGGATCCTGTTGGCGACCCGCCGGGCACGGACCAGATTGGACTTTGGCAGCATAACGGCGAATTCGTCGCCACCGAGCCTGGCAACCGTGTCCGTCTCGCGGACGGCATCCTGGAGTCGCCGCGAGATCACGCGGAGGACGTCGTCTCCGGCGCTGTGTCCCAAGGTGTCGTTAATGCCTTTGAAGGAATCGAGATCCAGAACGAGAAGCGCTGGGGGCATCTCTCCCCGGGATGTCTCAGCCAGAGCGTGGCTGAGGACCGAGTTGAGCGCGGTCCTGTTGGCAATCTGGGTCAGCGGATCGGTCAGCGCCATCCGCTCGAGCTCAACCTGGGCCTCCCGCAGCATCGCAGTACGGCTTTCGACGCGTTCCTCGAGTTCCAGGTAAATGGTCTGCAGGTCGTCAGCCATCAGGTTAATCCCGGCAATGACAGCGGCGACGTCGTCTCTGGCACCGGAGTGGGGAATCCTGGTGGTCAGGTCACCGCCGGCGATGCGAACGATGCCCTCAACGAGGGCATGCAGCCGGGGGTCCGGAGGATCAGTCTTCACTTGCGTATTGCCCTAACCACTCGATAGCCTCAGCCTCGGACGTGAAGAACTGCGCCGGGATGGTCTCGGTCTTCGATCGCAGCAAATAGTGCGCGATCACCCGGTCGACCGGGCTTTCGCCGACGAGTGCAAACGCGGATGCCGCAATCGAGGTGGCGTAGACGTGCCGAGCCTCCACGCTGACGCCCACAACGCCCGTGATGACCAGCAGCACCGGCATGCGCCGGCCGCTCGCCAAGGCGCGGACCATGACTCCGGCAAGACGCGCCTCCGGACCGGCAATTTCCTCGTTGGCCGGAAGCACGACTTCGATGATCCCGCCCTCGCGCATGCGGACACTGATCGGGGCGCCGGCCGGCGCCGTCAACTGCGACAAAACGGCTCCCGCGTCCTCCTCGGGTATCAGCTCCTCACGCCCGGACAGGGTGTCGATGCTCAACGGATGGCAATTCGACGACGGCGGTCGGTTGACCCACGGAGATCCCGGTTCAGCCGGCGGTCGCCATGGTAGAGAATCGTCTCCCAGTCGACCTCCTCGGCTATCTTCTCAACCACGAGGCTCTCCTTCACTGTCTTTGCCCGCGGACTGACATACAGCCAGTTGACCATACCGAGGAACACATCCACCACAGAGTTGAACACTCCGATGTAGGCGCGGATTGCCCCGGCAGCCAAAATGGCGTTCAGCGAGGCGAATGCCACGTTGCCCCAGTTCCCCAGTTGGGCGTCGCGCCAGACCGTCAGCAAGGAGAACGCAACGATCACGTAGGGGGTGAGGACGTAAATGGCCGGGGCTGCTGTGCGGTCCTTGACCTTAGGGGTTCGGGCAAACGGAATCTTGTCGCCCGTGACGGCCTGCTGCAGCGATTTGAGCACGCCTGCAAGGTTCACCGGAAGAAGGACGAGGTTGAAGCCGTAGATCCTTAGGATGTCGCTAAAGCGGTGACCGCAGTCCCGCAGATCGCTGCCCATGGCCAGGAAGTAGGGCAGAGCGGCGAGGAAGACTATGGGGCTCAGCAGCCGGCTGTCATAAGGGTAGGCAAGCAGGAAGAGCAGTCCGAAGCTCGCCCAGGCGATGGACGCCATGTAATTTACGCGAAGGAGGACCTCCCGGAACAGGATCTACCGGCGGTCAGAACGGCTCTGGAGCAACTGGGCCCACAGCTTGGGCAGAATCAGGAGCCCGCCATTGGCCCAGCGGCGGCGCTGGACAACCAAGGAGCCAAAGTCCGGTGGCGTGGCGCTGTAGCTGAGGCGCTCCGGGTAATTCACCAGGGTCCAGCCGTGCTGGCCGAGGTCGATGCTGGACTCCGTGTCCTCGATGACCGTACGGTCCTGGATGTACGTTCGGATTTCGAAGGCACCGTTAGTCTCCACCTCCACAATGTCCTCGAGGGCGCGCTTCCGGATGACGGCGTTCGCCCCGACCCAGAATGTGGCACCGTAATAGGTCATTCCCTGGTGGAGGATGTGCTGCAGGTCAGTTGTGGCCCCCGCGACGCGTTCGATTCGGGTGGGCGCTCCCCGGAAGGATGAGTACGGCGTCTGGGTCACAGCGACCTTTTCGTTGCCTGCCGATTCGAGGAAGTACACCAGGCGGAGGCAATAGTCGCGCAGAAGTAGCGAGTCGGCGTCGAGGGTCAGGAGATAGGTGGTGTCCGGGAAGTCCAGGATCCGATCCTTGGTTTCAAGTTCCTCGCCGCCCTTGACCTTCCGCAGGACCACGCCGTCGGCGGTAGTCTCTTCCCGCCATGAATGTCCCATCAGGGAAATGTAGGCGTTGAGGTTCATTGCCTTGTTGGCCTCATGGGAGAGGCTCGCGTACTTCTTGCGCTCGAACGTCTCAGTCGAGACGTTGAAAATCCAGGTCAGGCGCAAGTACAGCTCCTCGCGCCGAGACCAGGATGGCGAGGTTTGCTGCGCCAAGGCCGCATTCAGGCCGACGAGGACGAGCCTCAGCTCGCGGGCCAGTCCCATCAGGACGAGGTCAACAAAGAACTCGTCGACGTGGTCGTCGACCTCCTCGCTGGCTGCCATTGCCTCCAGCCAGTCGGCGGCTGCCTCATACTCCGCGATCAGCAGCGCCAGCTCGGCGGATTCGTCCGCAGTGTCGGACTTGGCGCGGCGACGGAATCCCGCCAGCGCGGCGTTGAATCGTGCCGCCGGGACGCCCATCGCAGCGGCAATCTCTGCAGTCAGAGCACGCGTCGTTTCCAGCTTGGCGAGATCTCCGGTGTCTGTGGGATGGGGCGGATCGTCCACCAGCAGAACAACTTTGAGAGCGGGGAATTCCTGCAATGCGGCTGACCAAAGCGTGGCACGCACCACCTGGGACTCTTCGGCGTAGGAGGGCACCAGCACCGTAATGCCTTCGGAATATTCAGTGAAGTGGCGGTCCAATTCGCCCCGCGGAACCCGTGAATGGTCCCGGAACCGGTAAAGAGCACCCTGCCGTGCCATCAGGTACATTAGCGCCGAAAATGTCAGGAATGTTACGACCACCAGATACGAGACCGTTTCGAATTGGAACCTGAACCCGGCATTTGGGTTGTTGGCCAACTCCCGCAGGATTGTGGAAATAACGTAGGTGACCCAGGCGAGTAACGTGGTGAGAATGCCCAGGCGTCCGAGAATTATTTTCCGGCGCGACGGCCGTGGGTGAACAATAGAAAGCGGCTCGGACCGCCTTTCAGCCCCCCACTGGCGGCGGCGCACCGCGACTTTTTCCTCGGTGGAGACGCCATCTGCGTCAGGGCGCGGCAAGACTAGCTGATTAGACATTGGTCCCCATAGACTGCAAAGTCGGTGTTTCGGCGTCCGCCTATCTCAAAAAGCGCACGGCGCACCGGAATGTTCCAGTGTGTGCCCTTAGGATAATGCAAGGTCAGACCGTTGCCGGACATCGAACATCCCGGAATATCGCGCGCTGATCCAGATGGCCGGCGTGTGCCCGGCGGTTCACAATAAAGTCATAAGGGGGCCCTGTGTCCGCAAGATTCCCAGGCCGTAAATTATCGCTCGTTCGGCTGGGCGTTCTCACTGGACTCGTCGTGGCGGTCACCACCGGGGGCGTGACCGCGTGGGGCAACTTCAAGGATGTGAGGGCGGCCGAGGCGATTCCGTCCATTTTTTCCGGATATGTGGACGTCACTGCGACTCCCCGCTACGCCTTTGAGGAGCCGGTTTCCAAGGAATCCGAGAATGTTCAGTTGTCTTTTATCGTCGCGGACGGTAGCGATGCCTGCACCCCGAGCTGGGGCTCCGCCTACTCGCTGGATGAGGCCGGATCCGCCCTGGACCTGGACCGGAGGGTCGCCCGCCTCCAGCAGCTGGGCGGGTCAGTCTCAGTCTCCTTTGGTGGCCAGATCAACACCGAACTGGCCATCGGTTGCGCCGACGTAGGCAGGCTTGAAGCCGCGTACCGCACTGTGGTGGACCGCTACAACGTCGGCAGCATCGATCTGGACATTGAAGGCGGCGCCCTCGGCGACATTGAATCCCTGGACCGGCGCGGGGCGGCAGTGACGGCGCTCCAGCAGGACCGCCGCTCGAGCGGCAAGGATCTCGATGTTTGGCTGACCCTGCCGGCGGACCCCAACGGGTTGTCGACGGCCGCGAACGAAGCCGTACGCCGGATGATCTCCGCAGGGACGGACCTAGCCGGTGTGAACATCATGACCATGGACTACGGCGGAAGCCGGCTTCTGGACCGTTCGATGTTCGAGAATGCCGTCTCGGCCGCGGAGGCCACACACCGGCAGCTCACGGACCTGTACAAAGCCGCCGGGAGCGAATTGGGCAGCGAGACCGTGTGGCGCAAGATCGGGTTGACACCAATGATCGGCCAGAACGACGTCGCCGGCGAAATCTTCACGCTGAAGGATGCGGAGGAACTCAGCGGATACGCGAGCGCCAAAGGCGTCGGCAGGCTCTCCATGTGGTCACTGAACCGTGACCGGACCTGCAGTCCCAACTACCCCGACATCAAGCAGATCTCCGACGGCTGCAGCGGTGTGGAACAGGGCGCGGCCTCCTTCGCCACGATCCTTGGCGCTGGCGTCACCGGCGCCACCGGCAGCGCTACAGCCCCGGTAGCTTCCGCACAGCCCACCGCGGTCGCTGATGATCCGTCCACCAGCCCATATCCGATCTGGAACGAAGCCGCGGCCTACACCACCGGCGAGCGCGTCGTCTGGCATTCCAATGTCTATGAAGCCAAGTGGTGGACCCGGACCGATGCCCCGGACGACCCAGTACTCCAAGGCGCCGCAACGCCGTGGCGCATCATCGGCCCCGTACTGCCCGGCGACAAGCCGACCCCCCAGCTCACCGCCCCTGCCGGCGCCGCGCCGCAGTGGGAGCCTGCCGCGGTCTACCGCAAGGGCGATCGTGTGCTCTTCGAGGGCCGGGTGTACGAAGCCAAGTGGTGGACCCAGATGGACAGCCCCGAAGCTGCCATGCAGGGCGCACCGGAATCGCCCTGGGCCAAGCTGCGTGATGAGGAGTTGCTGAAGCTAATGGCGACGGCGTCTGCGACCCCGGCGCCGACGCAGGCCCCTTAGGACCAGCCCACTTTGCGCCGTCCGGCCGGGGGCCGTGGGAACCATCCCCGGCCGGCATAGCCGGCCCGTGCTGAGAGGGGATCCGGTCAGCGCGCCGGCGCCCCCCGGGCCAGCCTCACGGCGGACCGCTCCCGCCCCACCCGCTGGGCAACCACCAGCCCGACGGCGGCCGTGCCGATCGTGATGGGGTATCCCATCACCCGCTCCAGCGTCCCGGGCTCCGGCACTTCCATCCCGGTCACGCCGCCGGCGATAAGGGCCCCGAGGGACGCCAGGCCGCAGGCCAGGATGGGCCAGCTCAGCGGGGTCTGCCGGAGCCAGAGCCAGCCCAGCAGCACCAGTGCCAGTCCGCCGGCGGCAAAGTACAGGATGGCCCCCACCACGTGCCACACGGAACCCGCGTCCTCGGGGACCAGCCCCACCAGGACGGTCCCCGCACCGGCGAGGGCGGTGAGGGCGCGCGCGGCCATGGCCGCCGCCCACGTCACCCGGCTGGCCGGTGCCAGCGCGAACCGCGCGCCGGGCCGCGCCGCCGTGCACAGCAGCGCCGTACCGAGCAGCAACGCGCCGACCATCATGCCGATCCCCTGGACCACAAACGAGGCGTTCATCAGCACGTGCGCCGGAGAGCAGACGTCCCGGCCGTCGAAAACCCCACAGCCCACGGCGCCCAGGTCGCTGATGTAACCGGTCCGGCGGCTGTACGGCTGCTGCCCAGCCCATGCGCCGATCACCGCGGCCTCCGCCACGAAATACTGCAGCACGCTGAGCAGCGCCAGCGCGCCGGCATAGAACCGGGTGGACGGCAGGGCAGGGATGTAGATGATGTCTTTGGACGGCGAGTCGGCTGCGGCGGTCATGCCAAGAGCGTAGTACGGCCCCTCACCTTGTATGCTTGTATCCGTGTCCGAACGGGCCGGCCCGCGGCCGGCCAGCACGGACGCCCGCCCTCGTAGCTCAGTGGATAGAGCACGGCTCTCCTAAAGCCGGTGTCGTTGGTTCGATTCCAATCGAGGGCACTTGAACCCCCAGTCCCCGGACGCCGCTCCGGACTTCGATCTCCGTGCCTACCTGCTGGGCAACTGGACCGTGGAGCGAACCCTGCTGGACCGGTCCACCGGCACCCGGGGGACCTTCACCGGCGTCGTCCGCTTTTCCGTAATGGACGACGACGGCGGACTCCGCTTCCGCGAAGAGGGCACCGTTTCCTGGGCATCCGTCCCTGGCGGACCGGCCGGCACACCGTTCACCGGGCCGGCCAGCCGGGAGTATCTGCTCCGGCCCACGGGGGCACCGGACACAATGGACATGTTCTTCCCCGACGGCCGGCCATTCCACCGCATGGGCTTCGGCCCGCGGAGCAGCCAGGACCAGCACTGGTGCGACCCGGACAGCTACCGCGTGAGCTACACCAGAACGGGCCCGGACGAATTCCGTTACCAGTGGGATGTCACCGGTCCGGCCAAGGACCAGCTGCTCACCTCGGTCCTGCGCCGCACCGCGGACTCCGCGGCATGAACGCGCTCATTGTCGTCTCCGCGGTCTGTGTCTTCGACGAGGCAGGACGCCTACTGACCGTGCGCAAAAGGGGCACGGACAAGTTCATGCACCCCGGCGGCAAGCCCGAGGCGGGCGAGACGGCCGCGCAGACGGCTGCGCGGGAACTGGCGGAGGAAGTCGGGATCGTGCTGGCGGCCGACGAGCTGGTGCTCCTGGGCATCTGGTTCGCGGACGCCGCCAATGAGGCCTCGACGCAGATCCAGGCCACGGTGTTCACAGCCCCGGGGGTCTGGAATGCCCGTCCCTCCGCGGAGATCGCGGAGATCCGCTGGCTGGATCTGGCCGCGGAGCTGCCCGACGACCTCGCCCCGCTGCTCACCGACCACGTCCTGCCCGCCCTGTGGGGCCAGCCGGGCTAGGCCCGGGGACACTACAGCCCGGGAACAGCCTCTTCGGCCACGGCGCTGGCCTCGGCGAACTGGGTCCGGTACAGCTCCGCATAGCGGCCCCCGGCGGCCAGCAGCTCGGTGTGCGTTCCGCGCTCCACGATCCGGCCGTCCTCCACCACCAGGATGGCGTCGGCGGCCCGGATCGTCGAAAGCCGGTGGGCAATCACGACGGCGGTGCACCCCTCGAGCGCGGCGCCGAGGGCCTCCTGGACGGCGGCTTCGTTGGTGGAGTCCAAGGCCGCGGTGGCCTCGTCCAGGATCACGACGCGCGGCTGGGCAATGAGCAGGCGGGCGATGGTGAGGCGCTGGCGTTCGCCGCCCGAGAGGCGGTAGCCGCGCTCCCCCACCACCGTGTTCAGGCCGTCCGGGAGCGACCGGATCATGTCTTCCAGGCGGGCCTGGCGCAACACGTCCCACATGAGCTCGTCGCTGGCGTCCGGACGGGCCAGACGCAGGTTGGAGGCGATGCTCTCGTGGAACAGGTGCCCGTCCTGTGTCACCATGCCGAGGGTGTGCCGCATGGAATCGAACGTGAGGTCGCGGACGTCCACCCCGGTCCCGGGCACGGCTCCGCCGAAGCGCACCGCGCCGGAATCGACGTCGTACAGGCGCGAGAGCAGCTGCGCGATGGTGGACTTGCCGGCGCCCGAGGAGCCCACGAGGGCGACCGTCTGTCCCGGCTCCACCCGGAAGCTGATGCCGTGCAGCACCTCTTCGCCGCCGCGGGTGTCGAGTGTGGAGACGTCCTCCAGCGAGGCGAGGGAGACCTTGTCCGCCGAGGGGTAGGAGAAGCGGACGTCGTCGAACTCCACGGACAGCGGCCCGGCCGGGGAGGACACCGCGTCGGGCTTCTGCTGGATCAGCGGCTTGAGGTCCAGGATTTCGAAGACCCGCTCGAAGCTGACCAGCGCGCTCATGATCTCGACGCGGGCGTTGGAGAGCGCGGTGAGCGGCGCATAGAGGCGGGTGAGCAGCAGGGCCAGCACGACGACGTCGCCCGCGGCCAGTTGCCCCTGCAGCGCCAGGACGCCGCCGAGCCCGTAGACCAGGGCCAGTGCCAGCGCCGAGACCAGCGTCAGGGCGGTCACGAAGGTGAACTGCAGCATGGCAGTGCGGACGCCGATGTCCCGGACGCGGCCGGCGCGGACGGCGAATTCCCGGGATTCCTCGTCGGGGCGGCCAAAGAGCTTCACCAGGGTGGCGCCGGGGGCGGAGAACCGCTCGGTCATCTGGGTGCCCATGGACGCGTTGTGCTCCGCGGCTTCGCGGCGCAGGTCGGCGAGCTTTGAGCCCATCCGGCGGGCCGGGATCAGGAAGATCGGCAGCAGGATCATGGCGAGCACGGTGATGAGCCAGGACTTCCCCAGCATCACCACCAGGGTCAGGGCGAGGGCCACGACGTTGCTGACAACACCGGACAGGGTCCCGGCGAAGGCCGACTGTGCGCCGATCACGTCATTGTTGAGCCGGCTCACGAGCGCCCCGGTGCGGGTGCGGGTGAAGAAGGCGATCGGCATCTTCTGCACGTGGTCGAAGACCTTGGTGCGCAGGTCCACGATCACGCCTTCGCCGATCGTGGAGGACAGCCAGCGGGTGAGAAGTCCCAGTCCGGCTTCGGCGACCGCCACAATGGCGATCAGCACAGCCAGCCAGACCACAACGTTGGTGCCCGCGCCGGCGATGATCGCATCCACCACCTGGCCGGCGAGGACCGGGGTGGCAACGGCCAGCACGGCCATCACGATCGAGAGCAGCACGAAGGCGATCAGCTTGCCCTTGTGCGGACGGGCGAAGCTGAACACACGCTTGAGCGTCTCCTTGGAGAACGGTTTCGAGCCGCTCGAGGCACGTGTGATGTTGTAAAGGGAGCTCCAGGCGACCCGGTCCATGCTCATAAGTTGTTGCCTTTCGGGGCGGTGTGGCCCAGCAGCTCGGTGACGACGCCGTTGTCCACGTTCCAGCGCGCGTCGAGGCGCACGTTTTCCAGCAGCCTGCGGTCGTGCGTGACCAGCAGCAGGGCGCCGTCATAGCTTTCGAGCGCTTCCTCGAGCTGTTCGATCGCCGGAAGATCCAGGTGGTTGGTGGGCTCGTCGAGCACCAGCAGGTTCACGCCGCGCGCCTGCAGCAGGGCCAGCGCCGCCCGGGTCCGCTCCCCCGGCGACAGGGAATCCACCGGGCGGGAGGTGTGGTCTGCCTTGAGACCGAATTTGGCCAGCAGGGTCCGGACTTCCGCCGGGGTCTGGTCCGTCAGTACGGCCTCGACGGCGTCAGCGAGTTTCAGCGGGCCGGCCAGCAGTCCGCGGGCCTGGTCGATCTCGCCGACGGCCACGGAGGCGCCCATGGAGGCGTCGCCGGAATCGGGCCGCTGAAGGCCCAGCAGCAGGCGGAGCAGGGTGGACTTGCCGGCGCCGTTGGGGCCGGTGATGCCGATCCGTTCCCCGGCGTTGAGCTGCAGGTTCACCGGCCCCAGGGTGAAGTCACCCTGGCGGACGACGGCGTCACGGAGCGTCGCCACAACGGCGCTCGAACGCGGCGCCTGCCCGATGCTGAACTGCAGCTGCCATTCCTTGCGGGGTTCCTCGACCTCGTCCAGCCGGGCGATGCGGGATTCCATCTGGCGGACCTTCTGGCCCTGCTTCTCGGAGGACTCGGTGCTGGCCGCGCGCCGTATCTTGTCATTGTCCGGGTTCTTCTTCATGGCGTTGCGGACACCCTGGGAGCTCCACTCGCGCTGGGTGCGGGCACGGGAGACCAGATCGGCCTTGGTGCTGGCGAACTCCTCGTACCGTTCCCGGGCATGCCGGCGTGCCACGGCCCGTTCCTCGAGGTAGGCCTCGTAGCCGCCGTCGTAGACCGCCACGGAGTTTTGCGCGAGGTCCAGTTCCACGATGGTGCTCACGCAGCGGGCCAGGAACTCGCGGTCGTGCGAAACCAGCACAACGCCGCCGCGGAGTCCCTGCACAAATGCCTCGAGTTTGGCCAGTCCATTGAGGTCCAGGTCGTTCGTGGGCTCGTCCAGGAGCACAATGTCGAAGCGGCTGAGCAGCAGCGCTGCGAGCGCCACTCGGGCAGCCTGGCCGCCGGAGAGCCCGGTCATTTCGGCGTCCTGGCCGACCTCGAGGCCGAGGTCCGCCAGCACGGCCGGGATGCGGTCTTCCAGGTCCGCGGCGCCGGAAGCCATCCAGCGGTCAAACGCGAGGGAGTAATCGTCGTCGGAGCCCGGGGCGCCGCTGCCGAGGGCCTCCGCTGCGGCTTCCATGTCCAGGGTGGCCTGGGCGCAGCCGGTGCGCCGCGCGATGTAGCCGCTGATCGACTCACCGGCGATCCGTTCGTGCTCCTGGGGCAGCCAGCCGACGAACGCGTCCGCCGGGGCAAGACTGACGGTGCCCTCCTGCGGCTCGTCCACGCCGGCAAGCAGCCGGAGCAGGGTGGATTTGCCCGCGCCATTGGCGCCGACGACGCCGACGACGTCGCCCGGCGCGACGGTCAGGGAGAGTTTGGAGAAGAGTGTGCGGTGGTCGTGACCACCGGAGAGGTCCTTGGCGACAAGGGTTGCAGTCATTGGACCATTCTCTCACCGCGGCACCTGGACGCCGGCCAAAGGGCGGCCCAGGCGGGCCCCAGCCCCCGGGCATAAAAGAACCCGCCGGTCCGGACTTGGGGGGTGTACGGACCAGCGGGTTCGAGCATTTAGCATAGTTGAATCAGCACCTCACGTAAAATCACCACAGTCACTGCCCTACCGATCTTTCAAAGCCGCACTTCCATTCGACTCTGCAGGAAGCCGTAAATGCCGTTACCCGCCAAGGCGTTTCAACACTGGCTCCATGTCGTTGCTCCCAGCGCGAGCACAGCCGACATCTGCAGGATCTCCGGGATCAAGCGCACCACGCTCGCCCAGCAGCTGGTGCGCGGCAAAGTCGCGGAAAACACCCTCGTCAGCATCAGCCGGGCCCTGAAGCGCAGCCCCCTGGAAGACCTCGCCTCGTTTGAGAGCTATGCCGAACTTGCCGGGCGGACGCAGCCGCCCACTCCCGCCGAACTCGTCAGCCAGATTGCCACCATGGATCTGCTGCGGGCCGTCATTTCCCGCTCGTCCCCGGCATACGGCGGCTACGGAGACGACGGCAGTTCGTTGACGCCGGCGCTTGGCCCGGCACCGCACGCCACCTCGGTCCGGAACTGGGTGGACGCGATCGATGACGGCGAGTTGCGGCACCGGGTCTCGGACGCCACTGGCGTCGCGCCGCAGAACTATTCGGCCCAGCTGACCGCCAACCGGCTCTCCCCCGAGTTGGCGGTCGCGACCGCTCGCGCGGCTGGTGTCGGATTCACGGGTGGCCTCGTCGCTACGGGTTTGATAACCGAATCCGAGGCCGGCTGGCCGCCGGAGGCCAAGCAGGCCGCGCTGGATGCCCTGTCCGACGGCGAACTCACGGCCCTGGCCGGGGAGCGGCTGCAGGCCCTCGGCAAAACCCTGCGGCGCCAGGAACATGAACACGAACAAACCAAAACGATCTGGGAGAACCTTGGATGATCGCGATCCTGCAGTGGACCACTTTGGCGGTCTGCGCTCTCGTCGCGATCGCCCGGATTCCCAGCGCCCTCCGGGGTGAGAACCGGTCCATTTTCGGCGTCTTCGTCCTGTCCACCCTTGCCATCCTGCTCAGCATCGACGTGAGCTACCAGTCCATCGATGCGTGGCTCGGATCCGAGAACTACACGAACCTGATCCTCCGCTTCGTCGTCTACGGCACAGTGCTGCTGGCCGGCTACCGGATTGCCAAGGCCTTCGCCGCCCAGAGGAGCATCCGCCTCATTGCCGGCCCCGTAGGCCTGGCTGTTCTCTCCGTCGTCGGCGTCGCCACTGTGGTCCTCTTCCTGCTGGCTGACACCGCGGGAACCGTCACCGGGCTAAGAACACTGCCCGCCAGAAGCCCCCAGAATGCGGCCCTCATTGAGTCGTACGCCGCTGCGGGACGCCTGTACCCCTCCTACGTCGCTGCCTGCATCCTGCCCGCCACCTTCGTGGCCATCCGTCAGCGGCTGCCCAGAACCATCCGCATCGGAGCACTGTTGCTGACCGTCGCCTTCACCGGTATGGTCATCGCCTCCTCCTTCTTCCTGTTCCCGTCGGAACTTGGGTATCTGGAAGCTGTCATCAACTACACTTCGGTGTTGTGCCTTGCACTGGGGCTCGCCTTCGTCTGGATCTCCAGCCTGATGGCAAAGCGCGCGCTTCGCCCTTAACCAACCTTTGACCTCCAGCCGTTGCCTTCCAGCCAGGGGCCGGGGCCGCCGGGCACGACCCGGGATGACACAGAAGATACGGATGAACTTCAGATGATCGCGATCCTGCAGTGGACCACGTTTGCGGTCTGCGCAGTCTTGGCCGCATTCCGCGTCCCGAGCGCGCTCCGGGGTGAGAACAGGTCGCTTTTCTTCATCTACGCGTTCATGACAGCAGCTCTCCTTTTGAGCATCGAGGCGCCCTATGTGGCCGTTGACCAAATCCTGGGCGGAATGAACCTGGCCAACCTGCTGTTGCGCTTCATCATCTTCGGCGCCATCTTCGCCCTCGGTCTCAGAATCGCGCGTGGATTCGGCGCCAAGGACGCCCTCCGGCTGATCACCGGTCCGCCCGGGATCGCGTTTGCGGGAGCGGCGTCGGTGGCGGTAGTGGTGGTTTTCCTCATGATGGATACCGCGGGATCGTCCGCCGGCATGATGGCGGTGTACGACAAAGATGCACGCAACGCGGCGCTCGTGGAATACTACGGAGCCGCCGGACGCCTCTATCCGGCGTACATCATGCTCGCCCTCCTGCCGGCCATGGTGAGGGCGGTGCGCAGCAGGCTACCGGTCCTCGTGCGGTTCAGCGCTGCCTTGTTGGCCGCGGGTTCCGTGGCCATGACACTGAGCCTGTCGTCCCCGGTGATCCCTGCGTCACTGGCCCATCTGCGCTTTGTCTTCAACTACACCGCCATTCTGTGCCTCCTTGTCGGTCTGGCCCTGATCTGGGTGTCGAAGGCAGTAGCCAAGAGGACTCGGAAGATGCAAAGTAACGGCACCAGATGGTCACCGTAAGCTGAGCCGCGGAGCGACTTGGAGAACCCGATAATGGAAACGCTGGAATGGGCGACACTGCTGGTGTGCTGCGCGGCGCTTCTGCTGCGTGTGCCCGACGCTGTGCGTGGCGGGAATCGGGCCGTCTTCGGAATCCTCTTCCTGGCCACCTTGTGCAGTGTGCTCGCCGTCTCCGATCTCTACGAAGCGATTGACGGCGCCCTGGGCGGGTGGGATCTCACGAGTCTGATCCTGCGTTATTTCGTTTTTGCCACCGTCCTCCTGGTCGGCCTCCGCGTCACAAGGGGTCTCGCCGCAGCCAGGGCCCATCAAATCATTTCCGGAGGAATCGGGCGTTGGGCGTTGGGGCTTGGCTGCCTGGCCGTGACAGTGGCGTTCTTCCTCATGTCCGGTTCCGGGCAACCGGCCGGGCTGCACAGTCAGGCGGCGGGCGGTGCAGGGGACGCTGGCCTGGCGCCCTATTTCACGGCTGCCGGCCGCATGTATCCCGCCTTCGTCTCGCTCGTCCTGGTGCCTCCGCTGCTGGCAGCCCTCAGGAGCCAGTTGCCGCGTCTGGTCCGGGCCGGTGCCCTGCTGGTCCTGCTCGGCGCGGTCTTCGCGGCCACGAGCCTTCCGGCTGCCCTGGCCCCGTCCAGCTGGGCTGTGGTGCAGCATGTGGTCAACTACGCAGCGGTCCTGGGCTACGTTGCGGGGCTCGCCGTGTTCTGGTTTTCCGGGCTGATCGCTAATCCCTCAGGTAACGCTAAGGCAACATTACGTCAGAACCTCGACTGAGCATTCACAAAATCATTAGACCGTGAGAGAATCATGAATGTGTGAAAGCGGCAGTCGCTTCGTGAACGGGGACAATCCGTGCGGAGCCGAGGCAGCCGCCCAAGCGCCATTGGGGGGATGAGTGGTAGCGGTCCGGTTGGACCGCTCCCACTCAGCCTGTTTAACGGCCCTTTCGGGCCCGGGCGGCGAATCTCCGGCGGCTCTCCCCGGCCGGGAGCCGGGCGTCAGCGCACGAACCGCAGGGTCGCCAGCTGGAAAGGCCGGAGCGCCAGTTCCGCCGAGTCCCCCGCCGGCGTCACGCCCGGCGCAGCCGCGGGCCGTTCCAGCAGGTCCACCGTGTGGACGCCGCTGACGGCGAAGCCGGCGGTCACGGTCCCCGCGGACCGCTCCCCCAGCGATTCGTAGACCCGGACGATCACGTCGCCGGAGCCGTCCTCGGCGAGTTTCACGGCTTCAACGACCAGGGCCGGGTTGGACACGGTAATGAGCGGTTCCACGCCGTGGGCTCCCTTGACGATGCGCGCCGCCAGGTTCGTGCGGTAGCCCTCTTCGACGGCGTCGGCGATGCTGGCACCGGGCCGGATGGTGACGTTCAATTCGTGCCGGCCGCGGTCCGCCGCGGGGTCCGGGAACTTGGGCGCGCGCAGCAGCGAGAGCCGCACGGTGGTGGTCGTCCCGCCGTCGTCCTCCCGGATATTCCGGGTGACATCGTGGCCGTACGTGGACGAGTTGGAAACCGCCACCCCGTAGCCGGGCTCGGCGAAGTGGATCCACCGGTGGGCGCAGATCTCGAACTTCGCAGTTTCCCAGGAGGTGTTGAGGTGGGTCGGCCGGAACACATGCCCGAACTGGGTCTCCGACGCGGACCGGTCCGCCCGGACGTCGAGCGCGAACCCGAGCTTGAGCAGCTTTTCGCTTTCCTGCCAGTCAACCGCCGTCGAGATCGCCAGGGAACCGGCGCCAGCCTGCAGCGATATGCGCTGGGTCACCGCCGAGGACCCCGCCAGCCGCTCCACCACGACGACGGCGTCCCTGCCACGGGATTCCACCGTCAAGGAGAGCGCGCCGGTCAGGCGGAGAACATTGCGGCGGTAAAAGGCGTCGATGTCCCAGGCATCCCATTCGTTGGGGGTGTCCCGGTGCAGCTCGAGCAGGTTGCCGAACTGCCCGGGGGCGATTGCGTTACGTCCGCTCGCATAGTCGGTCAGGGATTCCAGCAGGCCGTCGGCGTTGATGACGGCGCGGATGATCCCGTTGTCCAGGATGTAGCCGCCCCCGGCTTCGGTGACCAGCACCGGCTGCCCGGCGGGGACCGGCTCGGCTGCGGCCAGCGCGGGGACGCCCTGGCGCCGGTGCGGAGCGGCGTTGAGCAGGAAGTCAGTGTCCCCGGCGCCCAGCACCGCGCCGGCGGCATCGGCGATGATCGCTTCAAGCCGCCCTCCGACGGCGGCGTAGTTACGCTCGGCGTCCTGGTGCACCCAGGCGATGGAGCTGCCCGGGAGGATGTCATGGAACTGCTGCAGCAGCACCAAACGCCAGAGGCGCTTGAGCTCGGCCGCGGGGTAACTGTAGCCGGCGCGCACGGCGGCCGTGGCGCACCAGAGCTCGGCTTCGCGGAGCAGGTGTTCGCTGCGCCGGTTGCCCAGTTTGGTCTTGGCCTGGCTCGTGTACGTGCCACGGTGCAGTTCGAGGTACATCTCACCGACCCAGACCGGGAGTGCCTCGTACTCGGCCTGGGCGCGGGCGAAGAAACCGGGGGCTGAGCCGACTTCCACTTTCGGCGATCCCTCAAGGTCCGCGGTGCGGCGCGCCGCCGCCAGCATCTCGCGGGTGGGGCCGCCACCGCCGTCGCCGTAGCCGAACGGAACCAGCGAGACGGTGCCCCGGCCATGGTCCCGGTAATTCCGCTCGGCGTGGGCCAGTTCCCGGCCGCTGAGTTCCGAGCTGTAGCTATCCACCGGCGGGAAATGCGTGAAAAGCCGGGTGCCGTCGATCCCCTCCCAATTGAAGGAGTGATGCGGCATCCGGTTGACCTGGTTCCAGGAGATCTTCTGGGTCAGGAACCACTTGCTGCCGGCGGCCTTGACGATCTGTGGCATGGCCGCGGAATAGCCGAAGGTATCCGGAAGCCATGCTTCCTCGCATTCCACACCGAACTCGGCCAGGAAAAAACTCTTTCCCTCCAGGAACTGGCGGGCCATGGCTTCGCCGCCGGGCATGTTGGTGTCCGATTCGACCCACATACCGCCCACGGGGACGAACTGGCCGGTCTTGACCTTTTCCTTGATCCGCCCGAAGAGCTCCGGATACAGCTCCTTGGTCCAGGCGAGCTGCTGGGCTGAGGAGCAGGAAAACACGAACCCGGGATCCTCGTCCATCAGGGCCACCACATTGGAGAAGGTGCGGGCACATTTGCGGATGGTCTCGCGGACGGGCCAGAGCCAGGCGGAGTCGATGTGCGCGTGTCCCGTGGCGAGCAGGTGGTGGGCGGAGGCGTACGCCGGCCGGGCCAGGACCCCGGCCAGGGCCTCGCGCCCTGCTGCTGCCGTACCCGGTACGTCATCGGGATCCATCACGTCCAGCATCCGTTCCAGCGCGCGCAGGATTTCGTGGCGGCGGGGCAGCTCCATCGGCAGTTCGTGCATCAGGCCATTGAGGGTCCAGATGTCCTGCTGCAGCTCCCAGACGGTCTGGTTGAGTTCTGCGATGACGATCCGGCCGAGCCGGTATTTCGGCTCGTTGCCCGCGGTCGCCTTGTCGCCATACGGGGTGGCCGCGAAGGTCCACCCCTGCGACAGATCGGGATTGGCGGCCGCCTCAACGTAGAAGTCGACGGCCATCCCGCTGCCCAGGAGCTTCAGCGGAATGTACTGGTTCCGCGGGGAGATGGCCTTGACGATCGTCCCGTCCGGACGCCAGGCGATTCCTTCGCACTGAAAACCGGGAAGGTCGCTGCTGAAGCCCAGGTCCACAATGACTTCCACCGAGGTGTCCCCCGCCGTGCCCCAGCCGTCCGGGACCTGCCCCTGCAGCCGCAGCCACTTGGTGCTCCACGGCCGCCCCCAGGCCGCGCCGTGCTCTTGCGGTGTGAACTGCTGCCGGAGGGCGTCCATGACCGGGACCGGCTCATCCGGGACATCCCAGCTGCTCAAAGCGAGCGGCGCGCTGCGCGGATAGACCGCGGGGACGATGCGTTCGCGAACAAAGCGGTCCAGCCGGACTTCCGTGAGACGGCGGTCGTCGTGCAATGTGTTCCTCTTAGCGCTGCGTGGATGACGCTGAAATGCATCCAATCGATGGATAAAACTTACTTCGCCACTGGCCCCCAGCCAAGTGGCAGTCAGCGGAGGCTATCCGCCCGAGGGTACGGGCATACCCACCCTGCCGGCTCCGGCGTACACGTTCAGCGATGTGCCGCGGCTGAAGCCGGCCAGCGTCATGCCGCTGGCCTCGGCCAGCTCGACCGCCAGGCTCGACGGCGCGCTGACCGCGGCGAGGACGGGAATACCGGCCAGGGCGGCCTTCTGCACCAGTTCGAACGACGCGCGGCCGGAGACCTGGAGTACGGTTCCGCTCAGTGGGAGCATACCCTCGCGGAGGGCCCAGCCAACCACCTTGTCCACGGCATTGTGGCGCCCCACGTCCTCGCGCAGGCACAGCAGCTCCGCGGAGCCGTCGGCGGCGATCCGGAACAGGCCGGCGGCGTGCACGCCGCCGGTGACGTCGAAGACGGCCTGGGCCTCCCGCAACCGGTCCGGAAGGGCCGCGAGCGTGGCCACGGGCACCGTCAGCGGGTCATCGGCGGGACTGAAATGCGAGGACTTGTGCACGGCCTCAATGGAATCAGTGCCGCAGATCCCGCACGAGCTGGAGGTGTACACGTTCCGCCCGGTGTCCGGGCGGACGACGTCGGGCCTCAGCTGGGCTTCGACGACGTTGAACGTCTGGACGCCATCCTCGTCTTCCCCGGCGCAGAACCGCAGCGAGACGAGCTGCTCAGGACTCCAGATGACGCCTTCGGAGACGAGGAACCCCGCCACGAGGTCAAAGTCGTTCCCCGGCGTCCGCATGGTGACGGAGAAGGACAGGCTGCCGATCCGGATCTCCAGCGGCTCCTCGACGGCGAGTACGTCCTCCCGGTGCCGGACCGGGAATTCGAGGGCCTGGGGCGATCCGTCCAGGACATATTTGTGCACCTTGCGGCGCTGCGTGACGCGGCCCATCAGGTACTCCTAACCAACATAGCTCCATCATGGCAAGCACTGGGCCGGGTGGCCAGCGCGGGTTCGGGACCGGGCGCTAGCCCAGCAGTTCACTCCAGTCCACGGGCCCGCCGGAACCGGCAGGCTTGCGGGCGGGCCGTTTGGGGGCGGGCTTGTCTTTCGGCACCGCCGGTTCCGGAAGGGGCGTGCCCCAGGGCAGGGCGAAGGCCGGGACGGTTTCCCCCAGCTGCACTCCATGCGGCGGGACCACCAGGACGCCGTCGGCCGCGGCCAGTCCGCGCATCATGCCCGGGCCGGTGTGCTGCGCCGGAGACGCCATGCCGTAGACGAGCCGGAAGGGCATCAACCGGGTCCGGCCGGGGTCAGGGTCAATCATGGACCCGCAGGGCACCTCGGTGACGGGCGGCAGGGGCTGGTGCCCCAGCGCCGCCAGGAGCGGGGCCCCAATGGTTGACAATGCCATCATGGCCGCGAGCGGGTTGCCCGGCAGCCCGATGATGAACCTGCCGTCCGGCAGTTCAGCCAGCACGGCGGGATGGCCGGGCCGCATGGCGATGCCGTCGATCAGCAACCGGCCGCCGAGTTCGGCCACGGAACGCCGCAGGTGGTCGGTGCCGGACCGGCCGGTGCCACCCGTGGTGATGACGACGTCGGCGGGCAACGGTTCGGCGCCGGGGCGCGCGGGAGGCTGCGGCACGGCATCTGCTCCGGCTGCCGCCTCCGGGTCGGTGTCCTCGAGCGCGGTGAGCCATTCAGCATAGCTGTCGCCGATTTTCGTTTCGCCGGCGCAGATCCCGCCGAGCATCTCCACGACGCCGGCGAGCTGGGGACCGAAGGTGTCGCGCACCTCCCCCGGCCGGGGGATCCCGGCAGTGACGACTTCCGAGCCGGTGAACACCAGCCGGACCACGGCTTTGCCCAGGACCGGAAGGGTGTCGTGACCGGCGAGGGCCGCGAGGGCAAGGTGGGCGGGGTTGAGCACGGTGCCGCCCTTGATCAGCACGTCGCCGGCGGCGGCTTCCTCCGCAGCTTTCCTGATGTGCTCGCCGTTCCGCGGCTCGCCGGGCTTCGCGCCGCCGCCGAGCTGCAGGACCGGCAGCCCGTCCTCATCGGCGGCAATGGTGCCGCTTTCGCTCCGCAACACAGCCTTCGCCCCGGGAGGAATCGGCCCGCCGGTGACGATCGGGCTCCCTTGGTGCGGAGCCAGCCGCTGGCCGGGTTCCGCGAGAATCCACGGTCCGCTGCCGTTGACGGCCCAGCCGTCCATGGCGGACGAGGCGTAGTGCGGCATGTCCACGAGCGCTTCCACATCGGCGGCGAGCTTCCGCCCCAGCGCGTCACGAAGGACCACGGGTGCGGCAGGGATAGGAGACGCACAGTCGAAGGCGAGCTGCCGGGCTTCCTGCCAGGTGTGCGCGAGGTGCCGATGGGGCGCAGGCTCGTCCCCCGCGGCAGCTGCACTGCCGTGAGGGGGTGCAGGTGTCATGCCCCGGAGGCTTCGTTGGCTGCGTAGTCCTTGGCCAGTTTGCGGGCAACACCCATCGCGGCCTGCATCGAGACGGCATCCGTGGCCTGGCCGGAACCCGAGGCCAGGCCTGCCGCAAAACCGGCAATAAACGTGGTCAATGGAGCGGCCGGGCGCACCACGGAGTGCGCCGCCACACCGGCCAGGGCCAGGACTTCGTTCACGTCAACCTCGACGTCTTCCAGTTCCAGGGCCTGAAGCAGGGCACGGCACCAGTCTTCGAGTGTTTCATCCTGGCTTTTCACCGTTTGCCTCCAAAGTCGAGTTCAGCGGGGGGATCCCCGGGCCTTATGCCCTGTCCATGGCTGTCGAAGCCATGGCCGTCAGGCGGGCCGGTTACCCCCAGCGCGGAGGCATCGTCCCAGGTATCCACATCATCCGTAGACCCCCTGGGGACGCTGACTTCGCGCACCTCCAGCCTAGCAAGAAGGGAGAATACCGAGGCATTTTCGAGCGCGCCGCGCTGCCTGGCATCAGCCACACTGCGTTGTAGCGCAGCCGTGCTATAAAGCCCGAGCAGCGGCTGCCGGCGCCCATCAGCAGACACTGCCATCAGCCCGTCTCCCGGATCGGCGTCCGCAGCGGCGGCCAGCAGCGTTCCGACGGCGGCCTCCGCCCCGGGCATGTCGACGGCGAGGACCAGGGTCAACGCTGCCGGGGCGGGGTGGCGGGGGTCGTTTCTGCGGTACCGTTCCAGCGCGGAGAGACCCGCGGCGACGGCCGCGGCGGGGCCGGCGAAGGCTGGTTCCTCCCGGCAGCTCAGCACACCCTCGGGCAGGGTTCCCGGATCAGGCCCGACGACGGCGACTGCGGCCGCGCCGCGCACGGCCTGCAGGGCGCGCTCCAGGAGGGTGGCGCCGTCGTGCATCAGACCGGATTTAGGCACGCCTCCCAGCCGGGACGACCGGCCCCCGGAAAGAATCACAGCGTCGAATTCCACCGGCCCAGCCTAGCTGGCTATAGGCCCCGCCCTGGCGCAGCGGCCGGGGCGCGCCGTTTCAGGCAGCGGATTCCGGCAGGAGGAAAGGATCCC
Organism: Arthrobacter sp.; assembly: GCA_034376805.1. Taxonomy (GTDB): domain Bacteria; phylum Actinomycetota; class Actinomycetes; order Actinomycetales; family Micrococcaceae; genus Arthrobacter. Next base: position 104,309 of record JAXMJF010000026.1, read on the forward strand.
AGGCCGGGGTCGGCTTCTCGAGCTCCTTGATTTGCCAGGTCGTGCCCTTGGGCGGCGCGGGGCTGAAGCCGAGCTTCCACCCCATTTCCCCCGGGGTGTGGTCGCCTTTGGCGTTGTTGCACCGCAGGCAGGCAGCGACGAGGTTTTCCCAGGAATCCGCACCGCCCCTGGATTTGGGCTGGACATGATCGATGGTGTGGGCGGCTTTGCCACAATAGGCGCATCGGTGTGCATCCCGGCGGAGCACCCCGCGGCGACTCACTGCCGTCACGGTGTTGTACCGGGGCCTGATGTAGCGATTCAGGAGAATCACCGACGGCCGGCCGAGGACGTCCTGCGGACCAACGACGGGATCGTCGCCTTCCGCCACGACACTGGCCTTTCCAGTCAGCACAAGGACGAGCGCCCGGCGGAAGGTCACAACCGCCAGCGGTTCATATCCAGCATTCAGAACGAGAGTGCGCATCCGCATACCTCTTCACGGCCGCACCCGCCAGGGGCACGAGGGCCGGCTGCCCTCTGCATGGTCGGGCTATGGATCGACAAAACAAGAGTAAACATGGAGATGCCAATTCACCGAATCTTTTTTGCCCGCACCGCCCGTGTCCGCTGAAGTTCACGTCCTGGCAACACAAAAGACCCCCGCCGGATGGCGGGGGTCCTTGGTGTTGCTAGCTGTTGCTGTCTTAGCCGCCGACGCGGATGAAGACCGGGCCGGAGCCGACGTTGACGCTCTGCAGGGAGGTGGTTCCACCGTTCCAGCCACCGTGGACGGCCTTGCCGTTGCCGACGTAAACAGCGATGTGGGCCAGGCCCGCGCCGCCGTTCTGGTAGTAGGCGAGGTCGCCCGGCTGTGCCTCGGCGGCGCTCACGGTGCGGCCGAGGGACAGGTAACCTGCCGGCCAGCCGTGGTAGTTGATGCCCGCAGCAGCCAGCGAGTTCGTGGCGAGAGCGGTGCAGTCCTGGCCCACGCCGAGCTGGGCGTAGGCGGCAGCGGCGATCGTGGCGCCCATGCCGCTGGCGACGGCCGGAGTCTTGGTGCTGGCAGCCGTGGTGCTGGCGGCCGTGGTGGCAGTGGCGCCGACCTTGGTGCTGGCGGTCTTGGCCGTGTTGCCGGCGTCGGCCGCGGGGGTCTCCTGGACCTTCACGACAGGCTTCGGGGCCTCGACGACGGGGGCCGGGGTGGTGGTGACGGCCGGCTTCTCGAAGGAGATCGCGATGGTCGAAGCAGCCGAGATGGTCGCCGGGGCGGCCGACTGGACTTCGAGGGTGGAAGCGGAGGTGGACTCGCGCTGAACGTTGGCCTCAGCAGCGTTGGCTGCGATTCCGCTGGTCAGGACGAGGCCGGAGGCAGCAGCGATAACTGCGGCCTGGCGACCCATGCCACCGGCGTTGTCGCCGACGGTCTTGGCAATGACGGACAGCGAGCTGGTCTTGGTGACCTCGGCGCGGTGCCGTGCGTTTGCACGAGTAGTCATTAAGTTCTCTCTTTCGTGATCCTGGGTCTGCGCTTTTTGGGCGCAGGCTGAGGACGCTCCGGCATCTTGGGGGTACGCCGGATCGCCCCGAAATGGGTTACTTAGCGAAGGGTGTACTGCGAAGACGCGCCAAAAGCGGGAACTGCTTGCAGGTGCATGGCCTGCGGGCCGGACTCAGCAGAGATTGAGTCGGCGGTGTGAGATCCGTTCCGGGCGCCGGCAAGGGCAACGCGGAGGTTGGATTTCAGCGGGCTCGTTAGAGCCGCGCAAGCGCGATTAGGCGCAGCATTGTGGCGTGAAGACACGAAAGTAGCCTCTCCCAATGCCTGCGAGGTGAGCTGTCGGATTCGGATGGGAGTCACCCGGCCGCGCTGCTTCCTGGGAAGCTTTGCGACTTAACCCCAAGGCCTTCTTTCGAAGGCCAAAATTGGTTCCCCCGCCCCTGCCAGACGATGTAATGCGAACGGACCTTGAGCGGTGGCAGAGCTAGGCAATCCACTCAAGAGCGCCAACTTCGGAAAAGTTGGCGTAGGTCAAACGGTACAGCAGTTGGGGCTCAATGTCACATTCAGATCACGGCGTGTCACAAGAATGCGAGAGTGTCCCATCAGCTCGGTTAGAGCCAACCGGTCGGATCGACGACTTCGCCGTTGATCATGACCTCAAAATGAAGGTGGCAGCCCGTGGAGGCGCCGGTGGTGCCGCTCATCGCCACGACAGCGCCGCGGGTGACCTGCTGGCCCACCTTGACGCTGGCTGAGGACAAGTGGTTGTACGTGGTCTCCAGGCCGTTGCCGTGGTCGATCACGACGCGGTTTCCGCCGCCGTGGGGATGCCATCCGGTGAAGGTCACGGTGCCGCTGGCGGCCGCAAGGACAGCAGTGCCGCACTTGACGGAATAATCCTGGCCGCGGTGGAACTCCCCGGAGCCACCGGTGATGGGGCTGACGCGGTAGCCGAAGGGCGACGAGGAATTCATCTGGACCAGGGGCGCCCCGAGGCTGCCGGAGGAGGCGGCGCGGGTAATGGAGCCGGCGGACTGGGCGCTCAACAACTGCTTGAGCTTGCCGTCCGGGTCACCCTGGGTGGTGACGGCGGTGCGGTTGAAGTCAATTTTGGCCTCGGCGGCGGTGACATCCGGCTGGACCGCGGCAGAGACGGATCCGGCGGTGGTCCCGGCGTCGGTGGCCAGGACGGGGCCCGTGGCGGGGACGGTGACGGTGAGGACCAGTCCCGTGGCAGCCAGCGCAATGCCGGCTTTTTGGCCGACGCCGCTGGCCGCGGCGAAGTCAGTCACCTGACGGAAGGGGCTGCGGCGGCCTCGGCGTTCATCACGGTGCGCGTCGCGTGGGCGGTCTGCCGTGACGGCGACGGCAGGGCGCGGCTCCGGAGCGGGACCGTGCGCACGACGGCGGCCCCTGGCGGTCTGGATGGTCAAAAACGGTTCCTCTCTGGAGAGCCTGCGAAGTTAGCTGTCGGATTCGGGTCAGAGAGATCAAAGACCCGGTCCGCCGTGGCAAGCATCCAGGCACAGAGGCATCAAGGGACTTCCCTGCTGGAGAGTGCTTGCCGCTGACGGACTTCACCCCAAGGCTGTCGAACAGCCGGAAGTGGTTCCCCCGCCCCTGCCAGAAGGTGGTTCTGCGTCTGATCCGCTGGCAGAGCTCGGCTCGGATCAGATAACGCTTTGGTATCGGTACTAGTGATCCACTATAGGGGATTAAGCCCTGCAGTAATAAATCCGTTATCGACCTGTGCACAACTCATGGGTGGTCCCACGAGTTGCCGGTGAGCTGCAGTTAACCGACGGTAACAAAGACGTGGGCGGCCACCTCGGGCGGGAGCTCCAGGGCCCCTTCGATGTCCGGCACGCGCACGGAGATGTACTCCCCCACTCGTTCCAGCGCCACCAAAGCGCCGGGTCGGATGCCGCCCTCATCGAGCTGGACGAGCAGTTCCGGCTCCACCTGGATGGGCTCGGCAAGCCGGTTGATCCTGACCCTGGAATCCGGCCCGTAGCCGGCCATGGCCTCAAGCAGGTTCACAACGCCGTCGGCGTAGGGCTGGGAAGGCAGGCCGCCCAGCTCCGCGAGGCCCGGAATCGGGTTGCCATAGGGCGAAACAGTGGGATGGTTGAGCAGCTCGAAGATCCGCCGCTCCACCCGCTCACTCATGACGTGTTCCCAGCGGCAGGCTTCCTCATGGACGTAAGCCCAATCAAGCCCGATCACGTCAGCCAGCAGCCGCTCGGCCAGACGGTGCTTGCGCATGACTTCGATGGCACGTTTCCGGCCGGTTTCCGTCAGCTCCAGGTGGCGGTCGCCGGACACAACCACCAGCCCGTCGCGTTCCATCCGGCCGATAGTCTGGGAAACGGTGGGGCCGGAGTGGCGCAGCCGTTCGGCGATGCGGGCGCGGAGGGCGACAATGTTTTCTTCTTCAAGTTCCAGAATGGTCCGAAGATACATCTCGGTTGTATCGATCAGATCCGTCATTCAGCTCAGCTCCTCGAGCGCCGTCCTTGCGTGTTTCCCACCGTACCGCGTGCTGCAGGCGCCCTGGTGGGGTCCGCCGTACGTTCGCAGGCCAGCTTAGCCTATTTTGAATTAGTCCGGATAATCTCAGTGACCGGACTATGACGGGCTTTTTTGCCTCCCCCGCCGGGCAGTCAGGCAGAATGAAACGCAAGGCTCCGCTGCAGCCACGCTGCCGGGCCATCTCCCGAGCCACACTTTTGTACCAGCCGAAAATTGGAGCCACTGTGAGCGACACCAGCATCACGATTCCCGCAAATCTCCTGCCCAAGGACGGCCGGTTCGGCGCCGGACCGTCCAAGGTCCGACCGGAGCAGATGGAAGCCCTCGCCGCGGCGTCGAAGCTGCTCGGAACATCCCACCGCCAGGCACCGGTCAAGAACCTCGTCGGGTCGGTCCGGAACGGGCTCAGCCAGTTCTTCCGCGCCCCGGAGGGCTATGAGGTCATCCTGGGCGTTGGCGGATCGACGGCGTTCTGGGACGTTGCCAGCTTCGGCCTGGTGGAAAACAAGGCCCAGCACTTGTCCTTTGGCGAGTTTGGCTCGAAGTTCGCCTCCGCCACCAACAAGGCACCGTTCCTTGCTGACTCCAGCATCATCAAGTCCGAACCGGGCACCCGCCCGGCGGCCAAGGCCGAGGCCGGCGTCGATGTGTACGCCTGGCCGCAAAATGAGACGTCCACCGGGGTTGCCGCTCCGGTCCAGCGTGTGGCCGGCGCCGATGCAGGATCGCTCGTCCTGGTTGACGCTACGTCTGCTGCCGGCGGGCTGGATGTCGACGTCGCTGAGGCGGACGTCTATTACTTCGCCCCCCAGAAGAACTTTGCGTCCGACGGCGGCCTGTGGCTCGGGCTGTTCTCCCCCGCCGCGCTGGAACGCGCGGCGCGGATCAAGGCCGGCGGCCGCTGGATCCCGGACTTCCTGGACCTCCAGACGGCGATTGACAACTCTCGGCTGAACCAGACGTACAACACGCCGGCCCTGGCCACCTTGGTCACCCTCGACGCCCAGGTGCAGTGGCTCAACGCGAACGGCGGACTGGACTTCGCCTCGGCACGGACCGCGGATTCAGCCGGCCGCATCTACCGCTGGGCCGAGGCTTCGGAATACGCCACGCCGTTCGTGACGAAGGCTGAGGACCGTTCCAACGTCATCGCGACGATCGACTTCGACGACTCCATTGACGCCGCGGCAATCGCGAAGGTGCTCCGGGCCAACGGCATCGTGGACACCGAGCCGTACCGCAAGCTGGGCCGCAACCAGCTCCGCATCGCGACCTTCGTGGCGATCGAGCCGGACGATGTGTCCGCGCTGCTGGAGTGCATCGACTTCGTCGTGGGCGAACTGAGGAAGTAGCCTCCCACGCAACGGCGGCGCTGCAGCGTCAGCGTTCCTCAGCGTCAGCGTTCGGCGGCGTCGTCAGGGTCCTGTACCCGGGCGGCGCCGTCGGCGTCCGGGCCGGTTGTGCTCCCCGGGGCGGCGGACACCACCCGGAAGTGGCGCAGCCCGCGGGCGCGCCGGTCGAACCGGATCCGCAGTTGCCTGGCCCGGACAATCCACACCAAACCGATCAGGGCCGCTACCAGGCCGGAGGCCGCCGCGACGCTCAGGGACCAGCGGGGACCGGCGACGTTGGCGACCCACCCCACGAACGGGGCCCCAATGGGCGTGCCGCCCATAAAGATCGCCATATAGAGCGCCATCACCCGGCCGCGCATCACGGGGTCCGTGGTGGTCTGCACGTAGCCGTTGGCGCTGGTCATCATGGTGATGGCGAAGAGCCCCACCGGGACCAGCGCGACGCCGAACCAGAAGTAGCTGGGGGCCAGCGCCGCGATGCCGGAGGTGACGCCGAAAGCTCCGGCCGCCCCGAAAATGATCCGCAGCCTGGGCTTCTTGCGGCCTGCGGACAGCAGGGCACCGGCGACGGATCCGATGGCCATGATGGAATTCATCAGCCCGAACGCGCCGGCATCAAGGCCGAATTCCGTGCCGACCATGGCCGCGATGAACAGCACAAAGTTCAGTCCCAGGGTCCCCACGATAAAGACGGCGACCAGTACCACCACAATGTCCGGCCGGAACTGCACATAGCGCAGCCCCTCGCGGATCCGGCCCTTGCCGGCTGCGGCCCGGGGCAGCTGGCGCAGCGAGGCGGTGGGAATTTTCCACAGGCTCAGCAGCAGCGCCACGAAGGTCAGGGTGTTGATCAGGAAGACCCAGCCGGGGCCGACGGCCACCGTGAGGATGCCGGCCACCGCGGGTCCGATCATCCGCGCCACATTGAAGGAGGCGCTGTTGAGGGCCACCGCGTTGGGCAGGTAATCGTCGCGGACCAGTTCGGAGACGAAGGTCTGCCGGACCGGGGCATCGAGGGCCGAGACAACACCCAGCAGCAGCGCAAACCCGTAGACGTGCCAGAGTTGCGCGGCCCCGGAAACCACCAGGATGCCCAGCCCTGCACTCAGCACCGCCATCGCGGACTGGGTCAGAACCAGGAGCTGTTTCCGGTTGAAACGGTCGGCCAGCAGCCCGGCCACGGGGGCGAGGAAGAGCTGGGGTCCGAGCTGCAGTGCCATCGTGATGCCCATGGCGCTGGCATCGTGATCGGTAAGGTGGTCAAAGACCAGCCAGTCCTGGGCCGTGCGCTGCATCCAGGTCCCGATGTTGGAGATCATCGCCCCGATGAACCAGATCCGGTAGTTCAGGATGTGCAGGGACTTGAAGGTGGACATCATCTCCAGCCCTCACTGTGCAGCATCCCGGATGGTTCCAACCGTTAGTCAGCCTGCGCTGCGGGCAACTCGTCGTCCGGGGCGTCTCCGGCGGCCGCGACTGAGTCGTCGTCTGAGTCGTCGTCGTCAACATCGTCGGCGTCGTACTCGTCGCCGGCACCGTCCGCGTTGCCGTCCGCATCATCGGAGTCGTCTTCGGGCGCGTCGTCGGAGTCGGAATCAGCGTCGCCGGAGTCATCGTCCGACTCAGCGGCGCCGAGGGCGTCCAGCGGGGCGCTGGCCTCGCCGGTGTCTTCCGGCGGTGCCGGGCTCGCCACGGCCGCGAGTTCCTCCTCGCCCTGTTCGTCACCGGGGCGGACACGTTCGGCCCACGGGATCCATTCGGGCGCCAGAATTGAGTCTTCGGAGGGAAGCAGGCCCAACTCGTCGACCGTCACAACTTTGGACCGGGAATTCCGGGTGAGTACGGCGTACCACTGCCAGCCACCGTAGCCGGCCAGCTTTGACTCGAAGAGGTGCGTAACCAGGCGGTCGCCTTCACTCTTGGCCGCGAGGTGGCGGCCGATCTGCTCGGCGGGGGCGATGCCCTCAATGGCCGCACGGGCGACGTCGACGGCGGCGGCCAGGAAGGCATCAGGCTTGCCGGTGCGCCAGACGGGAACGCCGGTGCGCGGCTTACTGACTTCTTTGGTTCCGGCCTTCTTGTCCCCGGCGGGGGATGCGGTCTGGTCGGTTTCCGGAGTCATCGCCGGGCCCTACGCGTCCAGCTCGTCGGCAACCTTACGCAGTGCGACGGCGATCGCCTTGCCCTTGTTGCCTTCCGGGTACTTGCCCGCGGACAGGGTTCCGGACAGGTTGTCCAGCACGGAGACGAGGTCCTGCACCAGCGGCGCGAGGTCCTTCGCGCTGGGCCGCTTGGCCTTGGCGATGGACGGTGTCTTGTCCAGCACGCGCAGGCCCAGGGCCTGGGCGCCCTTGCGTCCGTCGGCCACGCCGAATTCAACCCGGGTGCCGGCCTTGAGCTCGGTTACGCCCTCGGGCAGCGCGGACTTCGGCAGGAAGACTTCCTGGCCGTCCTCGCCCGCGAGGAATCCGAAGCCCTTTTCCTTGTCATACCACTTGACCTTGCCGGTAGGCACGTAATCAACCTTCTTCGTTCTGCTGGTGACACGGCCGGCGGTCACCGCATCCGCATTGATATGCGGGTTCAGGGTATGACTGCCCGGACCGTGTTGGTCTGTTCCTTCAAGGTTATCCTGCCCGGTCCACTTTGGTCGTTTGGGGCGCGGGACAGGCCGGACTGTTAGCGTTAGCTCCATGACTTCACTGCGTTTCCGGCGGCCACTGTTGATCGTCGCGGCTGCTGCCGCCGTGCTGTCGCTCACGGCCGTCGGCGTCGTGATGGCGATGGCCTTTAACAATGCCGTGTCGCCGGCCTGGATCACCTCCACGGCCCTGTACGGGCTGCCCGTGGCTTTCCTGCTTATGCTCTTGCTCGTGGTCGACGGCGTCGCAGCCCGGCGTCGGACCCGAGAGCCGGACGAAAGGTAGCCTTGCACTGATGTCTCTTATCCGCGCGCTGAGCAAGGAACTGCAGGCACGCAGCGATGACTCGCTGCGTGCCTTGTTCTCCGCGCGGCCGGACCTCATCTCCCCAGGCGTGCCGGACTTCGCCGCCCTCGCCGCCCGCGCCAGCGGCCGCGTCAGCGTGCAGCGCGCCCTGGAGCGGCTGAACCGCCCGGAAATGCAGGTCCTCGAGACCCTGCACCTGTGCACGAACACGGACACCGGGCACAGCGCCTCCGCCCCGATGCTGAAGAAGCTGATCAATGGCGCGACGCTGACGTCCATCGAAAAGATGCTGCATTCCCTCCAGGAACTGGCCCTCGTCCACCGGGCGGAACCCCCGCACGGCGCCACGCCGCCCGCGGGGCCAAAGCAGCGTTACTACTTGCCGGTGGGCAGCCTCAAGGACGTCATCGGGATCTATCCGGCCGGGCTCGGGCGCAGCTACACCGAACTGGTGCGGCTCCAGCCGGCTTTCGCGCAGCGAGTGGTCCAGCTCGTCGGGGAACTGCACCGCAGCGGCGCGGCTATCTCCCCCGCGGCCACCCCGATGGAGGCCGCACTGTCGCTGCAGCACTGGACGGCCACACCGGAGTCCCTGCGGCAGATCCTGGCCACCGCCCCGGAACGCACCCCGGCGTTGCTCGCACGCTTCGGGAACTGGGCCATGGGCGCCGTTCCGCAGGCGCAACGGCGCGCCACCGTGCTGCACGAGGCCGCCGACGTCGGGCCGGTGGACTGGCTCCTGGCCCGCGGGCTGCTGGTGCCGCTGGACGCCGCCCACGTGGAACTGCCGCACAGCGTCGGGGTCTCCCTGCGCGGCGGCTATGTCATCGAGAAGTTCGCGCTGACTCCCCCGGCGCCAAAGCTGGGTTCCACCTCTGCCGCGCTGCGCCGCAATGCCGCCCTGGGCGCGATCGCTGAGACCCTGCGGCTGGTCGGTGAACTGCTCTACATCGTCCGTGAACAGCCTCTCGTCACCCTGCGCAGCGGCGGCGTGGGCGTCCGGGAGCTCAAGCGCCTGGCGGACGGCCTGCGGATCGAGATGCACGACGCCGGGGTGCTGGCCGAGTTGTGCGCCCTGTCCGGCCTCATCCGCCTGGACGTGGACAGTTCCGCCTGGGTCCAGCCGCCCCAGCTGGAGTGGCTGACGCTTCCGCGCCAGGAGCAGTGGCTCTGGCTGGTCAATGCCTGGCTCGCCAGCGAGCGGGCGCCGTCCCTCGTGGGTCAGCCCGTCAACGGCCAGGCCGGGATTCCGGCACCCCACCGCGGCGCGGCCGGCGGCACCATCAACGCGCTCTCGGCCGAAGCGCAGCGCCCCGACGCCCCGGTGGTCCGGAAACGGATCCTGGAAATCCTGGCTGAACTGACCGGGGAGGCCGCGGCGCAGGATGGTCAGGCCCCGGTCCTGGACGCCGCGGCGGTGCTGGAACGCGCCGACTGGACCCAGCCCCGGATGGCACGGCGTTTCAGCTCGCTGATCCGCGGTGTCCTGGCCGAGGCCGAACTGCTGGGCCTCATCGGCTCGGGCGCGCTCAGCCAGATCGGGGCGGCCATCGCCGCCGAACAGCCCGACGAGGCGATGGGAATCCTGGGCGAACACCTGCCGGCCGCCCTGAACCATGTCCTGCTCCAGGCCGACCTGACGGCGGTGGCGCCCGGCTACCTCGCGCCGGACCTGACCGAGAAGCTGCTCACTATGGCCGACGCCGAGGGCCAGGGGCCCGCCACGATCTACCGCTTCTCGGTCTCCTCGGTCCGGCGCGCGCTCGACGCCGGCCAGGATGCCCAGGCCATGCTGGACTTCCTGGGCCTGCACTCGGCCACGGCGATCCCGCAGCCGCTGAAGTACCTGATCGAAGACACCGCCGCCCGCCATGCCAGGCTGCGGGTGGGGTCCGCCGCGAGCTTCATCCAGAGCGACGACGAAACCGCCCTCCTGGAGCTGCTCAACACTCCCGGCGCCTCCGGCCTCGGCTTGGTCCGGATCGCCCCCACCGTGCTGGTCGCGCACGCCGCGCCGCGGGAAACAGCGCAGCTGCTCCGGAGCCTGGGGCTGACCCCGGCGGTAGACGAGTCCGAGTCCGGCGGCCTCCGGCTGCGCCGCACCACCGCGGTGCCCGGCAGCGTTCGGCCGGTGTACAGCGCCCCGCGCACCGCCCCTCCGGAAGCCGACGTCGACGCCCAGCTGGCCGTGCTGCGCAGCGAACGGCCCGCCGGCGGCGCCTCAGGGCACCACGCCGCGGCCCCCGGCAGCGAAGAAGCGACCCAGCTGGGGCTGGAAACCCTGCAGAAGGCGATCCGGCTCAAACAGCGCGTGGTGATGAACGTCGTCGACGGCATGGGGAATGCCGTGCGGGAAACGGTTGTTCCGGTAGCTGTGAACGGCGGACGGGTCCGGGTCTTCGACCCGGACAAGGAAACCGAACGCGTACTGTCCATCCACCGGATTATTGACGTAGAAGCCGCAGAGGAATTGCTCCAGTGAACGATGGACCGCTGATCGTCCAGAGTGATAAGACCATCCTGCTCGAGGTGGACCACGAACTCGCCACCGAAGCACGCCACGCCATAGCCGCGTTCGCCGAGCTGGAACGCGCCCCCGAACACATCCACAGCTACCGGCTCACGCCCCTGGGCCTCTGGAACGCGCGGGCTGCCGGCCTTGACGCCGAGAAGGTGCTGGACACGCTGCTGAAGTACTCCCGCTTCCCGGTGCCGCATTCCCTGCTGATCGACGTGGAAGAAACGATGTCCCGGTACGGCCGGCTGCGGCTCGAAAAGGACCCCCAGCACGGCCTCGTCATGCGCACCTCGGACTATCCGGTGCTGGAGGAAGTCAGCCGCGCCAAGAAGATCGCCCCGCTGCTGGGCCCGAGGATCGACGGCGAGACCGTGGTGGTGCACTCCTCCCAGCGCGGGCAGCTCAAGCAGTTGCTGCTCAAGATCGGCTGGCCGGCCGAGGACCTGGCCGGCTACGTTGACGGCACACCGCACCCCATCCTGCTCAACGAGTCCGGCTGGAAGCTTCGTCCCTACCAGCAGCTGGCGATGGAGAATTTCTGGGCCGGCGGCAGCGGCGTCGTCGTGCTCCCCTGCGGGGCCGGCAAAACACTGGTGGGTGCCGCCGCAATGGCCACCAGCTCCACCACCACCCTGATCCTGGTCACCAACACCGTGTCCGCCCGGCAGTGGAAGGACGAGTTGCTCAAGCGGACCTCCCTCACCGAGGAGGAAATCGGCGAATACTCCGGTTCCGTCAAGGAAGTCCGGCCGGTGACCATCGCCACGTACCAGGTCCTGACCACGAAACGGGGCGGGCTCTACCCCCATCTGGAGCTGGTGGACGGCAACGACTGGGGACTCATCATCTACGACGAGGTCCACTTGTTGCCCGCCCCGATCTTCCGGATGACAGCGGACCTGCAGGCACGCCGCCGGCTCGGCCTCACCGCCACGCTGGTCCGCGAGGACGGCCGCGAGGGCGAGGTGTTCAGCCTGATCGGCCCGAAGCGCTACGACGCGCCGTGGAAGGACATCGAGGCGCAGGGCTACATCGCGCCGGCCGACTGCGTCGAGGTCCGGATCGACCTGCCCCGCGACGAACGCGTGGCCTATGCGATGGCCGAGGACGCGGACAAGTACCGGCTGTGCGCCACGTCCGAGTCCAAGACCCTGGTGGTGGAACAGCTCGTGGCCCAGCACGCCGGCGAGCAGCTGCTGGTGATCGGCCAGTACATCGACCAGCTGGACGAGATCGGCGAGCGCCTGAACGCGCCCGTGATCAAGGGAGATACCCCGGTCAAGGAACGCCAGAGGCTCTTTGATGCCTTCCGCGCCGGCGAGGAGCAGACCCTCGTGGTGTCCAAGGTCGCCAATTTCTCTATCGACCTGCCCGAGGCCTCGGTTGCGATCCAGGTGTCCGGTTCCTTCGGCTCCCGGCAGGAAGAAGCCCAGCGCCTTGGCCGTCTGCTGCGGCCCAAGAAGGACGGCCGCGCCGCCCGCTTCTACTCCCTCGTGGCCAGGGACACGCTGGACCAGGACTTCGCAGCCAAGCGCCAGCGCTTCCTGGCTGAGCAGGGCTACGCCTACCGGATCATGGATGCCCGGGACGTCGGCACCAGCTCGCCCACCGACTGATCCGGTGCGATCCTCCCGGGCAGTCCGGGCCGCGGACTAGCGGATGTACGTCGACCCGTCCTGTTCCAAAGCTCCGGTACGCGGGTCGCGCTGCGGGCGCTGGTAGGCGAATTCTCCGCCGCTGCGGCCGCCGAAAGGGCGTCCGTGGTCGGCAAATTCTTCCCGGAAAAACGCCAGGCACCACTGGCCCATCTGGAGACGGGAGCCAGTGCGCAATACCGACGTCGAACCCGGACCGAAGCTGCCGGTGACTTTGCCGTGCCGGACCAGGACGTATTCATCCCGGTCGTTGTGGACTATTTCCGCATGCACTCCGTCCAGTCCCGGAAGCTGCAGGTCCACGGATTCATCACTGCCGATGCGCACCCGTTCCGCAGTGAGGCTGAACTCACGCGGGACCTGTCCGTTCCAGGACTTCGAGTCCTGAACGAAAATCAACCGCGGCCGTCCGCCGCCCCGGGTGTAGTGGGTCGTCGTGATGCGCCGGGGAATCCTGCGCTTCACCGTTGGCAGCAACGGCAACAGGGTCCCGGGCGGCAGCAGGGAAATCCCCCCGGCCGGCGATCGCCGGCCCCGTTTCAGCATGGGCGCCAGGGCTCCCAGCTTTCCCAGCTTGATGTGCGGCGACTTGGTAATCACCCGCTGCGAGGCCGGAGCCTCGACGGCGCCGAGGCTGATGATCCTGCCGTCCGGTCCGTCCACGACGACGGTCAGCCCCTGGTCCGACAGCGTCTTGGCCAGCGGCCTGAGGTCGCCCAGGGACGGCAACCGCTGGGACTGCAGGGCGTCGATGCGGTCCAGCGCAACAACCACTTCACTCCCGGACGCCTTCACCGATCCGCGGGTCTCCTCGCCGGAGGCCTCCTGGAGGGAAAAGTCCAGGTTGATGTCGGCCCTGAACCGCGGGGCCATGGTCAGGCCCTGTTCTCGTCGGAACCTACGGCGTCCTTGTCGCTGGTGGTCACACGGAGGCTTCCGTTCAGCTTCCAGGTGGCGCGCGGCGCGTCGGGGCCGATGTCGCGGGGAACCTCGATGGTCATATCGATGAAGTTGTAGTTGATCGCGGCGCCTTTGCCGGTCAGGTATGACCACATCTCTTCGGCAAGATCCGCCCAGTCCCGGATGCTCCGGTCAACGGGGCCTGAACTGTCCACTGCGTTGGTCTCAGTCGTCACTTTGTGTCCTCTTCATTGGGTACCCGCGCTCATGCCGCCGCGGCGGAGTGAATCGATAGGGCCACTCTAATGTCGAGGTCGGCGCAGGGGAATGCCTTCGAAGGAACCACTTTGCGCGTACCGCCCGGCGGGCCGGGCTGTCCGGCGGGCAGGCAGATCCCACTAAACGCACATCTGCCATTCAGAAAACTCCCAGATTCTGGGAGGATCATGGGAACCATGAAAAAGAACGGTCCCGAAGCCAAGCTGCTCGTCGTCGATGATGAACCGAACATCCGCGAGCTGCTGTCCACGTCCCTGCGCTTCGCCGGCTTCGAGGTCGTCTCGGCCTCCAACGGGCGCGAAGCCCTGGCGGCGGCCGATCTTCATTCCCCCGACCTGGCCGTCCTGGACGTCATGCTGCCGGATATGGACGGCTTCACCGTCACCCGCCGGCTGCGCGCTGCAGGCAAGCACTTCCCCGTTCTCTTCCTGACCGCCAAGGATGACACCGAGGACAAGGTCATGGGCCTGACCGTGGGCGGCGACGACTACGTCACCAAGCCTTTCAGCCTCGACGAGGTGGTGGCACGAATCCGTGCCGTGCTGCGCCGCACACAGCCGTTGCAGGACGACGATGCGGTCATCCGCGTCGATGACCTGGAGCTCGACGACGATGCCCACGAGGTCCGCCGCGGCGGCACGGTGATCGAGCTGTCCCCCACCGAATTCAAGCTCCTGCGCTACCTCATGCTGAACCCCAACCGCGTTCTGTCCAAGGCGCAGATCCTGGACCACGTGTGGGAATACGACTTCAACGGGGACGCCTCGATCGTGGAGTCCTACATCTCCTACCTGCGCCGCAAGGTGGACATTGATCCGGACGCCCCGGCCCTGATCCAGACCAAACGGGGCGTCGGCTACGTCCTGCGGACGGCCGAGAAGCGCTGACCTTGTTGCTGCACCGTTGGAAGTCGGCGTCGCTGCGGTCGCAGCTTGTCGCCATCATGACCGCACTGATGCTGGTGGCCCTGACCGCCACCGGCGCAGGCACCCTGACCCTGCTGCACAGCTATCTGCAGGGGCAGGTCGATGACAAGCTCCGGGCCGCGGTCGCCTCGGTGCGCCAGCAGCAGTCCTTCAGCCAGCTGCAGGACCAGAACCAGAGCATCCCCACCGACTACTCGCTGATGCTCTTCACGCCGGGGCAGCCCCCGTTCCCGTTCGGCGGCAGCAAGGAACTCCACCCGGACATCGCCAGCATCAGCCCCGCCGACGTCACGAACCTCCAGCAGACGCCGTTCCAGGTCCGCGGCACGGACGGACGCAACTGGCGGGTGGTCGCGCTCAACGTCGTCGACAGCAACCAGCGCAGCTCCGTGGTGGTCATCGGGCTCCCGCTGTGGCCGGTCGATTCCGTGATGGAACACGCCGTCCTGGTGGTCGTCGGCGTCGGGCTGCTGACCCTGGTCCTGGCCTTCTTTATCGCCACCTGGAGCATTTCCCGGTCCTTCCGGCCGCTGGCCCGGGTCGAAAAGACCGCCGCGGCGATCGCGGCCGGCGACCTCTCCCGCCGCGTCGAGATCGAAAACCCCAATACCGAGGTGGGCCGGCTGGGCAGCTCCCTCAACGCCATGCTCGCCCATATCGAGACGGCCTTTGCCGCCCGGATGGCCTCCGAGGAGCGGATGCGCCGCTTCGCCGCGGACGCCTCCCATGAACTGCGCACCCCGCTCGTGACGATCCGCGGTTTCTCCGAGCTCTACCGTCACGGCGCCTTGTCCACCCCGGAGGACGTGGGGACCGCGATGGGGCGGATCGAAAGCGAAGCCAAGCGGATGGGAACCATGGTGGAGGACCTGCTGCTGCTGGCCAGGATCGATGAGCAGCGGCCGCTGCAACAGAAGCCCGCCGATCTGCTGCTGGTTGCCAACGACGCCGTGGTGGACACCCAGGCGAGCGACCGCGGACGCGTCATCACCCTGGCCGGGCTCGACGGCGGTGCCCCCGGGCCGGCGCCGGTGCTGGGCGACGAGGCCAAGCTGCGGCAGGTCGTGGGGAATCTCATGGGCAATGCCCTGCGTTACACCCCCGAGGGCACACCCATTGAACTCGCTGTCGGCGTCCGGACCGGCGGGGACGGCACCCGGCACTCCGTCATCGAGGTCCGCGACCACGGCCCCGGCGTCCCGGACGAGGAAGCCGCGCGGATCTTCGAGCGGTTCTACCGCGCGGACACCTCACGCACCCGGGAAACCGGCGGCAGCGGGCTGGGACTGGCGATCGTCGCGGCCATCGTCGGCTCGCACGCCGGCACGGTCCGGGTCGCGAAGACCGACGGCGGCGGAGCCACCCTGGTGGTCAGCCTGCCATTCCTGGACGAGGCCGCGGAGGACTCCGGTTCGAACGACGGTTCCGGTGACGATTCCGGTGACGGTTCCGGTGACGCCGCCGGGAAGTAGCCTGGCCGCGGTCCCTGCAGTTTTTCCACATACCTGGACCGCACGGTCCCGGCATTCCTCCGGCCTGCCTAGGCTCGAAGCGTCCGGAGGTTCCGGATCAGGCACTGCAGAGAGGGCATCCCATGAGCATCATCTCCGTCGACACGGAACTCCTCCAGCTCAAGTCGGCAAACGTCAAAGCCACGGTCGACCGGATCAGCGCTGACGTCCAGGCCATGAAACGCGGCCTCGATGAGTTGCAGGCGACGTGGCGCGGCTCGGCGGCCACCAACTTCCAGGCTCTCGTGGCCGAGTGGACCCTGACCCAGGGAAAAGTCGAAGCATCGCTGGCCTCGATCAACCTGGCGCTGAACTCCGCGGCCGCGAGCTACGCCCAGGCTGAACTGCACAATACCCAGCGATTCAGCTGAGCGGCCCCCCTGACGCCGGAAAAGGCCTCAGGCTTCGGGGGTGCCCTGGTGGAAGCGGAGCCTCCACTGAGCGCCGTCGTGGACCCACAGGGAGCTGCGCAGGGCGGTCCCTGACCGGGCGTGGCTGCGATAGGTCAGGAGGACGGTTTGCTCGCCCAGCCGGTCCGCGCCCAGCAGCTCCAGCTCGGTGGGGCCTCCCGGGCGCTCTTCGAGGGTCATCATCATGGCGTCCCGGGTCCAGATCCGGCCCGAGCTGCCGATTTCGGTGAAATCCGGGTGCAGCAGCACTCCGGTGCGACCCAGGTCCGCGCGTGTTTCGGGCCGGAGGAGTTCGCGCTCCAGCGCCTCCACGATGGCCTCCGGGCTCGCGTCGGTGCCGGGGGCGGGGGTGGTGTCCTCGTCGAGCTCGCTGAAGAGGTCGGGTTCGTCGAAGAGCGACGGTTCGCCGAACAGCTGCTGCTGGCCGGCCAGCGCGGGCGCAGCCTGCGCGGCTGCGGGAGCGGCCTGCGCGGCCTGCGCGGCTGCGGGAGCGGCCTGTGCTGAGGGGACTTGCGCCTCGGCGGCGGCGCCGAATCCGGGCCCCTGGCGCACGGCGACGCCCTGCTGGTAGGCCGTCGCCGCGGCCCTGGCACGGTCATCCGCCGCCTCGTTGAGGTCATGCCCGGCATGGCCGCGCACCCATTCAAACTTGTATTTGCGACCGACCAGCGCCTGGTCGATCTCCTTGAGCAGTTCGACGTTCATGACGGGCTTGCCGTCGGACTTCCGCCAGCCCTTGCGTTTCCAGCCCGGCATCCATTTGGTGACGGAATTGATGACGTACTGGCTGTCGCAGAGGATGTGCAGGTCCTCGCCCGGCAGGTGCGCGGTCGAGCGGAACAGATCCAACACAGCCATAAGCTCGCCCATGTTGTTGGTGCCGTGCGGCCATCCCCCCGCCCGCCAGCAGTCGTCGTTTACGTACCAGGCCCATCCGGCCGGGCCGGGATTTCCTAAAGCCGAACCGTCGGCCGCTGCTGTAATCGTCACTGCACTATCCTGCCAGACCGGCCGGGCCGTCAACGCCGACGGCGGCCCCACCCGAAGGAGGGACCGCCGTCGTTGAACTGGACGTTCAGCGCTGAACTGGTCAGCGACACTCAGTGCTGCTAGCCCAGCGCGGTTAGAAACCGCCCATGCCGCCCATGCCGCCCATGTCGTCGCCGCCGCCCATGGCCGGAGCGTTCTTCTCCGGCTTGTCGGCCACAACAGCCTCGGTGGTGAGGAACAGGCCGGCGATGGAAGCCGCGTTCTGCAGGGCAGAGCGGGTGACCTTGACCGGGTCGTTGATGCCGGCAGCCAGCAGGTCGACGTACTCGCCGGTTGCTGCGTTCAGGCCGTGGCCTGCAGGCAGGCCGCGGACCTTGTCGACGACAACGCCGGGCTCAAGGCCTGCGTTGAAGGCGATCTGCTTCAGCGGCGCGTCGATGGCAACGCGGACGATGTTCGCACCGGTTGCCTCGTCGCCTTCGAGCTGCAGGTTGGCGAATGCCTTGGCACCGGCCTGGATCAGGGCAACGCCACCGCCGGCGACGATGCCCTCTTCGACAGCAGCCTTCGCGTTGCGGACAGCGTCCTCAATGCGGTGCTTGCGTTCCTTGAGCTCGACCTCAGTTGCGGCACCGGCCTTGATGACTGCAACGCCGCCGGCCAGCTTGGCCAGGCGTTCCTGCAGCTTCTCGCGGTCGTAGTCAGAATCGGAGTTCTCGATCTCGGCGCGGATCTGGGAAACGCGGCCGGCGATCTGGTCAGCGTCGCCTGCACCCTCGACGATGGTGGTCTCGTCCTTGGTCACAACGACCTTGCGGGCGCGGCCCAGGAGTTCGAGTCCGGCGGTCTCAAGCTTGATGCCGACTTCCTCGGAGATGACCTGGCCACCGGTGAGGATGGCGATGTCGGCGAGCTGGGCCTTGCGGCGGTCGCCGAAGCCCGGAGCCTTGACGGCAACGGACTTGAAGGTGCCACGGATCTTGTTGACGATCAGGGTGGCCAGGGCCTCGCCCTCGATGTCTTCGGCAATGATCAGCAGCGGCTTGGAGGACTGCATGACCTTTTCGAGGACAGCAACCAGTTCCTTGACGTTGGAGATCTTCGAGTTGACGATCAGGATGTACGGATCCTCGAGGACCGTTTCCTGGCGCTCAGCGTCGGTGACGAAGTAAGCGGAGATGTAGCCCTTGTCGAAGCGCATGCCTTCGGTGAGCTCCAGCTCGAGGCCGAACGTGTTCGACTCCTCGACGGTGATGACGCCTTCCTTGCCGACCTTATCCAGGGCTTCGGCAATCAGGGCGCCAATCTCGTTGTCACCGGCAGAGATGGACGCGGTGGCGGCAATCTCTTCCTTGGTTTCGATTTCCTTGGCAGAGGCCAGGAGCTCGCGGGTGACGGCTTCGACAGCCTTTTCGATGCCGCGCTTGAGGGACAGGGGATCAGCGCCGGCCGCGACGTTGCGCAGGCCTTCCTTGACCAGGGCCTGAGCCAGCACGGTGGCGGTGGTGGTTCCGTCGCCAGCGACGTCATCCGTCTTCTTGGCAACTTCCTTGACCAGCTCGGCGCCGATCTTCTCGTAAGGATCGTCCAGCTCGATCTCCTTGGCGATGGAAACACCATCGTTGGTGATCGTGGGGGCGCCCCACTTCTTTTCGAGGACGACGTTGCGTCCACGCGGGCCGAGGGTGACCTTGACGGCGTCGGCGAGGATATTCAGGCCCCGCTCAAGACCGCGGCGTGCCTCTTCATCAAATGCAATGATCTTGGCCATAACGGCAGTAGTCCTTTCGGGACAGTCGTTAAGAATGAACCTTTGCTGCGGTGCCCGCGACGGACGATCCTTGCCCCGCGGCCTCTGTATGCCGCCGGGCCAGGGATCTCACCCCAGCAAGGTGTTTCTTTCGCTCCTGGCTCGCCTGCTTCAACTTCGCGGCCGGGCGAACCGGGCGTTGTTTTAGCAGTCAATACGCGGGAGTGCTAACTCAATAATTAGCACTCCCCCGGGGAGAGTGCAAGCAGTGGGTGCGCCGCAATGCCGTGCATCGGCCCGCTGGCGGCACTGCAGCGTGACGCAATACGCTACGGGCGATTAACTCCCGCTGCTGCTGGCTGTCTCGCTGCCGCTCATGGTTGCCGTGTTGTCCGCCCCGTAGGTGTAGACAACATAGTTCGCGGAGCTGACGTCGCCGTTGGCATCGAAGCCGATCCGGCCGGACTCACCGTCATAATCGGGTCTTTTGCCGGCACGGAGAACGTCGAGGCACTCCTGGTAGCTCTTGCAGACCGTGGCTTCACCGGAAGGCCCGGCGCCGCCGGGCGCCTGGACCTTGCCGCCCGAGACGCCGATCAGGCCGGCCGCGATGGAGGCTCCGGCGTCGTCCTGCGCAGCAGCGGCCGCAATGGCTGCGAGGTTCACGGCGTCGTAGGTCTCGGCGGCGAACGTCATGTCCGACAGCCCCGGATCCACGGAGACCAGTTCGGCCTGGAAGTGCGCGGAGGCAAAAGTCCCCGGCAGGATCCCCCGGGCACCGTCGAGGGCACTGGATCCGAGGCCTGACCCGTACTGGTTGACCGCCCCGTCGCTGAGGATGAGCTTCTTGCCGGCAACGCCGGCGTTGTTCAGTTCGGCGATAGCGCCCTGCGCCCCTGCCCGCGAGACCAGCACGACGGCGTCGGGAGCCGCCGCCTTCACGGCAGCGGCCGCCTGCTGCGCCTGGCCCGGGGCGAATCCGGCGACGGCGACGGACCCGAGGCCGGACTGCCGGGCGGCGGCGGCGGCGGCGACGGCGTTGGACACGTCCTTGCCGTAGCTGCCCTCCTCGTACACCACGGCGAGGGTGGCGGCGCCGCTGTCCTTGGCCAGTTTGACCAGCACGGGTGCCTGCGCGACGTCGGCTGCCGAGGTCCGGAAATAGTAGCCGTTGCTCTGATAACTGGTGAGCCCGCTGGCGGCATTGGCGGGGGAAATAATGGCGGTCCTGGCGTTGGACAGGACATCGATGGCGGCAGGCGCCCGGCTAGAGTCCGTCGGACCGATGACGACGTCGGCTTTGGCCGCAACCAGAGCCTTGGCCTGCGCGGCGGTGTCCGCGCTGATGGTTTCCGGGAGCAGCTCCACCGGTTTGCCCTTGTGGCCGCCCGCGGCGTTAATTTCCTTCACGGCAAGCTTTGCGGCGGCCAACTGGGGGGCGTTGAGGAAACTCTGCGGGCCGGTGTTGTCCAGGATCAGCCCGATCCGCAGGGTGCCGTCGCCGCTCGCGTCCGCCTGCTCCACGCGGGCGCCGCCCGTCGGCCCCAGGCATGCTGTCAGGGTCAGGGCGGCGGTCGCGGCCAGGCCCAAGACGCGGCCGGTTCGCAGTGCCGCAGCCCGGCGCCGGAGAGTCCTGCCGGTGGCCCGTCGAGCAGCGGTCCGCTCGGCCGGGTCCTGCGGCGCGTGCGCTGCGGCGGCGAAGGTCACTGGACGGGCCGGACGCTTTCAGCCTGCGGGCCTTTTTCGCCCTCGCCGACTTCGAGTTCCACGCGCTGCCCCTCGTCCAGGGCACGGTAGCCCTCCCCCGCGATGGCAGACCAGTGCACGAAGACATCGGCCCCGGAGCTGTCCACGGTGATGAATCCGTAGCCCTTCTCGGCGTTGAACCATTTGACGGTTCCCAATGCCATGGTGTCCACACTTTCAGTCGGCTGGCGGGCGGACCACCACAATGTGGTCCGCGGATTGCAGGTTGCGAACGCAGAACTCAAACACAGATTGCAAACGCAGTCCGCAAATACTGTACCCAAAGCCTCAGGCCGGAGCGCAGGGCGTGGGCGGTTCAGGAGGCCAATAGTTATTCAGGCGTAACCGGATCGGGCTACTGGAAACCGGGCGCCAGGACCACCACGAGTGGGAGCTGGAATTCGGCCGAGTCCACTACGGTCGGGATGCCGAGGAGTTTGCCAAGGGCTTCGGCGTTGACCTTCTGCGCGGCGCCGCTGTAGAAGATGACCGAGCGCTGCTGGGGCACACCGCCCCAGTTCCCCAGCGTGCCGATTGTCCAGCCCGCGGTGGAGACGGTTCCGCCTACGCGGTTCGCCAGCCCAGCGGTGGTGGTGCCATTGAACACCGCTACGGGCTGGGTCTTGTCGACGACGGCGGCCGCGGAGGGGGTGGCGGACGCGGAGGGCGTCGCGTCGGCCTGCGGGCTGACTGGCGCCGCGCTCGACGGCGACGGGCTGGAGGGCTCGGGGCTGGACGGCGCTTGGGTGGAGGCCGTGGGGGCGGGCGACGCGGCGGCGCTGCTGCCGCCCTGCTCGGCCGAAACAGCCATCGCTTCTCCGGCGGAAGAGAATCCAAGCTTCGGCAGAAGCAGGAAGGCCACGAGTCCCACAGCCAGTGCGGCGGCTCCGACGGCCAGGATGGACCCCAGCCGGCGGCCACGGCGGGATTCGGCGACTGCCCGGTGGACACCCTGGCGTGTGGAGGTCTCCGGGACCCGATCAAATTCATCCCGAGCGTATTTGGTCATGGTAAAAACGACGTCCTTGCTGATTTCTGACGATTTGCCCACGCCGGCGTCCGCGCGGGAATCCGCGCCTCCGGCTGTGCTTTACGCGTCTGAGCCCAAGCGGCGAGCAGTGCGCGCACGTTGGCGTGACGTACGTAGTCTACGCAATCTCTTCACCAGCATGGGATCGTGGGCCAGCGCATCCTCGGTGTCGATGAGGGCATTCAGGATTTGGTAGTAGTGCGTGGCGGAGAGGTCGAAGAGCTCCCGGATGGCTTGTTCCTTGGCGCCGGCGTATTTCCACCACTGCCGTTCCAGCGCCAGCATCTGCTGGTCCCGGCTGCTCAGCGGCGACTCGGGGCTGATCACGGCGGCAACAGATGCCGCCGTTGCAAGGTGCTCTTGCGCTTGTTCGGCCACGACACGCTCCCTGACTGGATCCGGTGAAAGTCTTCACCCATGTTACGGGCGAATAACAGTGTTGTCATTTGCCTCCCTGCGAGAATAGGCCCTGTGCCTACCTCCGACTCCCTTGATTCCGACGCCCTGTTCGAGCTGGAGACCGCAGTGACCCCATCCGTGGGCTTAGCTGAGCTCGCCCGCCGGCCGCTGGCGGAGCTTGTGGCCGCCGACTGGGCCGAGGCGCTGGAGCCGGTGGAGGGGAAGCTGCGCGATGTCCTGGCTTTCCTGGGCCGGGAAGTCGCCGAGGGCCACGAGGTCCTCCCGCCACCGTCGAACGTGCTGCGGGCGTTCCGGCAGCCGTTGGCGGCCGTCCGGGTCCTGATCGTGGGCCAGGACCCGTATCCGACACCCGGCCATGCCGTCGGGCTGTCCTTTGCCGTGGACGGCGCCACCCGGCCCATCCCGCGGAGCCTGGCAAACATCTATAAGGAACTCGAGGCGGATCTGGGGCTGCCGCCGCGGGTCCATGGCGATCTCAGCGGCTGGGCGGACCAGGGTGTGCTGCTGCTGAACAGGGTTCTCAGCGTCCGGGCCGGGGAGGCCGGATCGCACCGGAACAAAGGGTGGGAAGCCATCACGGCGGCAGCGATCAGCGCCGTGGCGGGCCGCGTCACCGCCGACGGCTCCCCCGCGCCGCTCGTGGCGATCCTGTGGGGCCGCGACGCCGGGACCGTCCTTCCATTGCTGGGTTCCACACCGGTGATCTCCAGCGCCCATCCGAGTCCGCTCTCGGCCTCGCGGGGATTTTTCGGCTCCCGGCCGTTCAGCCACGCCAATACGCTGCTCCGGGAGCAAGGTGACGGCACGGTGGACTGGGAACTCCCGCCCCTGCCCTAGCAGGCTTCACAGTCAGGATTGCGCCCAGGGTAGTTGGCGGTTGTTGGCTAGGCTTGGCTTCATGACCTCAGTCCCCGCCGCCACTTCGGCCACCCGGAAATCCCGTCCGCAGACCAACCTCACGGTTCTGCGCCGCGAGCAGCTCTCGCCGCACATGGTCCGGATCATTGCCGGCGGGCCGGGCTTCGCCGGCTACGTGAACAACTCCTTCGTGGACCGCTACGTCAAGATCGTCTTCCCGCAGCCCGGGATCGACTACCCGGAACCGCTGGATCTCTGGGAAATCCGGGAGTCCATGCCGCGCGATCAGTGGCCGCACACCCGGACCTACACTGTCCGCTGGGTCGACGAGGCCGCCGGTGAACTCGCCATCGACTTCGTGATCCACGGCGATGAAGGCCTCGCGGGACCCTGGGCCGCGTCCGCCCGTCCCGGCGACGCCCTGACCTTCACCGGCCCGGGCGGCGGCTACAACCCGGACCCGGCTGCGGACTGGTACCTTTTCGCGGGCGACGAGTCCGCCCTGCCTGCCATCGGCGCCGCGATCGAATCGCTGCCGGAGGATGCCCGCGGCCTCGCTTTCCTTGAGGTGGATGGCGACGCCGACATTCAGGCCGTCGCCGCGCCGGCCGGTGTGGAGTTGCGCTGGCTCCTGCGCGGGGGCGTGGCGGCCGGGGCCAGTGGACTGCTGGTCAGCGCGGTGCGCGACGCCACGTGGCCGGAAGGCCGGGTGCAGGTTTTTGCGCACGGCGAGCGAGGTTACATGAAGAGCCTGCGGGAGGTGCTCTACGCGCAGCGCGGACTGGAGCGCTCCCAGGTTTCGCTCTCCGGCTACTGGGCCATGGGCCGGGTGGAGGACGACTTCCAGGCCGAGAAAAAGCTCCCCATCGGGAAGATCTGACAGCAAAATCCGGCGGGGCACCACGGAGTTTCCCCACCTTTGCCAGCACGACGCCGGGGCTCGCCGGCCCGGCGGCCCGCCACGCCGTTGAAACCCGGCGAAGGTGGGGAAAACCGGCGGCGCAGGGTGCAGAAGGGACCTAGCGGCGGCGTGCCCGTCGTCGTTCGTTGCTGGCCAGGCCGCGTGTTAGGGGCCGGGCGAGCGTGTCACCGAGCACGATGCCGGCCGCGACCCCCATCACGATGGCGCCGGCGTTGAGCATGCCTCCGGCTCCCAGCAGGATCTCCGATTCCTCAATGGTCAATACATACATGGAACGGAATATAGTGAGCCCGGGCAGCAGGATCAGCGCGGCCGGAACCGCCACCACCAGCTGCGGGGCACCCATCCGAAGCGCCACCACCCGGGCCAGGAGCCCGATCACGACGGCGGCCAGGGCGGGTGAAAAGCGCGGCCCGATCCCTCCGGCCTCTCCCCCGATCAGGACCAGATACCCCACCACCCCCACGGCCGCGGTCGGCAGCAGCAGGGTCCAGCTGGTTTGTTCGGTGATGCCAATCATCAGCACCGCGATGGCGATCAGGATGACCACTGCCCACAAGGGATACGCCGGCGGGAATGTTTCGGTGACGTCGATCGACTCCATGCCGATCATGTCCCCGACCACGAAGCCGACGGCTATCCCGGCGACGAGCGCGCCGAAGGTCAGCATGGTGGAGACGAACCGGCCGGCCGCCGTGACCGGGAAGCCGTTGATCGCATCCTGCACCGAGGAGACGAGCCGTCCGGTCGGCAGCAGCAGCAGGATGCCGCCGACCACCACGATGGCGGGAGGTATCTGGATTCCTACCAAGCCGCCGAAACGCCATAAAAGCAGGGCGATGAAGGTGACCAGGAAGGAACACGCGGCGGTGATGAAGAAGTCCGGGGTGCGCCAGCGCGACAGCTTTCGGGCCAGCAGGCTGACCAGCAGGTTGGAGAGGAAGGCGACGGCTGAGGCTCCGGGGCCGCCGCCGAGCACACCGACGAAGACGGCGGAGAACACTCCGAAGGCCACCGTGACCATCCAGCGTGGGAAGGGCTTTGAACTGTGCGTGATTTCCTCGAGCCGGCGCACAGCCTCCTCGCGTCCCACCCCGCCGGCGACGATGTCCGTGACCAGCTGGTGCACTTTGGCCAGGCCCGCGTAGTTATTGGTCCAGGACCGCACGACACGGAGCAGTGTGATGGGCGTCTGGTCCTTGGGTGCGTAGTTGATGGCCACGGACTGGTTGGTGATGTCCACTTCGATGTGTTTGAGCCCCAGCGCGGCCGTAATGGCGATGATGCTGGTTTCCACTTCGAGGGCGCCGGCGCCGTACCGGAACATGGACTCGGCCAGGTGCAGCGCGAAGTCGATGGTCTTGCGGGCAGAGGTGTCCACCCCGCCCACCTGGATCATCGGGTTGGCGTAGGGGCTTCCGGCGAGACGGTCCACGATGCTCATGGGGGCGGTCGGCGGGTTCTCGCCCTGGACCAGGCGGCGCAGCATCCGCCTGGCCGCGGCGTTCTGGCGCACCTGCGTGGCCGACATCGGCTCGGTTCTGGGCAGTCCGTCGGTGTGCGGCCTGCGGCGGCCGTCGGGTTCCTTGGTCATTCCGGCGTCCTTAATTTCCGTGGCAGCCGGTTTAGTAGAACTGCTGGCCCGTGCGGCGGGTGTAGAGCTGGCGGGCAATCCGCTCCCCCGCGGCCATCCAGGCCTTGTACTTCAGCGGGCTCAGCACCTGGTCGTAGCAGCCGACGAAGTCGGTCACGGTCTTGCTGAAGCTGGTCTTGAACAGGCCCAGTCCGTGGAACGGGTTGGACGTGTCCTTGAGCTGGTCGCTGGGGGGCGTGCCGCAGAAGTCGTATTCGGTGCAGCCGAGCTCCTTGAGCTGGTTGATGGCCGTCCACTGCACCAGGTGGGAGTCGCCGTACTGTCCGCGTTTCTGTAGCGAGCCGCCGTCCTTGTACGTGCCC
Source organism: Arthrobacter sp. (assembly GCA_034376805.1). Lineage (GTDB taxonomy): Bacteria > Actinomycetota > Actinomycetes > Actinomycetales > Micrococcaceae > Arthrobacter. The sequence continues at coordinate 130,498 of JAXMJF010000026.1, forward strand.
TTGCGGCCGTAGTTGATGACGAAGGCTCCCACGGAGGGCACACCGTCCTCGTAGACGAAGAGCAGCCTGCCCTGGCCGCGGCTGATGAAGTTGGTCCAGAACTGGCGGTAGTACTCGTACTCGCGGACCCGGACCTGGGACTTGGCTTCCACGGTGTTGGTCATCAGCGCGTACATGGCGCGGAAGTTTTCCTCGGTGGGTTCCATGTTGTGGACCACCACGTCCTCGCGGATGGCGCGTCGGACGGCGTTGCGGCCGCGCGAGTGCAGGTTGCGTAGCAGCTGGTTCTGTTCCGGGGAGATGTCGAGCAGGGCCGTGGAGTCGTTGGGCTGCAGGTTGTGGGTCTTGACCAGCCCGGCGCCCTCGATCACTCGCCTGGCCTCGGCGGAGAGCACGATGTCCGGCTCGATCTTGATGGCGAAGACGCCCAGCCGGGCGCGCCTGACGAACTCGGCGTTGGCCGCGGCGATGCCGGAGATGTCCTCGACCGAAGCCACGTCCGGTCCCTTGATCAGGTACCAGAGCTTGCCCAGGAGCGGGAAGGACTTCTCCAGGACGAGGTTATAGCTCGTGTAATCGGCCGTCTCGTACACGAGGTGGAGGGGCTTCCAGCCAAAGTGCTGCTTGACCTCGGCGAAGGCTTCCGATTGCAGGAGATTGCCGCCATTGGGGTTCGCGGTGACGTGGGTGTCCCAGTTGGCGATCTCTTCGGCAGAGGCGAAGCGGGCAGTGAATTCACGCAAGGGTGCGGCATCCAATCATTGCGGTACGAGCGTCGGCGGGCATGCGGACATGCAGGTTCAAGTCTATCCGCCCGGCCCCCTGTTCCCGCCCCGGAACGGACCCGCTACGCTTTAACCATGCCCGCAGATCAGCAATCGTTGGCCGCAGGATCCGGAAGCCAGGGCCGCACGCCCGGAAAGCCCGCGCTGGGCCCCCAGCTGCTGGGATTGTTGGCCTTTCTCGCGGCCTCGGCCCTGGTCGCAGGGCTGGGCGGACTGGCCACCGCCAACAATGTCAACGGCTGGTATGCCACCGCGGACAAGGCGCCCTGGTCGCCGCCGAACTGGTTGTTCGGGCCGGTCTGGACGGTCCTTTACATCGCAATGGCCGTGGCTGCGTGGCTGGTCTGGCGCCGGCGGGCGGAAGGGACCAGGCCCGCCCTCACCGCCTACGCCGTGCAGCTGGTGCTGAACCTGCTGTGGACGCCGGTCTTCTTCGGACTGTACCCGGCGCTCGGCACACCGGCCCTGTGGATCGCCTTTGGCATCATTGTGGCCCTGGCGGTGGCCGTGGCCGTCACTGTGCTCCGCTTCGGACCGATCAGCCGCACGGCCGGGCTCCTGCTGCTGCCCTACCTCGCCTGGATCGTGTTCGCCTCGTCGCTGAATCTCTGGATGGCGCTGTACAACTGACTCAGCACTCCACCACGTTCACGGCGAGGCCGCCCATCGCGGTCTCCTTGTACTTGGAGCTCATGTCCTTGCCGGTCTCCCGCATGGTCACGATGACCTCGTCGAGGGACACCCGGTGCGAGCCGTCGCCCCAGAGCGCCATCTTGGCGGCGTTGATGGCTTTCGCTGCCGCGATGGCGTTCCGTTCGATGCAGGGGATCTGCACCAGTCCGCCGATCGGGTCGCAGGTCAGGCCGAGGTTGTGCTCCATCGCGATTTCCGCGGCGTTCTCCACCTGCTGCGGCGTACCGCCCATGACTTCGGCCAGGCCGGCGGCGGCCATCGACGACGCCGAGCCCACCTCGCCCTGGCAGCCGACCTCGGCGCCGGAGATCGAGGCCTGTTCCTTATACAGCACCCCGATCGCGGCGGCGGTCAGCAGGAACTTGACCACTACGTCGTCCCGGTCGGCCTGGGTGGCTTTGTCCATGCCCGGCGCGAAGTGCAGGGCGTAGTAGAGGACGGCGGGGATGATGCCGGCGGCGCCGTTCGTCGGGGCCGTGACCACGCGGCCACCCGAGGCGTTTTCCTCGTTCACGGCCAGGGCGATCAGGTTGACCCACTCCTGCCAGTACTTCGGGTCCCGGTAGTCGGGGTCCTGGCCGCGGGTTTCCTTCATGAGCCGTTCGTGCCAGTCGGGCGCGCGGCGCCGGACCTTGAGCCCGCCGGGCAGCAGTCCCTCACGCTTGAGGCTGACCTCGACGCAGCCTTCCATCACGGAGTAGATGTGCAGGAGCCCTTCACGGATCTCCGCCTCGGTCCGGGAGGCCCGCTCGTTGACGAACATGATCTCCCCGATCGAGAGGCCCTTGGACTGGCAGCGGCCCAGCAGTTCCGCGGCGGTGCGGAAGGGCAGGGGCAGTTCCTTTTTGGACTCGGCGAGTTCCTTGAGCGCCGCGTCCTCCTCGCCCTCGCGCACGATGAAACCGCCGCCCACGGAGAAGAAGGTGGCGCTGTGCAGGACTTCCCCGTCGGCAGCGGAGACGGTGAAGGTCATGCCGTTGGTATGCCGCGGGAGGATGGTCAGGGGGCGCAGGACCATGTCCTTCACGCCATAGGGCAAGGACACGGCACCGGCCAGCTGCAGGATGCCGGTCTCGGCAATCGTGGCGAGCCGTTCCTCCACTTCCTCGGGGAGGATCAGCTCGGGGTGGAAGCCTTCCAGGCCCAGCAGGATGGCGGTCATGGTGCCGTGGCCGTGCCCGGTGGCGGCGAGGGAGCCGTACAGGTCAACGCGCAGCGAGGCCACCCGCTCCAGGACTCCGGAGGCCTTGAGCTCTTCGGCGAACACCGCAGCAGCCCGCATCGGGCCCACGGTGTGTGAACTCGAGGGCCCTATTCCGATGGAAAAAAGGTCGAAGACTCCAACGGCCATTGTCGTTCCTAACTAGCTCTAACTGTGGCCCGGCAGATGGTCCTGCCGGAAGGCGGTGCGGCCGCCGGGTGGCGGCGGTTCCGCCGGATGCACGACGCCGGGCGGCCGCTTGTGGCGGCGGCCCGGCGTCGTGATCTGTACTGCTTCTATTACCTGTAATACGGCCCTCAGGCGAGGTGTGCAACCGAGGGGTAGAGCGGGTGGGCGGCGGCGAGGGCCTCCACCCGGGAGCGCAGACCGGACAAGTCCGCGCCGGCGTCGGCGATCAGTGCCTCCGCGATGATATCCGCAACCTCGGCGAACGCCGCCTCGCCGAAGCCACGGGTGGCCAGCGCGGGGGTTCCGATGCGCAGCCCGGAGGTGACCATCGGCGGGCGGGGGTCGAACGGCACCGCGTTGCGGTTGACGGTGATGTCGATTTCCGCGAGGCGGTCCTCGGCCTGCTGACCGTTCAGCTCGCAGTTGCGCAGGTCCACGAGGACCAGGTGCACGTCGGTGCCGCCGGAGATCACGTTGATGCCCTTGGCGGTGACGTCCGGCTGGACAAGGCGCTCGGCGAGGATCCGGGCTCCGGCCAGCACCCGCTCCTGGCGTTCCTTGAACTCGGGCGACGCGGCGATCTTGAAGGCCACGGCTTTGCCCGCGATCACGTGCTCCAGCGGGCCGCCCTGCTGGCCGGGGAACACTGCCGAGTTGATCTTCTTGGCGATGTCGGCGTCGTTGGTCAGGATGATGCCGCCGCGCGGACCGGCGAGGGTCTTGTGCGTGGTGGACGTGGTGACGTGCGCGTGCGGCACCGGGGACGGGTGCAGCCCGGCGGCGACGAGGCCCGCGAAGTGGGCCATGTCCACCATCAGGTAAGCACCCACGGAATCGGCGATCCGGCGGAACTCGGCGAAGTCCAACTGCCGGGCGTACGCGGACCAGCCGGCGACGATCAGCTGCGGTTTGTGCTCCTGGGCCAGGCGCTCCACCTCGGCCATGTCGATCCGGTGGTCATCCTCCCGGACCTGGTACGGGACCACGTTGTACAGGCGGCCGGAGAAGTTGATCTTCATCCCGTGGGTCAGGTGCCCGCCGTGCGCCAGGTTCAGGCCCATGATGGTGTCGCCCGGACGGATCAAAGCGTGCATGACGGAGGCGTTGGCCTGCGCGCCGGAGTGCGGCTGGACGTTGGCGTACCCGGCGCCGAACAGGGCCTTGACCCGGTCGATCGCGAGCTGTTCGATCACGTCAACGTGCTCGCAGCCGCCGTAGTAACGCTTGCCCGGGTAGCCCTCGGCATACTTGTTGGTCAGCACGGAACCCTGCGCCTGCATGACGGCCCTGGCAGTGTGGTTCTCCGAGGCGATCATTTCCAGACCGTCCCGCTGGCGGGTCAGCTCGTCGTCGATCTTCGCGGCGATCTCCGGGTCCAGGGCGGACAGCTCGGCGTCCAGGCTCGGGGAGACCACCTGCTCAAACGCGGTGCCGGCGGCTGTGGCTGTGCCTGCGGCCGTGCTCACAGTTCGCCGCCGTTCTTGGATGCGTACTCCTGGGCGGAGAGCAGCGGGCCCTCCGATTCGGCGGCGACCTTGAAGAGCCAGCCGGCACCGTACGGGTCGCTGTTGATCAGCGCAGGGTCCTCGACGACGGCCGGGTTGGTTTCGGTGACCTCGCCGGTGACGGGGGCGTACAGGTCCGAGACGGACTTGGTGGACTCGACCTCGCCGCAGGTCTCCCCCGCGGTCACCGTGGCGCCGACCTCGGGCAGGTCCACGTAGACGATGTCGCCCAGGGCGTCCGTGGCGATCGCCGAGATGCCGATGGACACAATGTTGGATCCGGCGTTGCCGGAGTCCCGCGCCACCCACTCGTGCTCGTCGGAGTACTGCAGTTCAGGGGCAACTCTTGCCATGTGTTTTTTCCTAAGTCTTGGAGTGGTCGTGGGTGCTAAATCTAAGGTCTACTTTTGGCGCTTGTAGAACGGCAGTGCAACGACTTCGAACGGCTCGGCCTTGCCGCGCAGGTCGATGTCAAGGGCCGTGCCGGGTTCGGTGAACTCGACGTCGACGTAGGCCATCGCGACCGGGTAGCCCAGGGTCGGGCTGGGCTGGCCGGAGGTGACTTCACCGACGGTGTTGCCGTCCTTCAGGACCGGATAGTGGCCCCGTCCGGCCCGGCGGCCGAGGCCCTTGAGGCCAACGAGCTTGCGGCCCGTGCTGGTGCCTACGCCGGCTTCCTTTTTGGCGGCGAGGGCAGCCTTGCCGACAAAGTCGCCTTCCTTGGAGAGTGCCACGACCGGGCCCAGTCCGGCGGCGAACGGGTCGCCGTCGATGGAGAGCTCGTTGCCGTAGAGCGGCATCCCGGCCTCCAGCCGGAGCGAGTCGCGGGACGCGAGTCCGGCAGGGGTCAGTTCGCCGTCCTCGGCGATGGCCACGAGCGCCTGCCAGAGGGCGGCGGCGTCGTCGTTCGCGACGAAGATCTCAAAGCCGTCCTCACCGGTGTAGCCGGTGCGGGCGAGGAGGAGTTCCTGGCTGGTGCCGCCGGACATAAAGGGGACGTCGACGGCGGCGTAGTACTTCAGGCCGGTGACGAGTTCATGCTGCGCGGCCGGAACAAGGCGCAGCAGGATCTCCTCGGCTTTGGGCCCCTGCACGGCGATCAGTGAGGTCACAGCGGAGGCGTCCTCGACGGTGACGTCGAACCCGCCCTCTTTGCCGGAACCAGCACGCTCGGCCAGGGCCGCGGCCACAACCGTCGCGTTGCCCGCGTTCGGGACCACCAGGAACTTCTCGTCGCCGCGGCGGTAGGTGATGAGGTCGTCGATGATGCCGCCGTCCTCGTTGCAGATCAGCGAGTACTTGGCCTTGCCGACCGCCATCGCGGAGATCTTGCCGACCAGGGCGAAGTCCAGGAACGCCGCTGCGTCAGTGCCGGTAACCCATACCTCGCCCATGTGGGAGAGATCGTAGAGGCCCGCGGACTTGCGGACGGCGTGGTGCTCGGCCAGTTCGGAGCTGTACTTGAGCGGCATCTGCCAGCCGCCGAAGTCCGTGAAGGAGGCGCCCAGCTTCTTGTGCTCTTCGTAGAGTGCCGTGTAGTTCTCAGTCATCGTTGGCTGTCCTTAGTTGGCGGAGTCGTCGGAGTGGTCCTCGAAGGATTCGAGGGGAGGGCAGGAGCAGATCAGGTTGCGGTCCCCGGCGGCGCCGTCGATCCGGCCGACCGGCGGGAAGTACTTGTCCTGCTTGAGCGTGTGGACCGGGAAGACGGCCTGCTCGCGCGGGTACTCGCGGGCCCAGTCGCTGCTGATGACGGCGGCAGCGGTGTGCGGGGAGTTCCGCAGCGGGCTGTGCTCGACGGTGAAGTCGCCGTGCGCCACCTGGTCGATCTCGGCGCGGATGGAGATCATGGCCGTGATGAAGCGGTCGATCTCGCCGATGTCCTCGGACTCGGTGGGTTCGACCATCAGGGTTCCGGCCACCGGGAACGCCAGGGTGGGGGCGTGGAACCCGTAGTCGATCAGGCGCTTGGCGACGTCCTCGGCGGTCACGCCGGTCTTGGCGGTGAGTTCGCGCAGGTCCAGGATGCATTCGTGCGCCACGAGTCCGCCTTCGCCGGTGTACAGCACCGGGAAGAAGTCGTTCAGGCGGGCCGCGATGTAGTTGGCCGCGAGCAGGGCGGACTTGGTGGCCTCGGTGAGGCCCTGGCCGCCCATGAGCTTCACGTAGGCCCAGGAGATCGGCAGCACGCCGGCCGATCCGTAGCGCGAGGCGGAGATCGGGGTGCCGCTTTCGCCGTTGGCGGGATCCGCTGCGTTGCCCGGCATGAACGGTGCCAGGTGGCCCTTGGCCGCGACCGGTCCGACGCCGGGGCCGCCGCCGCCGTGCGGGATGCAGAAGGTCTTGTGCAGGTTCAGGTGCGAGACGTCGCCGCCGAACATGCCCGGCTGGGCCAGTCCGACGAGGGCGTTGAGGTTGGCGCCATCGATGTAGACCTGGCCGCCGGCTGCGTGGATGGCGTCGCAGACCTCGCGGACGTCGGCGTCGAACACCCCGTGGGTGGAGGGGTAGGTGATCATGATCGCGGACAGCGCGTCCCTGTGCAGCTCGATCTTGGCCTGCAGGTCGGCGTGGTCGATCGTGCCGTCGGCGGCGGTGGCCACGACAACAACCTTCATCCCGGCAAGGACCGCAGAGGCGGCGTTGGTGCCGTGCGCGGAGGCAGGGATCAGGCAGATGTTGCGCTGGGCGTCGCCGCGGGAGAGGTGGTAGCCGCGGATGGCCAGCAGGCCGGCGAGTTCGCCCTGCGACCCGGCGTTGGGCTGGATGGAGACCTGGTCGTAGCCGGTGATCTCGGTCAGCTGGGCTTCGAGGTCCTCGATCAGTTCGCGCCAGCCGGCGGTCTGGGATTCCGGGGCGAAGGGGTGGATGGAGGCGAACTCCGGCCAGGAGATGGCTTCCATCTCGGCCGTGGCGTTCAGCTTCATGGTGCACGAACCCAGCGGGATCATGGTGCGGTCCAGGGCCAGGTCGCGGTCCGAGAGCCGGCGGATGTAGCGCAGCAGCTGGGTCTCGGAGCGGTGCGTGTTGAAGACCGGGTGCTGCAGGTAGTCGGAGGTGCGCTCGACGGCGGCATCCAGGGCGAAGGCGGTGTCCGTGCCTGCGGCAGGCTCGGTCACCGTCGCACCGAAGGCGGCGACGACGTCGGCGACGATGGCCGCCGTCGTGGCTTCATCGGCCGAGATGCCGACGGTGTCCGCGTCGATGGCGCGCAGGTTGATGCCCTTGGCGTCGGCGGCGGCGATGATCTGCGCGGCCTTGCCGGGAACCGAGACGGTCACGGTGTCGAAGAAGCTGGTGTGCAGCACGTCCAGGCCTGCGGCCTTCAGCGAGGCTGCAATGGTCCTGGCGTGGCCGTGGGTGGTCTCAGCGATTGCCTTCAGGCCGTCCGGGCCGTGGTAGACGGCGTAGAAGGAGGACACGATCGCCAGCAGGGCCTGCGCGGTGCAGATGTTGGAGGTGGCCTTCTCGCGGCGGATGTGCTGCTCGCGGGTCTGCAGCGCCAGGCGGTAGGCGGGGACGCCGGCGTTGTCCTTGGAAACACCGACCAGGCGGCCGGGCATGGACCGCTCGAGGCCCTTCTGGACCGCCATGTAGGCCGCGTGCGGGCCGCCGAAGAACAGCGGGACGCCGAAACGCTGGGCGGAGCCGACGGCGATGTCTGCGCCCTGCTCGCCGGGCGGGGTGATGAGGGTCAGCGACAGGAGGTCCGCGGCGACGGTGACGAGGGCGCCGCGCTCCTTGGCGTCGGCGATCACGGCGGTGTGGTCGAACACGCGGCCGGAGGCGCCGGGCTGCTGCAGGACAACGCCGTTGATGACGCCGTCGGGCAATCCCTTGGAGAGGTCGGCGACCTCGACTTCGAAGCCGAGCGCCTCGGCGCGGCCCTTGACGATCGCGATGGTCTGCGGCAGGCAGTCGGCGTCGAGGACGGTCTTGCCGTCGTGGGCGGTTTTGTTCTTGTTGGCCCGGCGCATCATGAGCACGGCCTCGGCGACGGCGGTGGCTTCGTCCAGCAGCGAGGCGTTGGCGATGGGAAGGCCAACGAGGTCCTGGACCATGGTCTGGAAGTTCAGCAGCGCCTCGAGCCGGCCCTGGGAGATTTCCGGCTGGTACGGGGTGTAGGCCGTGTACCAGGCCGGGGCCTCGAGGATGTTGCGGCGGATGACGGGCGGGGTGAGGGTGTCGTAGTAGCCCTGCCCGATCATCTGGACGGCGGTTTTGTTCTTCGCGGCGAGCTTGCGCAGCTCGGCGAGGACCTCGACTTCGCTGAGCGCCTGGCCGAGGGCCAGCGCTGAGTCCTGCCGGATGTCCTTCGGGACGGCCGTGTCCACGAGCGCATCGACGGTGTCGTAGCCGACAGCCTTCAGCATGGCGTCGACGTCGGCCTGGCGGCGGGCGCCGATGTGCCGGTCAACGAAGGACGTGGAGGCTGAGGTAACAGTCACAAGGAACTCCATAACTAAGGCGGCGCAGGGTACGCCACATTGATTCGGGTTCCTCCCCACTCTGTATTGGACCTGAGAGTTTCCGCGCAGCCGTGCTCTCGCATGGCTCCGCTTGCACCGTCGGTGAGCACAGCATGTCAAAAAGACAGCTTGCTACTTTCCAGAGTTGCCTTGCCGCGGCGGTACATGGGCCTGAGAGATTCCTGGGGAGGGTTTGCTCCTACGGCGCCTGCTTGTACCTACTTGCAGAACTCTCCCGCCGCAGATCAAAGGCATATTAAATTTGCGTGACAACAGTCACAGCCCCTATTGTCCTACGCCCGGCCCGTGTCCGCAAACCAGTGACGTGCCAGGTCCGCCGTCGGTCACGGAGTCGCGGGAAAGCTGCGGTGTCGCCGTAACGTTCCCGCGGCCCCGGGGCGCGTCCGGCGATTTCGGCGGCCCCGGGCAGCTGGTCCGGTCAGCGCCGGAGCCGCTCGAGGGCGAGGAGCAGGCTTTCGACGTCGGGGCCGACCTCCGGAAACGGACCGCCCGGGCCGCGCGCCAGCATGGCGTTGAAGTACAGCCCGTCGCCCATGTAAAGGACCGGCTTGGCCATGGCGGGGCCGACGTCGGCCGCCAGCAGTTCCAGCCAGCTCGCCTGGACCGCGGCCATCCGGCGCAGGGTTTCCTCGTGGGCCACTTCCGCCAGCCGGGTGGCGGCCACGAAGACCCGGTCCAGCGGCGTGTCCGCCCAGACGGAGGATTTGATGAAGAACGCCGCGGCGCCTTCCGGGGCGGCGGCCATGGCGGCGAGGTCCTCGGCGAGCAGCCGGTCCAGCCGTTCCAGCAGGACGGAAACCATCGCCTCCTTGTTGGGGAAGTGGTAGAGCAGCCCGCCCTTGGAGACGCCGGCCAGCCGGGCCACGGCATCCAGCGTCGCGGCACGTTCACCCTCTTCGATGAGCAGGGATTCGAACGCGTCAAGGACGGCTTCGCGGGCGACGGGTTTTCTGGCCATGGTTCCAATCATGCCCCGTGGCGGGGCCAAGTCCTTGCGTTCGGTTTCTTAACTATACCGTCCAGACGGTACAGTTAAGTTTTATGAGCAACACTTCCCTCACCCGCAGCAGCACCGGATCCCTCGGCAACCCCGCCGCCGGAAAGATTCAGGCCCAAGCGCCCCGCGCGCCGTGGCGCGACTGGCTGGCGCTGGCGCTGCTGATGTTCCCCGTGCTGCTCGTGGCCGTCGACAACACGGCGCTGACCTTCGCGCTGCCGGCCATCGCGCGCAGCCTCGACGCCTCCGGCGTGGAACTGCTCTGGATTGTTGACGCCTATCCCCTGGTCCTCGCCGGTCTCCTCGTGGCGATGGGCAGCCTCGGTGACAGGATCGGCCGCCGCCGGCTGCTCTTCATCGGCAGCACGGGCTTCGCTGCCGTCTCGGCGGTCACGGCCTTCGCCCCCAGCGCGGAATGGTTGATTGCCGGACGGGCGGGGCTGGGGTTCTTCGGCGCCATGCTGATGCCCTCCACCCTGTCCCTGATCCGCAACATCTTCCCCGAGCCCAACCGGCGCCGGCTGGCCGTGGCCATCTGGGCCGCCGGCTTCTCCGGCGGCGCCGCCCTGGGCCCGATCTTCGGCGGCTGGCTGGTGGAGCACTTCTGGTGGGGCGCAATACTGCTGGTTGCCGTGCCGATCATCCTGCCGCTGCTGGTTCTGGGTCCGGCACTGATCCCGGAATCCCGGGACCCGAACCCGGGCCGGGTGGACGTGCCCAGCATCCTCCTGTCCCTGCTGGTCATGGTGCCGGTGGTCTACGGCATCAAAATCCTGGCCACGCACGGCCTGGCACTGGAACCGCTGGCCGCCATCGCCTTTGGACTGCTGATGGGCTACGTCTTCATCCGGCGGCAGCGGCAGCTCCTGGCGGCGAGACTGCCGCAGGACGGCGCGGCACACGGCACAGTACCGGGCGGCCCCGCCGCGGGAAGCCCCGCGGCCGGAAGCCCCGCGAATCGAGACCGCACCGCCCCGCTCCTGGATCTCAGCCTTTTTGGCAACCGGGTCTTCAGCACCGCCATCATCGCGAACGTGCTGGCGCTGTTCTCCTTCAACGGCTTCATCCTCTTCCTTGCCCAGCATCTGCAGTTGCTCGAGGGTCAGTCCCCCTCGGAATCCGGCGTCGCCATGGTCCCCGCGCTGATCGCCACCGTCCTGGCCGGACTGCTGGTGGTGCCGCTGGTGAAAAAGGTCCGCCCCGGTTTCGTGGTCGCCGGCGGGTTGCTCCTGAGCGCCGGCGGCTACTTCCTCGTGGCTTTCGGCGATCACGGCAACGGCCCGGCGCTGCTGCTGGCGGCCCTGCTGGTGCTGTGCCTTGGCGTCGGCGCCGCGGAGACCATCTCCAACGACCTGATCCTCGGTGCCGCCCCGGCAGAGAAGTCCGGGGCGGCGGCCGCGATTTCCGAGACCGGCTACGAAATCGGTTCCCTGCTGGGCACCGCCATCCTCGGCTCCATCCTGACGGCTTCCTACCAGGGCAATCTCCGGCTTCCGGCCGGCGCCGTGGACGCGGCACCGGCTGAGGCATCAGCGCAGGCGGGCGAGACGCTCGCCGGGGCCGTGGAATTGGCACAGGCCCTGCCGGGACCGCTGGCGGAGGCCGTGATGACCGCCGCCCGGTCGGCGTTCGATTCCGGCGTCCACATCACGGCCACTATCGCCCTCGTGCTCATGGCAGGGGCGTCAGTGCTTGCCGCCGTCGTGCTCCGGAAGGTGCCGACCGCCAAATAGCCTGGAAACTGGAACGCCCCAGAGCCGGGAGGGCGGTTTAAACGCCCAGCGCCCGGCGCCGGTGGGAACCGGAACCGGGCGCTGGGGACTGCGGGGGAACGCTACTTGCTGTCCGCCGTGGTGACACTGGAGTTGGCCCGCATCGTCTCCGCGTTGACCAGCCAGGCGTACTGCTCAAACTTGGCAATAAACTCGTGCAGCAGGTCCGCCGTGGTGGGGTCCTCTTCGTCCACTTCGTCATGGACTTTGCGCATGGTGCCGACAGCGGCCTCCAGGGCCGCCACGATCCGTTCAATGGCGTCTTTGGTGTTGATCAGGCCGTTGGGGAACTCGGCGAGCGAGGTGGACTTGGACACCGTGGAGCTGCGGCCGTCCGGAAGGGCGTGGAGGGCGCGCATGCGCTCCGCCAGATCATCCGCGAAGGCACGGGCAGAATCGATAATCTCATCCAGCTGCAGGTGGAGGTCCCGGAAGTTCGTTCCGACGATGTTCCAGTGGGCCTGCTTGCCCTGAACGTGAAGTTCGATCAGGTCAACGAGCACCGCCTGCAGGTTCGTCGTGAGGGTCGGTGAAGCTTTCATGCGTCCTCCTGGGTAGGTGCGATACCGTTGCATCCGGCATCGCTAGGTCCGATATCTCCGACGCTACCGCAGGGCGCAACAGGACCGCGACGGTCCCCGGATAATTTCTCGGTCAGCTTACTAAGTCGGCTTACTACCAACTCCGGGCACTGCCTGGACGACGCAGCCAGCCGCCCGGGGCGGGGTCACCAGAAATGCGCGACGTCGATCACGAGCCGTGAGCCCGCGTCCGGACCTTCCAGGGTGAAGACCCGGAACGGCAGCCGGGCCCGGACCCCAAGGCCAAGGCTTGAATAGCCTTCGAAGCTGCCGGCCCAGGCCACCTGCCGGAACGTCTGGTAGCCGCCGACGTTGCTCAGTTCGTTCGGGTCTGCCGGATTGTAGGTGGCGTCGCCGTTCACGTAGGCCGGGGCGTTGGCCGTGACCTGGAGGAACGCCTGGCCGCGCAGCGGGACAGGGAATCCCGACCCGTCCTGCGCCACCTGGGGAACGTACCGGACGGTGTAGCCGCTGACGGGCCCGTTGAGGTCGATGACCAGCCGGTCGAAGCAGTAGTGCTGCCCCGTGCGGACATTCGTCACCTGGGCCTGGCTCATCGCTGGGTCCGCCTTCACCAGCGATCCCCACACCAGTCCGCAGTAGGGAGCCGCCGCTGCGGGACCGGGCGCCACGAGCCCCGATCCGACAGCCATTAGGATAGCCACCAGCCATACCCGGAACTTCTTCATGTGGGCCGCCCCCTCGAGAGATGAGATAGCTCCAGAATAGGAGCGTTTCCGGCCCGAATCGAGGGGTGGGCCGGATCTGCGCCCAACCGTTAGGCTGCGCTGCGCCGGGTCACGGGACGGTTGCGCCGCCGTCGTCCGGCTGCCGGGAAACTCCGGGCAACGGCGAAGCGCCGGTCCCTTACGGAATCCGGCGCTTCGCGGTGCCTTGCTGGAAAGTTCTGAAGTGGTGGTGCGCGGTGGAAGGTCCCCTAGCCTTCGCAGTCGCGGCAGAACTTCAGGCCGTTCTTTTCCTTGGCCACCTGGGAGCGGTGCCGGACCAGGAAGCAGGAGGAGCAGGTGAATTCATCGGACTGCTCGGGAACAACAATGACGGTCAGTTCTTCGCCGGAAAGATCAGCGCCGGGAAGGTCGATGCCTTCAGCCGTGTCGTTCTCGTCGACATCGATGACAGCAGTCTGGGCGCCGCCGCCGCGGGACGCCTGAAGTGCCTCCAGCGACTCAGCGGGAGACTCTTCTTCTGTCTTGCGTGGTGCATCGTAATCGGTAGCCATTTGGGGGTTCACTTTCGTTGCTGCGCAGCGCCATTTCAGGCACCTCAGTGAAGCAGTTTAGGACATTATGCACGCAGTTGAAGAATAGTGTGCCGAATCAGACACTTTGCGTCATGCGGCCCGGCGAATAGGACGAACAGGGCACAGCGACGGGCGCCAAAGACTCCCCCAGAGGGTTCGACGCCGGGCGGCCCGCAGCGCCGGCCGTGCTCAGGCGACGGGCCAGATGATGAGCGTCTTCCAGGTCGCCGGGTCCGGCTCTGCCGCCGGGTCGCTGAGGTAGTACTCCCACATCGTGTTGCCCGGCGTCAGGCCTTCGGCCTGCATCTTGGCCATGATCGCCCCGTAAGTGTCGGGGAGAGTCTCGTACGGGCCCACGTGCATCGCTTCGAAGGCCCGGCCGGCAGGGAGGGATCCCGCGGTCACACCGCCGTCGCCCCCGCCGGGGAACGGCGCCGCCACCGGAAATCCCGCCTCGACGTCGACGACGTCGGTGGGCATCCCGCGATACATCGCGAATGGCGGTCCGGCCAGCTGGACGTGCTGTTGTTCCGCCGCACTCATCACCGAGCTGTACGCGCGGCCGAAGAATTCACGCAGCCCCTTCATGGGAACGGTTTCGCGCAGCACCGCCGTCGGCTGTTCCTGAAGCTGGGTGGACTTGATGTCCGGCGTCTTGTCCGGGTTGGTTTCAGTCATACGCCCAGACTCCGCCGTGCGGAATCCCCGGGTCTAGGGCCTAACGTCCCCCGGGCGCCCGTCCGGTTCCCTGGCTCCGGAGCCCCGTCGAAAGCCTCGGTGCGGTTGTTCGATCAGTCGATCACGGCCAGATCGGGGATCCATCTTTCCTGCGACTCCTGGGCGTTGAACATCAAGACCCAGACGCCGTCCTTGGCGCCATGGATATCCGTGAACGGCGTGAAGGCGAAGTAGAGCTGGCTGCGGGCCTGGGTTTCGGTGCTTTGCATCTCGACGACCTTGAATTCGAGTTGCTCCCAGGAGCCGTCATAGGGGATGAAGTTGTTCGATTCGTCCACGATGAGCATGCGCTCCGGGTCCGGGAGCCCGGCGAGGGCACTGTCCTGGGACGGTCCGGACGGCGCGGAGACTTCCGCGTAGGCCGTGGCGAAGAGGGGCGAAACGCGCGACGGCGCCATCTTGGTGTAGTTGCTGCCGGGCGCCGCAGGCGTGGCTGTGGCGGCGCCGTCGGGTTGGGCGCTCCGGCGGGCGATGGTTTCCTTAAGCCGTTCATCGTTGATGATCTCTGCGCCGGTGCTTGTCCGGGAGACCTTCGCGGCTGCCGACGTCGTGGCCTCCGGCGCGTTGCCGGCCTCCTCCGCGGTTGCGTCCTCCTGGTAGACCTCGCGAAGGAACGCCCCGTAGGCCAGCTGGTCATCCCGGCTCTGCTGCTCGAACGTGGACTGGTCCATGGCTTCCAGCGCGCTGATCTTTTGCTGCTGCTCCGCGGTCAGGGCCTGGTACGGCGCACTGTCTTTCAAGGCAGCCGACGCCGGTTCCGCGGGGGCGGAGGTTGCGGCCGCCGAGGCCGCTGCACTGGTCTGGGTGGGAGCAGGCTGAATGGAGGCGGGCTGGGTGGAGGCGCCGGGTTCGGCGGGCGCGCCGGCGGTGCAGCCGGACAACAAGGCGGCCAGCGTGAACAACGTCAAGCCGGCGGCGGTGCGCCGGTGCAGGCGTCTGGCGGTCATGGTGTCCCCCAAATAACTCGGGCCTGCCGGTTGCCCCGGCAGGCCGGTCAGTAAATCAGGCCATGCCTCGGATGGCTTGGGCAAGCCATCCGACGTGATGTGCGCTGTAGGAACATTGTCCACAACGGGACCGTTCTGTGCCACGGTAGTTCGGCCTGTAATGGGTCAAGATCTCGACGACGCAAGGTGGGGAGAGCGCAGCTAGAGAAGCCCATTGGAAGGACAAACAAAACCGCGCCGTCATTGGGATACTTCCCAACAACGGCGCGGTTCTTCTGTGGGCCCCCTGTCGGATTCGAACCGACGACCCCCGCTTTACAAGAGCGGTGCTCTGGCCAACTGAGCTAAGGAGGCATTCCTTTGCGCCGGCAGGCACCGGGCCGCGATGAGGGGCCTGGCGCCATGGCGCTAGATAAGGTTAGCCCACGGATGGCCGGTGATAAAAACAGGCCCGGCTCCGGAAGAATCCGGAACCGGGCCTGCAGTTTGCTGCTGAGTCCCGCCGCCTACTGCTTGGCGTCGATGGCGGCCTGGAGGAACTCCTCGAACGGGGTCTGGGCGCTCTCGCCCTTGCCCCACTGCTTGCCGTCAACGAACACGGTGGGCGTGCCGGTGACACCGATGGAGGCCGCCTGCTGCGTGGTGTACTTCACCCACGGACGGAAGGTCTTCTCGTCCACGCACGTTTCGATGCTCTTGGCCCCGGCGTCGGTGGCCATCTTCTTCAGGTCCGCATCCGAGATGCCGGCGCCGCCTTCAGCAGGCTGCTTCTCGAACAGTGCATTGACGAAGTCCGCGTACTTCTCCGGCGATTCGTTCACAACGCAGGCTGCGGCGTTGGCCGCACGGGAGGAGTAGTTCGTGGTGGAGCGGGTGTCCAGGAAGCCCAGTGGACGGTATTCCACGCTGATCTTGCCTTCGTTGCGAAGGTTCGTGAGGGTCTCGTTGTACTGGGTCTCAAAGTTCTTGCACACGGGGCAGATGAAGTCGATGTAGAGGACCACCTTGACCGGCTTGCCGGCCTCAGCTTCGGCACCGGGAGCGGTCACCTCCGCGGGCGGGGTTTCCGCCGGAGCGGGAATGTCGGCGACCCGGACGGTCGCAGGCTCGGTCTTCGCGACCTCTGAGTTGGCCAGCAGCGTGACGCCGCCGTAGACGTTGCCGTTGGCCGGGGTGGGTCCCTCGTCCGCAATCGGGGCGTTCTTCTGAATGTTCGAGGTGACGACCAGCGCCACCACCACAATGATGGCCACGACGGCGGCAACGATGCCCCAGCCGATGAGCAGTTTGTTGCGCTTGTCCTTTTTGACCTGCGCCTCGCGGATTTCACGGGCTTTCTCGCGGGCCGCGGCAGTTCGCTCTGTTTTGGACTGACGGGGTTCGTTTGCGGGGCTCATTAGTTCCTCGGGTCGATCGGCCGGTGATATCCACTGGGTGGCAATTCATCATTTTAGGGGAGAAATCTGGGAACTTGCGCTTTCAACTTTCCTCCCCGTCTCCCAACGGGCGAATAGCACAGAAGATTCCACCGGGCTAGGGTGGATAGGAGCCACGAGCGAACCCCAGGGAGCATCAATGCAGGCAACCAAACACGCCGAATCGGATCCAGAATCCACCGGCGCGGACGCGCACGGCACCGAAGCGCACGGCACCGTCGCGCACGGCACCGATCCGGACGCACAGTATGACTTCATGGTGGTGTCCAACCGTCTGCCGGTCGACCGTTGCTCCCCGGACGAGCCCGGCTGCGAGGACGGTTGGCGCCGGTCCCCCGGCGGCCTGGTCACCGCCCTGGCCCCCATGATGACCAAGACCGACGGCGCCTGGGTCGGCTGGCACGGCGCCCCGGATGAGCATGTCCAGCCCTTCAGCCACGGCGGCATCGATCTCGTTCCCGTCCAGCTGAGCACGCATGACATCGAATTCTTCTATGAGGGTTTCTCCAACTCCACGCTCTGGCCGCTCTACCATGACGTAATTGCCCCGCCGGAGTTCCACCGGACCTGGTGGGATTCCTACCGCAAGATCAACCGCCGGTTCGCGGACGCAGTCATCCACCATGCCAGCCACGGCGCCACCGTCTGGGTGCAGGACTACCAGCTTCAGCTTGTCCCGAAGATGCTGCGCGAGGCGCGACCGGACCTGAAGATCGGTTTCTTCAACCACATCCCCTTCCCGCCGCCGGAGATCTTCGCACAGCTGCCGTGGCGCCGCGCCATCATCGATGGGCTTCTCGGCGCCGACCTGGTGGGCTTCCAGCGCAGCAGCGACGCCGGCAACTTCATGCGTTCTGCCCGCCGCTTCCTCGGCGCCAGTGTCAAGCAGCAGCAGGTCCACGTCAAGGGCAGCGACGGCGAGACCACCCATATCGCCCGCGCCCAGGCGTTCCCGATCTCGATTGACGTCCAGCAGATCAGCGAACTCGCCCGGAGACCCGAAATCATCGAGCGCGCCCGCCAGATCCGCCAGGATCTCGGCAACCCCAAGACAATCCTGCTCGGCGTCGACCGCCTCGACTACACCAAGGGCATCCGGCACCGGCTCAAGGCCTACGAGGAACTCCTGGCGGACGGCAAGGTGACCGTGGAGGACGCCGCCCTGATCCAGGTCGCCAGCCCCAGCCGCGAACGGGTGGAGCAGTACCGCCTGCTGCGCGAAGAAGTCGAGGGCACGGTCGGGCACATCAACGGCACCTACGACACCCTGCAAAACACCGCCGTACGCTACCTGCACCACAACTACCCGATCGAGGAAATGGTCGCGCTCTACCTGGCGGCTGACGTCATGCTCGTCACCGCCCTGCGGGACGGGATGAACCTCGTGGCCAAGGAATACGTCACGGCCCGGACCAACAACGACGGCGCCCTGGTGCTGAGCGAGTTCGCCGGCGCCGCGGACCAGCTCAAGCAGGCCCTGCTGATGAACCCGCACGACATCGACGGTCTCAAGGACACCATCATGAAGGCCGTCAACATGCAGCCTGCGGAGGCCGCGCGCCGCATGCGCTCGATGCGCAAGCAGATCCTGGACCACGACGTCGACCTCTGGTCCTCGGACTTCCTGAGCGCGCTCGAAGAAAAGGTAATCCGCGATGACTCCTGAGCTCTCCCCGGAACAGACCCCGCTCTCACTAGCCCCGGACCTGCTTGAGGCCCTGCGCCGCATCGCCGCCACGGATCATCTGCTGGTCGCCATGGATTTTGACGGCACGATGGCACCCCTCGTGGACCATGCCGGGGATGCCCGCGCCCTCCCCCGCTCGGCAGCGGCCTTCGCCGCACTCACCGAACTGCCGCGGACGACGACGGCGCTTATCTCCGGGCGGGCCCTGGACAGCCTCCGGGCGGTCGCCTTCCCCCCGGAGAAGACGTTGCTGATCGGCAGCCACGGAGCCGAAGTCTGGATGGGACCCGGGTCCTCGAAACTGGAGCTCGATGACGCCCGCCGGGACCTGCTCGCCGAGGTCCGGCGCGAACTGGAGGCCATCGTGGAGGTGGCGCCGGGAACCCTGCTGGAGGACAAGCCTGCCGGCGTCGTCCTGCACACCCGGCTTGCCGCGGACGATGTCGCCGAGGACGCAGTCGCCGCTGCCCGCGCTGTACTGCAGGACCGGCCCGGGGTGTACCTGAAGAGCGGCAACCGCGTGCTGGAGACCTCCGTGGTCCACGCCTCCAAGGGGGAAGGTGTCTCCTTCCTGCGGCAGGCGACCGGCGCCACGGCCACGGTCTTCGCGGGCGATGACACCACCGACGAGGACGCCCTGGCACGCCTGCTCCCCGGGGACCTGGGCGTGAAGGTCGGGTTGGACTTCACCCAGGCCCAGTTCCGGGTCGAAGCGCCTGCGCACGTTTCCGAACTGCTGGAGGCCCTGCTGCGGGAAAGGCGACGTGCCCTCGGGCTGCCGGACACTACCTCATAGCGGGCGCCGGGTAAGCCGAATCACGTGTGACATCCGCAACATTTTGGCCCATTAACTAGAAATATGACATACTCTGGTTGTGATGTGGCGCACAAGTACCGTGCGGCGTCATTGGATACTCCTCGGCTTCGGCCGGGGAGTATACGCACGACCAGGTGCTGATAACTGAATTAACAACTGAAGAATAAGACCATTCACTACGGATCGTCCGGCACGTACCTGCCGGTGAAGGGATTGATAACTGTGGCTACAGTTACTTTTGATAACGCAACACGTTTGTACCCGGGCACGGATAAGCCCGCTGTTGACAAGCTCAACATTGAAATCGCCGATGGCGAATTCCTGGTCCTCGTTGGACCCTCCGGCTGTGGCAAGTCGACCTCCCTGCGTATGCTCGCAGGTCTTGAGGACGTCAACGCCGGCCGGATCCTGATTGGCGACCGCGATGTCACCGACGTTCCCCCGAAGGACCGCGACATCGCCATGGTTTTCCAGAACTACGCCCTGTACCCGCACATGACTGTCGCGGACAACATGGGCTTCGCCCTGAAGATCGCCGGCGTCAGCAAGGAAGAGCGCGCCGAGCGTGTCCGTGAAGCGGCCAAGCTCCTGGACCTCGAACCGTACCTGGACCGCAAGCCGAAGGCACTCTCCGGCGGCCAGCGCCAGCGTGTTGCCATGGGCCGCGCGATCGTGCGTAACCCGCAGGTCTTCCTCATGGATGAGCCGCTGTCCAACCTTGACGCAAAGCTCCGCGTGCAGACCCGCACGCAGATCGCGTCCCTGACCCGCCGCCTGGGCGTCACCACTGTCTACGTGACCCACGACCAGGTCGAGGCCATGACCATGGGCGACCGCGTCGCCGTGCTGAAGGACGGTCTGCTGATGCAGGTCGACACCCCGCGCAACCTGTACGACAAGCCCAAGAACGTCTTCGTGGCCGGCTTCATCGGCTCCCCCGCGATGAACCTGCTGGAACTCCCCGTCGTCGACGGCGGCGTGCAGTTCGGCGGCACCATCTACCCGGTCCCGCACGATGTCCTCGAAGAGGCCAGCGGCAAGACCGTCACGCTCGGCTCCCGCCCGGAGGACCTCGAGCAGGTCGCCCAGGGTGAAGGCCTCCAGGTTGAGGTCGACGTCGTCGAAGAACTCGGCGCCGACGCCTACGTCTACGGCCACACCACGCTGGACGGCAAGAGCCACGACATCGTGGCCCGCGTCGACGGCCGCCGTCCCCCGATGAAGGGTGAATCCATCTGGGTCCGCCCGCAGTCAGGCCACGTGCACCTGTTCGACACCAAGACGGGCCTGCGCCTGGGCGACTAGTCCCCACCCACCGGCACTGCACGACTGACGGCGGTCCTCCCCACTGGAGGGCCGCCGTCGGGCTTTAACTTGCCTGGCTGCACCCTTTCGTTAGGGCCGCCGCCCTTAGTACGGAAGAATTGGCTCATGACCGAGGACAACCACATCACCGAGGAAAACAGTGCCCAGTGGCACAACGAGCCCACAGACTACGGTCAGATCGGCAAGCTGCCCCGGTTCGAAGCCGCCAGCGCCAACGACAGCAAAGCGGCCGTGGCGTCGAGTTCGCTGAGCATCACCGCCGCCGCCACCGAGCCGGAGCTCCTGGACCTGCCGTGGCACATCGC
This sequence comes from Arthrobacter sp., assembly GCA_034376805.1. Taxonomy (GTDB): domain Bacteria; phylum Actinomycetota; class Actinomycetes; order Actinomycetales; family Micrococcaceae; genus Arthrobacter. Next base: position 151,225 of record JAXMJF010000026.1, read on the forward strand.
ACTGGAGGACTGGCCGGCGGAATTCCTCGCCGCGCTCCCCCGCGGCATCTCCCGCCACATCGTGCGCTTCGCCCACCTCGGCGGCTCCGTCATCGCCATCAAGGAAACCTCCGAACACGTGGCCCGCCACGAGTACCACATGCTCCGCAAGCTCGCCCGGCTGGACGTGCCCTGCGTGGAACCGGTGGCCGTCATCACCGGACGCACGACGCCGGACGGCCGGCCGCTGAATCCCGTGCTGGTCACCCGGCACCTGAAGTTCTCCATGCCGTACCGCGCCCTCTTCTCGCAGATGCTGCGCAAGGACACGCTGACCCGCCTGATCGACGCGCAGGCCCTGCTCCTGGTACGCCTGCACCTGATCGGGTTCTACTGGGGCGACGTCTCGCTCTCCAACACGCTGTTCCGCCGCGACGCCGGCGCGTTCGCCGCCTACCTCGTGGACGCGGAGACCGGCGAGCTGTATCCGGACCTGTCCACGGGGCAGCGCGAATACGATCTGGAAATCGCCCGGGTCAACATCGCCGGTGAACTCATGGACCTGCTCGACGGCGGCCTGATCGAGGAAAAAGTGGACCCCGTGGCCACGAGTGAACTCATCATGGACAGCTACCGGCGCCTCTGGACCGAGCTGACGGAGAAGGAATCGTTCGAGATCGGTGAACGCTGGCGGGTGGCGGCCCGCATCCGGAAGCTCAACGAGCTGGGGTTCGACGTCGAGGAATACGCGATCAAGACGACGCAGAACGGTTCCACGATCCAGCTTCAGCCCAAGGTGGTCGACGCCGGCCACCACCAGCGCCGGCTGCTGCGCCTGACCGGCCTGGACGCCCAGGAAAACCAGGCCCGCCGGCTCCTGAACGACATGGACTCCTTCCGTGCGGACAACAACCCCGGGATGGACGAGGAATACAGCGCCCACCTGTGGGTCAGCCAGATTTTCGAACCGATCGTCCGTTCCATCCCCCGCGACCTGTCCGGGAAGCTGGAACCTGCGGAGGCCGTGCACGAGATCCTGGAGCACCGCTGGTACATGTCCGAGAAGGAGAACCGGCACATCCCGCTGGCCGAAGCCGTGCAGTCCTACATTGACTCCGAACTGCGCCACCGCCGGGACGAGGCGGCCATTATGCTGAACCCGGACACGGGGCTGCTCAAGATCCTGGAGGTCGAAACGGAGGAATCCCGCTACGGCGCCGACGAGTCCATCGACGAATACCCGGACTCCGACGACTAGGCTGCCGCGGCACCGTTCTCCGGGAAGTCCGGTCGTGGCACAGCCGCGCTAGATCGCCTTGCCGGGGTTGAGGATGCCGGCCGGGTCGAAGAGTTCCTTGATCCGGCGCTGCAGTTCGCGCACGGGTTCCTTCTGTTCCAGCCCGAGCCAGCGCAGCTTGTACTGGCCGATTCCGTGCTCCCCGGTGATGGTTCCGCCGATGGCCAGTGCCACGGTGATGGATTCGTCCAGGGCGGCGCCGAGGCGCGTCATGGCGTCCGCGGCCACGGTCTTGTCCACCCGGTCCACCCAGAAGGTGGGGTGCAGGTTGCCGTCGCCGGCGTGCGCCACCACCTTGAGCTTGACCCTGTGCGTTGCCGCCATGGTCTCGAGGGCTTCCACGTAGTCGACCAGCCTGGAGCGCGGGACGGCGACGTCCTCGCCCACGCGGTATTCGTCGTCGACCTCCACGCCGCGGCTGTTGCGCCGCAACTCCACGAGGCGCTCCGCCTCCGCGCTGGCCTCCATGGTCACGACGGCGCCGCCGGCCACGAGGACCGGCCGGATTGCCGCAGCCTCCGCCGCCGCGCCGAAACCGTCGGTCTGGATCAGCAGCAGTGACTGTCCCCGGGTGGCGAGGTCCGAGCCGTGGAGCGCGTCGAGCTGGGCCAGGGTGCCGCTGTCGAGCAGTTCCATGATGGCCGGCTGCACGCGTGCCTTGCCCACGGCCAGGACGCCCGCCGCGGCGCTGCGGAAGTCCGGGTAGAAGGCGGCGACTGTGTGCACATCCTGCGGGAGGTATTTGAGCCGGACGGTGATTCCGACGACGATCCCCAGCGTCCCCTCGGAGCCGACGAAGAGCCCGGTGAGGTCGTAGCCGGCGACCCCTTTGAAGGTCTGGTGGCCGGTGTGGATGAGCGAGCCGTCCGCCAGCACGACGTCGAGCGCCAGCACCGAATCGCGGGTCACCCCGTATTTGGCGCAGCGCAGGCCGCCGGCGTTCGTGGCCACGTTGCCGCCGATGGTGGACTGCTTGTAGCTGGCCGGGTCGGGGGCGTACATGAGTCCGTGGACCGCTGCGGCCGCGTTGAGGTCCGCGTTGATGACCCCGGGTTCGACGACGGCAGTTTCGTCATCGGGGTTGAGGTCCAGGATGCGGTTCATCCGTTCCAGGCTCAGCACGACGCAGTCCTTGCTCGCGTGCGCACCACCTGAGACACCGGTCCCGGCGCCACGGGCCACCAGCGGAACCCCGCTGGCAGCGCAGGCGCGGACAGTGGCCTGGACGTCTTCGACGGATTCGGCCCGGACCACGGCCTGCGGCAGTTGGTAGTCCAGCACCGGCGCCTGGTCTACGGCGTAGACGGTCAGGGTGGGGGCATCCACGGCCACTTTGGCCGGGCCCAGGGCAGAGGTGAGCTCGTCGATGATGCTCATGCGGTCTCCAGTTCGTCGATCCGGCTTTCAGTCTAAGGCGCGGACCCGGGAGCGCCGGAGCGGGCTGTCGGTTGCGGCGTGGCTCGGGGCAGCGGGGTGCCGGGCAGCACCCAGACCCCTGCCGCGGGGCCCCGGGTGCTGACCAGGGTGCCGGTGGCCGCCCCATCCGCACTGGTCTGCCCGGCCCCCGGGTGAGCTGTGCTGGGAGGACCTGTACTGAGCCGAGCTGTGCTGAACGCGGGATCCCCCGCGAGGGCCAGGCGCTGGGCGCCGGTCAGTGTTCCCGGTGCCAGATGAACGTCCGCGGCGGCCCGGGCCACGACGACGAGCACGGACGTTCCCGCCGTTTCCCGCACAAACGCCAGGGCGTCGCCCTCCGCGTACAGCCAGCGGATTCCGCCGCCGGTCAGTGCGGGCTGGTCCCGGCGCAGCGCGGCGAGCGCGGCGTAGTCATCCCGGAGGTCGGCAAGGACCCGGCCCGGATCGTTCCAGGGCATCGGCGTCCTCGACGCTTCCCCGTTGTGTCCCTTGAGCCCGAACTCGTCGCCTGCGAACACCACGGGCACGCCGGGCAGCGTGAACATCAGCACCGCGCCGAGCCGCTGGCCGCCGTCGATCATCACGGTGGCGGCCCGCGCGGTGTCGTGGCTGTTCAGCGCGTTCATGTTCTGCTGCCGGACGTCCCAGCTGAAGGCGGCCGCCAAATCCAGATGGGTGGCCAGGAAATCCTCGGCGCCGGTCCGGTTGGGGCCGGGCAAGGGGGTGCCGAAGAAATTGACGTGCGGGGCGTCGCCGGCGAGCCAGGACCACACCGGGCGGGTGAAGTTGGAGTACGTCATGGCACCGTGCCAGTGTTCACCGCTGAAGTCCGGGGCGGCGTCGTTGGTGGCTTCGGCCAGCAGCGCGGCCTCAGGGTTGATCTCCCGGACCCTGCCGGCGATCAGCCGGGCCACGTCCTGGTTCAGATCCGTGGCCCCGAGCCGGCCGGTCATGTTGCCGACGTCGATCCGCCAGCCGTCGAGGTTGAAGGGAGGCTTGAGCCAGCGGGCCACGGGCGAGTCGTCAGCCAGGACGAACCGTTCCTTCAGCGCCTCCGAGGCCCAATTGAGTTTGGGCAGCGAGGCGACGCCGTACCAGGCTTCGTACTCGGTGTGGGCGTCATTGAAGTAGTAGTAGCCCGCTTCAGGAGAGGCAGGTTCGGCGAGGGCGCGCCGGAACCATTCATGGGCGTCGCCGGAGTGGTTGGCTGTGAGGTCGCCCATCACCTTCAGGCCGCGGGCGTGGGCGGCCGCCACCAGCTCCACCAGCGCCTGGTCCCCGCCGAGGAGCGGATCCACGCACGCAAAGGTGGCAGCGTCATAGCGGTGGTTGGAGCGCGCCGGGAAGAACGGCGTGAGGTAAATGACGTCCGCGCCGAGCTGCTGGATATGATCGAGCTTTTCGGTGATGCCCGCGAGGTCCCCGCCATAGAACTGGTACGGGGTCTGCGGGCCGGAGCCCTCCACCGGGGTGGTGTCCCAGCTGCACGGCACCGCCCAGTCCGGGACGGGAAGGCCCGGGCCGGGATGACCGGCAGGCACGCCGCCGGCGGAGGCTGCGGAGCGGGCAAAGCGGTCCGGGAAGATCTGGTACATCGTGCCCGTGCGGAGCCACCGCGGCGCTGCCGGGAACGTGGTCAGGCGGAAGTCCGCGTAGTCCGAGACGTCCCGGCTGAAGAGGCCCTGCGCGTTCAGGCTCCAGTAGCGCAGGTCTCCCGGCGCCACCGGGACTTCCAGCAGGAAGCGGTACCGGGCCACCGGGTTGGTGACCGTCATGGGCGCCTCCCACCAGACCCAGCCGTCCGCCTCGCCACCGTCGGTGCAGGGCTCATAGCGGGGCTCACCGTCCTGGATCGAGCGCAGCCAGACCCGGGCGGCGCGTCCCCAGCCGGCGGGAACCCGGATCCGCAGCCGGGCCGTATCGCCGAGCGACACCTGCTGCGGGGCGTGCAGGCCGGAGCCGTCGTGGTGCGGCAGCAGCCCCAATGTGCCCGGCCCGGTCATGCCCGGCCCGGTCATGCCTAGCCCGGTCATGCCTAGCCCTTCACCGAGCCCTGGGTGAGGCCGCTGACGATGTACCGCTGCAGGAAGAGGAACAGTGCCATGACCGGCACGGCGGCGAGCACGGCGCCCGCGGCGAACACTCCCCAGTTCTCGGACCGCTGCTGCGCCACGAAGGAATAGAGGCCGACGGCGAGAGTCTGGCTGTCCGGGTCCGTCAGCACCACGCTGGCGATCACGAATTCACCGGAGATTCCGATGAAGGACAGCAGGCCCACCACGGCCAGGATCGGGGTGACCAGGCGCATGATGATGCCAAAGAAGATCTGTGTGTGGCTGGCGCCGTCGATCTTGGCCGCCTCGTCGAGGGACGTCGGAACGGTGTTGAAAAAGCCGTACATCAGGTACGTGTTCACGCCCAGGGCGCCGCCGAGGTAGACCATGATGAGTCCGAGCTGGCTGCCGAGGCCGAGTGCCGGGATGACCTCGGAGATGCCGCTGAGCAGCAGGAAGATCGCGACGACGGCGAGCAGTTGCGGGAACATCTGGAGCAGCAGCAGGCTGAGCAGGCCGATCCGGCGGCCCTTGAAGCGCATCCGGGAGAACGCGTACGCCGCCATGGCGCCGAGAAAGACCGTGGCCGCGGACGTCACGACGCCCACCACCATGGTGTTCACGAACCAGCGGGCGTAGGGCCGCGCGGGGTTGTTGAACAGCTCGGTGAAGTTGCCGAAGTCGATCCGGCTGAACAGGGCGTTGGAGCCCACCAGTGTTCCGGTGGAGTTGAACGCCGCGGAGAGCACGTACAGCAGCGGGAAGATCGCGAAGGTGGTCACGGCGATGCCGACCAGGTGCCGCCAGCCCTTGTCCTTGAACCAGACGCCGAAGGGGCGCCGGCGCCGCAGCGAGCGGAGCTGGTCGGCGTCGGTGGTGCTCGCTGTTGCTGCGTCGTCGACGCCGGCCGGGGCCGCCGCTGTGCTGACGGTCCTTGCTGCTGACCCGTTCATGAGTTCACGTCCTCGAGTGCCTTGGTCTGCTTGAAGCTGATGGCCGAAACGGTGGCCACGATGATGAAGATGATGATGGCCAGGGCGCTGGCAAGGCCATAGTCACGCCCCGTCCCCTGCCCGAACGCCACCTTGTAGACGAGCGTGATCAGGATGTCCGTGGCTCCGATGTCCCGGTCGGTGTCCGCGAAGCGCGGGCCGCCGCCGGTGAGCATGAAGATCACGTTGAAGTTGTTGAAGTTGAACGCGAAAGAGGAGATCAGCAGCGGTGCGATGGAGACCAGCAGCAGGGGCAGCTTGATGGAGCGGAACACCCGCCACGGGCCGGCGCCGTCCATCCGGGCGGCCTCGTCCAGCTCCGTCGGCAGCGACTGCAGGGCCCCGGTGCAGACCAGGAACATGTACGGGAAGCCGAGCCACAGGTTGACCACGAGCACACTGATCTTGGCCAGGAACGGGTCCGTGAGCCAGCCGATCGTGGCCCCGCCCAGCAGGGTCTGGTTAAGCCAGCCGAACTGCGGGTTGAGGATGCCGGACCAGACGAGCCCGGACAGGAACGCCGGGAAGGCGTAGGGCAGGATCATCAGGATCCGGTACACCTTCTTGCCGCGAAGGTCCTCGCGGTTGAAGGTCATGGCCAGGAACAGGCCCATCGCGAAGGTCAGCGCCACCGAGGCCACAGCGAAGGTGAAAGTCCAGAGGATGACGCCCAGCAGCGGACCGCGCAGGCTGGGATCGGTGAAGGCCCGGGCGAAGTTTTCCATACCGACGTCGATCTTCCAGCCGGTGGTGAGCGTCTCGCCGTTGCTGGCCGCGAAGGCGCCCTCGCCGTTGTCACGGTAGACCGCGCCGGTTTCGGTGTCAGTGAAGGTGTCGGCCGCGGCGTCGTACGTCAGCGCCGGTTTGAACTGGTAGGCGTTGCTGCCGTCGGCGGTCCGCAGGGTGCCGTCGGCCGGGTCGGCGGAGACGGGGACGGTGATGTCCAGGATCTGCTGCTGGTTGGCCACGATTTCCTGGAAGTTCAGGGTGCGGTAGCCGTCCAGGGCGTTGGCTTTGCCGGTGGAGTCCTTGCCGGCGCCGGAAACGGCCTCAAGCGGCGCCTCCGTGCTGCCGAGCGAGACCGAGCCGTCCGGGTCCGTGAAGAGCAGGTAGAAGGAATTGTCTTTGGCGAGGACTGCCGTCTTGTAGGCCGGCGAATCGGGGACGCGTTTCTGTGCGGTGAGCTGGATGGCGGCGATCGCGTCATCCTTGGTGCTGTTGTGGCCGTCGCCGTAGTTGGTGAAGGCGATGTAGCCGCTGAAGAGGACCACGAAGACCTGGAAGACCAGCAGGAACAGCACCCCGGGGGCCAGATACTTCGCGGGGAGTCCGCCCTTGCGCAGGTAGATCCAGTTGATTGCGAGAACGACCGCGGAGGAGACGGCCAGCGCGCCCCACGACTCGGCGAGGAACAGCATCATCAGGACGTAGACGGCCAGTGCGTCCACGAGGCCCAGCAGCACAATCTTGGCGACGGTGCCTTTGGTGGTGTCCGGGCCGAAACGGCGGCGCCCGGCGCCCGGGCGGCCTGGCCGCCCGGCCGAGCCGGAGCCGTCCGGGGCTGTTGCCGTGCCATTTGCGGCGGCGGGGGTGCCGGCCTGGCGGAGTTCGGTATCTGTCATGGCTGTCTACGGTCCTTGGGAGAAGCTGGTGGTGGTGCAGGAACGGGCCGGGCGGCATGGCTGCCGCCCGGCCCGGTGCGTGCCGGTCCGTGACGCCTTTCGAAGGATCGGTTCGTCACGAACCGGCGCGGGGACTAACCCCCGATTTTGGCCTTGATGCTGGCGGCCATCTTGGCCCAGTCGGCGGCGGGATCGCCCTGGCCCTGGATGAGGGCCAGTTCGGTGGCTCCCCAGTCAGCCCAGACGGCGCTCATTTCCGGGATGGCCGGCATCGGGACGCCGGTGGCGCCGATCTTTCCGAAGGCTGCCACGACGGGATCGCTGGCGGCCTTCTCGAAGGATGACTTCAGGGCCGGCGGACGGCCTCCGGCCTTGTACATCGAGTCCTGGGCGTCCTCGGAAGTGAGGTAGTTGGTCACAAACTCGTTGGTGGCCAGGGCGTTGGCGCTCTTGGCACTGATGAAGAAGCCGTTGACGCCGATGAACGGCTGGGCCGGCTTGTCACCGGCGGTCGGCAGCGCGTCCACAGCGAACTTGATGCCCTTCTTCTGCACGTCCGGCACGTTCCACGGGCCCGTCAGGAAGTACGGGGACTCCCCGGCCAGGAACTTCTCCTTGGCGATGTCACCGGTGATGTTGGAGTTGATGATCTTCTCGCCGGCGTCGCCCCAGGCGAGCAGCTTCTTGGCGAACTCCACACCGGCGGCGTCGCCGATCAGGAGCTGCTTGGGATCGTAGCCGCCGTCTGCGGCCAGGCCGAAGACCTGGGAACCCATGGAGGCCTGCAGCGGGTACAGGTGGTAGGGGTCGCCCTGCTTCGGGTCCATGCCGACCAGGAACGGGAACTGTGCCTTGCCGTCGGCGACGGCCTTCTTGCCGTTGGCGATGACCTCGTCGAAAGTCTTGGCTGCCGCCGGCACCATGTCGGTGTTGCGCAGCAGTGCGATGTTCTCGATCGCGTACGGGACGCCGTAGACGGAACCGTTGTAGGTCATGGCCTTGACGGACGAGTCCTGGAAGCCGGACTTCTTGTCGCCGAGCTCGACCGGGGCAATGACACCGTTCTGGACGAACTTGCCGACCCAGTCGTGCGGGCCGACGATCAGGTCCGGGCCCTTGCCCGTGGGGACCTGGGTGATGAAGTCGTCGCGGACCGCTGCGAAGTCCTTGACCACGAGCTTCACTTCAATGCCCGTGTCAGCCTGGAACTTGGCGGTGATGTCCTTCAGCGCGGGTGAGCGCTCGGCATCGACCCACATGGTGATCGTTCCGGCGCCGGCAGACTTGAGGTCCGGCTTGGCCGTGGCGGTGGCGGGTGCCGTGGCGGACGCGCCGCCGCAGGCGCTCAGTGCCAGCGCGGCAGCTACGGAGAGCGCCCCGGCCGTGAATACCCGGCGGCTGGTCCTGGTTGTGAGGGTGTTCTGCACCTTCATTGGTGTCCCTTTCATGAATCCTGCATCCACGCTGAGGGCCCTGTCGGGAGGTTCTGGTGAAGACTCCGGGGCCCGGTGGCATCGTCGGTGATGTGGCTCACAGCTGCAAGCGCTTCCAAAGTACACGGTGATGATGACTTTGAAAAGTCACACTACTGATGGGTAACAGGCGCGGTCTAATCGGAGGCAGAAATAGAGTCTGGGTGGAGTAGCCGCACTTCAGCGCACTGACAGGGCGAATGGGGGGACAGGGTTCACTCGCTGGCAGCCGGGACGCGTCACGAATTTTTCTGGAAGCGTTTTCAATTTGCCGGGTTCGGCCTTACGATTACCCGCATGTCCGTTGACTCAGCACTCGCCGCCCCCGCCCAGCCGGCCGGGGCCCTGACCGGCCCCCTGACGCCGGTGCACCCCGCAGATCACCTCCCCGGATGGTGGCGCTCGGCCGTCATCTACCAGGTGTACCCGCGCTCATTCAGGGACCTGAACGGGGACGGCATTGGCGACCTCGCCGGAATCACCGCCGAGCTGCCGAAGCTGGCAGAACTGGACATCGACGCCGTCTGGCTCTCCCCGTTCTACCGCTCCCCGCAGCGCGACGCCGGCTACGACGTCAGCGACTACTGCGATGTGGACCCGCTGTTCGGCACGCTGGCGGACTTTGACGCCATGATGGCCGAGGCCACGCGGCTGGACCTGCGGATGATCGTGGATCTCGTCCCCAACCACTGCTCGGACCAGCATGCCGCTTTCCGGGCAGCGCTGGCCGCGCCCGCCGGCAGCCCGGAACGGGACATGTTCATCTTCCGCGACGGCCGCGGCCACTACGGCGAGGAGCCGCCCAACAACTGGGAGTCCCACTTCGGCGGCCCGGCCTGGACCCGGATCGCCGAACCGGACGGCACCCCGGGCCAGTGGTACCTGCACCTCTTTGACACCTCCCAGCCGGATTTCAATTGGGACAACGACGCCGTGCACGAGGAATTCGAGCAGGTCCTGCGGTTCTGGCTGGACCGCGGTGTCTCAGGCTTCCGCGTGGACGTGGCCCACGCCCTGGTCAAGGCCCCGGGGCTGCCGGAATGGGGCGGCCGCGCCGACGGCAACAGCTGCGACGGCTACCCCGGCCATGACGCTCCCATGTTTGGCCAGCCCGCGCTGCACGACATCTACCGCAAATGGCGGCGGATCCTCGCCGAATACGGCCCGGACCGCATCCTGTGCGCCGAAGCGAACGTCGATCCGCTCCCCCGCCTGGCCGACTGGGTCCGGCCGGACGAGATGCACCAGGCCTTCAACTTCCCGTACCTGCACGCCGGCCTGGACGTCCACCGCATGCGCGGTGTCATCACCGAATCCCTGACGGCACTCGACTCCGTCGGGGCTCCCAGTACCTGGGTACTCTCCAACCACGACGTGGTCCGGCACGCCACCCGGTTCGGCTACGACGGCCATGCGCCGCGCGACGGCGACGGGATCGGCACCTTCGATCCCCAGCCGAACGAGTCCCTCGGCCGCTCCCGGGCCGCGGCCGCGTCCATGTTCATGCTCGGACTGCCCGGCGGCGCCTACCTCTACCAGGGCGAAGAACTCGGCCTGCCCGACGGGATCGACATTCCGGACAGCCAGCGGCAGGACCCCACCTTCGGCCGCACCGGAGGCGAACGCCTGGGCCGCGACGGCTGCCGCGTGCCGCTGCCGTGGCGGGCCGCCGAACTCCACGCCGGATTCGGCAACGGGGCGGCCCCCTGGCTTCCCCAGCCGGAAAGCTTCACGGAACTGGCCCGTGACGCCCAGGCCGCCTCGCCGTCGTCGCACCTCAACCTCTACCGGCGCATGCTGGCCGCCCGGCGCGAGCTGGGACTGGGCCAGGGGTCCCTGGCCTGGGCGGAGCAATGGTGCACGGACAGCTGCCTGGCGTACGTGAACGGGACTACTCTGGTCCTGCTCAACGCGGGACAGGATCCTGTCGATCTCCCCGCCGGACGGGTGCTGCTGCGCAGCTCCCCGGATACTGCCGGGAGCGGTTTCGAGTCATCCGAACCGGCCGGCTCCGGGCATCGGTTAGGCTCAGGGGAAACTGTTTGGCTGGAAATCTACATCGAGGACGCGGAGAGCTAAGAATGCCCGGCATCAAGGACGTCGCTGAGCGCGCTGGCCTCTCCATAGCCACCGTTTCGCGAGCCTTGAGCGGCAAGGGACATGTCTCGGCCCGCAGCCGTGAACTCGCCCAGACTGCCGCTGCCGAACTCGGCTTCGTCCTCTCCTACCACGCGTCCAGTCTCGCCTCCGGGCGGAACCACAATGTGGGGCTTGTGGTTCCGTCCGTGCACCGGTGGTTCTTTTCCTCGGTGGTGGAGGGCGTCTCGGCGACCCTGCTGGACGCGGGCTACGACCTTACGCTCTACAACGTCAGTGAAGGGCAGGAACGCCGGCACAGCGTGCTGAACGACTTCCTGCTGCGCAAACGTGTGGATGCGGTGATTGCAGTGTCGCTGGAGCTCAGCGAGGCCGAGATCCAGCAGCTGCTCGCGATCCACCGGCCCATCGTCGGGATCGGCGGCCCGCTGCCCGGCGCCTCGACCATCCGCATCGATGATTCGGGCATCGCCCAGGCCGCGGCCCGCCACCTGATCCAGCTCGGCCACAGCAAAATCGCCCACATGACCGGCGACGCCGCCTACGAGCAGGACTTCCGTCTGCCGGGCACCCGCCAGGCCGGGTTCAAGAAGGCCATGAAGGACGCCGGCCTGGCGATCCGCCCGGAGTGGCAGGTCTCCGCCGACTTCACCATCCAGGGCGCCTACGCCAGCGCACGGCAGCTGCTCGGCGGCTCCGTGGAGCGGCCCACGGCCGTCTTCGCCGCGTCTGATGAAATGGCGATCGGGACCATCCTCGCCGCCCGCGACTTCGGGCTCCGGGTACCGGACGACCTGTCTGTGATCGGCATCGACGGCCACGAACTCGGTGGGGTCTTCGGACTCACGACGATCGACCAGGACGCCCGGGGCCAGGGCGCGCTGGCTGTCCGCCGGCTGCTGGCCGGGCTCGACGGCGCCGGGGACGCCGGCGCGGCCGACACCGAGTATCCGACGCGTCTCGTGATCCGCTCCAGCACGGCCGTTCCGCCCGTCGAGACGGTGCCGCTGCACTGAGCGCCGGAGGCGCGTCTCACCGCAGTCCTGGCCCGCTTAGGCGCCGGCACCACCCATAAAGCGCACAAAGCGGTCCAGTACCCCGGGCCAGCCGGCGGCGTACTCCGCCCGGGTTGCGGCGGGGTCCTCGGCGCCTTCCCACCCGCTGTGCACGAGGCGGAGCTCGGTACCCTCCTCCACGGCCCGGAACGCCACGCGCAGCTCCGTGGACCACACGGCGGAGGAACCGGGGTGCCAGCTGGCATGGAAGGACAGCGGGGGCTGCCAGTCATCGATGGACCCCCAGATGGCGGTCCTGCCGTCGTCCGCGCTCTCCAGGACCAGGTTCTCTTCGAATTCCACATAGGAGCCGGCGCCGAAAACGCTGTGCTCCCCGAGCGGCCACCAGAGGTGCGTGTGTTCGGTGAATCCGACAAAGGCGCGCGCCACCGCCCCCGGAACAATAACTGTGCAGACGACGGGGTCGAGCCCGTCTGCCGCTGCAGGCTCCGGTGTCTCGGCGGCGTCAGAGGCTGCGTGGCTGAAGAGGTTATCCATGGGCATCAACTCTACCCGCGGCCCGGCGCTGCCTCGCGTCCTGGCCGGACTGCGGGCGGCCGGACGGGGGCCGGATCGATTTGGGTGGTGGGTGGGGGCCGATGACGGCGATCCTCTAGGAACGTAAGAGGTGGCTTAAATGCGGGAGAGCCCCAACCGTGTGGTTGGGGCTCTCGACCGTTTAATGATGTTCCGGCGGTGACCTACTCTCCCACACCCTCCCGGGTGCAGTACCATCGGCGCTGTGGGTCTTAGCTTCCGGGTTCGGAATGGGACCGGGCGTTTCCCCCACGCTATGACCGCCGTAACCCTTGCTCCGCACCCTTTGTGGGGGTGGGAAATCTGGTGTTACAACTGTGGTGTTGTGTATTTTGTTGTGGTTTTTGTTCCCTGGGGCAACGTTCCGCGTGGTGGCGGGTTTGTTGTTTGGGAACCACATAGTGGACGCAAGCAGTCTTGTTATCTTTGTACTCTCCCCGTGGTGTGAACGTCTTTTGAATCCGTTCACGGGGGTGAGTGTGTGGTGTAAGTTATCGGCCTATTAGTACCGGTCAGCTTCACGAGTCGTTAGTCCTCGCTTCCACATCCGGCCTATCAACCCAGTGGTCTGGCTGGGGGCCTCTCACACACAAGGTGTATGGAAATCTCATCTCGAAGCGAGCTTCCCGCTTAGATGCTTTCAGCGGTTATCCCATCCGAACGTAGCTAATCAGCGGTGCACTTGGCAGTACAACTGACACACCAGAGGTTCGTCCGTCCCGGTCCTCTCGTACTAAGGACAGCCCTTCTCAAATTTCCTGCGCGCGCAGCGGATAGGGACCGAACTGTCTCACGACGTTCTAAACCCAGCTCGCGTACCGCTTTAATGGGCGAACAGCCCAACCCTTGGGACCTACTCCAGCCCCAGGATGCGACGAGCCGACATCGAGGTGCCAAACCATGCCGTCGATATGGACTCTTGGGCAAGATCAGCCTGTTATCCCCGAGGTACCTTTTATCCGTTGAGCGACGGCCATTCCACAATGTACCGCCGGATCACTAGTCCCGACTTTCGTCCCTGCTCGAGATGTCTCTCTCACAGTCAAGCTCCCTTGTGCACTTACACTCGACACCTGATTGCCAACCAGGCTGAGGGAACCTTTGGGCGCCTCCGTTACTTTTTAGGAGGCAACCGCCCCAGTTAAACTACCCATCAGGCACTGTCCCTGACCCGGATTACGGGCCGAAGTTAGATGTCCAAAGTGACCAGAGTGGTATTTCAACGATGACTCCACCCGAACTGGCGTCCGGGCTTCAACGTCTCCCACCTATCCTACACAAGCCACTCCGAACACCAATACCAAACTATAGTAAAGGTCTCGGGGTCTTTCCGTCCTGCTGCGCGTAACGAGCATCTTTACTCGTACTGCAATTTCGCCGAGTTTATGGTTGAGACAGCGGGGAAGTCGTTACTCCATTCGTGCAGGTCGGAACTTACCCGACAAGGAATTTCGCTACCTTAGGATGGTTATAGTTACCACCGCCGTTTACTGGGGCTTGAATTCTCAGCTTCGCCTTGCGGCTAACCGGTCCTCTTAACCTTCCAGCACCGGGCAGGAGTCAGTCCGTATACATCGTCTTGCGACTTCGCACGGACCTGTGTTTTTAGTAAACAGTCGCTTCCCCCTGGTCTCTGCGGCCCCTGCACGCTCCGGACAGCTAGTGTCCATCACGATGGGGGCCCCCCTTCTCCCGAAGTTACGGGGGCATTTTGCCGAGTTCCTTAACCATAATTCTCTCGATCGCCTTAGTATTCTCTACCTGATCACCTGTGTCGGTTTGGGGTACGGGCGGCTAAAACCTCGCGTCGATGCTTTTCTAGGCAGCATAGGATCACCGAATCCCCCCTTACGGGAGTCCCATCGGGTCTCAGGCATCATGAACGGCGGATTTGCCTACCGTTCGCCCTACATCCTTAGACCGGGACAACCATCGCCCGGCTCGGCTACCTTCCTGCGTCACACCTGTTAATACGCTTGCCTCCCAGGATCAGGTCCCGCGCTCCACCAAAACCCTTCACCCACAAGGGGTGTCAGGCAGGTTTCGGGCGGTTAGTATCCCCTGTTCAGCATGGGCGGTTTTTCGCCGGTACGGGAATATCAACCCGTTGTCCATCGACTACGCCTGTCGGCCTCGCCTTAGGTCCCGACTTACCCAGGGCAGATTAGCTTGACCCTGGAACCCTTGATCATTCGGCGGACGGGTTTCTCACCCGTCTTTCGCTACTCATGCCTGCATTCTCACTCGTGTAGGCTCCACCGCTGGTTTACACCGCGACTTCACTGCCCACACGACGCTCCCCTACCACTCCAGACGCCTGAACCAACCCACAAGGGGCGGCTTAGCTAATATCTGAAATCCACAACTTCGGCGGTGTACTTGAGCCCCGCTACATTGTCGGCGCGGAATCACTTGACCAGTGAGCTATTACGCACTCTTTTAAGGATGGCTGCTTCTAAGCCAACCTCCTGGTTGTCTTCGCAACTCCACATCCTTTCCCACTTAGCACACGCTTAGGGGCCTTAGTTGGTGGTCTGGGCTGTTTCCCTCTCGACTATGAAGCTTATCCCCCACAGTCTCACTGCTGCGCTCTCACTTACCGGCATTCGGAGTTTGGCTGACGTCAGTAACCTTGTAGGGCCCATTAGCCATCCAGTAGCTCTACCTCCGGTAAGAAACACGCAACGCTGCACCTAAATGCATTTCGGGGAGAACCAGCTATCACGAAGTTTGATTGGCCTTTCACCCCTACCCACAGCTCATCCCCTCCATTTTCAACTGAAGTGGGTTCGGTCCTCCACGACGTCTTACCGTCGCTTCAACCTGGCCATGGGTAGATCACTTCGCTTCGGGTCTAGATCACGCCACTGCAACGCCCTATTCAGACTCGCTTTCGCTACGGCTTCCCCACACGGGTTAACCTCGCGACGTAACACTAACTCGCAGGCTCATTCTTCAAAAGGCACGCCGTCACAACTACAAGGTTGCTCCGACGGATTGTAAGCACACGGTTTCAGGTACTGTTTCACTCCCCTCCCGGGGTACTTTTCACCTTTCCCTCACGGTACTGGTCCGCTATCGGTCATTAGGGAGTATTTAGGCTTATCAGGTGGTCCTGACAGATTCACACGGGATTTCTCGGGCCCCGTGCTACTTGGGATACTCCCCGGGCGGTACACAACATTTCGGTTACGGGGCTCACACCCTCTCTGGCCGGCCTTTCAAGACCGTTCACCTATGCCTGTACTACACACCCCACTGTCCCGGCAGAGACAGAATGGGAAGTCCCACAACCCCGACCATGCAACGCCCGCCGGCTATCACACATGGAACGGTTTAGCCTGATCCGCGTTCGCTCGCCACTACTGACGGAATCACTATTGTTTTCTCTTCCTGCGGGTACTGAGATGTTTCACTTCCCCGCGTTCCCTCCACGCACCCTATGTGTTCAGATGCGGGTCACCAGGCAGCTCGCGCCCCTGGCGGGGTTTCCCCATTCGGACACCCTGGGATCACAGTCCGGTTATCGACTCCCCCAGGCTTATCGCAGATTCCTACGTCCTTCTTCGGCTCCTAATGCCAAGGCATCCACCGTGTGCTCTTAAAAACTTGACCACAAAAGATCAAAAACGCTAATTTTCGAGAGAACCATGAAAACTGCCGCCACCACCCCAACGCCGCACCCCGAAAGGCACAACCAAGGACAGCAGCACAGATCCAGGTTCATATTCTTGGAAATTGCTTCTTATAAAAGATGCTCGCGTCCACTATGTAGTTCTCAAACAACAACCCCATACCACACACCCCACACACGCAAACGTGCATGCTCGGTGCAGCCAGGAAACCAGAAACACAAGTCCCACACCACCACCCCCGGACACATCCCCCCGCAAGGGGGAACCGACCGGCCATGATGCCATGGTCCTGTTGCCTCAGGACCCAACAGTGTGCCAAACACTAAACCGCATCCCTGCCCCGCCGCACCGTTCCAGGACCACCACCCCGCAAAAGAGGGCAAGCAATCCGTACTGGGCGCCGCAGAACAACACGCGGCCGCTATTTGCTGATATTCCACCCGTGAGCACCCGCCGCAGAACTAGCGTCTGCGCAACGGGCGTACTCCTGACAACCCCTCCACACCCACATACGCGGGGCAAGGTGATTGTAGGTGCTCCTTAGAAAGGAGGTGATCCAGCCGCACCTTCCGGTACGGCTACCTTGTTACGACTTAGTCCCAATCGCCAGTCCCACCTTCGACAGCTCCCTCCCACAAGGGGTTAGGCCACCGGCTTCGGGTGTTACCAACTTTCGTGACTTGACGGGCGGTGTGTACAAGGCCCGGGAACGTATTCACCGCAGCGTTGCTGATCTGCGATTACTAGCGACTCCGACTTCATGGGGTCGAGTTGCAGACCCCAATCCGAACTGAGACCGGCTTTTTGGGATTAGCTCCACCTCACAGTATCGCAACCCTTTGTACCGGCCATTGTAGCATGCGTGAAGCCCAAGACATAAGGGGCATGATGATTTGACGTCGTCCCCACCTTCCTCCGAGTTGACCCCGGCAGTCTCCTATGAGTCCCCGCCATCACGCGCTGGCAACATAGAACGAGGGTTGCGCTCGTTGCGGGACTTAACCCAACATCTCACGACACGAGCTGACGACAACCATGCACCACCTGTAAACCGACCGCAAGCGGGGCACCTGTTTCCAGGTATTTCCGGTTCATGTCAAGCCTTGGTAAGGTTCTTCGCGTTGCATCGAATTAATCCGCATGCTCCGCCGCTTGTGCGGGCCCCCGTCAATTCCTTTGAGTTTTAGCCTTGCGGCCGTACTCCCCAGGCGGGGCACTTAATGCGTTAGCTACGGCGCGGAAAACGTGGAATGTCCCCCACACCTAGTGCCCAACGTTTACGGCATGGACTACCAGGGTATCTAATCCTGTTCGCTCCCCATGCTTTCGCTCCTCAGCGTCAGTTAATGCCCAGAGACCTGCCTTCGCCATCGGTGTTCCTCCTGATATCTGCGCATTTCACCGCTACACCAGGAATTCCAGTCTCCCCTACATCACTCTAGTCTGCCCGTACCCACCGCAGATCCGGAGTTGAGCCCCGGACTTTCACGGCAGACGCGACAAACCGCCTACGAGCTCTTTACGCCCAATAATTCCGGATAACGCTTGCGCCCTACGTATTACCGCGGCTGCTGGCACGTAGTTAGCCGGCGCTTCTTCTGCAGGTACCGTCACTTTCGCTTCTTCCCTACTGAAAGAGGTTTACAACCCGAAGGCCGTCATCCCTCACGCGGCGTCGCTGCATCAGGCTTTCGCCCATTGTGCAATATTCCCCACTGCTGCCTCCCGTAGGAGTCTGGGCCGTGTCTCAGTCCCAGTGTGGCCGGTCACCCTCTCAGGCCGGCTACCCGTCGTCGCCTTGGTGAGCCATTACCTCACCAACAAGCTGATAGGCCGCGAGTCCATCCAAAACCACAATAAAGCTTTCCACCCCCCACCATGCGATGAGGAGTCATATCCGGTATTAGACCCAGTTTCCCAGGCTTATCCCAGAGTTAAGGGCAGGTTACTCACGTGTTACTCACCCGTTCGCCACTAATCCCCCAGCAAGCTGGGATCATCGTTCGACTTGCATGTGTTAAGCACGCCGCCAGCGTTCATCCTGAGCCAGGATCAAACTCTCCGTTGAAGTAAAACAGACACAACCAACACCCCCGGGAAAACGGGACGTGCCAGCTGCACAAAATTTGAAACCAGCTGTAAAAACCAGACCACACCACGGGGTGGCGGATCCAGTCAATTCAACCAATTCAATACAATAAATTGGTATCAACAAACTTGGCACACTATTGAGTTCTCAAACAACAGACACA
>JAXMJF010000027.1:0-55390 GCA_034376805.1 Arthrobacter sp.
AGCGGCGCACCGCGCAGCGGAGCACCGCGTGGCGGGGCTCCCCGCACGGGCGGCGCCACCGGCGGCCAGCGCGGCGGACGTCCGGCAACGGGCCAGCGTGCAGCTGCCGGCGCCAAGACCGGTGGCAGCAGCGCCGGTGGCAATGCGGCTGTTTGGTCCTCCAACACCGGCGGCACCTCGGGCGGATCCTACGCAGGCGGCGGCAACGGCCGCTCCGGCGAAGGCCGTCCGGCACGCAGCGGCGGCCCCCGCCGCGCGTCCGCTCCGGCGTCAAACGAACGCCGCAGCCGCTAAGGTTTCGGTTTTCCGCTACACAAACGGACGGACGCTACGGGGATTCCCGCAGCGTCCGTCCGAAAGCGCAGCGCCAGTCTGAAAGCGCAGCACAAGCTACCAGCCGCGGGCGCGCCACTCCTTTAGGTGCGGGCGTTCCGCACCCAGGGTTGTGGGCTTCCCGTGGCCCGGATGCACCACGGTGTCATCCGGATAAACATCGAAGAGCCGCTCGCTGACATCGCTGATCAGCTGGGCGAACCGTTCCGGATCGTTCTGGGTGTTGCCGACGCCTCCCGGGAACAGGGAGTCGCCGGAGAAAATGTGCGCCGGGCCCTCCGGGTCCTGGTACACGAGCGCGATCGACCCCGGGGTGTGGCCGCGCAGGTGCACTGCCGTCACGTCGAAGCCGTCGAAGTTGCCGACGTCCCCGTGATCCAGTAGCACATCCACCGGCACCGGCAGCTCCGGGGCGTCATCCGTCCCCGCCGCCGTCTTCACCCCGGTGGCCGCCACCAGGTCCGGCAGCGCACGGACGTGGTCCCAGTGCTGGTGAGTGGTGGCAACCAGCGCCAGCTTCGGCGTCGCGGACGTATCCGCGGCGGCGTCGGCAAGCAGCCCCTGGATGGCGGCCAGATCATCGGCCGCATCGATCAGGAGCTGCGCACCGGAGGCTTTGCTGGTGAGCAGATACACGTTGTTGTCCATCTCGCTGACCGAAATGCGGCGGATGGTGATGTCACGTAACGAGTGAATGAGCGAGTCCATGGGCTTCAGTCTACGAAAGACGCTATTCACGGCCCTGGGACACCCAGTTGGGGTCCGCGGAGCGGGAGCCGACGACGGCGTCCGCAGCGGCGTCGAGAGTCTCGAGTTGCGCTGCGGTGAAGTTGAGCGTCAAGGCGCCCAGGTTCTCGTCGATCCGGTCCGCCTTGCGGGTCCCGGGGATGGGCACGACCGGCAGCCCCAGCTTCCGGCCCTGCGCGAGCAGCCAGGCCAGAGCCACCTGGGCAGGCGTTGCAGTCTGCCCGGCGGCGGAAAGTTCAGCCGCGACGGACTGTACTGCCGCGACCACGCCCTGGTTGGCATCCAGCGCCGCCTCGGCGAAGCGCGGGATGTTGCGGCGGAAGTCGTTGCTGCCCAGCTTCGACGCGTCCACGGTGCCGGTGAGGAATCCCCGGCCCAGCGGTGAATAGGGCACAAACCCCACGCCGAGCTCGGCCGCGGCAGGAACAACGTTGCGTTCCACATCGCGGCTCCAGATGGACCACTCGCTCTGGACCGCGGCGATCGGGTGGACGCTGCTGGCTTCACGCAGCTCCTCGGCCGTCACCTCAGACAGGCCAAGATGCCTCACCTTGCCGGACTGCACCAGCCCCGCCATGGCCTCCACGGTTTCCACTATCGGAACGCGGAGGTCACGGCGGTGCATGTAGTACAGGTCGATGGTGTCGGTGCCCAGCCGTTGCAGGCTGCGGTCCACGGCCTGCCGCACATACGCGGCGTCACCCCGGATGTCCGAGTAGCCGGTGGACGGGGTGCCCACCAGGCCAAACTTGGTGGCCACCTGAACCTCGCCGCGGCGTTCCGCCAGGAGCAGGGCGATGAGCTCCTCGTTGCTGCCCCCGCCGTAGATGTCCGCCGTGTCGATGAAACTGACCCCGGCATCCACCGCATGGTGCAGGGTCCGCAGGGCCTCGGCAGGGTCCACTTCCCCGTACACCGGGGTCAGGGCCATGCCGCCGAACCCCAGGGGACTGACCATCAAACCGTCGCCGAGCCGGACTGTCGCTGCCTTCATCGGGACCTCTCTTCGCGCTCCGTGTAGTTCTGTCCCTGCCAAGAACCTCGGGGTGCGCGCGGCTATTCCGGCTCCGACGGAGGAATCTCCCCACCTTTGACTGTTGCGCGGCCAGTACGACGGCGCGGGCGCCGGGACACGCCGTCGTACTGCCTTAATTGTGGGGAGTTTCCGCGGGGGAGGGCGGCTGCTGTGTCTCCGACGCCGGTTTGGCCGGCAGCAGTTTCAGCCCGGCCGCGCAGCCCACAATCCCCGCGATGAACAGCAGTTTCAGCGGGCTGGCCGGTTCGACGCCGGTCGCCATCGCCCAGCCGACCGTCAGGGCCGCGCCGATCCCCACCCAGACGGCGTAGGCCGTGCCGAGCGGGATGCTTTTCACGGCCAGGCCCAGCCCCGCCATGCTCAGTGCCGCGGTCAGCG
The DNA here is from genome assembly GCA_034376805.1 of Arthrobacter sp. Taxonomy (GTDB): domain Bacteria; phylum Actinomycetota; class Actinomycetes; order Actinomycetales; family Micrococcaceae; genus Arthrobacter. The sequence continues at coordinate 2,495 of JAXMJF010000027.1, forward strand.
CGAACACGAGGGTGGGCAGCGGCCGGGTGAAGCCGTCGGACATGCCCAGCGCCGTCGCCCATACCGCCTCCAGCACGGCGGAGGCGAGCAGGACGACCCAGGCCAGGGTGGTGGCCGGTGACTTGGTTGCCGGTTTCGGTGTGCGGGTCGTGGCCACGGTCACGCCACCAGCTTCAGGCCGGCCACGCAGGCGACGATTCCGCCGAGCAGCAGGATCCGCGCCGCGGTCGCGGGCTCCACTTTGGTGATCATGGCGTAGGCGGAGGTCAGCACCACGCCGACCCCCACCCAGACGGCGTAGGCGGTGCCGGTCGGGATGGACTGCATGGCGATCGCGAGACCGCCGGTGCTGGCGAGCACGGAGACGAGGAAGAGGGCGGCCGGTGCAATCCGGCGGCGGCCCGTGGCCTGCGCGGTCCGGTGCAGGGCAGCGGCCCAGACGGCTTCCAGCGACCCCGAGAGTATGAGAATTAACCACGACATGACAGCTCCTGTGGCCAGTCTTGTCGCGTGCCGGGTACTGAACCGTCGTCCGGAGACCCCTGGGACGAGGCCTTCCTTCCAGCCTAGCAACGCCCCCGCGGAGAGGCGAACCCGCGCAAACGGCGCAGAACCCGCCATCGAGTGCTCCACAACGGCCGTTTTGAGGGTTCATAACGGCAGTTCTGGAGCATTCGATGAGACTGCGCCGGGTCAGAGCGCGGTGGCTCCGCTCCAGATCCGGAACTTGCGGCCCGCGGGATGGACGCTGCAGTCCTCCGCGGCGGCGGCGAGGTCCCCGGCGGCGATGTCCGGGGCGGCCGAGACGATGGCGCGGCCGTCCGGGTTGACCAGGGTGGCGCGGTCCCCGATCCGGCGCAGGGCAGGGAGGGCGCCGCGTTCCAGCCGCTGCACGGTGACGTCCATTCCCACAATGCCCACCACCGGACCGTCCGCGCGGCAGAAGACCGGGTGCGTGAAGGTCAGGACGTATTCGTCCGTGCACAGGAAGTCCACGTAGGGCCCGGTCACATGGGCCTGTCCGGTCTCCACCGGGACGCGGAACCACTCGGACTTGACGTAGCGGCTGATGGAGTTGGGGCTGAAGTTGGCGAGGGCGTCCACGTGCTCCATTTCCTCGCCCTGCCACCAGGCAATGTAGCTGCGTTCGGGTCCCAGCAGCCCGGCGTTGGCAAGGAATCCTGCGCCGGCAACGTATCCGTCGGGAGCCCTGACCAGTTCCTCGACCACCGGCCGGATGAGTTTGTCCACGGCGGTGCCGGTGACCCTGCCGGAGAGTACGGCGAGGGCGGTTCCCGTGTCCGCCGCCCACGCCGCGAGCCGGTCCTCGATCCCCGTGATCGCCGCGTCCAGTTCTCCGGCGTGCACGGTGACGGTGTCAATGGAGGCGGTGGTTTCAGACATCGGGTCTCTGCCTTAGCTCGAAGGAACCGGGGTGGTCAATAGCGTTTGGACTGCTCGGTGAGCAGCCAGTCCGTGGTGGCGGCGACCAGTGCTTTCACCGCAGCCTCCGCGGCGGCCGGCTCGCGTGCCTCGATGGCGGCCGCAACCTCCTCGAGGAGTCCGGTGGTCCTCACGCGGTAGTCGGCGTCGGCACACGGCAGCAGCGTGAGGGTGCCAAGGTCGGACTGCAGCCGGATCAGTTCCCGGGCCAGCCTGGCCGAGCGGGCGATGGCGGCCACCTCGAGCAGGAACTCGGAGAGCGCCAGCCGCCAGTGCAGCGGATCCTCCTCCGCCGTCGGGATGAAGGAACGCAGGGTGGCCATGTCCGCGGCGTCGGAGCGCCGGGCCGCGACGCTGGCGCAGGCGGCGGCGATGGCCTGGTAGTGCAGGCCCAGGTCGCTGATCTGGAGCCGGGTCAGTTCCCGCAGCTGGTCCAAGGCCCGTTCACGGGAGGGCAGGACGTCGTCGGCGATGAAGCTTCCGCCGCTGCGGCCCCGGGCCGTGCGGATGATGCCAGCGGTCCGCAGCTGGGACAGAGCCTCGCGGGCGGTCACCGCGGAGACGCCCAGGGCGGCGGCGAGTTCGGTCTCGTTGGGCAGCCGCTGGCCGCTGGTGAGCAGGCCGGTTTCCACCGCCTGTTCAATCCGGCCGCACACCTCGTCCACCAAGCCCCGGGACTTGATCGGTGTGAACACGGCCGCCAGGCTGCGGGACGCGCCCTGCGGTGTCAGCAGCATCCGGGCCTCCCTTGGCAGTCTCTGGCATCGCGTCCGGGCATCTGCCCTGGCATCCGGGAGCGGGCGCTGAGGGGCCGCCGGCGCCCGGTTGGTGCCATCCTAATCCGGGCTTTCGTGGGGGTCTATACACAAAACCTATGGAGTAATAGTATTTGGCCCAGCAGCCTGCTGTGGCCTGGATCACATCCTGCTGCGTCGCATCTAGGACGATCCGGCAACGGAGTGAGGCGCACCCCATGACCGAAACGCTCGCGGCCAGCAGGCAGGCGGAAACGGAGGCGGTTCCGGCGATCCGCCTGCGGAAACTCACCAAAGTATTCGGGGACACCGTCGCTGTCAACAACGTGGACCTGGACATCCGCCAGGGCGAATTCTTCTCCATGCTCGGGCCCTCGGGATCCGGCAAAACCACCGTCCTGCGCCTGATCGCGGGCTTCGAGCTGCCCACCTCCGGAAGCATCGAGCTCGAGGGCAAGGACGTTACCGGAATGGCACCCTTCGAACGGGACCTCAACACGGTTTTCCAGGACTATGCCCTGTTCCCGCACATGTCCCTGGTCGACAACGTCGCCTACGGCCTGCGCGTGCGGGGCATGCCCAGGAAGGAGCGCCAGGAGCGGGCCCGGGCAGCCCTGGAACGGGTGCAGCTGGGGAAGTTCGTCGGACGCAAGCCCGCCCAGCTCTCCGGCGGCCAGCGCCAGCGGGTGGCCCTGGCCCGGGCGCTGGTGGTGCAGCCGAAGGTCCTGTTGCTGGATGAGCCGCTCGGCGCCCTGGACCTCAAGCTCCGGCAGCAGATGCAGGTGGAACTCAAGGAACTGCAGCGCTCGCTCGGCATCACCTTCATCTTCGTCACCCATGACCAGGAGGAGGCCCTGACCATGAGTGACCGGATCGGCGTCTTCAACAACGGGAGCCTGGAACAGATCGGCACGGCGCATGAGATCTACGAGCGCCCGGGCGGTGCGTTCGTGGCCAACTTCGTCGGCACCTCCAATATCTTTGACGCCGCCCAGGCCGAAAGACTCTACGGCCGTGCGGAGCAGGCCTGCATCCGGCCGGAACGGCTGCGCCTGTCCTGGGCGGCGGCCCCGGAACCGCGCGCCGGCGTCACCTCCCGTCCCGGAACCGTCACCTCCCTCGTCTATGTGGGGCACGCCACCCAGGTGCGGGTGCAGCTCGACGACGGTCCCGCCGTCGTCGTTCTCGCGCCGGAGACGCTGCCCGGCGGCGACGCGGAACTGCTGGACCGGCGCGTCACGGTGAGCTGGGACGACGACGCTGCCGTCTGGCTGCCGCCCGGCGGCTCCTGACGTTTCAGTGGTGCAGCCACCCGCTGAGTCTGCTTCTGATTCACCCCCACAACGAAAGGTAAGGATCATGGCATCAAGGAATCGGGCCTCCCTCGTAGTCGGGGTGGCCGCGGCGGCAGCGCTCGCATTGGCGGGCTGCGGCACCACCGGCGGGGGATCGGCCACACCGACCCCGCAGCCGGTCAAATCGGAAATCGGCCAGGGCGAAGGGCAGCTCTCCATCCTGGCGTGGCCGGGCTACGTCGAGGACGGCAGCAACGACCCCGCCGTCGACTGGGTGACGCCCTTCGAAAACCAGACCCAGTGCAAGGTGAGTTTCAAGCCCTTCGGCACCTCGGACGAAGCCGTGACCCTGATGCGCACCGGCCAGTATGACGTCGTCTCGGCCTCCGGGGACGCCTCCCTGCGGCTGATTGCCGGCAACGACGTGGAGCCCGTCAACATGGACCTGCTGAAGAACTACGCCGACGTGTACCCGTTCCTGAAGGACAAGGCCTGGAACACGGTGGACGGCAAGAACTACGGGATGCCCCATGGCTGGGGAGCCAACCTGCTGATGTACTCCGCGGACACGGTCACCCCGGCACCCACCTCCTGGCGCGCCGTGTTCGACGACGCAGCCCAGCACAGCGGCAAGGTCACCGCCTACGACTCGCCGATCTACATCGCCGACGCCGCCGTGTACCTGATGGCCCACAAACCGGAACTCGAGATCAAGAACCCCTACGCGCTGGACAAGGACCAGCTTGCGGCCTCCGTGGAACTGCTGAAGCAGCAGCGCCAGCACATCGGCGAGTACTGGAGCGACGTCGTCAAGGAGGTCCAGGCCTTCGCCAGCGGCAGCACGGTGGTCGGCACCACATGGCAGGTCGGCGCCAACATCGCCGTCGCGAACGGGACCAACGTGAAGACCCTGCTCCCCGAAGAGGGCGCCACCGGCTGGTCGGACACCTGGATGATCGGCTCCGACTCCAAGAACAAGAACTGCGCCTACCTGTGGCTCGACTACATCGCCAGCCCCGAGGCCAATGCGGCTGTGGCGGAGTACTTCGGCGAATCGCCGGCCAACCCCAAGGCCTGCGAACTGACCAAGGACAAGGCGCACTGCGAGACCTTCCACTCCGGTGACGAGGCCTACGCGGAGCAGATCTGGTACTGGACAACCCCGGTGGCCGAATGCCTGGACGGCCGCACGGACGTCAAGTGCACGGATTACTCGGAGTGGACGAAGGCCTGGACGGAGATCAAGGGCTGACATGACGCTCCAGACGCAGCACCCGGTCCCCGGGGCGCCGCCGGCAGCTGCCGCCGTGCCCCGGCCCAAAGCCCACAGGTTCTCAGCGCTGCTCCACCGCTCGCCGAACCTTCGGCTGGCGGGGCTGGTGACAGCCCCCGCCGGCTGGCTGGTGCTCGTCTACATCGCCGCCCTGGCGGCGCTGCTGATCACCGCGTTCTGGACCGTGGACACCTTCACCGGCAAGGTGTCCACGGAATGGACCACCGAGAACGTGGTGACGGTCCTGACCGATCCGGTCTACCAGCGGATCACCCTGCGGACACTGTGGATCGCCATCGCCGTGACCCTGATCGACCTGGTCCTGGCGCTGCCCATGGCGTTTTTCATCGCCAAGGTGGCCAGCCCGCGCTGGCAGAAGCTGCTGGTGGTGGCCGTGCTGATGCCGCTGTGGGCCAGCTACCTCGTCAAGGCCTACGCCTGGCGGAATGTCCTCGCCGACGGCGGCCTGCTGGAGTGGCTCGGGGCGCCGATCGGGCTGGAATCCCCGGGGTACGGCGAAACCGCCGTGATCCTGACCCTGGCCTACATCTGGCTGCCGTTTATGATCCTGCCGATCTACGCGGGCTTCGACCGGGTCCCCGATTCGCTGCTGGAGGCCTCCGGGGACCTCGGCGCGAAACCGCTGACCACCATGCGCCTGGTGATGTTCCCCCTGCTGGTCCCCTCCATCATTGCCGGGACAATTTTTACGTTCTCGCTCTCGCTGGGGGACTACATCACGGCCCAGATCGTCGGCGGCACCACCCAGATGCTCGGCACCGTGGTCTACGCGAACGTGGGGGCCGCGAACAACCTGCCGTTCGCCGCGGCCGTCTCGCTGGTCCCGATCGCGATCATTATGCTGTACCTCTTCATTGTCCGGCGCTCCGGCGCCCTCAACAGCCTGTGAACACCGGGCAGCCGGCAGGAGCACCATGAGACTTTCCCGCAGCGCCAAAGTCATCCTCGGCGCCGTCACCGCGCTGGTGTTCCTCTTCATCTATCTGCCGCTGCTGCTGGTGGTGGTGAACTCCTTCAACGCGGACCGGACCTTCGGCTGGCCGCCGCGGGGGTTCACCCTGGAGTGGTGGGGGCGGGCCTTCGATTCCACCGGCGTCCGCGAGGCCGTGGTGTCATCGCTCTGGGTGGCGGTGGTCTCGACCATCATTTCGCTGGTGCTCGGGACGCTCCTGGCGCTGGCCCTGCTGCGCTACAAGTTCTTCGGCCGGGACGTCATCAGCCTGCTCGTGATCCTGCCGATCGCGCTGCCCGGGATCGTAACCGGCATCGCCCTGAACAACATGTTCACGACCATTCTGGGTGTCTCGCTGAGCATGTGGACGGTCGTGATCGCGCACGCCACCTTCTGCATGGTGACCGTGTTCAACAACGTCATTGCCCGGCTGCGCCGGATGCACGGCGGGCTGGAGGAAGCATCCGCGGATCTGGGCGCCGGCGTGTTCACCACGTTCCGGCTGGTCACGTTCCCGCAGCTCCGCTCCGCACTGCTGGCCGGCGGACTGCTGGCCTTCGCGCTGAGCTTCGACGAGATCATCGTGACCACGTTCACCATCGGCGCCGGGGACACCACCCTGCCGATCTGGATCCTGCAGAACCTCTTCCGGCCCAACCAGGCGCCGGTGGTCAACGTCGTGGCCGTCGTCCTGATCGTCGTCTCGATCGTGCCGATCTGGCTCGCGCAGCGGCTCTCCCAGGACTCGGTGGGGATCGGCGCCACCCGGGTGAAGGTGACGGAGGGCTAATCCGCGACGCGGTCGATCGAGACGACCGCCAGGAAACCACGGCCCAGGATCTCGGGGGTACCGGTGTCGGAACCGACGACGGCGTCATAGCGGGCGAGCGTCGTCGGCTCGGCCGCCTGCGTCCCGGGGGAGCCCGCGGCCGGCTCCCCGCCGGACGGCTCACCGCCGGACGGCGCGTCAGGTTCTGCGCCGGCGGTGCCGGGCGTGACTGCCGCCTGGCCCTGCAGCAGGATCCCGAACTGGCCCTCGAACACCGGATGCGCCCGCTTCTTGGAGAGTTCGATGATGGAGGTGTAGCCCTTGAACACGCCGCGGCGGGTGATGACGTTCAGGTCGCGGATGTCGCCCGTAGGCAGCGCCCCGGCCGCAGCGGCCTCGCCGGAGAACCGGAACGGGCGGTACTTCTCGAGCGGGTGCTCGGCGCCGTCGACGCTCAACAGCAGCAGTTCGCCCTCCAGCACGGTGAGGACGCGGTCCATGCCGGGGAACGCCGAGAAGTCGCCGGCCTTGGATACATCGGCGATGCTTACCCGCCAGTCCCAGCCGAGGGCCCCCGGGCCGTCCTTCGGGGAGGCGGCCGCGGGATGGCTGGCCAGTTCGCGGGTCACCCCGCCGCCGTTGCGCCAGGGGTGGGCTTTCAGCTCGGCATAGCGGATGATCTCCATCCCTCCACCCTATCCGCCGGGCCGCCGACGGATTCCGGATGCCGCAGCGAGTGCCGGGAACCTCATCCCGGCACCCGTCATCTGGGCACCTGGGGCGCCGGCCTGCCACGGTCCTTGCTACCGTCGGAGGCAGAAACAAGATAAACGTCAACACAGCAGAAGGAGCGGAATGTTCGTCAAGGTATGCGGGCTCAGCACCCCCGAGTCGGTCCGGGCCGCGGCGGAAGCCGGGGCGGACGCCGTCGGCTTCGTCCTGACCCGCAGCCCCCGCGAAGTGACGCCGGCGCAGGCACGGGAACTCCTGGCCCACGTCCCGGCCGGACTCCCCGCCGTCGGCGTCTTCCGGCACGAAGCCGCGGCGGACGCCGTCGCGCTGGCCCGCGGGGCCGGGCTGGACTGGGTCCAGCTCCACGGCGACCGCACCCCGGCAGACGTGCGCGCCGTGCACGACGCCGGACTCAAGCTCATCCGGGCCGTCACCATGGCCGCCGCTCCCGAGGCGTTTGCGGACTGGGGTGAGGACCTGCTCCTGATCGACGCCGCCGTCCCCGGCTCCGGCGAGGCCTGGGACTACGCCTCGGTCCGGGCCAAGGGGCTGGCGGGGCGCAACTGGCTGTTGGCCGGCGGGCTCGATCCCGCCAACGTCACCGGCGCCGCCTCGCAGGCAGGCGCCTGGGGCGTGGACGTTTCCTCCGGCGTCGAGTCCTCCCGCGGTGTGAAGGACCTGGCCAAGATCAGGGACTTCGTGGCGGCGGCGAAGTCCCGGGCGGCGACACCCTGAACCCCGTGGCAGGAATGCCGCCGGACCCCGCCGTGTTGGCCCTGACATGAAGCGCATCGGATTCCTGTCTTTCGGGCATTGGGGGCCCGGCGAGGGGTCCCGCACCCGGACCGCCCGCGACGCCCTGCTCCAGGGCATCGAGCTCGCCGTCGCCGCCGAGGAACTGGGCGTCGACGGTGCGTACTTCCGCGTGCACCACTTCGCCCGGCAACAGGCCTCCCCGTTCCCGCTGCTGGCCGCCGTCGCCGCCCGGACCAGCCGGATCGAAATGGGCACCGGCGTGATCGACATGCGCTACGAAAACCCGCTGTACATGGCCGAGGAGGCCGCCGCTACGGACCTGATCAGCGGCGGCCGGCTGCAGCTGGGGATCAGCCGCGGTTCACCCGAACCCGCCCGCGACGGTGCCGCAGCCTTCGGCCATGTGCCGGCGGACGGAGAGACCGCCGCGGACATGGCCCGGCGGCACACCGCGGTCTTCCGCCGCGCCATCTCGGGCGCCGGGATGGCGGAGGCGGAGCCCCGGTACGCCGGCGGCGGATCCGGGCTGCTGCCCGTGCAGCCGCATTCACCGGACCTCGGCGAGCGGATCTGGTGGGGCGCCGGCTCGCGTGCCACCGCCGTCTGGACCGCAGAACAGGGCATGAACCTGATGAGCTCCACGCTGCTCACAGAGGACACCGGTGTGCCCTTCGACCAGCTTCAGGCCGAGCAGATCAGTATGTTCCGGCAGGCCTGGGCCGACGCCGGCCATCAGCACGAGCCCCGCGTTTCGGTCAGCCGCAGCGTCCTGCCGATCGTCGATGAGGAGGACCGCCGGTTCTTTGGCCTCAGCGCCCTGCGGGAAAAACGCGACCAGGTCGGGAAGATCGACGGGCTGGTGGCACGTTTCGGCCGGAGCTACGTCGGCGCCCCCGATGCCATTGCCAAGGAACTGGCCGCCGACGCCGCTGTGCGGGACGCAGACACCCTGCTGCTCACCGTCCCCAACCAGCTCGGCGTGGACTTCAACGCCAAGCTGCTGGGCACCGTGGTCCGGCACATCGCCCCGGCGATTGGCTGGGCGCCCAAGCCGCGGCTGTAGCGCCCGCTCGGGTTCCGCGGAAGGCTAGCCGGGCTGCGGCGCCGTGGCTAGCATGGCTCTTTGGGGGAGTACCCCGATGACTTGGCGGCCCGCCCGCCACCTGCAAAGGAGACCGTTGTGACCCTGCCCGAAGGTTTGACCCCCGGCGTCTGGACGCTGGACATGTCCCACAGCGAAGTTGGCTTCAGCGTCCGCCACGCCGGCATCAGCAAGGTCCGCGGCCGCTTCAACGAAGCCACGGCGGAGGCCCGGGTCGGCGGCTCCCTCGCCGACTCCAGCCTGCATGCCAGCATCAAGACCGCCAGCTTCGACTCCGGCGACGCCAACCGCGACGCGCACGTCCGCGGCGCTGACTTCTTCGACGTCGAAAAGTACCCGGAGATGACCTTCCGCGCCACGGGGATCAGGGGAGACGGCGAGGACTATGTGCTGACCGGCGACCTCACCATCCGGGACGTCACCAAGCCGGTGGACCTGGAGGTTGAGTTCACCGGGATCGCGGTGGATCCGTTCGGCGCGACCCGCGCCGGGTTCAGCGCGGAGGCGGACATCAGCCGCAAGGAATTCGGCCTCACCTGGAACGCCGCGCTCGAGGCCGGCGGGCTGCTGGTCAGCGACAAGGTCAAGATCAGTGTCGAGGCGGCCATGGTGAAGCAGGAACAGCCAGCCGGGCAGTAAAACGTTTAGAACAGCAGCAGGACGAAGCCGCCGACCGTGGAAAGGATCCCCACCCCGGTGAGGATCCAGCCCAGGACCCAGGCCGCATTGTCCTGCTTTTGTGGGGTGAGCCCCCAGCGGGACGGATGGCAGACGTCATAGTAGAGGTCGACGTCGGACCCGACCACCAGACCGTGCGACTCGGCCGCCGGCAGCAGCGACCGGTGGTCGGCGTCGTGGTGGTCCGTCCAGCTGTACCCTGTGAACCCGCCGGCGCTGATCACCTTGCCGGTGGTCCAGGCCCACTGGCAGTGGCGCCGTCGGGTAATCCAGCCCCACACCAGCAGCGGCAGGCCCAGGACGAAACCCACCCACGTCATGACTTCGAGAATGGGGCCCAGAAGGTCCCCGATGTTTGTCATCTGCGCACGTCTTGGGCCGGCGGCGTCAGCGCGTGATGCGCGAGCGGCGCAGGAAGAACAGGATGCCGGCGCCCACCAGGACCAGGAGGCCAACGTAGAGCAGGAACTGCAAGGCCTCCACCACCACGCCGACGACCAGCAGGACGAGGGCAACGATCAGGGCCATCTTCAGGAGTGCAGGCATGCTCCCAGTATTGTGCCCTTTCGTGCGTTCGCAAAGCCGCCCGTCCGCCTTCCGCGTCACGGGACACATTTCAGGAAATGTTCAGGGTGAACCCCTAGGCCGGATCGGCCTCCGGCAGGGGAGAATGGAGCCATGAAGACACTGCTCAACATCATCTGGCTGCTCTTTGGCGGACTCTGGCTCGCGCTCGGCTACTTCGTGGCCGGGGTCGTCTGCTGTCTGCTGATCGTGACCATCCCGTGGGGGCTCGCGTCGTTCCGGATCGCAAACTATGCCCTCTGGCCCTTCGGCCGCACGGTGGTGGACCGCCCGGGTGGCACCGGCGTGTTCTCGCTGCTCGGGAACGTCATCTGGCTGCTCGTCGCCGGCATCTGGATCGCGATCGGGCACGTCGTCACCGCCTTCGCCATGGCCCTCACCATCATCGGCATCCCGCTGGCCATCGCCAACCTCAAGCTCATCCCGGTCTCGCTTATGCCGCTCGGCAAGCAGATCGTCCCGAGCGACAGGCCCTTTGTGACGGCCTACAGCAAGGCCTACCGCTAACCGTTGTAGAGGAGAAGTCCCGCAATGTCCGAGCACGTCACAGCTGTTCCCGCCTCGTCCGGCCAGGGAGAACCGCCTGCTCCGGCCGAAGACCTCATGCTGGTCATTACCCGCGAGTTCCAGGCACCCATCACCCGTCTGTGGTCCGCCCTGACGGATCCGGAGCAGGCGCCGGACTGGTGGGGGCCGCGCGGTTTCCACGTTCCCCGCGAGAGCATCGATGCGGATCTGGAGATCGGCGGCCTCTACCGGGCCTGCATGGTCCGGGACAGCACGGGGGAGGAGCACTGGTGGAGCGGCGTCCACACGGACGTCGAACCGCCCAATCTCTTCATCTTTACCCTTGCCTGGGATAAGCCGGACGGCACCCGCGGCTTCGAAACCGAGGTGACCTTCCAGCTGGAGGAGATCGACGGCGGCACCCGGATGACGTTCTTCCAGGGCCCCTTCGACACGATCGAGAACCGCGACAGCAACGGCGTCGGCTGGCGCGAGTCCTTCGACCGCCTCGCCGAACACCTCCGCCGCAGCACCTGACCGACCCCCAAGCAACGCGGGGTCACATAGCGCCCATCCCGAGGGGATTTATGGGCGCTACGTGACCCCGCGTTGCTGTGGGTTTGCGGGCCGGTGCTGGATGCGTCCCGGGTCCTGCTTATCCGAGCTCGGCCTGCAGGTTCCGCCGCGCCGCGTCCTGCCACAGGGCCCGGCCCCGCGGGGTGTGGAAGAGCGGATCCAGCCGCAGGAGCTGGCGGACGACGGCGGCGCGTCCGGCGTTGAAGTCGTCGTCGCCGATGTGCGCGAAGTCCTGCCGGACGGCGGCCTGGTACCGGGCGTAGGCTGCGGGCTCCCCGCCGAGTACGGAGAGGTCGGCGTCGCTGAGCAGGGCGGCGGCCCCGTCGCCGGGCTCCGGCTGGTGGTCGGCGGTCATCCGCACCAGGCGGGCCACCTCGTCCACCTCGGCCGCGGGAAGGCCGGCCTGGGCCAGCCGGTCCTCGGCGAGCCGGGCCGATTCCTCCTCGTCCTGGCCGGCGATGCCGCGGTAGACGGCGTCGTGGAACCATGCGGCAAGCAGCACGGTGCGGGGCGGGTCAACAGGCTCGGTCAGGAGGTCGAGGGCCTCCAGGACGGCCAGCAGGTGGATCCGTCCGTGGTATTTCCGGTGCTCCTCGCCCCAGCGGTCCAGCAGGTCCAGGAAGAGCGCGTCGTGGCCGGGCAACACGGCGTTCCAGCGCGTGAGCAGGGGGAGCTTGAGTGAGCTGCTGCGCCGCCGGGCCGGGATCCGCAGGCCGCTGGCGATCAGTTTGCGGACCAGGACCCGCCCCTCGACCGGGACGGCGCCGGCTGCCACGAGTGCGCTGTACCGGGCTTCGGCGACGTCGTAATGGTCGCCGTCGAAGGCCCGGTCCGGGATGCCGGCCGCCGCCGCGAAGGTGTGCAGTTCCTCCAGCGAGGTGTCCGAGATCAGGTGCGAGAAGTGCGTTCCGTGCGCCGGCCAGAGCGGAGGATCCAGGTAAATGGCCATGGGGGAAGTCTAATCCGGCCGCGGATCAGCCCTGGCTGGCGTCAGCAGCCGCGGTGTCGGACTGCTGCTCCGCCTGCGTCTGCGCATGAAGGGGCTTGGAGCGCACGCCCAAGCCCTTTTCGTTAAGCCTGGTCTCATGCTCGGCTTCCGCGATGTCCTCCGGTGAGATGGTTTCCTTGGCGTTCCAAGCCTTGATCGCGGCCCAGCCCACCGCCACGAGGGGGACGGCCAGGATCGCGCCGATGATGCCGGCGAGGATGGTGCCGGCCGTGAGAGCCAGCAGGATGACGAGGGCATGGACGTTGAGCGCCTGGCCCATCACCACGGGCTGCAGGAAGTTGCCTTCCAGCTGGTTGACGACGATCACGACAATGATGACGATCAGGGCCGCGAGGGGGCCGTTGGCGACCAGTGCGACGAGCGCCGCAAGGATGCCGGCCAGGGTGGCGCCGATCAGCGGGATGAAGGCTCCAATGAAGGTCAGCGCGGCGAGCGGCAGCGCGAGCGGCACCCCCATGATCACCAGCGCCAGGCCAATGAAGAACGCGTCCACGAAGGCCACGATGGAAGTTCCGCGCACGTAACCGCCCAGCACGTTGAGGCTTCTTTCCCCGGCGCGGCGTGCCCTGACCAGCTTCTCGCCTTTGAACGCCCGCAGCACAAAGGCCCAGATCTTTTCGCCATCCTTCAGGAAGAAGAACAGGATCACCGCCATCAGCACGGCGCCGGTGATGAAGTTGCCGGCCGCACTGAGCCCGGAGATGGCGCCCGCGCCGACGGTGCTGCTGGTGGCGAAGTCGATGGCGGCGTCGCGCGCCTGCTGGATCTGCTGGTCATCGATGGGGATGGGGCCGGTGCGGACGAAGTCGTAGACGCGGTCGAAGCCCTGCGTGGCTTTGTCGGCCAGTTCGTCCGCCTGGCTCATGACGGCGAAGACGATGCCGGTGATGACGGCACCGAACGCGAGCAGGAGCGCCACGAACGACACGGTGGTGGCGGTGGTGCTGGGCCAGCCGCGGCGGCGCAGCCAGTGGACAAAGGGTGCGATCGCTGCGGCAAGGATCAGGGCCAGCAGCGCCGGGATCACCACGAGCCGCACCTGGATCAGGGCGTACACCACCACCACGGTCAGGACCAGCAGCAGGAGGACCTGCGCGGTCCTGATGCTGGCGCGGCCCAGGCTGTCGCTCCAGGGAGTTGTCTTATCCGGACTGCCCATGCTGCTTTGTCTCCCACTATTGGATGGTCATGTTACTTACTAACCGTCTCACAGCCGGAGGCCCCAGACCGGTGGGACTGGCCCCTTTGTCAGGAAGTGGCGGGCCGGATGTTCTGGTTGCCGCGGAAGGTCTCCGGACCGAACTCACGTTTCACCCGGGCCAACCGGTTGTAGTTCTCCTCGTCATCCAAAAGTTTCTGGTTTGCGGGCAATTATCAGTCTGGACTCCGCAAATGCGGGATAGAGTGTCCCCATGCCTAATATTCGCATTTCCGAGGCGGCCCGACTGCTGGGTGTCAGCGATGACACCATCCGGCGCTGGACCGAGAACGGAAGCCTGACCCCGCTCAAGGACGACGCCGGCCGGCGCGCCGTCGACGGGCTGGAACTGGCGCGGCTGGCCCGGGAGCAGGCCCGGCTTCCGGATGACCCGGCCAAAGCGGGGAGCTCGGCCCGCAACCGCTTCACCGGCCTCGTCACGGCCATCACCGCCGACACCGTCATGGCCCAGGTGGAACTGCAGTGCGGGCCGTTCCGGGTGGTGTCCCTGATGAGCAGCGAGGCCGTGCGGGAGCTCGGCCTGGAGCTCGGCTCGGTCGCGACCGCCGTCGTCAAGGCCACCACGGTGATCATCGAAACGCCCAAAGGCAAGGGCGTCATATGAGGCCCGCCCTCAGGGCCGCCGCCGTGCTGGTGGCAGGAGCCCTTGCCGCCGGACTGGCGGGCTGCGCCGCACCGGCCGGGGGCTCCGGTGCCACCGTCACCGTCTACGCCGCGGCTTCGCTCAAGGCCCCCTTTACTGCGCTCGCCGAGCAGTTTGAGGCCGCAAACCCCGGAACCACCGTGACCCTCAGCTTCGCAGGGTCCTCCGACCTCGCCACCCAGATCAGCCAGGGCGCCCCGGCGGATGTCTTCGCCTCCGCCGACGCCACCACCATGGCCAGGCTCAGCGGCGCGGGACTGGTGGAAGGGTCTCCCCGGGACTTCGCGAGCAATGTGCTGACCATCGCCGTGCCGCCGGGGAACCCCGCGGCCATTGGCTCCTTCGCGGATCTCGCCGGGCCCGGCGTCAAAACAGTCATCTGTGCGCCGCAGGTCCCGTGCGGCACGGCCGCGAAGACTCTCGAGCAGGAAACCGGCATCACGCTGACGCCGGTCAGCGAGGAATCGTCCGTGACCGATGTCCTGGGCAAAGTCATCTCGGGAGAGGCCGACGCCGGGCTGGTCTATGTCACGGACGTTTTGGCCGCCCAGGGCAAGGTGCGGGAAATCCCCTTTCCCGAGTCGGCGCAGGCCGTAAACACCTATCCGATCGCCGCGGTGCGGACCGGCAGGAACAAGGATCTTGCGGCCACTTTCATCGAGTCGGTCGTGGGCCCGGACGGCCAGCAGCTCCTCCGCGGCGCCGGCTTCGGAACGCCCTAGGCCTGTATGAAACGCCGGAGAGACAGCACCTATAACGGGATTCCGCGCTGGGTCATGGCCATTGCCGCCGTCGGGGCGCTATTGGTGCTCCTGCCGCTCGCGGCCATGCTGGGCCGGGTCAACTGGCCGCAGTTCATCCCGCTCATCACCTCGGAATCCTCGCTCACCGCCCTGGGGCTCAGCCTCCGCACGGCCGCCGCGAGCACGGTGCTGTGTGTGCTGTTCGGGGTCCCGCTGGCGCTTGTGCTGGCCCGCGGCGACTTCCCTGGCCAGCGGCTGCTGCGTTCCTTTGTCCTGCTCCCGCTCGTGCTGCCCCCCGTCGTGGGCGGCATCGCGCTGCTGTACGCCTTCGGACGCCAGGGCCTCCTGGGGCAGAGCCTCGAAATCGCCGGCATCCAGATCGCGTTCACCACGACGGCGGTGGTCATCGCCCAGACCTTCGTGGCCCTGCCGTTCCTCGTGGTCAGCCTCGAAGGCGCCCTCCGTTCGGCCGGCAGCCGGTACGAGGCCGTAGCCGCCACCCTCGGCGCGCGGCCCACCACCGTGCTGCGCCGGGTCACCCTGCCGCTGGTCCTGCCCGGCCTCGCGTCCGGGGCCGTACTCTCCTTCGCCAGGAGCCTGGGCGAATTCGGGGCCACGCTCACCTTCGCCGGCAGCCTGCAGGGTGTCACCCGCACGCTGCCGCTGGAGATCTACCTGCAACGGGAGACCGACGCCGACGCCGCCGTCGCGCTGTCGCTGCTGCTGGTCGTGGTGGCGGTCGTCGTCGTCGGGCTCTCCTACCGGGGGCCGGCGCCCGCCGGGTCCCGCGGCAGAACGGCCCGCACCGGCGCCGCCGGGAGGGCGGCGGCGTGACGTTCACTGTCGACGCCGCCCTCGCCGCCCGCCGCTTTGAGGTGTCGCTGAGCCTGGCGCCGGGTGAGACCGTTGCCGTGCTCGGCCCGAACGGGGCTGGGAAATCGACCCTGCTCGCCGTGATCGCCGGGCTGCTCCGCCCGGACACCGGACGGTCCGCAGTGGATGGCCGGGTGCTGTTCGAGCTCGGCGCGGGCGCGCACACCTGGACCGCGCCGCACCGCCGCGGAACCGCCCTGCTGGCTCAGGATCCCCTGCTGTTTCCGCACCTGAGCGCTCTCGAAAACGTCGCCTTCGGGCCGCGGAGCGCCGGGGTTCCCAAGCGGGAAGCCCGGGAGACCGCCCGGCACTGGCTGGCCGAGGTCGACGCCGCCGACCTCGCCGGCCGCCGGCCCGGGGAGCTGTCCGGCGGGCAGGCCCAGCGCGTGGCGGCGGCCCGTGCCCTGGCCGTGAATCCGGATGTCTTGCTGCTGGATGAGCCCCTCTCCGCCCTGGACATCCATGCGGCTCCGCTGCTGCGGCGGCTGCTCAAGCGGGTGCTGTCCGGGCGGCGCGCCATCATCGTCACCCACGACGTCCTGGACGCCTACATGCTCGCGGACCGGGTGATCGTGATGGAGGAGGGCCGGATCACCGAGGACGGGCCCACCCGTGAGGTCCTCCGGCGGCCGCGCAGCCGCTTCGCCGCGGGGCTGGCCGGGCTGAACCTGGTGGCGGGGACAGTAATGTCCGCGGGGATCCGGTCCGCCGAGGGCCTGGAGTTCGCGGGTCAGCACGATGCGCCCCTCGTACCCGGGCAGGCCGGTGTGGCGGCGTTCCCGCCGTCGGCCGTGTCGGTGTTCCTGAGCGAGGCGCACGGCAGCCCGCGGAACTCGTTCCGCGTCACGGTCACGGACCTGGAGCCGCACGGGGACCAGATCCGGGTCCGCGCCGGCGAGCTGTCCGCGGACGTGACCCCTGCAGCGTCCGCGGACCTGGGCCTGGCTCCCGGCCTTGAGGTCTATTTCGTGGTCAAGGCGGCGGCGGTGTCGATCTACCCGGCGTGAGGGGCCGGGTGGTTGTCCGCGGCTGGAAGCGGCCGGCTGTGGCTGGCTACCCGCGGTCCTTGCGGACGGGGTGCTGGCTGACGATTGACACCCGGTTGAAGGCGTTCATGGTGATCACCAGCCAGCTGATGGCGGAGAACTCCCCGTCCGTGAGGTGTTTCCGTGCGGCAGCGCCCTCGTGCTCACGGGCCCCGGCGTCCGAGATGTTGGTGATGGTCTCGGCCAGGGTCAGGGCGGCACGTTCCTTCTCGGTGAAGAGATCCGTGTCCCGCCAGGCCGGGAGGACGGCCAGGCGCTGGGTGGATTCGCCGTTTTTCACGGCGTCGCCCACGTGCAGGTCCAGGCAAAACGCGCAGCCGTTGATCTGCGAGATGCGGACGTTCAACAGTTCGATCAGCGTCCGGTCGAGGCCGGCTTCATCCGCGGCCTCCTTGGCTTTCAGGCCAAGCCCGTTGAGGGCCCGCCAGGCGGCAGGGTGCTCCTTGTCCAGAAAGACGGATCGGGTGGTGTGGTGCTTCGTTGCCGGTGTCTCATCCATGGACAAAGACTACCCACGGGAAACATCAAAAAGAGACGTGACAGATTTGTCATATGTGTGACAAGATACCTGAACAACTAAATCCCACGCAGGAGCGGTTCCCTCGACCGTTCCGGGGAATTGGTCCGCCGACATCGGACCAGCCCCATCAACCGACGGTCGGCTCCTTGGGGGAGCCGACCGTCGAATGGGTTTAACGGGGCTTTCGGGGTTGGCGGCGGGGGCCGGGTTGAGCAGGTCGGGGCTGGCGCCGTGCGTGCGAGGGACATGCCCACCCCTTGGCGTGGAGAGTGGGCATATTGGGATTATGTCCAGCGGTCGGTCCGTACGGAGGGCATGCCCACCCCAGCCGTCTTGCGCGAAGGGGCATGTCCACCCCAGCCGCCTTCCGCTAAGGGACATGTCCACCCCTGCCGCCCACAGAAAGGGGCATGTCCACTTGAGGGCCGGGCCACGCAAAGGGCATGTCCACTGGCGGGTTGGGTCCGCCCTCGCGTGCAGCGGACATGCCCACCCCCGCCGTCGAATCGTTGAGGACATGCCCCCCTCTGGGCCTAGGGAATGGGCATATTGGCATTATGTCCAACGGCCGGTCCCCGCGGAGGGCATGTCCACCCCTGCCGCCCAGCGCGAGGGGGCATGTCCACTTGAGGGCCAGGGGCCGTTCCTGCGCACGGAGGGCATGTCCATTCCTGCCTTCCAATCCTTGAGGACACGTCCAGTCCTGGGCGCCAGGAGTGGGCATATTGGGACTATGCCCAGCGGCCGGCGCGCAGGGAGGGCATGTCCCTCGCGGGTCGGCGCGGTCACCCGGGGGGACTCCGCCCCTAGACAGCAGTTTCGCCGTCGGCAAACATGGAGCCAAAGGGACCCCATGCAAAGTTGAGCGGAGTAGACTCAACTTTAATATCAGCATGTTCCCGGAAGGAGCTCTCTTTGGACGCCAAATTCACCACCAAGAGCCAGGAGGCTCTTGCGGCAGCCGCCATGAACGCCTCGACGGCGGGCAACCCCCAGCTCGAACCCGCCCACCTGCTCAAGGCGCTTATGGACCAGCGCGAGGGGGTGGCCGTGGCGCTCCTCCGCGCCACAGGCACGGACCCGGATTCCGTCAGCGTCCAGGCCAGCACCGCGATCAAGGCCCTTCCGTCGACCTCCGGCAGCTCGGTGCAGCAGCCGCAGCTGTCCCGCACCGCCCTGCAGGCGATCAAGAACGCGCAGAACGAGGCCGAGCGGCTTGGCGACACGTTCGTCTCCACCGAGCACCTGCTGCTGGGGCTCGCGTCCGGAAGTGACGCCGTCGGCAAGTTGATGCGCGACGCCGGCGCCTCCCACGAGGCCCTGCTCGCCGCACTCCCGGGGGTCCGCGGCGACCGCAAGGTGGACACCGCCGATCCGGAAAACACCTTCCAGGCCCTGGAGAAGTACGGCACCGACCTCACCGCGATTGCCCGCTCCGGCAAGCTGGACCCGGTGATCGGCCGCGACGCCGAGATCCGCCGCATCATCCAGGTGCTGAGCCGCCGGACCAAGAACAACCCCGTCATCATCGGCGAACCCGGCGTCGGCAAGACCGCCGTCGTCGAAGGCCTCGCCCAGCGGATCGTCGCAGGCGACGTGCCCGAAAGCCTGCGCGGCAAGACCCTGATCGCCCTGGACCTCGCGTCCATGGTGGCCGGCGCCAAGTACCGCGGCGAATTCGAGGAGCGCCTCAAGGCTGTCCTGGAGGAAATCAAGGGCTCCGAGGGCCAGATCGTCACCTTCATCGACGAGATCCACACGGTGGTGGGGGCCGGCGCGTCCGGGGACAGCTCCATGGACGCCGGGAACATGCTCAAGCCCATGCTGGCCCGCGGCGAGCTGCGGCTGATCGGCGCCACCACGCTGGACGAGTACCGCGAAAACATCGAGAAGGACCCCGCACTGGAACGCCGGTTCCAGCAGGTCTTCGTCGGGGAGCCGAGCGTGGAGGACACCATCGGCATCCTGCGCGGACTCAAGGAACGGTACGAGGCGCACCACAAGGTCGCCATCGCCGACTCCGCCCTCGTCGCTGCTGCCACCCTCTCCAACCGCTACATCTCCGGCCGCCAGCTCCCGGACAAGGCGATCGACCTCGTTGACGAGGCCGCGTCCCGGCTGCGGATGGAGATCGATTCCGCCCCGGAGGAAATCGACCAGCTGCGCCGTTCCGTGGACCGACTGACCATGGAGGAACTGGCCCTGGCCAACGAGACCGATCCCGCCTCGGTGGAGCGGCTGGCCGCCATCCGCGCGGACATGGCGGACAAGAAGGAATTACTCTCCGCGCTCAACGCCCGCTGGGAAGCCGAGAAGGCCGGCCTGAACCGTGTCGGCGACCTCAAGGCCAGGATCGACGAACTGCGCTCCGCCGCGGAGAAATTCCAGCGCGAAGGCGACCTCGAGGCCGCCTCACGGATCCTGTACGGCGAACTCCCCGCCCTGGAACGGGAGCTCAACGAAGCCGCCGAAGCGGAGTCGGCCCGGGTGGCCGGGGGCGGGGCCAAGCAGGATCTCATGGTGGCCGAAGAGGTCACCGCGGACGACATCGCCGAGGTCATATCCGCCTGGACCGGCATCCCCGCCGGCCGCATGCTGCAGGGCGAGAGCCAGAAGCTGCTGGAAATGGAGCACGTGCTGGGCGAGCGGCTCATCGGCCAGACCAAGGCCGTCACCGCGGTCTCTGACGCCGTCCGCCGGGCCCGGGCCGGAATCAGCGACCCCAACCGGCCCACCGGCTCCTTCCTGTTCCTGGGCCCCACCGGCGTTGGCAAGACCGAGCTGGCGAAGGCCCTGGCCGACTTCCTGTTCGACGACGAACGCGCCATGGTGCGGATCGACATGTCCGAATACTCGGAGAAGCACTCCGTGGCCCGGCTTGTCGGGGCGCCCCCCGGCTACGTGGGCTACGAGGAAGGCGGCCAGCTGACCGAAGCCGTCCGCCGCCGCCCATACTCCGTGCTGCTGCTGGATGAGGTGGAGAAAGCCCACCCCGAGGTGTTCGACATCCTGCTCCAGGTGCTCGACGACGGCCGCCTCACCGACGGCCAGGGCCGCACCGTGGACTTCCGCAATGTGATCCTGGTGCTGACCTCGAACCTGGGCAGCCAGTTCCTGGTCGACCCGGCCCTGGATGCGAACGCCAAGCGCGACGCCGTCATGGCCACCGTGCACGCCTCCTTCAAGCCCGAGTTCCTGAACCGGCTCGATGAAGTGGTGCTGTTCGACCCGTTGAGCGTCGAGGAGCTCTCCCGGATCGTGGAGCTGCAGGTCAAGGAACTCGGCGAACGCCTCAAGGGCCGCCGGCTCAACCTGGAAGTGACGGAGGGGGCCCGCGCCTGGCTCGCGGTGACCGGCTTCGACCCGGCCTACGGTGCCCGGCCGCTGCGCCGCCTCGTGCAGCGCGAAATCGGCGACCGGCTGGCCAAGGCCATCCTGGCCGGCGAAATCATGGACGGCGACACCGTGCTGGTGGACACCGCGCCGGACCTTACGGAGCTGACCGTCGGAGGCGTCGAAGCGTCGCTCCGGCCCGACGGCGGCGCCTCCACCGGCAGCGGGCTCTCGGTCCGCCGCAAGGCATAACGCAGCACTAAAACAAGAACTGCCAGCCGGAGCGTGCTCCGGCTGGCAGTTCTTTTGGGCAAAGCCCCCGGTGAGGGACCGGTGGGAACCCTTTAGGGGACCAGCGTTTCCATGATGACGTTGCCGCCATCCGCGGTCACGTAGCAGTCCACCCGGCGGTCGCCGTTGTCCCAGCTCGAGGCGCTCGGGTAGGCGTTGCGCTGCAGCAGGCTGTAGGTGGTGGCGGCAGCGGCCAACTGCGCACTGCGGCACGTCTCGCGGCCCTTCTCCTTCAGCGCGTCCAGGCCGGGATAGGCGTCCGACGCCTGATAGTGATGGATCCCGATCAGCTGGGCAGAGTGCCCCGTGGCGCAGTCCACGACCGTGGACTGCGGAGCCTCCGGATCGAAATCCCTGAAGCAGTCGCCGAGCTGGAAATCCAGCGGGCCGACCCCCTCCAGCGGCAGCGGTCCCCGGCTCGCGGGTGCGGCCGACGTCGTGGCGGCGGCAGCCGGGGCGGCATCCGCGACGGGCTGCTTCGGGGCGCCGCCCAGCGATGTCAGCCACCAGATCAGCAGACCCATGACAACGACGGCGGCCACGGCGCCGCCCATCCGCGCGGCACTCTGGCGGCGCGCCCAGCCGCCCAGCTGGAACGCTTTGTCCGAAGCCACCTTCCCGGCCCCCGCCAGGGCGGCGGTGGCCGCACCGGCAGTACCCGCCGCGCCGGTTGCGCGCGCGGTCCCCGGGGCGCCCCCGGTGCGCGAGTCCAGCTGACCGGCGTCGGGCCGGTTGACCGGCGGCACTGACGGCCGGGCAGGCGTTGCGGGCGGGGCCGCCGGCGGCATGAGCGGGGTCGACGGCGGGGTCGCCGCCGGCACAATCGGCGTCGCGGACGTGGGCGGCGCCGACGGTTTCGGGGGAACGGCAGACGGTACGGGAGGCGCGGACCGCTCGCCGGGTCCGCCGGCCGGGGGAACCCCAGGCGTGCCGGGCCTTTCGTTCTCTTCGGTCACTGAGAATTCACCACTTCCGTGCGTCTGGGCCGCGGCGGGACGCACGGCGGCGGGACCCGTTTCCGGAAGTCCACTACGGAACTCTATCTAAGATGCCGGGCGGCCTGCATGCCGCCGGGGCGCCGCCCGGAGCAGCGGCGCGCCCGACACCGCTCTGAGTGGCCGTCCCGGGGAGCAGTTACCGCTGAAAGCATGTAATCTAGGTGTACGACAAATTGACCAAACATTCCGGGGCCTCACTAACGCCAATGGTGACCACCTCCGGTCCGAGTACAAAAGGGGGTCACGCCATGGGGCGCGGCCGTCAAAAGGCAAAAGCTACCAAGCAGGCTCGGGATATTAAGTACTATTCCCCGAACACTGACTACACTGCTCTTCAGCGTGAGCTCAAGAGCTCTGAGGTCCGGGCACCGAGTCGTTTCTCGAGTGAGCCTGCTGAGCCGGATTATTCGGCCTATGTGGATAAGTACGCGGACGATGTGGAAGAGGACGACGACGAGGTAGATTCCCGTCGGATAGGTTAGTCGACACTTCTTTCCGGCATGCACCTCCGTTAGCGGATTGCCGACCACATGATTTCAGGCCCGCCGGCCACTCCCAGCAATGGGGTGGACGGCGGGTTTTCTGCTGCCCGGAAATTCCGGCGGGCAGGGCAGGTGGCCCGGCGGGCCGGACATGTGTGTTGCCGGGGTCCGCGGCCCGGGCTACCTTGGACGTGCCGGGAAATCCCGCGCTCCCCTCCCCGGAAGGACTGCCATGACCATTCGCACGGGCTTCACCGAGGGGGAAGTCTGCTGGACGGACCTCCAGACCAGTGACGTGGCGGCGGCCAAGGCCTTCTATGCTGCGGTCTTCGGCTGGCGCTTCGAGGATCTGCCCACCCCGGACGGGCGCAGCTACGCGCAGGCATTCCTGGGCGAGGACCTGGTCACCGTGATCGCGCCGCAGAATCCGTCGCAGCAGGCCGCCGGAACGCCCGGACAGTGGAACGTGTACTTCTCATCCTCCGACGCCCAGGAGCTCGCCGCCGGCCTGGTCCATGCCGGCGGAACCCTGGAGTTCGGCCCCGAGGAGGTGGCCGGCACCGGAGTGATGGTCTTCTTCGCCCCGCCCGGCGGCGGCACCACCGGTGCCTGGCAGGCCGGCAGCCATTTCGGCACCGTCCGGAGCGGCGAGCCCGGTGCCCTGGCCTGGGCCGAACTGCTGACGCCCGAGCCGCAGTCCGCCGTCGGATTCTTCCAGCAGCTGTTCGGCCAGGACGTGACCGAGTACCCGCAGGACGACGGCGGCAAGTACAGCACGCTGATGGTCGACGGTGCCGAGGTGGCCGGAATCGCCGCGGTCCCGGCGGACGCCGAGGGCACGCTCAAGCCCGGGTGGCAGGTGTACTTCGGGGTGTCCAGCGTTGCCGAAGCAGTGGCGGCGGCTGTGGCTGCGGGCGGCACGGTCCTGATCGCCCCGGACGAATCCGAGGAAGCCGGCACCATCGCCACCCTCGAGGACCCGCAGGGCGGAGTGTTCAGCGTCCTGGAGGTCTGACCACGTTTAAACAGATCGAGTGCTCCACAACTGCCGTTTTGAAGGTGCTAAACGGCAGTTTGGGCCCACGCCGGCAGGGTTCCCTGGCCGAGCTTGCGAGGCGAGGGAGCCGGTGGGGAGGAGCACTCGATGGGGTTTAGATGAAGGTTAAGCGTAGGCGTTGACCAGCCGGACGGCGCCGCCGTCGACGCCCTTGGCGCCCTGGACGTAGTCCGGGCCGGACTTGACGATGGCGTCCGAGTTTTCCTCCACGGTGCCCATCACCCAGGCCGGCAGCCCGCGCTCGTTGAGCCGGTTCACGGCGGCGTCGGCGGCCTCGGGGGAGACGATTGCCACCATGCCCACGCCGAGGTTCAGGGTGCGCTCGAGGTCGGCCAGCGGGACGTTGCCCAGTTCGGCGACCAGCCGGAAGATGGCCGGAAGCTGCCAGGTGGCGCGGTCCACGGTGGCCAGCAGGCCCTGCGGCAGGACGCGGGCCAGGTTGGCGGCGAGGCCGCCGCCGGTCACATGGCTGAAGCCGTGCACAGCCTGGCCGGCGGCGGAGCCGTTCACCGGGAAGGTGCGGGCCAGGTCCAGGCAGTCGGCGGCGTAGACGCGGGTCGGTTCCAGGAGCTCCTCGCCCAGCGTGCGGCTGAACTCGGAGACGTGGCGGTCCAGGGCCCAGCCGGCGTGGTTGATGACGCGGCGGACCAGGGAGTAGCCGTTGGAGTGCAGCCCGGAGGAGGCCATGCCGATCACGACGTCGCCGGCGCGGACGCGGTCCGGGCCCAGCAGGTCGGCGGCTTCGACAACACCGGTGGCAGCACCGGCGACGTCGTACTCGTGTTCACCCAGCAGGCCCGGGTGCTCGGCGGTTTCGCCGCCCACCAGGGCGGTGCCGGCCACGGAGCAGGCCGCCGCGATGCCGCGGACGATGTCCGCGATGCGCTCCGGTACCACCTTGCCGCAGGCGATGTAGTCGGTCATGTACAGCGGCTCGGCGCCCACCACCACGATGTCATCGACCACCATGCCCACGAGGTCGAAGCCGATGGTGTCGTGGATGTCCATGGCCTGCGCGATGGCGACCTTGGTGCCGACGCCGTCGGTGGAGGTGGCCAGCAGCGGGCGCTTGTAGGTCAGCAGCTTCGAGACGTCGTACAGGCCGGCGAAGCCGCCGACGCCGCCGATCACCGAGGAGTTGTGGGTCGCCTTGATGGCGTCCTTCATCAGTTCGACGGCGCGGTCGCCCGCTTCGACGTCGACGCCGGCGGAGGCGTAGGTGATGCCGACGGCGTTCTGGGCGGCGTTCATGTCAGCGGCCGGGGAGGCGGAAGTCATACGGGCTCTTTCTTGTCGGCAGCAATGGTGCGATCAATGCGATCGTCAGCGGTGAGCAGTTCTTCGAATTCGGCGTCCGGACCCGGATCGCAGCCGGTGGCACCGGACTTCTCGGCCGGGTCCTCGGTGGCGCTGATACCGGCGGCCACTTCGGCGGCGGATTCCGACGCTGCGGCGCCGAGGGCGGCGTCTCCGGCGGCGGGGAGCCCGCCAAGGTCGGTGCGTTCAAGCAGGTTCTTGCCCAGCTTGTCGGCGCCCGGGAGCGCGATTGGGTACTGGCCGGTGAAGCAGGCGGTGCACAGGCGTTCGCGCGGCTGGCGGGTGGCCTCGATCATGCCGTCTTCGGAGATGTAGGCCAGCGAGTCGGCGCCGATGGCCTGTGAGATTTCCTCGATCGTGGCGCCGTTGGCGATCAGCTCCGCGCGGGAGGCGAAGTCGATGCCGTAGAAGCACGGCCACTGCACCGGCGGGGAGGAGATCTTTACGTGCACGGAGGCGGCGCCGGCTTCGCGGAGCATCCGGACGATCGCGCGCTGGGTGTTGCCGCGGACGATCGAGTCATCCACCACCACCACGCGCTTGCCGCGGATCACGGATTCGAGCGCGTTGAGCTTGAGCCGGATGCCGAGCTGGCGAAGCGTCTGGGAGGGCTGGATGAACGTCCGGCCCACGTAGGCGTTCTTGACGAAACCGTGGGCGAAGGGGATGCCGGATTCCTCGGCGTAGCCGACGGCCGCGGGGGTGCCGGACTCCGGCACCGGGATGACGATGTCCGCTTCCTGGGTGTTTTCGCGGGCCAGCTGGCGGCCCATTTCCACGCGGGACTCGTACACGGAACGGCCGGCGATGGAGGCGTCCGGGCGGGCGAGGTAAACGTACTCGAAGACGCAGCCGGCCGGCGTCGCCTCGGCGAAACGCTGGGAGCGGACGCCGTCCTCGTCGATCGCGATGAACTCGCCGGGCTCGATTTCGCGGATGAAGCTGGCGCCGACGGTGGCGAGGGCGGACTGCTCGGAGGCGACCACCCAGCCGCGCTCCAGCCGGCCCAGGCAAAGCGGGCGGATCCCGTAGGTGTCGCGGGCCGCATAGAGGGTGCCTTCGTCCATGAAGACAAAGCAGAAGCCGCCCTTGATCTTGGGCAGCAGGTCCATGGCGGTCTGTTCGAGCGACTTGCCCTCTTCGCCCTCCAGCAGGGCGGTGACGAGGGCGGTGTCCGAGGTGTTGCCCTGCTTCATTTCACCGGTGAGCTGGCCGCCGTTGCGGTCCACGATCATGGCTTTGAGCTCGGCGGTGTTGGTCAGGTTGCCGTTGTGGGCCAGGGCCACGGTCCCGGTCGCGGTGGCGCCCAGGGTGGGCTGCGCATTGGCCCAGTGGCTGGCGCCGGTGGTGGAGTAACGGCAGTGGCCGACGGCCAGGTGCCCGGTCAGGGTGTTGAGCGTAGTCTCGTCGAAGACCTGGGAGACGAGTCCCATGTCTTTATAGACGTTGATCCGCTTGCCGTCGCTGGTGGCTATACCAGCCGACTCCTGACCGCGGTGCTGCAGTGCATACAGCCCGTAATAGGTGAGTTTTGCAACCTCTTCGCCGGGAGCCCAGACCCCGAAGACGCCACATGCGTCCTGAGGGCCTTTTTCGCCAGAGAGAAGGTCATGAGAAAGTTTTCCATCGCCGCGTGCCACTGGTCGATTATCTCACGTTGTGCGGTAGGACTTTCCCGGCGGCCGGTTTATGACCTCCTGGGGTTGGCCTCCGGCCGGTCAGGCCCCCTGCTGATCCCCGGTGTCGGGAACGGAATCGGGAACGGATTCGACGACGGCGCGCTTGGCTTTGCGGACGCTCAGGCGGTCCAGGATGAGCGCCGCGACGCCACCGAGGATGACGCCGCCCGCGCCGCACAGGATCAGAAAGAAGCCGAACACGGCGCCGGCGTCGTAGGCTTCATCGCCCGGGAGCCCGTAGGCGAGGAAGGCGGCCACGCCGAAGCCCAGGAGCCCGCCCAGGACCAGGAACGGCACGTACTTCGGCGCCCGGCGCACGGTGACCTCGCGCCGTTCGGGGACGTGCTGCTCGCCTGCGGTGCCGGGGGTTTCGGGGATAGCCATGCCGTTAAGCCTACTGCCCCGCCAGCCATTGCTCCCGCCGAGGCGGCGGGAGCACACTAGGGGGTGGGGGAGGGCACGGAACAGCCAAGGAGCGCCATGTCAGCCTCGCCCGAGCAGATCACGGACCAACAGCGCAACACCTGGGATGAGTTTTCCACCGGCTGGCGAAAATGGGACGCCGAAGTGCTTGGCTGGCACGCCCCCTTCGGTGACGCGGTCATCCAGGAGGCGTGGCTCCGCCCGGACTCCGCGGTCCTCGACGTCGCAGCGGGAACCGGTGAACCGGGGCTCACGGCGGCCGCCCTCGTCCCCCGCGGCAGCGTCACCCTGCTGGACCTTTCCGAGGGAATGCTGCGGGTCGCGTCCGAGAAGGCGGCGGGCCGCGGGTTCAAGAACGTGCACACTGCCGTCGGCGACGCCGCCCGGCTCCCGTTCGGGGACAACACGTTCGATGCGGTCCTCTGCCGTTTCGGCCTAATGTTCTTCCCCAGGCTGTCCGACGCGGTGGACGAAATGGTGCGCGTCGCCAAGCCGGGCGCGCGGATCAGCGCCGCCGTCTGGGGCCGGGCCGCCGAGAACCCGTGGGCGACACTGATCCTTGGGACGATCGCCCGCCATACCGAACTGGCGGTGCCGCCGGCGGGCGCACCCGGGCTGTTCCGGTGCGCTGCACCGGGCTTTATGAGCCGGGTCTTCAAGGAGGCCGGGCTGGTCGACGTCAGCGAGCGGAAGGTCAGCACGGACCTGGTCAAGGCGTCGCCGGAGCTCTACTGGGAGTTCATGACGGAGATTGCGACCACGGTGGCGGTGGGTTTGGCGCAGGCGGACCGGGAGGCCCGGGAGCTGATCCGCTCCGACGTCTTCCAGCTGCTGGGCCGCTATGAACACGACGGCGCCATCCGGCTCCGCTCCACGGCCACCATCGTGGCCGGGACCCGGGTATAGCCGGTTTCCGCGGCGATTTCGGACGGGCGCGGCGCGGATCCGGGGTGCGCGCGTCCGAAAGCGCCGCGGAATCGCAGCGTGCCTAGACGCCCAGCTCCTCCTTCAGTGCGGCGACGTGGCCCTGGGCCTTGACCTGGTACTGCGCCAGCGTCACGTTGCCCTCGGGGTCCAGGACCACGGTGGAGCGGACGATCCCCTCGGTGACCTCGCCGTTGACCAGTTTCTCGCCCCACGCGCCGTAGGCCAGCGCCACGGCGTGGTCTTCGTCGGCGAGCAGCGGGAAAGTCAGGGCGAAGTCGCCGGTGAAGTCCGCCAGCGCCTCCGGTGCGTCGGGGGAGATGCCCAGGACTTCATAGCCCGAACCCTGCAGGGACGCCAGGTTGTCGCGGAAATCGCAGGCCTCGGTGGTGCAGCCCGGGGTGGCGGCCTGCGGGTAGAAGTACACAATGACGTTCTTCCCGCGGTAGTCGGCCAGCGCGACCTTCTGTCCCGCGGCGTCCGGCAGCGTGAAATCCGGGGCGGGGGTTCCGGGCTGGAGTTTGATGGTTTGTTGGGGGCTCATGGGGTTCCTTCGGGGGTCGTTGAGGGGTCTGTCTGCGGATGAAGCGGTCTGACGATGCACAACCGCCGGTTCAGATGCTGTATTCCGCCGGCCCGCGCACCTTGGTGTGGGGTCCGGGCACAAACTGGTAGCCGCCGCCGCGGACCGTGGCGATCGCGTGCCGCCCGCCCCGCAGCTTGCGCCGCACCCGGCCCACGTACACGTCGATGGAACGCGACGCCGCCGCGGGGGAATCGAATGATTCGAGGAACCGCCGCAGTTCCTCCCGGCCCACGGTGTGGGAGCAGTTCTCCACCAGGTAGCGCAGCAGTTTGAACTCGACGCCGGTCAGCGGCACCCGTTTGCCGTCCAGGTGCACCTCGCCGGCGGCCAGGTCCACGGACACCAGGCTGGCGGGGCCGGCCGACGGCGGCAGGCGGGTGGCGCCGTCGTCGTCCTCCGGCGGGGAGCCCTCCAGCGGGGAGCCCTCCGGCGGGGAGTCCTCCGCAGCGGACGACGGCGGCACGGTGGTCCCGCCGTCGTCGGGAGTTGCGGCCCCGGCTGCGGGCCAGACCTGGACATCCGCCTCCGGGGCAATCTTCAGGGCATGCGCCAGCAGCAGTTGCGCGGCCCGCGCCACCCCGGCGTCGTCGATGTCCCGGCCGTCGCCCGGTGTCACCCAGACGGCCAGGCCGTGGGCCCGGAGCCGCGCTCCGGAGGCCGGGCCTGGCTCCCGGCACGCATATATGCCTCTGGGGGAATGGACCTCGGTTGCCATGGAAGCCGTCAGACTCCGCCGCGGCGGAGCAGCTGTCCGCCCGGGGTGCGGCCGTCAATTTCGTGGCCGCGCAGGAAGGTCCTGCGGACCACGCCGGAGAGTGCCTTGCCGTCGTACGGGGTGATGGGGTTCCTGTGCTTGAGCTTGGAGACGTCCACCACGAAGGCTTCGTCCTGCGCGAAGACGGAGAAATCGGCGTCGTATCCCAGGGCGAGCTGGCCCTTGGTGGTCAACCTCGCCAGTTCGGCCGGCTTACGGGCCATCCAGGACACCACCTGTTCCAGCGGAATGCCGCGGTGCCGGGCCTCCGTCCAGATCAGGGACAGGCCCAGCTGGAGCGAGGAGACCCCGCCCCAGGCCACAGCGAAGTCGCCGTTTTCCAGGTCCTTGAGATCCAGGGTGCTGGGGGAGTGGTCGGAGACGATGCAGTCGATGGTGCCGTCCTGGAGGCCCTTCCAGAGCAGTTCCCGGTTGGAGGCCTCGCGGATGGGCGGGCAGCACTTGTAGGCGGTGGCCCCGTTGGGGATTTCCTCGGCCGTGAGGGTGAGGTAGTGCGGGCAGGTCTCCACGGTGAGGTGGACGCCGTCGCGCTTGGCGCTGGCGATCATGGGCAGGGCGTCCGAGGAGGACAGGTGCAGGATGTGGGCGCGGGCGCCGGTCCAGCGGGCGCGTTCGATCACCTCGGCGATGGCCTTGTTCTCTGCTCCGCGGGGCCGGGACGCGAGGAACGTCGCATACTGGTCACCGCCCGGATGCGGGGCCCGGTCGATTGCGTGCGAGTCCTCGGCATGGACGATCATGAGCGAATCGAAGGACTTGAGCTCGGCCAGGTCCTCTTCGAGCTCCTCGGCGTCCAAATGGGGGAATTCGTCCACGCCGGAGTGCAGCAGGAAGCATTTGAAGCCGAAGACGCCCTCGTCGTGCAGCGGCCGGAGGTCCGCCTTGTTGCCGGGAACGGCTCCGCCCCAGAACCCGACGTCAACGAACGCCTGCTCCTCGGCCACTTCGCGCTTGAGTTTGAGCCCGTCCACCGTGGTGGTGGGCGGGATGCTGTTGAGCGGCATGTCGATGATGGTGGTCACGCCGCCGGCCGCCGCAGCCCGGGTGGCGGAGGCAAAGCCCTCCCACTCGGTGCGCCCCGGCTCGTTGACGTGGACGTGGGTGTCCACGAGGCCCGGAAGCAGGGTCTCGTCCTCTGCGAGCTCAATGATTTCGGCGCCGGACAGCCCGTTGCCGAGCGGTTCGATCGCAACGATCTTGCCGCCGCGCACTCCTACTTCGCGCGGTGCGATCCCCGCCGTCGTCAGGACGCGCTGCCCCCGGATGACGAGGTCGAAGGTTTCTTCAGACATTCAGGCTCTCCTTGCTCGCGGCCGTGTGGTCAGCAGCCGGCGCCGCCAGCTGCAGGCCGATGTTCCGTCCCAGGCGTTCCAGAAGCGCTGCCGCCTCCGATATACATGTGTCTACATTGCTTTCGAGCTCCGTCAAAGCGTGGACCGCGCGGAATCCGGATGCCGTGAGCTGATCAGGGTCCAGCGTGGTGCGTCCGCAGACGGCGATGACCGGAATTCCGGCCCGCGCCGCCGCCCGGGCGACACCCATGGGGGTTTTGCCCAGCAGGCTCTGTTCGTCCAGGCTCCCCTCGCCGGTGATCACCAGATCCGCGCCGGCCAGCCGCTCGGCCAGTTCCGTGAACTCGAGGACGACGTCGATGCCGGGCCTGCGCGTGGCTGCCAGTGCCGCGATCGCGGCATAGCCCACCCCGCCGGCTGCCCCGGCGCCGGGGGCCTGCGCGGCTTTGACCGCCCGTGGCCCGAGTTCCCCCGCCAGCACGTCCACAAAGCGGGCCAGCGCGGCGTCGAGTGCTGCCACATCCGCCGGGCTGGCGCCCTTCTGCGGTCCGAAGACCGCGGCGGCGCCCTCGGCGCCCAGCAGTGGATTGTCGACGTCGCTGGCCAGCACAAAGCGTGTTTCGTCCAGCCGCGGGTCGAAGCCGGTGAAGTCGATCCGGTCCAGCCGGGCCAGGGCGGCGCCGCCGGGCGGAAGCTCCCGGCCAGCGCCGTCGAGGAACCGGGCGCCGAGGCCCTGCAGGACGCCGGCGCCGCCGTCGGTGTTGGCGCTGCCGCCCACGCCGAGGATGATCTGCCGGCAGCCCGCATCCAGGGCAGCGCGGACCAGCTCTCCGGTTCCCAGGCTCGTGGCGCCGGTGGCGCTGGCCGAGTCGGGGCCGCTGCCGGGCAGGACCGCCAGCCCGGATGCGGCCGCCATCTCGATGACCGCTTCCCGGCCGCGGACCGCGAAGTCTGCCCTCAGAGGTTCCCCGGTGGGTCCGCTCACGTCCGCGCTGCGGCGGGTGAAGCCGGAGCCGACGGCGGCATCCAGGGTGCCTTCGCCGCCGTCGGCCACCGGAATGAGGAGGATGTCCAGGTTGGCGCCCGTTGCCGCCTGGAGTCCTGCTGCCAGGTGCCGGGCGACGTCCGGCGCGGAAAGTGAGCCCTTGAACTTGTCCGGAGCTATGACGACCCGCATTCTTACGCCTGCAGGGCCAGGATGGCGGTGGGGGCGTCCTCGCGGGTTTCGGCCAGGGCCTCGAACTCGTTCACCGCGTTGATTTCCACGCCCATCGAGATGTTGGTGATCTTCTCCAGGATCACTTCCACCACCACGGGAACCTGGAACTCGCCCATCAGGGCCTTGGCCTTATCGAAGGCGGACGCCAGATCGGTGGGATCCTCCACCCGGATGGCCTTGCAGCCCAGGCCCTCGGCCACCTTGATGTGGTCCACGCCGTAGCCGCTGGCGGTCGCCGAGAGGCCGCTGGAGTTGATGTTCTCGAACGCCAGGGACACGTTCTGCTCCATGCTGAAACCGCGCTGGGACTGGCGGATCAGGCCCAGGTAGGAGTTGTTCACCACCACGTGGATGTAGGGCAGGTTGAACTGGGCGCCGACGGCCAGTTCCTCGATCATGAACTGGAAATCGTAGTCACCGGACAGGGCGACGACGGTCTCCTCCGGCTTGCCGCGCACCACGCCCAAGGCGGCCGGGGCGGTCCAGCCCAGGGGGCCGGCCTGGCCGGCGTTGATCCATTTGCGCGGCCCGAACACGTGCAGCATCTGGGCGCCGGCGATCTGGGACAGGCCGATCGTGGAGACGTAGGTGGTGTCCTTGCCGAACGCCTTGTTCATCTCCTCGTACACGCGCTGCGGCTTGATGGGGACGTTTTCGAAGTGCGTCTTGCGGTGCAGGGTGGCCTTGCGTTCTGCGCATTCGGCGGCCCAGCCGGAGTAGTCCGGCAGGGTGCCAGCGGCCTGGCGCTCACGGGCCAGCTCCACCAGTCCCGTCAGGGCCGCGCCGGCGTCTGAGGCGATGCCCAGGTCCGGGGAGAAGACGCGGCCGATCTGGGTGGGCTCGATGTCGATGTGCACGAACGTGCGGCCGGCGGTGTAGGTGTCCAGGCCGCCGGTGTGGCGGTTTGCCCAGCGGTTGCCGATGCCGATGACGAAGTCGGAGGCCAGCATCGTCTCGTTGCCGTAGCGGTGCGAGGTCTGCAGGCCCACCATCCCGGCCATCAGCGGGTGGTCGTCGGCGATCGCGCCCCAGCCCATCAGGGTGGGGATGACCGGAACGCCCAGCAGCTCGGCCAGTTCCACCAGTTCCGCGGACGCGCCGGCATTGATGACGCCGCCGCCGGCCACGATCAGCGGGTGCTGCGCCGCGGTCAGCAGGTCCAGGGCCTTCTCCAGCTGCCTGCGGCTGGCCCGCGGCTTCTCCACGGCCAGAGGTTCGTAGGCGTCGATGTCGAACTCGATCTCGGCCAGCTGCACGTCGATGGGCAGGTCCAGCAGCACCGGACCCGGACGGCCGGAACGCATCAGCTGGAAGGCCTTCTGGAAGGCGCCCGGCACCTGTCCTGGTTCCCGGACGGTCATGGCCATCTTGGTGACCGGCTTGGCGATGGATTCGATGTCCACGGCCTGGAAGTCTTCCTTGTGCAGCTTGGCCACCGGGGCCTGGCCGGTGATGCAGAGCATGGGGATGGAATCGGCCCAGGCCGCGTACAGCCCGGTGATCATGTCCGTGCCGGCAGGCCCGGAGGTGCCGATGCAGAGGCCGATGTTGCCGTCCTTGGCCCGGCTGTAGCCGTCGGCCATGTGGCTGGCGCCTTCAACGTGGCGGGCCAGGGTGTGGCGGATCCCGCCGTGGTTCCGCATGGCGGAATAGAACGGGTTGATCGCCGCGCCCGGCAGGCCGAACGCCTCGGTGGCGCCCTCCTTTTCCAGGATGGCGACGGCAGCGTCTACGGTGCGCATCTTAGTCATGGTGTACTCCTCGGAAGTCCGTTTTTGGGTGTGCTGAAGGAAGGCCCGGCGAACCGTCGCGGGGCACTTTGGCGGTGGGAGGCCTGGCCTGGCGGGCCGGGCGGCTGCGCTG
This sequence comes from Arthrobacter sp., assembly GCA_034376805.1. Lineage (GTDB taxonomy): Bacteria > Actinomycetota > Actinomycetes > Actinomycetales > Micrococcaceae > Arthrobacter. The sequence continues at coordinate 36,231 of JAXMJF010000027.1, forward strand.
CCTAGTGGCGGCCGCTGAGCTGGAGGACCTGCTTGAAGAGTCCGGAGTGGTCCAGTCCGCCGTCACCCTGGTTGACGGTGGCGGCGACCAGCTGCGCGACGACGGCCCCGAGGGGGACGGCGACGTTGGCTTCGCGGGCGGCCGAGGTGACGATGCCCAGGTCCTTGTGGTGCAGGGCCAGGCGGAACCCGGGGTCGAAGTTGCGGTCGAGCATCTTCTGGCCCTTCTGCTCCAGGACCTTGGAGCCGGCAAGGCCGCCGCCGAGGACCTTCAGGGCGGCGTCCGTGTCGACGCCGTAGGCCTCGAGGAAGGCGATGGCCTCGGCCAGGACCTCGATATTGACGGCGACGATCAGCTGGTTGGCTGCCTTGACCGTCTGGCCGGAACCGGCCGGGCCGACGTGGACGATGGTCTTGCCCACCGCGGCGAGGACATCCTGGGCGGCCTCGAAATCTGCCGCGTCGCCGCCGACCATGATCGACAGGGCAGCATCGATGGCGCCCTGTTCACCGCCGGACACCGGGGCGTCCAGGGCGCGGATGCCGGCGGCCTTGGCGTCGTCGGCCAGGCGCTTGGCGACGTCCGGGCGGATACTGCTGGCATCGATCCACAGGGCGCCCTGCTTGGCGTGGGCGAACACCCCGTCGGGGCCGCTGACGACGCCCTCGACGTCGGGGGAGTCCGGCACCATGGTGATGACGACGTCGGCGTCCTTGACGGCGTCGGCGATGCTGGCGGCACCCCGGCCGCCCTCGGAGACCAGCTTGTCGATCTTGTCCTGGCTGCGGTTGAAACCGGTGACGCTGTGGCCGGCGTTGACCAGGTTGATGGCCATGGGCAGGCCCATGATTCCGAGTCCGATGACTGCAACATTGCTCATGATGGTTCCTTTACTGAAGTCTTTTTAGCGCGGGTGTGCTGCTGTGTCGCGGCGGGTGCGACGGCGGGTGCGGGTGGCTAGCGGGCCAGGCGCTGGCGGATGGCCCAGGCGAAGGCGGTTTCCGCCGGTGCCTTGTACTCGAGGCCGATGTAGCCCTCATAGCCGAGTTGGCGGCTGCGGGCGATCCACTCGCCGAGGGGAAGCTCACCGGTTCCGGGAGCCCCGCGGCCGGGGTTGTCGGCGATCTGGATGTGGCCGAAGTCTTTGGCGTGCTTTTCGATGACGGCGGCGACGTCGTCCCCGTTGACCGAGAGGTGATAGAAGTCGGCGAGGAGCTTGATGTTCCCCGCGCCGGTTTCCTCCTTCACGCGGGAGATGACCCGGAGGGCGTCGTCGGCCGAGAGGAGCGGGTACCTGGGGGCGCCGCTGACCGGCTCGAGCAGCACGGTGCCGCCGATGCCCGCCACTCCCGCGGCTGCGGCTGCGAGGTTCCTGACCGCCAGTTCGTCCTGGGCCTCCGGGGTGTGCCCGTCCTGCCGGTTGCCGTAGAGGGCGTTGAAGGATGTGCAGCCGAGCCGTCCGCCGATGCCGGCCACCACGTCGATGTTGTCCTTGAACTCGGAGCAGCGGCCCTTCCAGGACACGAGGCCACGGTCGCCGCCGGGCATGTCGCCGGCGTTGAAGTTGAGGCCGGTGAGCTGGACCCCGGCGTCGGTGATGGCCCGCTCGAAACGGGTGACCTCGGCGTCGGCGGGAACTGACTCCGCGAAGGGCCACCAGAACTCGACGGCGTCGAAGCCGGCAGCCTTCGCCGCGGCGGGCCGCTCGAGGAGGGGCAGTTCGGTCAGCAGGATGGAGCAGTTCACGGTGTACGTCATGGTGGTTTCTTTCCGGTGCGGGCGGGAGCTGGAGGGGGCTTCCTTGCCTCTCTCAACTTCCACTTTGTGGAATAAAGATTCTGCTTTATGAAAAGTGTAGGGAGGGTGGGCGGGTGAGTCAAGGGGTGAATGGTGAAGGGCGCGGCTGCCGGGTCCTCAGCCGGGACCATGTTGTCTCCGGGCACAGCCGCAGCAGGTGGGACGTCAGGGCCCGGGGCGTCAGGGCGCAGCCTCGGGTCCCGGGCCATCAGGGTCCGGGCAGTCCAGGGCGGGCTGCCTTAGCCCTTCGAAGGGTCTTTCCGGGCCGCCAGGCCCACCAGCGCACCGACGGCGACGCCGATCAGCAGGCCCGTGAACGGCTTGTCGGCGGTGGTCACGCCGATGGCGAAGCCGAGGGCTGCGCCAACGAGCATTCCGATCCACAGGGATTCGTACTTCACAGCCTCAGGCTAGCAAGCGCCGCCAAGCCCCGCCGTCATGGGAAGGCGGCCCGCCCCGTCAGGCGGGGCGGGCCCATTGCTTCGGCCGCGCCTAGGTAAGGCGGATCTGGCGGTTGACGTCCTTGTAGAGCAGGTAGCGGAACGGGCCCGGTCCGCCGGCGTAGCAGGCCTGCGGGCAGAAGGCGCGGAGCCACATGAAGTCGCCGGCCTCGACTTCCACCCAGTCATCGTTGAGCCGGTAGACGGCTTTGCCCTCGAGGACAAAGAGTCCGTGTTCCATCACGTGGGTTTCGGCGAACGGGATGGAGCCGCCGGGCTGGAACGTGACGATGTTGACGTGCATGTCGTGGGCCAGATCGTCCGGGTCCACAAAGCGGGTGGTCGCCCAGGCGCCGTTGGTGTCCGGCATGGGCCGCGGCTCGACGTCCTGGTCGCGGGTCACGAAAGACTTCGCCGTGAAGCCGTCCAGCGGCTCGTAGGCCTTGCGGATCCACTGGAAACTGGCGGCCTCCCCGGCGGCATCGTTGGAGACCTTCCAGTCCGAGCCAGCCGCGAGATAGGCGTAGCCGCCGGACTCCAGGTGGTGGATTTCGCCGTCGAGCGTCAGCGTCAGTTCGCCCTTGGTGAGGAAGATGACGCCTTCGACGCCGGCCTCCGCCTCGGGCTTGTCGCTGCCGCCGCCCGGCGCCACCTCGACGATCAGCTGCGAGAAGGTCGTGGCGAAGCCGGCGATGGGCCGGGCGATGATCCAGGCGCGGGTCTTGGTCCAGCCGGGGAGGTTGCTGGTGACAATGTCACGCAGCACCCCTTTGGGGATGACCGTGTAGGCCTCCTTGACCACGGCGCGGTCGGTGAGGAGCTGCGTCTGCGGCGGCAGGCCGCCTTCGGGGGAAAAGTAGTTGCTCATGGGGTGCGCTCCTTTGTGAAAGGTCAGTCAAAAGGGTCAGTGGTTGTGGGAGGCTGCCGGCTGTGCCAGCCGGGGGTGGGCCAGGACGGTCAGCTGGGGCAGCCCCATGCCGGTCAGCCCGCGGACTTCCTCTGCGCCGGCGGCACCGCACTGGATGCCGCGCAGCACGAAGGCCGCGAGAGCCCTGGCCGTGGCGGGTTCGTCCATCACGCCGCCCTCGGTGCGCTCCACGTAGTTGCGGAGCCGTGCGGCGGCGGCGGGGAGGCCCTGCCGGTAGAACGCGTAGGTGGCGGCGAAACGACTCGGCAGCTGGGCCGGGTGAAGGTCCCAGCCCTGGTAGTAGCCGCGTTCCAGCGAGCGGCGGACCAGCCGGCCATGAAGCCGCCAGGCGTCCTGCACCCCGTCGCCGACGGGGATGACGTTGGTGGACCCGTCGGAGAGCCGGATGCCGGTGCCGGCGACGGCCAGCTGCATCACCTCTTTGGCGTAGTCCGCCACCGGGTGCTCCATCGACTGATATTCCGCGGAGATCTGCAGCGAGGCCGAGTAATCGTAGGTGCCGTAATGCAGGGCGCTGATCCGGCCGGGGACGGCGTGCGGCAGCTGCGCCACCGGGGAGGTGCCGTCCGGGCCCAGGATCAGCTGCGGCGTTTCCACCTGGACCTCGAAGCGCAGGCGGCCGGCGGGCAGCGAGTGGACTTCCTCCAGCCGGGACACGGCGTAGTCCATCGCCTGGACCTGGGCTACGGTGGTGACCTTGGGCAGGGTGAGGACCAGTCCTTCCGGGAGCTCGCCGGCGGCTGCCAGGCCGGAGACGAACAGGTCCAGGGTGCGCAGCCCGCGGGCCCGGGTGGGTGCCTCGAAGCACTTGAACCGGATCCCGATGAACGGCGGGGCGCTGCCGTCCGCTACCGCGGCGGCCACGGCAGCTGCGGCAGCGACCGCGTCGGCGTCCTCGGCGTCGTCACCCCGGTCCCCGTAGCCGTCCTCGAAGTCCAGCCGCAGGTCCTCGATCGGTTCGCTGCCGAGCTTCGCGGCGACGCGGGATGCGACGGCGGCGGCCAGCTCGGGCTCCTGGCCGAGCAGGGTTCCGAGCCGCTCCAGCCCGCCGTGGGCTTCGGCCACGGCCAGTGCCTGGGCGCCCCAGCCTTCGGCGAAGCCCGGCGTGAAGCGGTCGGCCGGGACGTAGACGGTGTGGACCGGCTGGCGGGTGCCGTCGTCGCCCGGGTAGTTCCGCTCCAGCAGCAGGTCCGTCGCCGCGAGCTGGGCATCGATCCGGCCCAGGTCTGCGGAGGAGAGCGCCCCGGAGGGAGACGCGAAGGGCGTCCCGGATTGAGAAACAGCCATGGCTCAGCCCACCAGTTCGTAGGCCGGAGTGGTGAGGAAGTCCGTGTAGTCCTCGGAGAGGCAAATGTCGCCGATCAGCTTGCTGGCGGGCAGGTAGTGCTTCGCGAAGGCGTCCGCGCCCACCTCGCCGCGGAGCTTCTCGGTTTCCTCGGCCAGGATCCCGGACACCAGTTCGCGGGTCACGGTCCGGCCGGTGTCAGCGAGGACCACCTGGTTGCGGATCTGCTGCCACACCTGCGAGCGGGAGATTTCGGCCGTCGCGGCATCCTCCATCAGGTTGTGGATGGCGACGGCGCCGTTGCCGGAGATCCACACCGCGGTGTAGGCGACGGCGACGTAGAGGTTCAGGCGCAGGCCCGCCTCGGTGACCGTGCCGTTCGCGGAGGCGATGTCCAGGAGCTGGTCCGCGGTGACCGAAACTTCCGGGCGCTGCTTGTCCAGCTGGTTCGGCCGCTCGCCCAGGACGGCGTCGAAGACGTCGCGGCAGACCGGGACCAGGTCCGGGTGGGCCACCCAGGACCCGTCGAAGCCGTCATTCGCCTCGCGGGTCTTGTCCGCACGCACTTTCTCGAAGGCCTGGGCCGTGACCTCTGGCTCGCGGCGGTTGGGGATGACGGCCGCCATGCCGCCCATGGCGAAGGCGCCGCGGTGGTGGCAGGTCTTGACCAGCAGCTCGGTGTAGGCGCGCATGAACGGCGCGGTCATGGCCACGGTGGCGCGGTCCGGCAGGACAAAGCGCGAGCCGGCGTCGCGGAAATACTTGATGATGCTGAACAGGTAGTCCCAGCGCCCGGCGTTCAGGCCGGAGGCGTGGTCGCGGAGTTCGTAGAGGATCTCATCCATCTCGAACGCGGCCGGGATGGTCTCGATCAGGACGGTGGCGCGGATGGTGCCCTGCGGAATCCCGAGGTAGTCCTGCGCAAAGACGAAGATCTCGTTCCAGAGGCGGGCCTCGAGGTGGCTCTCCATTTTGGGCAGGTAGTAGTAGGGGCCCTGGCCGTTCTCCAGCAGCTGCTTGGCGGTGTGGAAGAAGTGCAGGCCGAAGTCCACCAGGGCGCCCACGGTGTGCTCGCCGCCGATCAGCAGATGGCGCTCGCTCATGTGCCAGCCGCGCGGGCGTGCCACGACGACGGCCAGCGGGGCGTCGGTCCGGAGCGTGTATTCCTTCCCCTCGGGGGAGGTATAGGCCAGGGTTCCGGCCGCGGCGTCGCGGAGGTTCAGGATCGATTCGATCACGTTGGGCCAGGTGGGCGTGCTGGCATCCTCGAGGTCCGCGAGCCAGACCTTGGCCCCGGAGTTCAGGGCATTGATGGCCATCTTGGCCGGCGCGGCCGGGCCCGTCATTTCCACCCGGCGGTCCTCCAGGGCAGCCGGGGCGGCGGCAACGGTCCACTCGCCGTCGCGGATGTCGCGGGTCTCCGGCAGGAAATCGAGCCGGCCGGTGCGGGCCACCTCCTCGCGCTTGACCGCGCGGGCCTTGAGCAGATCCCCCCGGGTAGCGGCGAAACGCTGGTGCAGTTCCTCAATGAAGGCCAGGGCCTCGGGGGTGAGGATCTCCTCCGCACGGTCAACGGGGCGCTGGGCTGAAATGGTGAGAGCCATTGTGGTCCTTCCTGTTGGGTGAATCAGCATCAGGCGTGCGCGAGCGCGGCGGCCGGGGCCGCTGCATGGGCCGCCGCGGCAACGGCGGCGGCGACGTCGGCGGCAACGTGGGGGTCGAAGACGCTGGGAATGATGTAGCTGGCGTTAAGCTCGTCGTCAGCCACCCGCTTCGCGATCGCCTCGGCGGCGGCCACGAGCATCTCGGGGGTGATGTCCGCTGCCCCTGCGTCCAGCAGCCCGCGGAAGAACCCGGGGAAGGCCAGAACGTTGTTGATCTGGTTGGGGAAATCGCTGCGGCCGGTCGCCACCACGGCTGCGTGCCGTGACGCGATAACCGGATCGATTTCCGGCGTGGGGTTGGCCATGGCGAACACAATAGCTTCCTTGGCCATGGATGCCACCTGCTCTTCGCCGATCACGTGCGGTGCGCTGACGCCGATGAAGACGTCGGCTCCCTTGAGTGCCTCGTGCAGGGTGCCGGAGAATCCCTGTTCGTTGGTGTTCTCGGCAATCCAGGTGCGGTGCTCGTCGTCGTACTGTTCGCCGAAGTGGATCGCGCCCGAGCGGCCGGCGGCGATGATGTTCCGGGCCCCCTGCGCCTTGAGCAGCGCAATGATGGCGGATCCGGCCGCTCCCACGCCCGAAACGACGATCCGGACGTCGGGGAGCTTCTTGCCCACCACCCGCAGGGCGTTGGCCAGGGCCGCGAGTGTGACGATGGCTGTCCCGTGCTGGTCGTCGTGGAAGACCGGGATGTCGAGTTCCTCGCGGAGCCGGTTTTCGATCTCGAAGCAGCGCGGCGCGGCGATGTCCTCGAGGTTGACGCCGCCGTAGACGGGCGCGAGTGCCTTGACGATCTTGATGATTTCCTCGGTGTCCTGCGTATCCAGGCACACCGGCCACGCATCGACATTGGCGAACTGCTTGAACAGCGCCGCTTTGCCTTCCATCACCGGCAGCGCGGCGGCCGGGCCAATGTTGCCCAGGCCCAGGACGGCGGAGCCGTCGGTGACGACGGCAATGGTGTTGCGTTTGATGGTGAGGTTCCGGGCGGCCTCGGGGTTCTCCGCGATGGCCATGCAGACGCGGGCGACGCCGGGAGTGTAGGCGCGGGAGAGATCGTCGCGGTTGCGCAGGGCTACCTTCGGGACCACCTCCAGCTTGCCGCCGAGGTGCATCAGGAAGGTGCGGTCCGAGACGTTGCGGACGGTGACGCCGTCGAGCGCGTTCAGCGCGTCCTTGACGCGGGCGGCGTGGTCGTCATCCGTGGTGTTGCAGGTGACATCGACCACCAGGGTCTCGTGGTGTGACTCGGTGACGTCCAGGGCGGTGATCGCGGCACCGGCGGCGCCGACGGCTGCGGCCAGTTCGCTGGTGGCGGTGAAGCTGGACGGTGCCTCCACGCGCAGGGTGATCGAATTTCCGGGGCTCGGATTCGCCATTGAATTTTCCTCCTAGTCGGCCCGCTGACGGGCGCTCACTGCTCTTAATTATTTCGTATTATGGATATTATTATCTACTTCGTGGAATTACAAGCTCTGCGTGACGGCCTCCCGGGTGTGTCTGCGGGGCCTGGACCCCTCATTGACGGTGGCCGGGGTGCTGTATCTTGGGTTTACTAAGCACTTTTTTCACGATGCGGATAAAAGTTGTCGCAAGCGATCCCTCAGGAGACCCAAGCTATGGCCGAAAAAGCCCCCGGAGGCGTGCAGTCCGTTGAGCGCGTTTTCGAACTTCTGGAGCTGATTACTGATGCGGGCGGGGACGTCACACTCAGTGAACTGTCGTCCTCCACCGATCTGCCGCTGCCCACCATCCACCGGCTGCTCCGCACCCTGGTCACGCTGGGATACATCCGGCAGCTGCCGAACCGCCGCTACGCCCTGGGTCCGCGCCTGATCCGCCTGGGCGAGGCGGCGAACAAGCAGCTCGGTGCCCTGGCCCGGCCGCAGCTCCAGTCGCTCGTGGAGCGGCTCGGGGAAACGGCCAACATGGCGGTGCTGGATTCGGACATGGTCATGTACGTGGCCCAGGTGCCGTCCCTGCATTCCATGCGGATGATCACCGAGGTGGGCCGCCGCGGCTACATGCACGCCACCGGCATGGGCAAGGCGATCCTGGCGCAGCTGGACGACGAGACGGTGCGCGGCATCGTCACCCGGAAGGGCATGCCCACCCCCACCCCGAAGAGCATCGGCGACGTCGAGTCCCTGTTCGCGGACCTTAAGCTGATCCGGGACCGCGGCTATTCCATCGACGAGGAAGAGCAGGAGATCGGCGTCCGCTGCTTCGCCATTGCGATCCCGAACGCGCCCACCCCCGCGGCGATTTCCGTCTCCGGCCCTGTTTCCCGGGTGGACAAGGCCTTCGCGGACCGCGCGGTGCCTCTGCTGCGCGAGGCGGCCCTGGCGATTTCCCAGGACCTCAACAAGAACTGAGCCCCGGCCGTGCCGCTGCCGGCTCGGCAGCCGTTGAGGCCACAGTGCGGCCCCTTTTCCTTCCGGGGAAGGGGCCGCACTTGCCATGTTGGTGGTGCTGCCGGCCGTTAGTGGTCCGATTTCGACGCCGACTCCACCGGCACTTCCTTGCCGTCGCAGTCGATCAGCTTGCCGCCCTCGAAGCGGTCGCCGTCGGCCAAGCACTTGAGGTCCTGTTCCCGCACGATCCGTTCGGTGCCGGCCACAAACACCGACTGGTTCTCCGAGTTGCCCGCCTTGAGGTGGTTGAAGAGCAGGTTCAGCAGGATGGCCATCACGGCCGCCGAGCTGATGCCGGAGTGGAAGATGGTGGCGAACCAGGACGGGAACTGGTCGTAGAAGGCCGGGGCGGCAATCGGGATCATGCCGAAGCCGATCGAGGCGGCCACGATGATCAGGTTCATGTTGTTCTTGTACTCCACCTTGGCCAGGGTCCGGATGCCGCTGGCTGCCACCGTGCCGAACAGTACGACGCCGGCGCCGCCCAGGACCGGCGTCGGCACCGCGGCCACCACCCGGCCCAGGACCGGAAGGAGTCCCAAAATCACCAGGATGACGCCGCCGGCGCTGACCACGAAGCGGCTCTTGACGCCTGTGATGGCGACCAGTCCCACGTTCTGGGCGAAGGCGCTCTGGGTGAAGGAGTTGAACAGCGGCGAGATGGCGCTGGAGAGCATGTCGGCCCGCAGTCCGTCGCCGATGCGCTTGGAGTCCACCTTGGTTCCCACGATTTCGCCCACGGCGATGATGTCCGCGGACGTCTCTGTCAGGGTCACCAGGATCACGATCAGCATCGAGATGATCGCGGCGACGTGGAATGTGGGCGGCCCGAAGGCGAACGGGGTGGGGAAGGCCACGATGTCGCCCTGCGCGACCTTGGAGAAGTCGGTCATTCCGGCGATGAAGGCGATGACCGTGCCCAGCACCATGGCCAGGAGGATGGAAAGCCGCGAGATGGTGGCGCTGCCGACCTTGCTCAGCAGCAGCACGATGGCCATGGTGGCGGCCGCCAGCCCGATGTTGGCCATGGAGCCGTAGTTGGGCGCGGCTTTGTTCCCGCCCATGGCCCAGTTCGCGGCCACCGGCATCAGGGTCAGCCCGATGACGGTAATGACCGTTCCGGTGACCACCGGCGGGAAGAATCGGATGATCTTGGAGAACAGCGGGGTGATGAGCAGTCCGATCAGGGACGCGGCAATCACCGAACCGAACACGGACTGGATGCCTCCGCCCTCATCCACGATCGCCACCATCGTGGATACGCCGGCAAAGGAGACACCCTGGACCAGGGGAAGCCGGGAGCCGAAGAACGGGATGCCGATGGTCTGGAGGATGGTGGCCAGACCGCCCACAAAGAGGCAGGCCGCGATCAGGAGGCCGATCTCCTGTGACGGCATTCCGGCCGCCGCGCCAATGATCAGCGGGGGTGCAATGATGCCGCCGTACATCGTCAGGACGTGCTGGAGGCCGTAGGCGAAGGTGCTTCCGATCGGAAGCCGCTCGTCTTCGGGCCGGTCGGACGGGGTGCGGCCGGCGCGGGTCTTAACCGCTGACGGCTTCTTTTTCATGTTCATGGCAGACTTTCTTGGTTCATGGCAGACGTCTTTGTCTGGCTAACGGTGTCTGGCTAACAGATGTGGCTTGTTGGGGTGCTGGTTGCCTGTCCCAGGGCCGGCACGGGTGCCGGCCCTGGAGCAGGCGGTGGCTTGCTGGACCGGCTTGCTAAACCGGCGGGACCGGTGGTCCTAGCAGAAGCCGGCGATGCCGGACCACACGGCGTCGGCCGGTACTGCGTCCTCGCGCTGGACCGTCGCCTCGATCAGGCCGTAGGGGCGGTCGGCGGCAAAGAACACCTCGTTGGGGTTGTCGAGGCCAAACGGGGAGAGGTCCACCAGGAAGTGGTGCTTGTTGGGCATCGAGAACTTGATTTCGTCGATCTCGCTGTGTGCTTCCAGGACTTTGGTGCCCATGTCGAACAGGGTCTGCTGCAGGGCGTGGGAGTACTTTTCGGTGAAGCCCTCCAGCAGGAGGGCCTTGACGTCCTCGTAGCCCTTGTTGAAATCGAGGGAGCTGAAGTCCGTGCCGGCGTTGTAGCGCCAGCGGGCGGAAACATCCGTGGCGAGGATCCGGTCAGTGGTCTCCGGCAGGGTGGTGTACTTGTCCCGCGGGTAGCCGACGAAGCCCGACTGGGTGGACTTGAGGACCGTCAGGTCCTTGAGCCCGGAGATGAGGTGCCGGTCGGCGCCGTCGCGGACGAGGACGGCGGTCCGGACTTCCTGGCCGCTGCGCACGAAGGAGTGGTCGTGGGCTGCGCCGTGGGCCTGGATGCGGTCCCAGCTGTAGGACTCGGCCTCCCAGCGGCCGCCGGTCACCCAGTCGAAGCTGGACGTGAAGTGGTCTCCGAGCCGGAGCAGGAAGGCCTCCGGGGAACCGATGCCCTCCCGGGCGAAGGCGTAGATGGTGTTCTTCTGCGTGTCCGTTGCCACGACGTGGCTGTTGTCGCCTTCCAGGTGGGCCGCCGCGAAGTCGCCGCGGAGCTGCGAGGTGACGTTAAGGTCTTCGATCTCGTGGCGCTCCGTGTCGCGGGTGATCTTGACGACGCGGACTTCCGCTTTACCGTACTGGTTCTGTCCGAGGACGATCTTGTTGTTCATGGTGTGGTTCCCAACTTCCGGTATGTGGAATCAAAATCCCACATAGAAATTTCGTACGCATTTCGCGTTCGTTTCTTTCTCCGCCGACCCACAAAAAAGAGCCGACGTCAGTTGACGCCAGCTCATTACAACCCTGCCTGCTGCTCCCAGGTTACGTGACCTACGCCACGAATTACCTTCAAGGCTAGCCCAGTGCGGCGGTGGTGTACATCACAATCTGAATTTTCCGATTGTGACCGGGGCGGCCGCGTGATGGAGGTCGCAGGCCCTTGACCGCACTGCGGCGCAGCCCTACCGTTTCCGTATAACAAGAACTAAGTTTCGTATTGTGAAATAAAACGCAAACCAAGGGAGCAATAAAATGCAGCAGCAACCAGCCGGCACACAGGGCGTGGAGCCCCCGGCAACGCCCGACGAGATCTATCTCCCGCGCGGCGGCACCGATCCGGACTTCTACTTCCCGGCCGACCGCGGGCACCGGCCCGGCCGGGTCTCGCGCTGGATGAACCGGCTGGTCGCTGCCCGGTCTAACCGCCCACCAGCCGCCGCGCCGCGGCCGAGTGCTCCGCAATGAGCCCGGCAATGTCGAGTCCCGGAATCTGGCCGTCCACCACGCGCCACTGTCCGCCCACCATGACGCGGTCCGCCCGGTCGGCCGCGCACAGCAGCAGGGCCGCGACGGGGTCGTGGCTGCCGGAGAAGCGCAGTTCATCGAGGGTGAAGAGGGCCAGGTCGGCCTGCATCCCGGGGGCCAGCTGGCCCAGGTCCGGCCGGCCCAGGACTGCGGCGGAACCCCGCGTCGCCCAGCCCAGCGCCCGCTCCACCGGAACCTGCGCACCGTAGCGCAGCCGCTGCAGGTACAGCGCCTGCCGCGCCTCCAGGATCATGTTGGAGGCATCGTTCGAGGCTGAACCGTCCACTCCCAGCCCCACGGGAACGCCTGCGTCCTCAAGTTCCAGCACCCTCGCCGTTCCGGAGGCCAGGCGCATATTGGAGGTGGGGCAGTGCGCGACGGCGGTGCCGGCGGCCCCCAGCGCGGCGATCTCGCCGTCGGTGAAGTGGATGCCGTGCCCCAGCCAGGTCCGGTCGCCCAGCCAGCCCACGCTTTCGAGGTAGTCCACGGTCCGCAGGCCGAACATCTCCCGGCAGAAATCCTCCTCGTCCAGGGTCTCGGCCAGGTGGGTGTGCAGCCGGACATCATGCCGCTCCGCCAGGGCCGCGCTCTCCGCCATGACCTCCCGGGTGACCGAAAACGGTGAGCACGGCGCCAGCGCAATCTGGACAGTGGCGCCGTCGCCCCGCTGGTGGTACTCGCCGATGAGCCGTTCGCTGTCCGCCAGGATCACGTCCGGTGACTGCACCGTGGACTGCGGCGGCAGGCCGCCGTCGTCCGTGCCGAGGCTCATGGAGCCGCGGGTGAGGGTGGCCCGCATGCCGAGTTCGCGCACCGCCCGGACCTCGATGTCGATGGCGTCCTCCAGGCCGTCCGGGAACAGATAGTGATGGTCCGCCGCGGTGGTGCAGCCGGACAGGAGCAGCTCCGCGAGCGCCACGGTGGTGGCCAGCTCCAGGTCGCGGGGCGTGAGGCGCGCCCACACCGGGTACAGGTTCTGCAGCCAGGGAAAGAGCGGGGCATTGGCCACCGGACCCCAGGCCCGGGTGAGGGTCTGGTAAAAGTGGTGGTGCGTGTTGATGAGCCCCGGCAGCATCACGTGGCTGCCGGCGTCGAAAATCTCCTGGCACGGTGCCGCGGGCAGCTGCCCGGCTGCCAGCACTTCAACAATGACGCCGCCGCTCACCACCACTCCGCCGGAGGCGTCGAGGCTGTTGGCGGTGAAGGCGCCGAGGGGGTTCTTGATCCAGAGCCGGGATCCGGGGGATTGTGTGGGCATCATGGTTTCCTGTCTGAGCGTGGGAAGGTTATGCCAGCTCAGTGATGCCCTGTCTGCTGATCCAGGGTGCCCGGCGCGATGGCCGGTTCGAACAGGTTAGGGTGGCCGTGGCCGGTCCGTCAACGTTCGGCCTCCGTGACAATCCGGAAACATGGATTTCACATCACGAAACTTAACTTCCATAAAACGGTGGCGCTGGCCCCGTTCCGCTGCTAGTCTCGCTGGTGTCAAAGGCGGGCACCCGGGACGCGGGAGGCTATCTACCAGGCGCAACTGAACCTTCACCGCACACGCTGAAGCCTGGTCACCGACGCCACCGGCACACTACGTTCCGGCACGGGAACCGGCTTCCACAGCACAGGGAGTCGCATCATGACTGTCACCGTCACGGCCCAGGCCTATCTTGTCCGGTCCATCGAGCTGGCCACGGCCAACGTCATGAACAGCGGAGGGCCCTTCGGTGCCGTCATTGTCACCGCGGACGGACAGGCGTTCGACGGCGTCAACCGCGTCACCGCCACCAACGATCCCACCGCCCACGCCGAGGTCACGGCCATCCGCCGGGCCTGCACCGAACTGGGCCGGTTCGAGCTCAGCGGAGCCACGCTCTACACCAGCTGCGAGCCGTGCCCCATGTGCCTGGCCTCCGCCCTGTGGGCGCGGGTGGACCACGTAGTCTTCGCCGCCGACCGGCACGATGCCGCCTCGGTCGGCTTCGATGACGCCGTGTTCTACGAGTACTTCGAGAACAACCAGCCCGAGGCCGTCCTGCCGGTGCGCAAGCTGGAGCTTGACGGTCCTGAGGCACCGCCCGTGCTGCAGCCCTTCACCACCTGGAACACCCTCCAGAACCGGATCGACTACTAGGGCCGTGCGGATTCCGCGGCGCTTTCGGACGGCCGCAGCGCGGATCCCGGGCGCGAGGGTCCGAAACCGCAGCGGATTTCCGGTGCTTCCCCTGGCCAAGGTTACGAACGAGAATGTGCACACCAACGCCGCACGGGAAAAGGGGGTGCAGCAATGTTGGATCTGATGACTGCGCTGGCGGCGTGGCAGCCGGCAGCCACCGGCGAGCGCTGCGCTGTGGCCACCGTGGTGGGGACCGGCGGTTCGGTGCCGCGCCCGGTGGGAACCTCCATGCTGGTGTCCGGGTCCGGCGACGTCCTGGGCAGCCTCTCCGGCGGCTGCATTGAGGGCGCCGTGGTGGCGGCGGCCCTGGAGGTGATGGCCGACGGCGGCACCCGCCGCGAGTTCTTCGGCTACAGCGCCGAGGACGCGTTCGCCGTCGGGCTCACCTGCGGCGGCGAGCTGGAAATCCATATCGAACTGTTGGCGGACACCTTGGGCGGCCTTCGGCCGGAGGCCCTGAACGCCTTGGACGCCCATGCTCCCGGCACGGGTCTGGCGCTCATCCGGCGGGTCGACGCGCAGGCCCCGCGGGGCGACGCTTCCCGGCGGGGTGCCCGGGCCGTCGTCATCCCGGATCCGGCCAGCTACCAGGTGTCGCAGTCCGATGCCGTGGCCGCCCTGCTGGGTCTTGCCGGGGACGGGGACCGCTCCCTGCTGCAGGCGGCAGCCGCGCAGCTCGAGCCCCTGCTGAGGAACGGGACCACGGGGGTGGTGCGGCTGGCGGCGGAATCCGGCTGCTACGTAGACGCGGCAATTGGCCGGCCCGCTGCCGAACCGGTCACCCTGCTGGTGGAGAGCAGGCTGCCGGCGGCCCGGATGCTGGTGTTCGGCGCCAACGATTTTGGCGCGGCCCTGGTGCCGGCCGCACAGCTGCTCGGCTACCACGTGACCCTGTGCGACGCCCGGCCCGCCTTCGCCCGGCAGGAACGCTTCGCCCTGGCGGAGGAGGTGGTCACGGACTGGCCGCACCGCTATCTGGCCGCCGAAGCCGCCGCCGGCCGCCTCGACGCCCGGACCGTTGTCTGTGTGCTCACCCATGATCCCAAGTTCGACATCCCGCTGCTGCGGACGGCGCTCCGCCTGGACCTCGCGTACGTCGGGGCCATGGGATCGCGGCGGAGCCACGGCCAGCGGATGGAGTCGTTGCTCGCCGCCGGGGTGGCGCCGGAGGAGGCCGGGCGGCTGCATTCCCCGATCGGGCTGGACCTGGGCGCGGTCACCCCGGCCGAGGTGGCCGTCTCCATCACCGCGGAACTGGTGGCCCTCCGGAGCCGTTCCGCCCGCCGGCTGTCCCTGAAACACGGGAGCGGACCGATCCACCCATACAGCGGCAAGGGCCACACCAGCACCCCGCCAGTCCTCACCCCGCAACACCAGGAGATGCCATGGACATGAACACCATCGAGGCGGTGGTCCGCACCGCGGATCCGGCCGACTGGCAGGCCGGAGACGCCTGGCTGGCCGGCGGCACCGTGCTGTTTTCCTACGGCAGCTTCGCCTTCGGCAAGGAACCCCTGCGGCGGCTGCTGGACCTCGGCTCCACCGGCTGGCAAGCCATCACGGTGTCCGACTCCGGGATCGAAATCGCGGCCACCTGCACCGTCGCGGAGCTCTACGCGCTGCCCGCCGGCGAGGCCGGCCGGGCGCACGCGGCCGCCTGGCCTGCGCTGGAGCTGGTCCGGCCGTGCTGCGATTCGTTCGTGGCGTCCTTCAAGGTCTGGAACATGTCCACCGTGGGCGGCAACCTCTGCACCTCCCTGCCGGCCGGCCCCATGATCTCGCTCTGCGCGGCCCTGGACGGCGTGGCCACGGTGCTCGGCCCGGGCGGCGCCAGCCGCACCGTCCCGGTGGCGGAATTCGTCACGGGGGACGGGCGCAACTGCCTGGCACCCGGCGAGCTGCTCCGCAGTATCCACCTCCCGGCGTCGGCCCTGGCCTCCCGGGTGGCCTTCCGCCGGCTGTCGCTGAGCAACCTGGGACGGTCGGGGGTGCTGCTGATCGGCAGGCTCGACGCCGACGGCGGACTGGTCCTCACCGTCACCGCTGCCACCACGCGCCCCGTGCAGCTGCGCCTGGACGCGCCGTCCGGCACCGCGGCGTCGCCGGCCGACCTCATTGAAGCGCTCGACGCCGCCATCCCGGACGGGCTCTACCACGACGACATCCATGGCCTGCCGGCCTGGCGCAAGGACATGACCTACCGGCTCGCCGAGGAAATCCGCGCCGAACTCGCGGCCCCGGCAGGCGCAGCACCGGCACACGTTTCCGGCGACTTCTGGCCTCCGCGGCGCACATCACCGCAGGCTTCGCCGCAGCAGGAAAGGCCCTGAGCATGGCTATCGAGATCAATGGAACCCCGGCGCAGGCCGAACCGAGGCCGGGGCAGTGCCTGCGGACGTTCCTGCGCGAGCAGGGCAACCTCGGCGTGAAGAAAGGCTGCGACGGCGGCGACTGCGGGGCCTGCACCGTCCACGTGGACGGCACCCCCGTGCACAGCTGCATCTACCCTGCGGTCCGCGCGGACGGCCGGGCGGTCACCACGGTGGAGGGCCTGGCCAACACTGCCGCCGGCGCGGGCCTGCATCCGATGCAGCAGCAGTTCATGGAACGGCAGGGCTTCCAGTGCGGGTTCTGCACCGCCGGCATGGTGATGACGGCGGCCACCTTCGACGACGAGCAGAAAGCCGACCTGCCGCGGAACCTCAAGGGGAACCTCTGCCGCTGCACCGGCTACCGGGCCATCGCGGACGCCGTCTGCGGCGAGGCCGCGCACGGCGGATCCAGCCATCCGGACCCCGCGGGGCAGGGAACCGGGATCGCCGCCGCCGGCCAGCCCGATCCGCGTCCGGGCCAGCTCGGCGACGACGTCCCGGCGCCCGCCAGCCAGGCGATCGTCACCGGCGCGGCCCGCTACACGCTGGACGTGCCGGCGTCGGAACTTCCGGGGCTGCTGCACGTAAAGCTCCTGCGCTCGCCGCACGCCCACGCCCGCGTGCTGTCCATCGACTCCACCGACGCGCTGCGGATTCCCGGCGTGGAGGCGGTCTTCACCCACGAGGACGCTCCCGCGCAGCTGTTTTCCACGGCGCAGCACGAGCTCTACACCGACGATCCGGATGACACCCGGGTGCTCGATGACGTGGTCCGGTTCGTCGGGCAGCGGATTGCCGCCGTCGTCGCCGATACCGTTGCCGCGGCGGAAGCCGGCGTCCGGGCGCTGAAGGTGGAGTACCAGGTGCTGGATGCCGTGTTCACCCCGCAGGAGGCGCTGCGCCCCGGGGCGCCGCTGGTCCACGGGGACAAGGACGCCGCCACGGCCCGCATCGGCCGGCCGGAGCGGAACGTCGTCGCCGAGCTGCACTCCGAACTCGGCGACGTCGCGGCGGCCTTCGCCACCGCGGACTTCATCCACGAGCAGACCTACCGCACCCAGCGGGTGCAGCACACCGCGCTGGAGACCCACGCCGCCATCGCCTCGATCGACGACGACGGCCGGCTCCAGGTCCGCACCTCCAGCCAGGTGCCGTTCCTGGTCCGGCGCACCCTGGGGAGGGTCTTCGGGCTGCCGGAGGAACGGATCCGGGTGGTCGCGGGACGGGTGGGCGGCGGCTTCGGCGGCAAGCAGGAAGTCCTCACCGAGGACATCGTGGCCCTCGCCGCACTGAAACTGGGGCGCCCGGTGCAGCTCGAATTCACCCGCACCGAGCAGTTCACCGCGTCCACCACCCGGCACCCGTTCACCATCGCGCTCAAGGCCGCCGCCAGCGCCGAGGGCAGGCTCACCGCCCTGCAGCTGGAAGTACTCACCAACGCCGGCGCCTACGGCAACCATTCCGTGGGCGTGATGTTCCACGGCTGCGGCGAATCCCTGGCCGTGTACAACTGCGCCAACAAGAAGGTGGACGCGCACGCGGTCTACACCAACACCGTGCCGTCCGGGGCTTTCCGCGGCTACGGACTGAGCCAGATGATCTTCGCGATCGAGTCCGCCGTGGACGAACTCGCGGCCGGGATCGGCATGGACCCGATGGAATTCCGCCGCCGCAACATGGTCCGCGAGGGCGACGACATGCTCTCCACCCACCCCGATCCGGAAGAGGATGTGCTCTACGGCAGCTACGGGCTGGACCAGTGCACGCAGCTGGTGCAGGACGCGCTGGACCGCGGCCGGGAACGCTACCGCGACGCCGGACTTGAGGACCTCGGCCCGGACTGGGTCACCGGCGAAGGCTCGGCGCTGTCCATGATCGACACCGTCCCGCCGCGGGGCCACTTCGCGCATTCCCGGCTCCGGCTCCTGCCCGACGGCAGCTACCAGGTGGATGTGGGGACTGCGGAGTTCGGCAACGGAACCACCACCGTGCACGCCCAGCTCGCCGCCACCGCCCTGTCCACCACCGCGGGCCGGGTCGCCGTCCGGCAGTCGGACACGGACCTGGTCGACCACGATTCCGGCGCCTTCGGCTCGGCCGGGACAGTGGTGGCCGGGAAGGCCACCCTCGCCGCGGCCGAGGAGCTGGCCGTGCGGATCCGCGCCTTCGCCGCCGGCATCCGGCAGGTCCAGGCCTCCGGGTGCGTGCTGGACGGTGACGCGGTCATCTGCGAGGGAACCCGGGTGCCGCTGGCGGACCTGTTCGACGCCGCCGCAACGGCCGGCGTCGAACTCTCCGGCGAGGGGCACTGGGGCGGGACGCCGCGTTCGGTGGCATTCAACGTCCACGGTTTCCGGGTGGCCGTGAACACCGGGACGGGGGAGCTGCGGATCCTGCAGAGCGTCCAGGCCGCCGACGCCGGCGTGGTGGTCAACCCGAGGCAGTGCCGCGGGCAGATCGAGGGCGGCATCGCGCAGGCCCTCGGCGCCGCACTGTATGAGGAGGTCAGGGTGGACGACGCCGGACGGGTCACCACGGACATCCTCCGGCAGTACCACATCCCGTCCTTCGCCGACGTGCCGCGCAGCGAGGTGTACTTCGCCGACACGTCCGACAAACTGGGCCCGCTGGGCGCGAAGTCCATGAGCGAGAGCCCGTTCAACCCGGTGGCGCCGGCACTGGCCAACGCCATCCGGAACGCCACGGGCGTCCGGTTCGCGGAGCTGCCGATCGCCCGGGACAAGATCTACCTCGGCCTCAAGGAAGCGGGGCTGGCCTCCTCCCGCTAAAACCAACGCGGGG
>JAXMJF010000028.1:0-8695 GCA_034376805.1 Arthrobacter sp.
CCCCCCCCCCCGCTGGGTCTTTCAGTCCTGCTCGTGCTCGAAGCCGCGCGGACCAGCAACCGGCGCGGCCGGCTCCATGTCCAGGACCAGCCGGTGGTCCATCCGGTCCTTCTTGGTCTGCAGGTACCGGATGTTCTGCTCGCGGGAGGGAACCTCGGTGGGCACCATCTCCACGACGCGGACGCCGGCCTGGGCCAGCCGGTCCTGCTTGTCCGGGTTGTTGCTCAGCAGGCGGACCTCGTGCAGGCCCATGTCCGCGAGGATCTGGGCCGCGGCCTTGTAGCAGCGGGCATCTACGGGGAGGCCCAGCTGTTCGTTGGCCTCGACGGTGTCGAAGCCGGCTTCCTGCAGGGCATAGGCCTTCATTTTGTTCGCGAGGCCGATCCCCCGGCCCTCCTGGCCGCGCAGGTACAACAGGGTCCCGCCGAACTCGTTGATCATTTCCAGTGCATAGGCCAGCTGTTCGCCGCAGTCGCAGCGGTAGGAGCCGAACACGTCTCCGGTCAGGCATTCCGAATGCAGCCGGACCAGCGGGGCCGTGCCGTCGACCGGGGGCAGCGGCGAACTGACCGCCAGGTGCTCGGCGCCGGTGACCAGGTCGGTCCAGGCCTGCGCCACAAAGTCACCGAAGGCGGTGGGCAGCTGGACGACCGGACCGGCGCTGACCGGATGCGGCTGGCGTCCGGTTCCCAGCTGTTCTTGAGCTTCCGACGTCGTCATCGTTTCTCCTCCATCAAACCGGGTCCGTCGCGTGGCCGGCAGGCTGCCCGGCCTCAAGGTAAGTCACCAGGTCCGCAATCGAGACCAGCGGGCAGCCGTGCTCAAGGGCGAAGCCCCGAAGTCCGTCCAGCCTCATCATTTCTCCGTTGTCGTACACCACTTCTGCAATCACACCAACGGGCTCGAGTCCGGCCAGCTGGCACAGTTCCACGGCAGCTTCGGTGTGGCCGGGACGCTCCCGCACTCCCCCCTTAACGGCTCGGAGCGGAAAAACATGCCCGGGCCGGGTCAGCGCCGCCGGCTGGCTCCCGGGGTCGGCCAGGATCCGGGCGGTCAGGGCCCGGTCCGTGGCGGAGATTCCGGTGCTGACGCCCACGGCGGCGTCGCAGGACACCGTGTAGGCGGTGCCCTTGGCGTCTTCGTTGATTTCGACCATCGGCGGCAGCGCAAGGGCGTCGGCACGGCCGGCGTCGAGCGGTACGCAGATGACGCCGGAGCTGTACCGGATGGTCCAGCCCATCAGAGCCGGCGTGGCGTGCTGGGCGGCGAAGATAATATCGCCTTCGTTTTCGCGGTCCTCGTTGTCGACCACCAGGACGGGGCGTCCGGCGGCCATGGCGCGGATGGCGTCCTCGATCAGGTCAAGTCCGGTCGGCGGGATGACCGGCGCAGGTGCAAGCTCCGCAGGCAGGGCAGCGTCGGCGGGCTCCGTGAGAAAAGGCTGCTGGGCAGTGATGTCCTTGACGTTGTTCACGCTGTTGCCCCCTCCGCGCGTACTGCTGCTCCCCCGGCTGCCGCACCTGAAAAGGCGAGCAGACGCTCAGTGTACTTCGCCAGCACGTCCACTTCGAGGTTCACGTGGCTGCCGGGGGCTTTCGCGCCCAGTCCGGTGTCCGCCAGCGTCGTGGGGATCAGCCCCACTTCGAACCACGGCGCCGCTTCAGCGGCCGGGCTCACGGCGGTCACCGTCAGCGAAACGCCGTCGACGGCGATGGATCCCTTCTCGGCGATGTAGCGCGCCAGCCCGGCGGGAACGCCGAAGCGGAGCCGGTCCCAGTTGCCCAGCGCCTCGCGCTCCAGCAGCTGCCCGACGCCGTCGACGTGGCCCTGGACGACGTGCCCGTCGAGCCGGCCTCCGGCCGGAACGCAGCGCTCCAGATTGACGGGGTCCCCGGCGGCGAGTTCGCCGATGGTGCTGCGCGTCAGGGTTTCGCCCATCACGTCAACGCTGAACTCCTTGCCGTCGATCTCTGTAGCCGTGAGGCAGACGCCGTTGACGGCGATGGAGCCGCCGAGCGCGAGTCCCTCGGTGCTGCCGGCTGCGTGGAGCCGGACGGTGGCGCTGATGTCGCCGTTGCGGTCGACGGACAACACCTTCCCCTGCTCGGCAATAATTCCGGTGAACATCACATGCCTCCTGCGGCGGTGTCCGCGACTGTGCGGAGCGGGGTTGAATCGGTTGAAGTGTTGGTGGCGGCCGGCACGGGCGCCAGTGCGCTGTCTGTAACGGCGCTCTCTGAGCGGGCGCTCTCTGTAACGGCGCTGTTTGTGCGGGCGCTGTTTGCCGGGTCGCTGGATGTCGGGGCTGGACTCAGGTGCAGCCGCAGGTCGCGGCCGAGCGGCTGGACCGCCCCGCCGGACGCGGTATCCCATTCCCACTGCTGGGCGTCGGCCAGGGTGGCAATGCCGAGGTCCCCCAGTGCCGGGGTTCCGGAGCCCAGGAGCGTCGGGGCCAGGTAGACGATAAGTTCGTCCACGAGCCCGGCGGCGAGGAAGGCACTCAGGATCCGGGAGCCGCCTTCCACCATGAGGTGGCGGACTCCGGCGGAGAACAGCTCATCCAGCGCTTCCCGAGGATCACGCGTCGCCAGGTGGAGGACCTTGCCGTCGTCGCCGTTGATCGCGGCGCCCTCGGGAATCCCCCGGTAGCCCATCACGACCCGCAGCGGCTGGCGGCTGGCCCGTTCGCCGTCGGCATTGCGTGCGGTGAGCCGCGGATTGTCGACCAGCACCGTCTGGGTTCCGACCAGGATCGCGTCGATCCGGCCGCGCAGGGCGTGGTTGTCGGCGAGCGATTCCGGGCTGGAAATCCACTGGCTGGTGCCGTCACTGGCCGCAATGCGGCTGTCGAGGGTCTGCGCGATGTGCAGGGTGACGAAGGGGCGCGCTGCGGCAACGGCGTCGAACCAGCGACGGTTCAGCTCCAATGCGGCCTCGGCGCCGAGTCCGGAGCGGACGCGGACCCCCGCGGCGCGCAGGGTGGCTGCGCCGCCGGCGGCGGGGTCGTGCGGATCGTCGATCGCGTAGACGACGTCCGCGATGCCGGCCCCGATGATCGCCTGGGCGCAGGGCCCCGTGCGTCCGCAGTGGTTGCAGGGCTCCAGCGTGACCACCATCGTGGTGCCGCTGAGGTCCAGGCCCGCGGCCTTCGCCTGATCGATCGCGTCGGCTTCCGCGTGGGCGGTGCCGGCTCCGCGGTGGTAGCCCGTGACTATCCGGGCCCCGTCAGCGTTGATCACGACGGCGCCGACCAGCGGGTTCGCGCCCCGGGGCCCCTGCCGGGCGGCTGCGAGGGCGGCATCCATGGCGGCGACCTCGGCCGCGCTGAAACCGGCAGCGGTCAGGGCCGCGGCGTCGTCCGCAGTCTCGGGTGTGAAGTGTTGGACGCTCATCAACCTGCCACCGGGCTTTCGAAGACCGAAGTGGTGGTGAAGAGCCATCGCAGAGAGTGCATGTGTGTGTCGTTCCTTCCCTCAAAAGCCGCGATGGCTCCGGGGGTATACGACAGCGAACTTCCACGGCGCCACAAGGGCACCGCAGTAACAGCTGTACGTGCTTCTCTCATCCAGACTTTAACTGTCGGTACCGGAGTTCCACCGGTTCAACCGTCTGCCGGCAGCCTTCCCGAAGGAAGAGCCGGCTCGCGGGTCGCGGACTATAACCGCCGGTTCGGACTTACACCGACCCCGGAGCACGTATGTGTCTTGCTATTCTGGCACAACCGCCGGGTAGCTTTAGCTATTCCCCTCGGCCGGATGTTACGGGGTGCGTCATTTTCGCCCCGCCCTGCGGGCCACCGGCGGCCGGGCTAGCGGCTTGCCGGCGGCACCGCTAGCGCTGGCCGGAGGCGCGGAGGCGTTTGATGGCCTCGGCAGGATCATCGGCACCGTAGACGGCGGAACCGGCCACGAACACGTTGGCGCCGGCGTCCGCAGCACGCCAGATGGTGTCCTCGGTGATGCCGCCGTCGACCTGCAGCGCCACGTCCAGCCCCGAGGCGTCAATCGCCGCGCGGGCCCGGCGGATCTTCGGCAGCGTGAGGTCGAGGAATTCCTGGCCGCCAAAGCCCGGTTCCACGGTCATGATCAGCAGCATGTCGATCTCACCGAGCATGTCCAGGAAAGGTTCCACACCGCTGCCCGGCCGGAGCGCCAGCCCTGCCTTGGCCCCGCGGGCCCGCAGTTCCCGCGCCAGCTTGATCGGCGCAATCGACGCCTCGGCGTGGAAGGTCACGGACGCGACTCCCGCGTCGGCATAGGCCGGAGCCCAGCGGTCCGCGTGCTCGATCATCAGGTGCACATCCAGCGGCACCGGACTCACCTCCTGCAGACGGGCAACAATGGGCAACCCCAGCGAGAGGTTGGGGACAAAGTGGTTGTCCATAACATCCACGTGCACCGCATCCGCGGTGCTGATTTTTCGCAGTTCCGCTTCGAGGTTGACGAAGTCGGCGGAGAGAATGCTCGGGTTGATACAGCACTTGGCCATGTGGAATTCCTTGTCGTTCTGCTGAGATGTCCTGTGGAAGGCGCGGGCTCCAGTGCCCCAGTATTCCCTGTTGGTCAGGCCTTTTTGTGGATGAGCGCCAGGAACATGGCGTCTGTCCGGTGCACATGCGGCCAGAGCTGGGCGGTGAGCTCGTGGCCGGCGTCGAGGTGGCCGGTCAGGCTGACGCTGTCCAGCGCCGCACCGGCGTCGAGCAGTTCAAGGTCGTCACGCTTGCGCAGCACATCGCTCACGACGGCGGTTGTCTCGGCCGGGTGCGGTGAGCATGTCACGTAGGCCACCACGCCCCCGGGCTTCACGGCTGCCAGCGCGGACTTGAGCAGCTCGCGCTGCAGCGGGCCGAGGTCCGTCAGGTCCTTGGGCGTCCGGCGCCAGCGGGATTCCGGGCGACGGCGCAGGGCGCCGAGTCCAGTGCAGGGCGCGTCGACGAGTACCCGGTCAAAGCTCTCCGGCATTTCCGTGCCCACCTCGCGGCCGTCGCCGGTCCGCACATGCCAGACCTCATGTGGCACGGCGGCGAGGGCCTGGCGTACCAGTTTGGCGCGGTGGGCTGCGGGTTCGTTGGCGAGCAGGGTGGCGCCCTGCTCCCGGGCGAGGGCGCCGAGCAGGGCCGCCTTGCCGCCGGGGCCGGCGCACATGTCCAGCCAGCGTTCAGCTGTCTTTTCCGTGCCGGGACCGACGTTACCGGCGGTTCCCGTGCCAAGGTCGACGGCGGCCATGGCGCGGGCCACGAGCTGGGAGCCGACGTCCTGGACGCGGGTGGTGCCTTCGCGGACGGAGGCGAGCCGGCCCAGGTCTCCGCCGCTGGAGAGCGCCGAGCCTTCGACGAGTTCGCCGGGCGTGGCACCGCCTTCGAGGGCCTCGTCCAGGCTCCCGAGCCCGGGCAGTGCCACGAGGTTGACCACCGGAGCGGCGTTGTCCGCCTCAAGGAGGTCACTGATTTCGCTGACCGGACGCCCGTGGGCCACCAGGGACTGCCGGAGGGCCCGGACAATCCACTCCGGGTGGGCGTAGCGGATGGCGGCTTTTTTGGTTTCGTCCGTCTCGTCGCTGAGCAGCAAGTCCAGCCACTCCTCGAGGGTGCGGGCGGATACCTTGCGCAGCACGGCGTTGATGAGCGCCGAGGGCCCGGCGCCAATCACGGCGCGGGCCAGGCCCACGGTCTGGTCCAGGGCGGCGTGGGCAGGGACGCGCATGGCCAGCAGCTGGTGGGCGCCGATCCGGAGTGCATCGAGGATGGCCGGATCCAGCTGGTCCAGCGGCCGGTCCACGCAGCGGGCCAGAATAGCGTCATAGGTGCCCTGGCCCCGCAGTGCCCCGTAGCTCAGCTCCGTGGCGAAGCCGGCGTCACGTTTGTCGAGATTATGGTGCCGGATCCGGGCGGGAAGCACGAGGTTGGCGTAGGCGTCCTCGGCGGCGACGGCGCGCAGGACTTCGAAGGCCACGAGCCGGGCAGGGTCCGCCCGGCGGGTGCGCTGGGAGGGCGCGTTCTCAGTGAAGCCGCGCTGCGGTCCACGGTTGCGTTCCCGACCCTGCGCGTTCCGCTGGCTGCCGTCCCGGCCGCGGCCACTCTGGCCGCCCTGGCCGCCCTGGCCGCCCTGGCCACTTTGACCGGCGCCGCGTTGGCCGCCTGATCCGCCACGCTGGGGGCCGTTGCCGCGGCCGCTGCCGCTCGTCCCGGACTCGCTCATTCGAATACCACGCTTTCAAGTGTTGCCTGTCCGCGCGCCCAGTCGGCGGCGGTCATCATTTTCTTGCCCGAAGGCTGGACTCGGGTCAGTTCCACCGGGTGCGAGCCGGTCCCCACCAGCACACTCTTGCCCTCCAGGGCCAGGTGTCCCGGTTCCAACGCCGGATCGCCCGGCCGCAGAATCACCGGCTCCAGCTTGATCCGCTGGCCGTCCAGGGTGGTCCACGCGCCGGGTTCAGGGGTGACCCCGCGGGCGCGCCGTCCGATCGCCAGGGCTGGCTGCTGCCAGTCGAGCCGGCCGTCCTCGAGGGTAAGTTTGGGGGCGAGGCTCACGTCGCCCTGCTGCGGCACCGCGGCGGCCTGGCCGGCGTCGACGGCGGACAGCGTCTGGGTCAGCAGCACGGCGCCGCTGTGGGACAGCCGCTCAAGCAGCGCCCCGGCGGTGTCGTCCGGCCGCACGGCTTCGGTGAGGGTGCCGAACACCGGGCCGGTGTCCAGCCCTTCCTCCAGCAGGAAGGTGACGGCCCCGGTCACGTCATCCCCGGCGATCAGGGAGCGCTGCACTGGCGCCGCGCCGCGCCAGGACGGCAGCAGGGAGAAGTGCAGGTTGATCCAGCCATGCCTGGGAATGTCCAGGGCCGGCCGGGGAATGAGCCCGCCGTAGGCCACGATGGCGGCGACGTCGGGGGCGGCAGCCGCGATCTGCTCCGTCACCGCGGCGTCGACCTTGGAGGCGTGGATGATCTTGAGGCCCAGTTCCGCAGCCCGGGCAGCAACGGGCGACGGCGTCAGCACGCGTTTGCGTCCGAGCGGCGCGTCCGGGCGGGTGAGGACGGCGACGACGTCGAATCCTGCCGCGACGAGCGCGTCGAGGGACGGCACGGCCACGGCCGGTGTCCCGGCAAAGAGAACCCTCACTGGGAGTTACCGAAAGAGCCGAAGCTGCCCGAACCTGCGCTGCCGGAACCGAAGCTGGTGCCGACCGTCCGGGCGCGCTTCGCCGTCGTCTGTTCGGTGATGGAGTCGTAGTTGGCGTTCCGGATGGCGCGCAGCGCGGTCTTCCGGTCGTCACCTTCCAGCCGGTCCGTGAAGAGGATGCCGTCGAGGTGGTCGGTTTCGTGCTGGAAGGCTCGCGCCAGCATGCCTTCGCCCTCCACCGTGACGGGGTTGCCGTGCAGGTCGACGCCGGTGACGCGGGTGCGCCGGTGACGGCGGACCGGGAAGCCGAGGCCGGGGATGGAGAGGCAGCCTTCGACCTCGTCGGGCTGGAAGTCGTCACTGCTTTCCAGCACAGGGTTGATGATGTGTCCCTCGACGCCGCCGATGCGGTAGGTGAAGACGCGCTGGCTGACGCCGACCTGGGGTGCGGCCAGGCCAGCCCCGTCCACGTCCTCCATGGTTTCGGTCATGTCCGCAACAAGCTTCGCCAGCTCAGGCCCGAATTCCGTCACGGGATCGGCAACTGTGCGCAGCACAGGATCCCCGATGATGCGGATATTCAAAATGGCCATGTGCAATCTGTCCTTACAGTGGGCGGCTACGGGATCCAGTCCAGTTTAGTTGCACACCGGGACTCGACCCGGACGGGTTCGAGGAATCGGGCTGGGCGGGGCGGATCGGCGCCCCGGCTGGCGGGGGTGCGCGGGGAGTCCCGGGCAAACCGCGGCGGGTTGGGCGCGGCACGGGTGTCAGGAAGAAGTCTGCCCTCAGAACTGCTGCCCTTTCCTGACTGCCCAGGAATGTCATAGCTCGGCGGTAAATTTTGTTCCATGGAAACCGTCAGGGATTTCAGAGCTTTCGAGGACACGGACCGGGTCGCTGAATCCAGCACCGGCCGCCGCGGTACCTCCCGGGCCGGACAGCCCGGCATGGACGGTGTGGCTGAGGCCCTCGCCACGCTCCAGGACGTGGGTTTGACGGCGGTCGAGGACGCGGCGCTGCTGGGGTTCCAGGCCGCGTCGGATTTCGCCGGCACCGTCGAGGAGGTCTCACGGGTCATGGAATATCTGCAGCTCGTGGCGGCCGGGGCCGTGGACCGGACCCGGAAGCAGGCCGCCGCGTCTGCCTCGAAGGCGGGCACCTCGTGGACCACGGGTTGGCGGGAGACCACCGGGACCGGCGCTTTCACGGAGGCTGGGACTGGGGCTGGGAGTGCCGGACCGGACAGCGTGGCCGCGGCGGCTCCGGAAGCTGTGGACGCCCCGGCTGCCGCTGACGGCCTGGCAGTTGCCGTTGCTGTGGACACCCCGGCCGCCTCTGACAGTAAGGTAGCTGCCGTTGATCTCGGTGCTGCCGCTGTGGATGACGGGTACCGGAACACCACGGAGTTCCTGCGGGCGCGGCTGCGGATCAGCGCCCCCGAGGCCCGCCGCCGGTTGTCCCTGGCCGAACGCCTGTTGCCGCGCCAGGGATTCACCGGCGAACCCCTCCCGCCCGTGCACGGGGAACTCGGGACCGCCGTCGCCTATGGTGAGGTCGCATCCCGGGCCGCGACCATCA
>JAXMJF010000029.1:0-68528 GCA_034376805.1 Arthrobacter sp.
GGGGTGTCCCGCGTGTGAGGGGGGTACACCCCTGTGAGACAGATCTCGGGGGAAGTACATCCTCCATATGGCATATTTGATGGATGGCAGAATTCAAGCAGTCCACCAAGCTTCATAATGTCCTTTACGACATCCGTGGACCGATCCTCCTGGCCGCCCAGCAGATGGAAGCAGAGGGTCACCGCATCCTCAAGCTGAACATCGGAAACCCGGCCCCGTTCGGGTTCGAAGCGCCGGACGCGATTCTGGTGGACATGATCCGCCACCTCCCGCATGCGCAGGGCTACAGCGACTCGCGCGGCATCTTCTCCGCCCGGACCGCCGTTTCGCAGTACTACCAGACCCGCGGGATCCAGAACATCCACGTGGATGACATCTACCTGGGCAACGGTGTCAGCGAGCTCATCACGATGTCCCTCATGGCACTGCTGGATGACGGCGACGAAGTCCTGATCCCCACCCCCGATTACCCGCTGTGGACCGCCTCCGTTGCCCTGGCCAGCGGCCGGCCCGTGCACTACCTGTGCGACGAGGACTCGGGCTGGCAGCCGGACCTCGAGGACCTCGAAGCGAAGATCACACCCCGCACCAAGGGCATCGTGGTGATCAACCCGAACAACCCCACCGGCGCTGTCTATCCGGAAGACACCCTCAAGAAGATCGTCGCCCTGGCGGAGAAGCACGGCCTGGTTCTTTTCGCCGACGAGATCTACGAGAAGATCCTCTACGAGGATGCGGTCCACGTGAACATGGCCAGCCTGACCGGCGACGACGTCCTGTGCCTGACGTTCAGCGGCCTGTCCAAGGCGTACCGCGTGTGCGGCTACCGGGCCGGCTGGATGGCCATTTCCGGGCCGAAGAAGGATGCCGCGGACTACCTCGAGGGCATCAATCTGCTGGCGAACATGCGCCTGTGCGCCAATGTCCCGGCCCAGCACGCGATCCAGACGGCGCTCGGCGGGTACCAGAGCATCAATGACCTCATCCTGCCGGGCGGGCGTCTGCTCGAGCAGCGGAACAAGGCCTACGACATGCTCAACGCCATTCCCGGGGTCAGCACGCAACAGGCCCGGGGCGCCATGTACCTGTTCCCGAAACTCGATCCCGAGGTTTACCACATCCGCGACGACGAGAAGTTCGTCCTGGATTTGCTGCGTGAGCAGAAGATCCTGGTCTCCCACGGCCGGGCCTTCAACTGGGTCCGGCCGGACCACTTCCGAATGGTCACCCTTCCGCTCGTGAAGGACCTGGAAGAGGCAATCAACCGCATGGCGGACTTCCTGAGCCGGTACAAGGGGAACTAGCCTAAGCTCAGCAGCGCAGCGCAGCGCGGGCGGTGGTCCGGCGGTCCTAACGGAGGCTGCCCGAACTTGAAAGAGGCAAGGGATGTCAGACGTCGTGCGATTCAAGGAACACCCCTCCGACACCCTGAAGGTGGGCGAAGGCTTTCACCTGCAGGACGTGGACCCGGACTCCACCCCGGGCTACCCGGGGGACAAGAACGACGGGGAGGTGCTGCTCGCCGACATGGACGACAACCTCGCCCTGTTCCAGGAGCAGCTTTTCGCCGAGTCCCGCTTTGGCGGCACCAAGCGCATCCTGCTGATCCTGCAGGCCATGGATACTGCCGGCAAAGGCGGGATCGTGACCCACGTGATGGGCGCCATGAACCCGCACGGTGTCCAGATGAAGTCGTTCAAGGCTCCCACCCCGGAAGAGAAGTCCTATGACTTCCTGTGGCGGATCGAGAAGGAAGTGCCGGCTGCCGGCATGGTGGGTGTCTTTGACCGGTCACATTACGAGGACGTCCTGATCCACCGCGTGCACCGCTGGGCGGATCCGAAGGAACTGGAGCGCCGCTACGTCGCGATCAACGAGTTCGAAGCCCGGCAATCGGCCGCCGGCACCAGGATCATCAAAGTCATGCTCCACATCAGCCGCGATGAGCAGAAGGAACGGCTGCTCGCGCGCCTGGACGATCCGGCCAAGCTCTGGAAATACAGCAGCAATGACCTGAAAGAGCGGGCGTTCTGGAACGACTACATGGACGCGTACCAGAAGGCGTTCGAGAAGACGGGCACGGAGATCGCCCCGTGGCACGTCGTCCCGGCCAACAAGAAGTGGTACGCCCGGATCGCCGTGCAGCAGTTGCTGCTGGACGCGATGGAGGATCTAAAGCTGCAGTGGCCGGTTCCGGACCTGGACGTCGGGATGGAACGGGAACTGGTCGAGCGATCCTGACCGGCCCGCGCCGGGCTAGCCGGCCTGGGAGGGCTGCTCGCGCGCCGCGGCCAGGCGCTTGCGGGCACCCTCTAGCCACTGTTCGCAGCGCTTGGCCAGCGCTTCGCCGCGTTCCCAGAGCGCCAGCGACTCCTCAAGGCTCGCCCCTCCGGCTTCGAGCCTGGTCACGATGCCCACGAGCTGCTCCCGGG
Source organism: Arthrobacter sp. (assembly GCA_034376805.1). Lineage (GTDB taxonomy): Bacteria > Actinomycetota > Actinomycetes > Actinomycetales > Micrococcaceae > Arthrobacter. The sequence continues at coordinate 2,433 of JAXMJF010000029.1, forward strand.
CCTCCTCGTAGCTGAGGCCCTCGATGTCGGCGTGGGGCTGTGTTTCTGCTGTCATGGTGTGCTGCTCCTTGCTGTGTCCCGCAGGACCGTGAGTTCGGGTGGATGTCAGGTCATTCCTCGGCGGTTTCTTGGCCGCCCGTCGACTCCGCGGTGAACCGGCCTCCGGCCACGCGGACCGTCAGCGGGGTGCCCGACGGTGCCTGGTCAGGATGCCGCACAACGTCCCGGCGGGTGCCGGGAGCCGAGCCCCCGTCGGCAAGCTGCACCACGGCGTAGCCCCGGTCCAGGGTCTTCTGCGGCGAGAGGGCCCGGACCTGGGCTTTGAGGTGGACCAGCTGGTCGGCGGCCCGGACGACGGCGGTCGTCACCGCCGACTGCGACCGGCCCTTGAGCCGTTCGACGTCGTCGTGGCGGATGCTGACCATGACTTCGGGGGAGGCCAGCACGGGTCGGGAGCGCAGCGAGGCCAGCCGGTCCGTCTCCCGTTCCACCAAGCGGGTGACACCACGCCGGAGCTGGTCCCGGGCCTGACGCACGCGGGCCAGCTCTTCGACAACGTCCGGGACGATCCGCTTGGCGGCGTCGGTCGGCGTGGAGGCGCGCAAATCCGCGACATCGTCAAGGATCGGCCGGTCCGCTTCGTGGCCGATCGCACTGACCACCGGTGTTGACGCGTCCGACACTGCCCGGATGAGTTCCTCGTTGCTGAAGGGCAGCAGATCCTCCAGGGCGCCGCCGCCGCGGGCGATGACGATCACGTCGACCTCGGGATGCGCATCCAGCTCGCGCAGCGCGGCGATGACCTGCGCGACGGCGGTGTTGCCCTGAACGGCAACTTCGCGGATCTCGAATTCGACGGCGGGCCAGCGCAGCGCCGCGTTGCGCAGCACGTCCTTCTTGGCGTCCGAGTTCCGGCCGGTAATCAGGCCGATCCGGTGGGGGAGCAGGGGCAGGCGCTTCTTGCGGGAGTCGGAGAACAGCCCTTCCGCGGCGAGGGCATGGCGCAGGCGCTCGATCCTGGCGAGCAGATCCCCGAGGCCCACCGGCCGGATGTCCTTCACGGACATGTTCAGCCGCCCCGTCTTCAGCCAGAATTCGGCCTTGAGCAGGGCCACCACGCGGGAGCCGCGCTCCAGCGGCGCTTCCTGGCGGTCCAGCACATTGGTCCAGACGGACGCGGGGAGGGAAATCTCAGCGTCGATGTCCCGCAGCGTCAGGTAGGCGTTGGTGCCGCGCCGGTTCAGTTCGATGACCTGGCCTTCAACCCAGGCGGCGGGGGCCCGGTCGATGTGCATCTTGAGTTTCTGGGACAGCAACTGCAGCGGCCAGGGGTTGTCCGGGCTGGTTTCCGCGGCCGAGGCAGGAACCGTCGTGGCCGCCGCGACGTCCTCAGACATGCCGGTATCCCGGGGCGGAGATGGCCTGGTGCATATGCGTGGGTGTCCTTTGCCGGGGCGGGGCCGTCAGCAGGTGTGTCCCCGGCAATTGCGCGTCAGGAAGGGCCACCGGCCGACAACTCGAACTTGTCGGTTTCAACTCTATCCATAGCTCTATCATCGGGGCCTGACTTTTATCGTTCAGGAGGCCGCCCCGTAGGATGGCACTACCCCTCAAGCGACTAGGAATTCTCGTGCGCACTTTTGTCTCGGCCGTAGCGGTACTGATCGGGCTTGTCCTGGCGGCTGCCGCTGTTCCCGCCATGTGGGTGGACCGGAACATCGTCCAGCAGGACGGCTTCGTGGCGTTCACCGCCCCGCTCGGCAAGGACCCTGTCTTCCAGGAGCGCCTGGCCGCGGCCGCCGTCGGCAGTCTCAGCGCGGAGCAGATCCCGGAAGAACTCTCCGGACTGGTCACGCCGATCCTGGAGAGCGCGGCCCGGTCGCTGACGGGCATGCCCGGCTACCCCGAGGCCTGGACCGAAACGCTGCGCAAGAGCCATCAGCTTAATTTCGCCGACCCCAGCGCTCCGCCAGCCGAGGCCGACGGCGGAACGTCCCTGACCCTGGACCTGGCACCCCTGGTCGGTCTGGTAGCGAAGCAGTTGTCGGACGCCACCAGCCTGCCGTTGGAGGCCCCGGAGGAGCTGCTGATCGCGATCGGGCAGCCCGAGCACCGGCAGCTCCTGGACCGGGTATCCGCTTTCGCGCCGATGGGCTACGCCCTGGCCGTCGGCGCCCTCATCGCCTTCGCACTGGCCTTTGTGGCCGCCCGGCGGCGCTGGACTGTCCTGGCCGGCATTGGCCTCGGAGGCCTTGTGCTGGCCGGTGCCTGGAAGGTGGCTGCCGACGCCGTCGGTGGTGCCGTGACGGCAACGAGCAGCGGCAATGAGGTTGCGGAGATCTTCAAGAGCGAGTTCGTCGCGGCCGCCAGCTCCAGTTTCGGGCAGTGGATCCTGGTGACCGCCGTGGTCGGCGGCGTCCTGCTGGCACTTGGACTCGTGGTGCGCGTCGTCGGCGGGCGCCGCCGCGCCTGAGCGCCGGGCGCCTGCGGACTCGGCCCGATCGGCGGACCGTCCAACACCGGTAGCATTGGGGCATGACCTCCACTGCTGTTTCCATTCCGATGCCAACCGTTCCGCGCCGGCGGCGTACGCCGGAAGAAGTCCTGGCTGCAGCCCCCGTGGCCGGCCCGAAAAAGGTCCTGCTCGCGGCCCCGCGCGGCTACTGCGCCGGCGTCGACCGTGCGGTCATTGCCGTGGAAAAAGCGCTGGAGCACTACGGCCCGCCGGTCTACGTCCGCAAGCAGATCGTCCACAACGTGCACGTCGTCAGCTCCCTGGAGGAAAAGGGCGCCATCTTCGTTGACGAGACCGACGAGGTCCCCGAGGGCGCCCTGGTGATCTTCTCCGCCCACGGTGTCTCACCCGCCGTGGTCCAGTCCGCCGAGGACCGGGGGCTGCGCACCATCGATGCCACCTGCCCCCTCGTGACCAAGGTGCACAAAGAGGCGGTCCGCTTCGCGAAGGACGACTTCGACATCCTGCTGATCGGCCATGACGGCCACGAGGAGGTCGAAGGGACCGCGGGCGAGGCCCCTGAACACATCCAGATCATCAACGGCCCGCACGAGGTCGACAAGGTCACGGTCCGGGACCCGGAGAAGGTTATCTGGCTCTCGCAGACCACCCTCAGCGTGGACGAAACCATGGAAACGGTCCGCCTGCTCAAAGAACGGTTCCCCACCCTGCAGGACCCGCCCAGCGACGACATCTGCTACGCGACCACCAACCGCCAGGTGGCCATCAAGAAGATCTCACCCCAGGCCGAGCTCGTGATTGTGGTCGGATCGGCCAACTCCTCGAACTCTGTCCGGCTCGTGGAAGTGGCGCTGGAGTACGGAGCGAAAGCCTCGTACCGCGTGGACTTCGCCAACGAGGTGGACGAGTCCTGGTTCGAAGGTGTCGCCACCGTCGGTGTGACCTCGGGCGCTTCGGTCCCTGAAGTCCTGGTCAAGGATGTCCTGCGCCTGCTCTCCGACTACGGCTACGGCTCGGTCGAGGAAGTCGTCACGGCCGAGGAAGATCTGCTCTTCTCGCTGCCGAAGGAGCTCCGCGCCACATTGAAGCAGGCCGGCGATGTCACCCGCGCCCTCGGCGGCCGCGGGACCCGCCCGGCCCAGACCTCCTAGACGGAGCACAACGCCCGTCCAACGCACAACGTCCGTCCTAGGCGGCGGACTCCTCTTCCTCTGCGCGTGGACCGTTCGGGCCTGCGTCCGCTGACCGCCCGGACCCAAGTTCCGGCCCGTTCCCGGGCTGGAGTTCCGGGGCAGCCACGGACCGCGGCGTCACCTCGACGGCCGCGGGGGTGGCCAGCCCTGCCGCGTCCAGGGCATTGAGCTTCCGGGCGGTCGGCAGCACCCGGGCCTCCAGGGTGCCCACCATGGAGTTGTAGCGGTCCACGGATGTCTTGAGCGAGGCGCCGAGCTTCGTGACGTTCTCGCCGAGCGTTCCCATCCGCTCGTAGAGCTGGTGGGCCAGTTCGAAAAGCTCGCGTGCGCTGTCCGTCAGGACGTCCTGGCGCCAGGTGAAGGCAACGGATTTCAGGACCGCCAGCAGGGTTGAGGGCGAGGCCAGCACCACGTTCCTGGACAGGGCGTAGTCCAGCAGTGCCGGGTCCGCCGAGAGCGCGGCCGCCAGGATCGATTCGGCCGGCAGGAAGCAAACCACAAGCTCCGGGGAGTTGCCCGGGATGTCCCAGTACTTCTTGTTGCTCAGGGCGTCCACGTGGGCCTTCAGGGCCTTGGCATGGGCCAGCAGATGGGCCTGCTGCCCGCTGAGCGACTGCGCGTGCTGCAGCCCGGGGGCGGACGCTCCAAGTTCCTGCGCGGCAAGATAGGCCGCGAGCGGCACCTTGGCGTCGACCACGAGCTGTTTCTGGCCGGGGAGCTGCACAACGAGGTCAGGCCGGATACTGCTCTCCGACGCGGCACCGTGCTGCTGGCCGCTATGAACCTGCTCGTGGAAATCGACATGGCGCAGCATACCGGCAGCCTCGACCACCCGGCGCAACTGGACTTCGCCCCACTGGCCGCGGGCGCTGTTGGACCGCAGCGCGGACTCCAGTGCATGGGTTGAGCGCAGCAGCTGTTCATCGGACAACCGGGCTTCCTGCAGCTGCTGGGCCAGCTGGCCGTACTGCTCGAGGCGGTCGCGCTCCAGCAGCGACACCTGATGCTGCACCGCGGTGAGCTTCTCCGCCACAGGTGCCAGGGCCCGCAGCACACTGCCGTCCTGGTTCCGGGATTCGCCCAGGTCCCGGTTCTGGGCCGCCAGCAGGCGCCTCTCCGCGTCGGCCGCGGCGAACTGCGCGCTGACCTCGGAGAGCCGGGCCGACACGGCGTCGAAGTCCTGCTCCACTGCGACGGTGCGGCGCCGGGTCAGCAGAAAAACCACGGCGGCGCCGGCGACCGCGCCGACGAGCAGCATGAGCAGGGCAAGAATCAGTGCGAAAGCGTCCATGTCTTCACTTTGGCATGCCCCTGCGACAGTTTCCCGCCGACGCCCTGCCGGCGGCGGGACTGCCCGCGAAGCAGGCCACCGGCCGCAGCGGGTAGAATTAGTCCTCGTGGCTCTTACTATTGGCATCGTCGGACTGCCCAACGTCGGCAAATCAACTCTTTTCAACGCACTGACCCGCAACCAGGTGCTCGCAGCGAACTACCCGTTCGCCACGATCGAGCCAAACGTCGGTGTGGTCAACCTGCCGGACCCGCGGCTGGCCAAGCTGGCCGCCGTCTTCGGATCGCAGCGCCTGTTGCCTGCCCCGGTGTCCTTCGTCGACATCGCCGGGATCGTCAAGGGTGCCTCCGAGGGCGAAGGCCTGGGCAACAAGTTCCTCGCCAACATCCGCGAGGCCGAGGCCATCGCCCAGGTTATCCGCGTGTTCGATGACCCCGACGTCATCCACGTCGACGGCAAGGTTGATCCCCGGTCGGACATGGAGATCATCAACACCGAGCTGATCCTGGCTGACCTTCAGACCATTGAAAACGCCATTCCCCGGATCGAAAAAGAAGTCAAGATCAAGAAGCGGGACGCCGCCGAGCTGGCTGCCATCAAAGCGGCCCAGACTGTGCTCGAGCGTGGCGACACCATTTTCGCCTCGGTCAAGACCGACAAGCTGGAGATGGAGCACCTCAGGGAGCTCAGCCTCCTGACCGCCAAGCCCATCATCTACGTCTTCAACTCGGACGAGGGCATTCTGGGCAGTCCGGAGAAGCAGGAAGAACTGCGCGCCATGGTGGCCCCGGCGGACGCCATCTTCCTCGACGCCAAGCTTGAATCGGACCTCGTGGAACTGGACGAGGAAGAGGCCCGCGAAATGCTGGAGATGAACGGCCAGGACGAATCCGGCCTGGACCAGCTGGCCCGCGTCGGCTTCCACACCCTCGGCCTGCAGACCTACCTGACCGCAGGACCCAAGGAAACCCGGGCGTGGACCATCCACCAGGGTGACACGGCCCCGCAGGCGGCCGGCGTCATCCACTCCGATTTCCAGCGCGGTTTCATCAAGGCCGAGGTGGTCTCCTTCGACGACCTCATCGAAGCCGGGTCCATGGCGGAGGCGAAGTCCCGCGGCAAGGTGCGGATCGAAGGCAAGGAATATGTCATGGTCGACGGCGACGTGGTGGAGTTCCGCTTCAACGTCTAACGTTTCGCCCTAGCAGTACAAGAACGCAGCTCAGTCATTTGAAGTCGACTGAGCTGCGTTTTTGTGTCTGCGCAACCGTCCCGGCCCAGTGCGCGGAATTATCCCTCCGGCACCGTGCCCACCTGCTTCGCTGGTACGCCGACGACCACTGCCCCGGCAGGCACGTCCTTAGTGACGACCGCCCCCGCGCCGATAACTGCCCCATCGCCGATGCTCACGCCCGGCAATACCGTCACGTTGGCTCCAAACCACACGCCCCGGCCGACTACAACGCGGGCCGGGTGCATATCGGCCCGCCTGCTCGGCAACATGTCATGGTTCAACGTCGTGATCACGGCGTTGTGGCCGATGAGGGATCCATCGCCGATGTCGATGCCGCCCTGGTCCTGGAACCGGCAGCCGCTGTTGACGAACACATCCTCACCGAAGATAATGTTCTTGCCAAAGTCAGCGCTGAACGGTGGGAAGAGTTGAAAGGAATCGGGGACTTGGCGCCCAGTCAGTTCACTCATCAGGGTCCGTACCTCAGCCGGGGAGTTGTAGCGCCCGTTGAGCGCGGCGGTGACGCGCAGCGACTCCTGGCTCGCGGCGAGCATAGCCGCGTGGAGCGGCGAACCGCCGGAGATCGTCTCCCCGGCGTTCAGCGCAGTCAACAGGTCCTCGAGTCCTGGAATTTTGGCCATCCGCCTACGATAGCGTGCCCTTGACTCCACATGGATTCCATCCAAAGGAAGCGGATGGAAGAGCGGGTATTGCCCGACGGCAGGCGTCCTTGGCACGCTTCATTCCGGATGAGCGCGTGAAGCCTGCTTCGTTGCCCGGTGAGTACCGCAGCCGTCCATCCTCAGGAAAACGACCCGCGCTGGGCTACCTGCAGCACGTGACCTAGGATCTACCCATGACGACTCTTCAGGGTGCGGTTGTTCTGGTAGTCGGCGCCACCGGCGGACTCGGTTCGCGCATCGCCGCTCAGCTGGAGAGTACCGGCGCCATCGTCGCCCGGTCGTCAAAGTCTGCTGGGCACGATCTGCGCGCACCCTCCGTGATCCAGGAGGTGCTGGATGACACGTATGCGCAGTACGGACGTCTCGACGGGCTAGTGGTTGCGTCCGGGGTCGTCGCCTTCGGCGCCGCATCAGACCTTGAACCCGCCACGGTGGACGAACTCTTCGCTGTGAACACGACCTGTCCGATCCAGCTCATTACCCAGAGCCAGCCCTACCTCGCGGCCTCGGCACGTGAGGGCCGGGAGCCTTTTGTGGTCACACTGAGCGGCGTTGTCGCCGAGGCACCCGTCGCCGGTCTGGCGGCATACTCGGCGTCGAAGGCTGGGCTCGCGGCCTTCGTTGTCGCAGCGGCGCGCGAGTATCGCCGCGCGGGCATCCGAATCGTGGACGCCCGCCCAGGCCACACTGGTACCGCGCTGTCCGAGCATCCGATCGCCGGGTCAGCGCCGCGATTCGGAGCGGGGCTGGATCCAGACCTGGTTGCAGCGCGGATTATCACCGCGATCGTCGATGGCGAGAAGGATCTGCCAAGCACCGCCTTCTAGGCTCGGCCAAGGTCCTGCCACTGAGCGCTAAAGAAGCTAATGGATCCCGAAGTGGGTTCATTGCTGACGGGGCCTTGCTGTACCGCCACGACAGGAGCAGCGGTGTTGAGCTTGCCGTTCGCCCACGCCAGCGAGGACATGCCAGTGCCGTCACTGATCTGATTGTCGGCTTCCCCTGACCGATGCGTCCCATATCTTCAGTTGTTAGGATCGAGCCGACTGTACTGACCATGGGCTTCTTCCCGAGAGCGAGGATCCGTGAAAGCCGACCACTATGACAGTTTCGCCGAAAGCTACTCGGCGGAGAACGAGTCCAGCCTCCTCAACGCCTACTACGAGCGGCCGGCGATGATTGCCCTCGCCGGCGACGTCGACGGCCACCGGATCCTGGACGCAGGGTGCGGCTCCGGGCCTTTGTCCGCGGCGCTAAGCGCGAAAGGCGCGATCATGACCGGCTTCGATGCCAGTCCTGCAATGCTCGAATTGGCAAGACAGCGGTTGGGCGCGACCGCGGACCTGTACGTGGCCGACCTCAGCAAACCGCTCCCTTTCGCCGATGACTCCTTCGACGACGTCGTCTCGTCCTTGGTCCTGCACTATCTAAAGGACTGGTCAGCACCACTCGCCGAACTGCGGCGTGTGCTGAAACCGGGCGGTCGCCTGATCCTGTCGGTCAACCACCCCACTGTCAGCGTGGTCACCCAACCTATCGAGGACTACTTCGCGATCCGGCAGTACTCGGAAGATTACGAGTTCGATGGCGAGCCTGCGGTCCTGACCTTCTGGCACCGGCCACTTCACGCTATGTTCAGCGCCTTCACGTCAGCGGGATACCGCGTAGCCGCCGTCAGCGAACCCGAGCCATCTCCCGACACACCGCGCGAACTCCTTCCACCGCGCATCCTCAACGGAGAGAAGACAGCGTTCCTGTCCTTCATCTTCTTCGTCCTCGAAGCCGGCAGAGGGTAGCGGAGGGACGTGGTTGTCCCAAGGCGGCCCCTCTATCGTTAGGGTATGAATTCCGGCCCGTGTGTGCGCCTCGTTTTGCCGCATCAGCTCTTCGATCAGCATCTCGAAGCTGCTGCCGGCACAGTGTTCGTGCTCATCGAGCATGACCTTCTCTTTCGCCAGTACGCATTCCATTCCCACAAGCTGGTCCTGCATCGCGCATCGTTGACCCGCTTCGCCCGTCGCCTGAGCGAGCATGGCTACGAGGTTGAAGTCCTCAGAAGCGACGCCGACCATAGCTCCCACGATCAGCTCGCTGAGTTCGTTCGGAACCGCGACCCAGTGCAGGTGACCTGGTTCGACGTGGTCGATGACTGGCTTGAGCAGGATTTGTTCGCGGGCCTCGCTGGCGGCGGCTATCAGATGCGCCAGGAAGACGTGCTGGAGACACCGAACTTCCTCACTGACCGTGGGCAGATCGATGACTGGTTTTCGCACAATGACTCCCGCATGCAGGACTTCTATGTGTGGCAACGCCGCCGACTCAACATCCTTCTCGAGGACGGGGCACCCCTCGGCGGGAGGTGGTCCTTCGATACCGAAAACCGCAAGAAGCTTCCCCGCGGGTACGCTCCTTCCGTTGTCGGCCGTTTCACGCACCATCCCGTCCTCCGGCGTGAGGGGACCTTCGATATCGAAGCGCTGATGGGGGACGCCGACGAGGTTGGTGACGAGGTACCTCACGAGGTCACCCTCGCGATCGCATGGGTCAGTACGGAATTCCCGGACGCTCCGGGTGACCCCCACCTGTTCGCCTGGCCTACGAGCGGCGACGAAGCCCGGGAGCATCTGCAGGAGTTCGTCCGCGAACGCCTGCACGAGTTCGGACCCTACGAGGACGCGATCTCCACTGCGCATCCGTTCATCGCCCACGGCCTGCTGACCGCCGCGCTGAACATCGGACTGCTGGACCCGCGAGACGTCGTACTGACGGTACTCGGCGGTGCCGACCACAATACCCCGCTCGCCTCCGTGGAGGGGTTTGTGCGGCAGGTCATCGGCTGGCGGGAATACATGCGCGCCACCTACCGGACAAGCGGCCGCCAAATGCGTATGTCGAACCGGCTCGACCACCAGCACGCACTCGGGGACGGCTGGTGGGACGGGACCACCGGATTGGCGCCCGTGGACATGGTCATCTCCCGCGTGCTCGCCACCGGGTATGCTCACCACGTCGAGCGGCTCATGGTGCTCGGTAACGCGATGTCCCTGCTCCGGATCCACCCCGATCGGGTCTACGAATGGTTCATGGAGCTGTTTATCGACGCGTACGACTGGGTGATGGTCCCCAACGTCTACGCGATGAGCCAGTTCGCTGCGGGGGAGGAGATCACCACAAAGCCCTATGTGTCGGGCAGCAACTACCTGCGGAAGATGTCAGACCTGCCTGCCGGAGAGTGGATTCCTTGCTGGGATGGTTTGTATTGGACGTTCATCGAGGATCACAGCGCGGTCCTGCGAGCAAACCCGCGCATGCGAATGGTCATCTCCCAGCTTGAAAACATGGACCCGAACACGCGTAACGACCATCGACGCCGCGCTGCGGCGCTTCTCGACGTCGGGCACGAAGCGACACTGCTGAGGACGACGCCGACGCGCGCAAAGACGCGTGAATCGTGAAAGTGCTCAGGACGGCGGCATCGTGTAGTTCCGCTTCAACGCCTGACGGATTGATGAATCCATCAAGTAATTCTGGATTAACTCGGAAAGCCCCGATGTGAGAATCGGGGCTATTCCTTCGCCCGGGGAGATTAGCCCGAGACGTCCGGGGCGTCAATAGGCCCCGACGAATTTCTCCAGTGAAAATGCGTCCAATGTTGCAGCTCTGTAACGAACTTTACAGTCGGTCAACTTTCATCGCCCGGCGCTGAATTTCGGGTTTACGCTACATCCCATGTGAGACGGACCACACTGCCGCTGGGGGAGTGTGGACGTCTGCCCGGTGCCTACGGCCTCGGTCTCATCCACACCACAGAAACAAGGAGGCGGAATGCGCTTCGGTCGTATTTCCAAAGCAGTGGGCGTGGCAGCAGCAGCTGCCCTGGCCCTCAGCGCCTGCGCAGGCAACAGCGGCGGGACAACCCCGACCACTGCTGCGGCAGCAAGCAAATCAGGGGGATCTGCAACAGTCGTGGAGGTGAACGCGTTCAACACGTTCAATCCCAACACGGCTGATGGCAACACGGACATCAACTCGAAGATCAGCTACGCCACCCACTCGGGCTTCTTCTACATCGACAACAAACTGAACGTTGTCCGCAACGAGAAGTTCGGCAAGATGGAAAAGGTCTCGGACAACCCGCTGACGGTGAAGTACACCATCAACGAAGGCGTGAAGTGGTCGGACGGCACTCCCGTGACCGCAGCCGACCTCGTCCTGCAGTGGGCCGCCTTCTCCGGCTACTACGATGATGCCGACGCAGAGGCAAAGACCGGAACGTCCTACTTCTCCTACGCCGGTGATCCCACAGGCATCGCCCTGACGGATTTCCCGGAACTTGGCGAAGACGGCCGCTCCATGACCCTGACGTACTCCAAGCCGTTCGCTGACTGGGAAATCGCCATTGGCGGCCCCGGCGTTGACATCCCGGCCCACGTCCTGGCCAAGAAGGCAGGCCTGGCGGATGCCAAGGCATTCGTTGACCTGGTTAAGGAAATGCCGCGCGGCGACGCCGCGGCACCCCAGCCGGCCAACGCCCAGCTCCAGGCCATGGCGGAGATGTGGAACACCGGCTTCGACTCCAAGACCCTGCCGGCTGACCCGGACCTGTACCTCTCCAACGGCCCCTACATTGTCAAGGGCGTCGATCAGGACCAGTCCCTGACCATGGTCAAGAACAAGGACTACAACTGGGGTCCGGAAGCCAAGCTGGACGAAATCACCGTCCGCTACATCGGTTCCGCTCCTGCCCAGGTGCAGGCGCTGAAGAACGGCGAAGCCGACATCATTGCACCGCAGGCTTCGGCCGACACGGTGGAGCAGCTCAAGGCCCTCGAAAGCCAGGGCGTCACGGTCGAGGTCGGAAACCAGCTTTCCTACGACCACATCGACCTCAACTACAGCGGCGTTTTTGCTGAGAAGAGTGTCCGCGAAGCGTTCATGAAGAGCGTTCCGCGCAAGGACATCGTCGACAAGATCGTCAAGAAGCTGGACCCCGAGGCTAAGCCGCTCGACTCGCAGCTGTTCGTGCCGGACCAGGCCCTCTACGCCGACTCTGTCAAGGCAAACGGATCCTCCGCCTACCAGGATGTCGACATTGAAGGTGCAAAGTCGCTCCTCGCCGGTGCCACGCCGGAAGTCCGCATCATGTACAACAAGGACAACCCCAACCGTGCGGACATGTTCGCCCTGATCAGCGAGTCCGCCACCAAGGCAGGCTTCAAGATTGTCGACGGCGGCCTCGGCAAGTCGGACTGGGGCAAGGCCCTGGGTGACGGCAGCTACGATGCCACCATCTTCGGCTGGATCAACTCGGGTGTCGGCGTCTCCGGCGTTCCGCAGATCTTCAAGTCGGGCAACGACTCCAACTTCAACCAGTTCACCGATCCGGAAGCCGACAAGCTCATGGACGAACTGATTGTCACCACCGACAAGGGCAAGCAGGATGAGCTGATCAAGCAGATCGACCAGAAGATCTGGGCTTCTGCCTACGGCCTCCCGCTGTTCCAGGCAGTTGGCGTGGACGCGTACAGCGACCGCATCACCGGCGTGAAGTACATGCCGAACCAGACCGGTGTCTGGTGGAACTTCTGGGAGTGGGCACAGAAGTAGCCGACGACCGCAAGTGACACTTGCTAGCTAAAGGCGTCGGGACCGGGCATTTTGGTCCCGACGCCTTTCTAGCGAAACCCCCTGACGATGCCGGGTCCTGCACCAACATCCGCGGGGAAACGGCCAAACTCTGCGACCGGTCCGGGCAACCCCTGGGCCCGAATACCGAGGTTCTATCCCATGGTGACCTACATAGTCCGGCGGCTCATCACTGCCGCCCTCATACTTCTCGGCGCATCCTTCATGGTGTATCTCCTGACAGCGGCGTCAGGCGATCCCCTGGAGGAATTCCGCGCCAGCAGCGCCCCCAACAAACAGCAGCTCATGGACGCACGCACCGAGCTGCTGCAACTGGACACACCTGCCCCCATCCGGTATTTCCACTGGCTCGGCGGTGCGGCGCAGTGCCTCATCCCGTTCGCTAACTCCTGCGACCTGGGCAAGAACATCGCGGGCCAGCCCATCACCGATGCCCTGGGCCACGCGCTGGTCCAGACCCTGACCCTGGTCACCGGGGCAACCGTGCTGGCGATTCTGATCGGCATCACGCTCGGCATCATCACCGCCCTGCGCCAGTACAGCACGCTGGACTACGGCGTGACGTTCATGGCCTTCCTGTTCTTCTCCCTCCCGATCTTCTGGGTCGCGGTGCTCCTGAAGGAGTACGGCGCCATCGGGTTCAACAACTTCCTACGGAATCCTGAGATACCGATACCGGCAGCCCTCGCCATCGGCGCCGTCCTGGGTGTCCTGACCGCCGTGACCGTCGGCGGCGAGATGAAACGCAGGCTGCTCATCGGCGGCGTCGCCTTCCTGTTCGCGGCCGCCGTGCTGATGTACTTCTCCGCCACCGAGTGGTTCAAAACCCCGGGTCTGGGCCCGGTGGTCATCGCGATTGCCGGCGTCGGCATTGCGTTCGCCGTGACCCTGCTCTCGGCAGGGCTTAAGAACCGCAAGGCGCTGCAGTCAGCGCTGATCGCCGTCGGGGTCGGGCTGGTGGTCTACTTCGTCATCCAGCCGCTGCTCAACGAGGCAACCATCCTGATGATCGTGCTCCTCGCGGTCGCAGCGGTCCTTGTCGGGCTGGGCATCGGCTACCTGATGGGCGGCTACGACCGCGGACAGTCCATGCGGGCCGCAGCGCTCACCTCGTTCCTGGTCGGATTCCTGATCCTCCTGGACCGCTACATGCAGGCGTGGCCCACGTACTTCAACAACAGCCGGGTCCGGGGCCGCCCCATCGCCACCATCGGCGCCAGCACCCCGAACATCGAGGGCGACTTCTGGATCCTGAGCCTGGACTCCTTCACGCACCTGATCCTGCCGACCATGGCACTGATCCTGATTTCGCTGGCCGGCTACACGCGCTTCACCCGGGCCTCGATGCTGGAAATCATGAACATGGACTACATCCGGACTGCCCGGGCCAAGGGCCTGTCCGAACGGACCGTCGTCATGCGCCATGCCTTCCGCAACGCGCTGATCCCGATCGCCACCATTGTGGCCTTCGACATCGGCGGGCTGATCGGCGGCGCCGTCATCACCGAAACGGTCTTCTCCGTCCGCGGAATGGGCTTCCTGTTCCTGGACGGCATCTCGCACGTCGATCCCAACCCCGTGATGGGCGTCTTCATCTGTGTCGCCATCACAGCCATGGGTTTCAACCTCATTGCGGACCTTGCGTACTCCGCACTTGATCCGCGCGTAAGGGTAAAAGCATGAGCCAGCCAAGTCAGCAGGACGAAATCATGGCCGAAGAGGCCGGGCTGCCGCCGGTCGGCATCGAGCCGGTCCTGGAGGCCAAGGGCCTGAGCCAGGGGCAGATCGTCCGGAAACGGTTCCTGGGCCACTCCGGGGCCATCATCGGGCTCGTCGTCTTCGCCATCATCTTTGTGACGGCCTTCACCTCCGTGGGGTACTGGGGCATTCCCGGCTGGTGGAAATACAGCCACGACCAGGTCACCCCCCTGGTCAACGACGGCGTGCCCACCGCCTCGCTCTGGCCGCTGGCCTGGGGCGAACACCCCTTCGGCCAGGACCGGATCGGCCGGGACCTCTTCGCCATGACCATGCGCGGCGCCCAGCAGTCCATCACCGTCATGCTGGTGATCGGACTCATCGCCGGCCTGGTCGGCGTCGTGGTCGGGGCCCTGTCCGGCTACTTCCGCGGCTGGACGGAAGCGATCCTGATGCGCCTCACCGACGTCATCATCATCATTCCGGGGCTGCTGCTCGCCGCCGTAATGGCGCAGATGGCCGGCCGGCGGGACTCAGGCAGCTGGTTCGCCTCCTTCGCCAGCAGCAACGGCATCCTGGCGCTGGGTATCTTCCTCGGCCTGATCACGTGGGTGGGACTTGCCCGGCTGATGCGCGGGGAATTCCTCTCCCTGCGCGAACGCGAATTCGTCGACGCGGCCCGGATTTCCGGGGCCAGCAACGCCCGGATCATCTTCAAGCACATCCTGCCGAACGCCGTCGGTGTGCTGATCGTCAACGTCACGCTGACCATGTCCGCCGCGATCCTCACCGAGACCGCCCTGAGCTACCTCGGCGTCGGCGTCAAGGCTCCGGACACCTCGCTCGGGCTGCTCATTTCGCAGAACCAGGAGGCTTTCGCCACGCGGCCATGGCTGTTCTGGTACCCCGGCCTGTTCATCGTGCTGATCTGCCTGAGCATCAACTTCATCGGCGACGGCCTGCGGGATGCGTTCGATCCGCGGCAGAAGAAGTTCAACGCCAAGAAAGCCAAAGACACCGGCCGGCATCCCCTCGAAGCCGCTCCCGTCACCGCGTTCAAAGAAACCAAGGGCGACTAGATGCCAGCCCCCTGCACTGCCGGCACGTCCGGGCTACCGGGCGGCGATCGACCAGTAGCTGGCCACCAGCAACAGGACGACGACGGCGGCCGCCGCCCAGCGGTAGATCACTTTCACCGGTGTGGTGGCGGCATCGCCGGCGGCCAGTTCGCCGCTTTCCACCAGCTGATGCCAGCGCTCCCGCACCATCCTGGCAGCCTGGCCGGAGTCCGTGGTCTTCAGGTCCCCGGGCCGCACGGACTGACCGGGACCGTACGTTGTTGCCGGCAGGCCGCGGAGGTCCTCCGGGCGGGCATTGCGCCCGCCCCAGATGCCCGGCGCCGGTGCGGCCCAGGCCACGTAGCTTTTGCGGGCTGTGATCAGGGTGAGGGCAAAACGGGTGTCGACATGCACCAGGGCCTCCCATGGCACATGGATCGACCGGAACGGGTTCTCCAGGGTGACGCCGTCGTCGTGCACCACCACGGCGGGCATCCAGAACAGCTGCCAGCCCAGGAACGCGATCAGCAGCAGCGGTGCCGTTCCGGCCAGCGCCGCCGGGCCGGCGGTGATCGCCGTGACGGCGATGCCGAGAGCGGCAACCGTCCAGGACAGCCAAGCGAACCAGGCGTTTGTTCGGGCCTTGAAGATTTCAACGGTACCGGCATGCGGCGCAGAGCTCATGCCCCCAATATTTCAGTATTCCGAGCCGCAGCACTAATCCCCGGTGGACCGGCGGCCCGGGTGGAAGGAAAGCCCCATCATGACTGACTTCATCACCCTCGATCCGGCCGTTACCCCGGCGCCGGGCAAAAGCGAACCCGTACTGGAGGTCCGCGGCCTCAGCGTCGACTTCGGGGTGGACAAAAAGTGGGTGCCTGCCGCCATTGGGTTGAACTACGAGGTGCGCGCCGGTGAAGTGCTCGCGATCGTGGGCGAGTCCGGCTCGGGCAAGAGTGCCAGCTCGATGGCCCTGCTGGGCCTGCTGCCGAGCAACAGCCGGGTGACCGGAAGCGTAAAGCTCGCCGGGAAGGAGCTGCTGGGGACAGACGAGGCCAACATCCGGGCGGTCCGCGGCAAGGAGGTCGCGGTGATCTTCCAGGAGCC
Source organism: Arthrobacter sp. (assembly GCA_034376805.1). Lineage (GTDB taxonomy): Bacteria > Actinomycetota > Actinomycetes > Actinomycetales > Micrococcaceae > Arthrobacter. The sequence continues at coordinate 18,819 of JAXMJF010000029.1, forward strand.
CATGACCGCCCTGAACCCGGTGTACACCGTGGGCGCCCAGATTGTGGAGACCGTCCGGCTGCACAGCGAGGTTTCTCCCGACGAGGCCCGGCTGCGGGCCCTGCGGATGCTCGAGCTCGTGGAGCTGCCGGACCCGGAGAAAGCGTTCCGGTCCTACCCCCACCAGCTTTCCGGTGGCCAGCGGCAGCGGGCCATGATCGCCCAGTCCCTGTCCTGTGATCCGAAGCTGCTGATCGCCGACGAGCCCACCACGGCGCTCGACGTGACAGTCCAGGCCGAAATCCTGGACCTCATGCGCAACCTGCGGAACAAGCTGGACAGCGCAATCGTTCTGATCACCCACGACATGGGGGTGGTTGCGGACCTGGCGGACCGGATCGCCGTGATGCGCCGCGGCGTGATCGTGGAAACGGGGACGGCCGCGGAGATCTTCCACAATCCCCAGCACGAATACACGAGGGCCCTGCTGGCCGCCGTTCCGCATCTGGGCCAGGGCGGCGCGGACACCGCCGAGGAGGTGGACGTCACCGCAGCCCTGGCCGCCGCCACGCACGCTGAACTGAGTTCCATTCCGGAAGACCAGCTGCGCCGGCGCGAGCGGGACAACGCAGCGGCCCTGGCAGCCGCGGAAGCCGCCAAACCGCAGGGACAGCCGGTGCTGGAGCTGACCGACGTGGCAATCGAATACCCCAAGCAGGGCCGCGTGCCCGCGTTCCGCGCCGTGGAGGGCGCCAACCTGGTGATCTATCCGGGGCAGGTTGTCGGGCTGGTGGGGGAGTCCGGTTCCGGCAAGACAACCATCGGCCGCGCCGCCGTCGGGCTGCTGCCGGTTGCGGCCGGCACCATGATGGTCGTTGGCCAGGATATTTCCGCCGCCAAGCGGAACGGCCGGCAGCTTCACGAGATGCGCCGCCACGTTGGCATGGTGTTCCAGGACCCGTCGTCGTCGCTGAACCCGAGGCTTCCGATCGGCGAGAGCATCGGTGAGCCGATGTTCCTGGCCGGGGTCGCGAAGGGCGCCGAGCTGCAGCAACGGATCGAGGCGCTGCTGGACCAGGTGGAGCTGCCGCGGAATTACCGCAACCGCTACCCGCACGAGCTCTCCGGCGGGCAAAAGCAGCGGGTGGGCATCGCCCGGGCACTCTCGCTCAAGCCGAAACTGATGGTCGCCGATGAGCCCACCTCGGCCCTGGACGTGTCCGTGCAGGCCAAGGTGCTCGACCTGTTCCAGAACCTGCAGAAGGAACTCGGGTTCGCCTGCCTCTTCGTCACCCACGACCTCGCGGTCGTCGACGTGCTGGCGGACCGGATCTGCGTGATGCAGCGCGGCCGCATCGTTGAGCAGGGCTCCCGGGACCAGATCCTGCGCAATCCGCAGGAGCCCTATACCCAGCGGCTCCTGGCGGCCGTGCCGCTCCCGGATCCGGAAAAACAGCGGGAGCGCCGTGAGCTGCGGGCCCAATTGCTGGAGGCCGGAACGAGTTAACTCAAGCTAACCGGGATAGCCCGCGGCGAATATTACCAGTCGGTAGGGTGTGACGTGAAATACACCTGATGTGACTTTTCCAGTCACGCTTTTTGTCGGGTCACGGTTTGGCAACAGAGTTCCACCATCTGGACAGTGTGGGGTTAGGCTACTCGTATATGTAGGCCACGTCACAGGGGATACCCCTGTGCCTGCCTGCGGGGAAGCATAAGTTTTTCCCCTACGAACTCCCACAACTCTTAGGAGGCGGAATGCGTTTTTCGCGCACTTCCAAAGCACTGGGCATGGTGGCCATCGCCGCTCTCGCCCTGACCGGATGCGGCGCCGGAGGCGGTACCTCAAACGGTGCCAGCCAGGCTGCCGGCGACCCCAACAAGGTCATCACCGCGTACAGCAACGAACCGCAGAATCCGCTGATGCCCGCCAACACCGGCGAGGTCTACGGCGGCCGCGTCGTCGAGCTCCTCTTCGAGGGTCTGACCAGCTACGACCCCAGTGGCAAGTCAGTCAACGCCCTGGCCGAGTCCATTGAATCGCCGGACGGCCAGAACTACACGATCAAGGTCAAGAAGGGCACCAAGTTCACCAACGGCGAGGAAGTCACCGCCAAGAGCTTCGTTGATGCCTGGAACTTTGCCGCGCTGAGCACCAACGCGCAGGGCAACAGCAGCTTCTTTGAATCGGTCGAAGGCTACGACGCCGTCAGCGCCACGTCTAAGCAGATGGGAGCGGACGGCAAGGAAACCGAGGTTCCGGCCCCCACCGCCGAGACCCTCTCCGGCCTCGTCCTGACGGATGATTCCACCATTACGGTCAAGCTGACGCAGCCGGAAGCCGACTGGCCGCTGCGTCTGGGCTACTCGGCCTTCATGCCGCTGCCCGCCGACGCCATCAAGGACCCGAAGAAGTTCGGCGAGAACCCGGTCGGCAACGGCCCGTACAAGATGGAGAAGGAAGGCGCCTGGCAGCACGACAGCCAGATCGCCCTGGTCAAGAACCCTGACTACAAGGGTGCGCGCGAAGCCAAGAACGGCGGCGTGACCTTCAAGTTCTACACCGATCCGGCCCCGGCCTACACGGACATCCAGGCCAACAACCTGGACGTCACGGACGTTCTGCCCACGAACGCCCTGACGACCTACACCATGGACTTCCCGGAGAACAACCTGAACAAGCCGTACGCCGGCAACTCCACCCTGAACATCCCGGGTTACCTGCCCGAGTTCCAGGGCGAAGCGGGCCAGCTGCGCCGCCAGGCTCTCTCCATGGCGATCAACCGCGAGGAGATCACCAAGGTCATCTTCTCCGGCACCCGCATCCCGGCCAAGGACTTCACCTCCCCGGCTGTTGACGGTTACAACGACAACGTTGCCGGCTCCGAGGTCCTGAAGTTCGACGCCGCCAAGGCGAAGGACCTCTGGACCCAGGCTGACGCCATCAGCCCGTGGCCCGCAGACAAGACCCTGCAGCTCGCGTACAACACTGACGGCGGCAACAAGGAATGGATCGACGCCGTTGCCAACAACTTCAAGAACAACCTGGGAATCAAGGCCGAAGGCCAGCCGTTCGCCAAGTTCGCTGAAATCCTGAAGCTGCGTTCCTCCAAAGAGCTGCCGGGCCTGACCCGCGCCGGCTGGCAGGCAGACTACCCGTCGCTGTACAACTTCCTGGGCCCGCTCCTGAAGACCGGTTCCAGCGCCAACTACGAGGGCTACTCGAACCCTGAGTTCGACCAGCTCCTCACCGAAGGCCTGGGCGCCCAGTCCACGGACGACGCCAACAAGAAGTTCACCGAGGCGCAGGAGATCCTGTTCAAGGACCTCCCCAACCTGCCGCTGTGGTACTCCGCACGCCAGGCTGTCTGGAGCCAGAATGTCAGCAACGTTGACTCCGGCTGGAACGGCGTTCTGCAGTACTGGGCCATCACGGCCAAGTAGTTCCTGAGTTCTGCGGAACTCATTTCCACATCACTAAAGCTTGGGGGTCCGGCCTAGCCGGGCCCCCACATGCTTGAAACCGGCAGGAAGCTGTCCCATGATTCCCCTTCGTTCCACCATCTCACCGGAGGCGCTGCTGTGATCCAGTTCATCCTCCGGCGCCTGCTGCAGGTCATTCCGGTATTCCTCGGAACCACCCTGCTCGTCTACTTCATGGTCTTTGCCCTTCCGGGCGACCCCATCCGCGCGCTCTTCGGCGACCGGCCGCCGAGCGAGGCGGTCATTGCGCAGCTGCGCCAGCAGTACAACCTGGACGAGCCGTTCTGGGTCCAGTACGGGTTGTTCCTGAAAAACCTCTTCACCTTCAACCTCGGCGTCGACTTCACCGGCCAGCCGATTGCCGACACCCTGGCGCGCGTCTTCCCCGTCACGGCGATGCTCGCCATCGAGGCCCTCATCATCCAGGGCGTTTTCGGCATCGCCTTCGGCCTTGTCGCCGGCCTGCGCAAGGGCGGAATCTTCGACAGCACGGTCCTCGTGCTGTCGCTGGTTGTGATCGCCATTCCGACCTTTGTACTCGGCTTCGCGCTGCAGCTGCTGGTCGGTGTCCAGCTCGGGTGGGCCAAACCCACGGTCGGCTCGAATGTCACGTGGGGAAGCCTGATCCTTCCCGCGGTGGTCCTCGGCATGGTGTCCTTCGCCTACGTCCTGCGCCTGACGCGTGCGTCCGTCATCGAGAACATGAACGCCGACTATGTCCGCACCGCCACCGCCAAGGGACTGGCCCGCCGCCAAGTCGTGACCACCCACGTCCTGCGCAACTCGCTGATCCCCGTCATTACGTACCTGGGCGCGAGCCTGGGCGGCCTGATGGGCGGCGCGATCGTGACCGAGGCCATCTTCAATGTCCCCGGCGTTGGCCAGAAGCTCTACCAGGCCATTCTCCGAAGTGAAGGCCCCACCGTGGTCGCCATTGTGAGCGTCCTGGTGCTGGTCTTCGTTCTCGCCAACCTGTTGGTCGATCTGCTGTACGCCTGGCTTGACCCGAGGATCCGCTATGAAAACTAACCGAAATTATGAGCACTTTGTTGCCCCGGTCGAGGAAACCCCTCTGCTGGCAACGGATGCAGTCAAGGTCGACGACGCCCCGCTGAGCCTGTGGGCAGACGCCTGGCGCAAGCTCCGCCGTCGTCCGCTCTTCATCATTTCCGCCGTCATGATCGCGCTGATCATCGTGGTGGCGCTCTTCCCCGGGCTCTTCACGCAGGTGGCGCCGGACAACGGCTGCGTGCTGTCGAACTCCAACGGTGCGCCCACCGAAGGACACCCGCTGGGCTTCACCTTCCAGGGCTGCGACATCTACTCGCGCATCATCCACGGAACCCAGGCCTCGCTGATGGTCGGTGTGTTCTCCGTGATCTCCGTCCTGATCATCGGCGTCACCCTCGGCGCCCTGGCCGGCTTCTTCGGCGGCTGGGTGGATACCGTGATCGCCCGCCTCGGCGACATCTTCTTCGCCCTGCCGATCGTCCTCGGTGCCCTGGTCCTCACCCAGCTTCCGCTGATGCGCGAAAACCGCGGCGTCGGAACCGTGGTCCTGGTCCTCGTGGTGCTCGGCTGGCCACAGATGGCCCGCATCACCCGCGGCGCCGTCATCGAAGTGCGCAACGCCGACTTCGTGACCGCCGCCCGGTCGCTCGGTGTCTCCCGGCTGGGATCCCTGGTCAGCCATGTGCTCCCGAACGCGCTGGCACCGATCATTGTGCTCGCGACCATGGAACTCGGCGTCTTCATCGTCGCCGAGGCCACGCTCTCGTTCCTCGGAATTGGCATGCCCGGCTCCGTGATGTCCTGGGGCAACGACATCTCCGCCGCGCAGGCGTCCATCCGCACCAACCCGGCTGTCCTGCTCTACCCGGCAACGGCCCTGTCCATCACTGTCCTGAGCTTCATCATGCTGGGCGATGCCCTCCGTGATGCGCTCGACCCGAAGAGCCGTCAGCGATGAAGGAGGCAACCATGACAACTTCCGACGTCACGATTCTCGAGGCCGGAACCCCGGCCGACCGGCCCCTGCTGGAAATCCGCGACCTCGCGATCTCCTTCAAGACCGGCAGCGGCGAGGTCCAGGCCGTGCGCAACGCCCACCTGACCATCATGCCCGGCGAAACGGTCGCCATTGTGGGCGAGTCCGGATCCGGCAAGTCCACGACGGCGCTGGCGGCGATCGGGCTGCTGCCCGGCAACGGCCGTGTCGCCGGCGGGCAGATCCTGCTCGACGGCGAGGACATATCAAACGCTTCCGAAAAGCGCATGATCGAACTGCGCGGCAACGTCATCGGCATGGTGCCGCAGGACCCGATGTCCAACCTGAACCCGGTCTGGAAGATCGGTGACCAGGTCAAGGAGACGCTGAAGGCCAACGGCCGCCCCAGCGGCCCGGACGACGTCGCCAAGGTCCTGGCGCAGGCCGGACTGCCCGACGCCGCCCGGCGGGCCAAGCAGTACCCGCACGAGTTCTCCGGCGGCATGCGCCAGCGCGCGCTGATCGCCATCGGCCTGTCCTGCCAACCGCGCCTGCTCATCGCCGATGAGCCGACGTCGGCCCTGGACGTCACCGTGCAGCGCCAGATCCTGGACCACCTGGAAAAGATGACCTCGGAACTGGGCACGTCCGTGCTGCTCATCACCCACGACCTCGGCCTGGCCGCCGAGCGTGCCGACAAGGTCGTGGTCATGTACCGCGGCAACGTCGTCGAGGCCGGTCCGTCCCTGGAGCTGCTGCAGAACCCGCAGCACCCCTACACGCAGCGGCTGGTGGCCTCGGCGCCGTCGCTGGCGTCACGGCGCATCCAGGTGGCCAAGGAGCTCGGCGTCTCGACGGACGAGGTGCTGGCGTCCGCCGAAACCGTGGCCGTGGAACCGGCGATGACGGAGGACGTGCTGCAGATCCAGAACCTGAGCAAGGTCTTCAAGATGCGCTCCGGGTTCGGCAGGTCGACCGACTTCACCGCCGTCGACGACGTGTCCTTCAGCGTCAAGCGCGGAACCACGACCGCGATCGTGGGCGAGTCGGGTTCCGGCAAGTCCACCGTGGCACAGATGGTGCTGAACCTGCTGGAGCCGACCTCCGGCAAGATCATCTTCGACGGCGTGGACACCTCCGCGCTGAACAGCAAGGAGATCTTCGCTTTCCGCCGCCGGGTGCAGCCGATCTTCCAGGACCCGTACGGCTCCCTCGATCCGATGTACAACATCTACCGGACCATCGAGGAGCCGCTGCGCGTCCACAAGATCGGGGACAAGGCCAGCCGCGAGAAGAAGGTCCGCGAGCTGCTGGACCAGGTGTCGCTGCCGCAGTCCACCATGCAGCGGTACCCGAACGAGCTCTCGGGCGGCCAGCGCCAGCGCGTCGCGATCGCGCGGGCCCTGGCTCTGGATCCTGAGGTGATCATCTGCGACGAGGCCGTGTCCGCGCTGGACGTCCTGGTTCAAGCGCAGGTGCTGAACCTGCTCGCGGAACTGCAGTCCAGGCTGGGCCTGACCTACCTGTTCATCACCCACGACCTCGCGGTGGTCCGGCAGATCGCCGACCACGTGTGTGTCATGGAGAAGGGCAAGCTCGTGGAGACCGGCTCGACCGACGACGTCTTCGACGCGCCGCGGCAGGACTACACCAAGGCGCTGCTGCATGCCATCCCGGGTGCGCGGCTGATGCTGCCGCCGGAAGTTGCCTGAGCTGATTGAACCGGGCTGATTGAACCTGGCTGAATGAAGCCAGCCGGCATGACACCGGAGCCGGTGTCCGCCCCTCGGGGTGGACACCGGCTCCGGTCGTTTAAGGCTGGGCCGCTCAGCGGCTTGAGCTGGGCTCCGCCGGCCCGGGCGCCGGGGCCCGGAAGCCGAAATCGTCCAGCCGCCGGGCGAGCAGCATGCTCAGGGCGGCATGCCCTTCGGGGCCCATGTGCACGCCGTCGGCCATCAGTCTGGTGAGGTTATGGCGCGTCAGCCAGTCGCCAACACCCACAAAGGGAATCGAATGCCGGGCTGCGACCGTGCCCAGCAGCGCATCCACCTCGGTGCGGCGCCCGCCGCCGTGGGCGGCACCGCGGGCGAGGGTCCCGACCATGGCCAGCCGGGCCCCGGGGTAGCGCTGCCGGACGCTGGCGATCAGCCGCTCGGCGTTGGTTGAGATCTGCTGGTCGGTGGCACCGCGGGCGGCGTCGTTCCCGCCGCCTTCGATGACAACGAGGGGCGGCGAGCCGTAGGGGAGCAGCCAGTCGCCGCGCTGCAGGGCGTCGATGTAGTTGCCCGTCGTACCGTTGGACGAGACAAATCCGGTGCCGCCCCGGCCGCAGAAGTGGACTTGATAGCCCAAGCTGGCCAGTGCCCGCCGGGGCCACGAAAGGGAAGGTTCCGACTGGGAATCGCCGATCAGTACGGCTGTCCGGGCGATGTCCTGCACAACCACTTCGTTGCGGCCATTGGCGGGATTCCGGTAGATGCTGCCCGCCGGCATGCTGTCCGGCGTCGCCTGGGTCAGTTTCCGGTTGCTTTTCGAGCCCGCGGCCATCAGTTCACCGGGAACCCCGCCGGGTGCGGGAATGGTCTGGCCGTAGAGGCCGCCCATGTGGGTGGCGCCGTCGTCGGCGGTGCGGGTGGGGGGTGTCTGTCCGCAGCCGGCAACCAGGATGCCTACGGCGATCATCGGTGCGACCAAGCGGGACAGAGCCGAGGTGCTGCGCATTGATGTCTCCGGGCTGGCTGCTGCTGTCAGAGCAATGATGGGGCATGGGAGCCGGAATATCCAGTGACTTTACTCACATCCGGCGCGCCGATTTCCCGCCCTGACTACTCCTGACCACCCGGCGGGTCCACCGGGAATGCAGGTTTTTAGGCCAATAAATGCCCTAGCGTTTAGAATGGATGAAGGTGCCCTGTGCCAAAGGGGCGCATCCGTCGTGCGTTCCGGTTGGAAATGTCGCGATACAACAGCTGACTTCACCACTGAATCGAGCAATAACGCATGTCTGAAACCACCACCAACACTGCGGTAGCCACTGCATCGCGCAGTGACCTGCGCAACGTCGCGATCGTGGCCCACGTTGACCACGGCAAGACCACCCTGGTCGACGCCATGCTCAAGCAGACCAACTCCTTTGCCGCCCACAACCACCTCGAAGACCGGGTCATGGACTCCGGTGACCTTGAGCGTGAAAAGGGCATCACCATCCTGGCCAAGAACACCACGGTGGCCTACAACGGACCGTCCTCCAAGGGCGAGACCATCACCATCAACGTCATCGACACCCCCGGCCACGCCGACTTCGGCGGCGAGGTCGAGCGCGGCCTGTCCATGGTCGACGGCGTCGTCCTCCTCGTTGACGCCTCTGAGGGCCCGCTGCCCCAGACCCGCTTCGTCCTCCGCAAGGCCCTCGCCGCGCACCTGCCGGTGATCCTCCTGGTCAACAAGACCGACCGTCCTGACGCCCGGATCGAAGAAGTTGTGCACGAGTCCATGGACCTGCTCCTGGGCCTGGCCTCCGACCTCGCCGACGAAGTTCCGGACCTGGACCTGGACAAGATCCTCAACGTCCCGGTCGTCTACGCCGCCGCCAAGGTCGGCCGTGCGTCCCTCGAGCAGCCCGCCGACGGCTCCGCTCCCGATAACGAGGACCTGGAACCGCTGTTCCAGGCCATCATCGAGCACATCCCGGCGCCGACCTACAACCCGAACGGCGTCCTCCAGGCCCACGTCACCAACCTGGACGCCTCCCCGTTCCTTGGCCGCCTGGCGCTGCTGCGCATCTACAACGGCACCCTGCGTAAGGGCCAGACCGTTGCCTGGGCACGTGCCAATGGTGAAATGAAGAACGTCAAGATCACCGAACTGCTGGCCACCAAGGCGCTGGACCGCGTCCCGACCGAGTCCGCCGGCCCCGGCGAGATCGTCGCCGTCGCCGGTATCGAGGAAATCACCATCGGTGAGACCCTGACCGACGTCGACAACCCGCAGCCGCTGCCGCTGATCACCGTGGACGATCCGGCCATCTCCATGACCATCGGTATCAACACCTCGCCGCTGGCCGGCCGGGTCAAGGGTGCTAAGGTCACGGCCCGCCAGGTCAAGGACCGCCTGGACAAGGAACTGATCGGTAACGTCTCCATCAAGGTGCTCCCGACCGAGCGCCCGGATGCCTGGGAAGTCCAGGGACGTGGCGAGCTCGCGCTGGCCATCCTGGTCGAGCAGATGCGCCGCGAAGGCTTCGAGCTGACCGTCGGCAAGCCGCAGGTTGTCACCAAGCTCGTCGACGGCAAGGTCCACGAGCCGATGGAGCACATGACCATCGACGTGCCGGAGGAGTACCTCGGCGCCGTCACGCAGCTCATGGCTGCCCGCAAGGGCCGCATGACCAACATGGCCAACCACGGCACCGGCTGGTGCCGCATGGAGTTCATCGTTCCCGCCCGTGGCCTGATCGGTTTCCGCACCAAGTTCCTCACGGACACCCGCGGCGCTGGCATTGCAGCGTCCATCTCCGAGGGCTACGAGCCGTGGGCCGGCCCGATCGAATACCGCACCAACGGTTCGATGATCGCCGACCGCGCCGGTGTTGTGACGCCGTTCGCCATGATCAACCTGCAGGAACGCGGATCCTTCTTCGTTCGCCCCACCTCCGAGGTCTACGAGGGCCAGATCGTCGGCGAGAACTCCCGCGCCGACGACATGGACGTCAACATCACCAAGGAAAAGAAGCTCACCAACATGCGTGCCGCTTCCTCCGACACCTTCGAGAACCTGACGCCCCCGCGCGACCTGACCCTCGAAGAGTCGCTTGAATTCGCCCGCGAAGACGAGTGCGTCGAGGTCACCCCGGAATCCATCCGCATCCGGAAGCTCATCCTGGACGTCAACCAGCGCGCCAAGTCCAACCGCGCCCGCGCGAAGGTCTAGTTTTCGCGTTCTGCGCTGAAACAACGGATCGTTTGTGAATAAGAGAGCTGCCGGCATGGCAGGCGGTATTGCCGCCGCCGTGCCGGCAGCTCTTTTTGCTGCCCTCGCAGGCACGATGCTGCACGGGCAGGACATCCTGGTCGCAGGTGTGGAGGTGCCGTGGGGTGCCGCCGCCGCGCTGGTGCTGCTGGGCGCCATCGAACTGTGGCTCGGCGCCGCGTTCCGTTCCGCGCTCCCGACGGCGGTCTGCGGCGCGCTCTGCTACGCGCTGGCAGGCTGGTGGTCCACCCTGGAGAACGGAAAGCGCCTGATCATCGGCGACCTGGCCGGGAACCTCTGGATCTACGGCATCGCGGTGGTCACCATCGGCATGCTGGCCTGGTGCCGCCGCTACCGCCCAGCCCAGGCCTAGGCCCCCCGCCGCCGCACATCCCCGCCCCGGGGGACATGCCCATTTTTCGCCTTCCGCCCCGTGGGACATGCCCATTTTTCGCGGCCTGGAGTGGGCATAACGGCACTATGTCCATTCGCTGCACCCGCCGCGGGACATGCCCCTTCCTCGGCCTGCCCGCAGCCGGGGACATGTCCAATCCTCGCGCGCCGCCCGCGGACATGCCCACCGTATGCCGCGGGCAAGCACCTTCCCATCCATGGAGCATGTCCCCAACCGGCCCGGTGCGCAGCGCATGTTCTTTTCCACATAGCCGGACGGGGCACTGTTCCAGTGCAAGGCCTTGGCGCCACGCTGTCCGCATGGTCAATGTCACTGAAGTACTTTCAAACTACGACGGCGTCGCCCGCGCCAAACACCTCGCTGCCGCGGGCGTTTCGGACTTCCAACTCAAGTCCGCCCTGGCCCGAGGCGCCGTGTCCCGGGTGGCCCGTGGGGTGTACGCCGTCCCCGGCGCCGATGCCCAGCTCGTCGCCATCCGCTCGCTTCCGGCCGAGCCCGCATGTGCCACAGCGGCGCAATTCCAGGGCCTCTGGGTGCTCGAACCACCCGGGCAACCCCACATTGCGATCACCCACAGCCGCAGCTATCCCGGCTTCATTTGCCACCGATCTGCCGCGCCGCCCACCCTGTTGGACACCGTCGTCCAAAGCCTGCGATGCCTGCCCGAACTCGACGGCCTTGTCATTGCCGAATCCGCCGTCGTCGTCAAAGGCCTAAGTCTCTCGAGGCTGCGGAAGCGGCTGTCCGGCCGCAACGACGCGAGGGAGCGCCGGCTGGTGGACAGGATCGTCCCACAGTCCCAGTCCATCATCGAGTGCATGGCCCGGTACTGGCTGCGGAGGGCCGGGTTCCATGTGGAGTCCCAGGTCAACATCCCCGGCATGGGCCACATCGATCTCATGGTCGACGGCAGGCTCGGCATTGAGACCGACGGAGCAGGCTTCCACATGGACCGGCCAAGCTTTGAGGAGGACCGGCGCCGGTGGAACATCACAACCCGGCTTGGCATCCCGACGCTTGTGGTCAGCTACCCGCTATTGCTGAACCGGCCCCACGAGTTCATCGCCATGGTCCGCGACGCGCTCAACACCATCTCCGCTGCGGCCTAGCCCTGGACATGTCCTCCGGGATTACGGTTCACTCTCTGCGCGAGTCCAGCGTTCACAGCTGCGACTGGACATGTCCAGCGTCGGCCGACCGGACCACGTGGACCTGCCCAACGTGTGCGGCCGCGAATGGACATAGTGGCCATATGTCCAGTGGCAGAGGCCGGGGGAGGGCATGTCCACTGGGCTCGTGCCGTGCGTGCGTGCGTGCGTGGCGGGCCGGGCGGGGGAGGGCATGTCCACAGGGCCGGGGACCGGGACGGGGTGCCTAGTGCTGCTGGCGCGGGGCGCGGCGGGGCGGCGGGGGCGGGACCTGTTTGGCGGCCACCACCAGCGGGAGCTGGATTACGACGTCGGAGTGCCGGGTGCGGATGGTGCAGCCGTCCTCGGTGCGCGCCACCAGTTCGCCCAGGGCGTCCGTCAGCCCGCCGGCAATCCGGTACCTGACCACCACGCGGGTGCCGGGCTCGGCGGCAGCCAGGAACTCTTGGGGCGAAGGTTTCGAGGAGCTCACCCGTTCATACTAGGTCCGTTGGATTCCAGAGTGCGGACCCGTGTGACGCCCGGCTAGGTTCGCGGGAACAGGCTGGGAGATAATAGGCTCAGAAGTCAGCAGCCGGCGCTCAGGCCGGGAGCAGTTATCCGGCCCAGGCCGGAACCAACGTGGAGAGGCCAGGGACGTGACGTACGTAATCGCGCAGCCGTGTGTAGATGTCAAGGACAAGGCATGTATTGAAGAGTGCCCCGTCGATTGCATCTATGAGGGTGAGCGCTCCCTGTATATCCACCCCGACGAGTGCGTGGACTGCGGTGCCTGCGAGCCGGTCTGCCCCGTCGAGGCCATCTACTACGAGGACGACACCCCCGAGGAATGGGCCGACTACTACAAGGCCAACGTTGAGTTCTTCGACGACCTGGGCTCCCCGGGCGGGGCCGCCAAGGTCGGCAACACCCACACGGACCACCCGATGATCGCCGCCCTCCCGCCGCAGAACCAGGAAAGCTAGGGCGGGCCGCCGGTGACATCTGCGGTGCGCAGCTTCGGCCTCAGCCTGCCCGACTACCCGTGGGAAGCCATGGCGCCGTACCTCGCCAGGGCCGCCGAGCACCCCGGGGGAGCAGCGAACCTCTCCATCGGCACCCCGGTGGACGATACCCCCGCCGTGGTGCAGGACGCCCTGCGCGCGGCGGCCAACGCCCCCGGCTACCCCACAGTCCACGGCACCGCCGGGCTCCGGGAAGCCATCGCGGCGTGGTTTGACCGCCGCCGCGGCGTCCCCGGACTGGATCCGCGGGACATCATGCCCACGGTGGGGTCCAAGGAACTGGTGGCCTGGCTGCCGTTCCTGCTCGGCCTCAAAGCGGGCGACGTCGTGGTCCGCCCCACGGTGGCGTATCCCACCTATGACATCGGCGCCACGTTCGCCGGCGCGGAGCACGTCGCCGCGGACGACCTGGATGAGCTCGACGCCGCCACCCGCGCCCGGGTGCGCCTGGTCTGGGTCAACTCCCCGGCCAACCCGACCGGCAGCGTCCGCGACGCCGCATCGCTGCGCCAGATGGTCCGGCAGGCCCGGGAGCTCGGCGCCGTCGTGGCCTCGGACGAGTGCTACGCCGAACTCGGGTGGGGCGAATGGGACGTCCAGCGCGGCGGCACGCCGGTGCCCAGCATCCTGGACCCCCGGGTCGCCGAAGGCTCCCACGAGGGCCTCCTGGCCGTGTACTCGCTGAGCAAACAGTCCAACCTGGCCGGCTACCGCGCCGCCTTCGTGGCCGGGGATCCGGCCATCATGGCGAACCTCGTCAACAGCCGCAAGCACGCCGGCATGATCGTTCCGTACCCCGTCCAGGAAGCGATGCGGGTTGCCCTCGGCGACGACGCCCACGTCCAGGCGCAGAAGGACCTCTACCGCGGCCGCCGGGAACGGATCGTGCCTGCGCTGGAGCGCTTCGGGCTGGCCATCCACGAATCCCGCGCCGGGCTGTACCTCTGGGGCACCGCAGGCGAGGCGACCTGGGATACGGTGGGCCGGCTCGCGGACCGCGGGATCGTGGTGGGCCCGGGCGTGTTCTACGGCGACGCCGGCAACGGTTTCGTGCGCGTCGCGTTGACGGCCAGCGACGAGCGGATCGACGCCGCAGCCTCCCGCCTGGCCACAGGGCCGTAACAATGATGTGACGCTTACCACAACTGGTGCGTTTTAGCTGGTTCCGGAGGGCCTTGGATTAGTGCCACCCGGAAACTGCCGGTAGTTTTTAACTGACTATCAATGGTGGCTTTCCACAAGAAGGCAGCGCAGCCGTTGGAATCCGTGTCTAGAACAGGTTCCGTGGGCGGCTTCACCAGAAGTTGGACCAGCTTTCTACAGGGGCCCCGACGCCCCAGAGGAGACTCCATGACTGAGACCACCAGCGCAACCCTGCGCCATGCCGGCGGCGAGCTCGAACTCCCGCGCATCCAGGTTGTAGAAGGAAACGAAGGCTACGACGTTTCCAAGCTGCTGAAGCAGACCGGTGCCGTTGCCTTCGACCCCGGCTTCATGAACACCGCGGCAACCACCTCCGCGATCACCTACATCGACGGCGACGCCGGCATCCTGCGGTACCGCGGCTACCCGATCGAGCAGCTCGCCCAGCACTCAAGCTTCCTGGAAGTTTCCTACCTGCTGATCTACGGCAACCTGCCGACCCCCGCGGAGCTGGAAGCCTTTGACCAGCGCATCCGCCACCACACCCTGCTGCACGAAGAGCTGAAGGGCTTCTTCAGCGGCTTCCCGCGCGACGCACACCCGATGCCGGTTCTGTCCTCGGCCGTATCCGCGCTGTCCACGTTCTACCAGGACTCGCTGGACCCCTTCAACGCTGAGCAGGTGGAGGTCTCCACCTACCGCCTGCTCGCCAAGATGCCGGTCATCGCGGCCTACGCCCTGAAGAAGAGCATCGGGCAGCCCATGCTGTACCCGGACAACTCCCACAACCTCGTGGAGAACTTCCTGCGCCTGAGCTTCGGCCTCCCGGCCGAGCAGTACGAAGTGGACCCGGTGGTGGCCAAGGCCCTGGACCTGCTCCTGATCCTGCACGCCGACCACGAGCAGAACTGCTCCACCTCCACGGTCCGGCTGGTGGGCTCCTCCAATGCGAACCTCTTCGCCTCCGTGTCCGCCGGCATCAACGCCCTCTTCGGCCCCGCCCACGGCGGCGCCAACGAGGCCGTGCTGAAGATGCTGCGCCAGATCCAGGCCGACGGCACCAAGCCCGAGGACTACATGGAGAAGGTCAAGAACAAGGAAGACGGCGTCCGCCTCATGGGCTTCGGGCACCGCGTCTACAAGAACTACGACCCGCGCGCCAAGATCGTCAAGGCCACGGCCCACGAGATCCTCGGCAAGCTCGGCGGCAACGACGAACTCCTCGACATCGCCCTGCGCCTCGAAGAGAAGGCGCTCAATGATGACTACTTCATCCAGCGCAAGCTCTACCCGAACGTGGACTTCTACACCGGCCTGATCTACAAGGCCATGGGCTTCCCGGAGAAGATGTTCACCGTACTCTTCGCGATCGGTCGCCTTCCGGGCTGGATCGCGCAGTGGCGCGAGATGATCAGCGACCCGAACACCAAGATCGGCCGCCCGCGGCAGCTCTACATCGGCGAGCCGGAGCGCAACTACCCCTCGGTGTAGCTCACCAGGACCACAGCCGTACGACGCCGGCCGCTCACCTCACGGGGTGCGCGGCCGGCGTCGTTTGCTTTGGGCGCGGTGCCCGGACGGGCGCATGGACGGGCGGCCGGTCCGTCGCCGTGGCGGGGGAGACGGCCCTCCGGTGTGGCCCGCTGCCGTTCGGGCACATCTGTGCTAAAAAAGACGAATGCCCAAATTTGTCGACGCCGCTTTGCGGCGCCAGGAAGTGGTCGAAGCGGTCTTCCGGATCGTCGCAGCCGACGGCCTCGAAAGGGCCTCGCTCCGCGAGGTAGCCGACGAGGCGGAGTTGGCGGTCGGATCGGTCCGGCACTACTTCGCCAGCAGCGACGAGCTTCTGGCCCATTCCTTCGGAGTCGTCGTGGACCGGATCGTCCGCCGGCTGACGGCGGCCGATGAGCGCCTCGCGGAGGTCCAGCCGGGGACCCCGGAACACCACCAGGGCGTGTTAACCCTGCTGGGTGAGTTTCTCCCCCTGGATGAGGAGCGCGCCGTCGACGCCTGCGTCTGGATGGCCTTTAAGAGCGCGGCCAGGACCAAGCCGTTCCTCGCCCCGCAAGCGGACCGGAGCCACCGCGCCGTGGCCGCGATCGTCGGGCGGATCGTGATGGAACTGTCCTCCGGGGTCGGGCCCGATGCGGCCGCCGCCGCCACCGCCTCCGATGACGCCACCGCCTCCGATGACGCCGCCGCCGACGCGGCCCCGGACCAGCAGCGCCTGGTCACCGAGGCGGAACGGCTGCTTGCCACCCTGGACGGGCTCACCCTGCACGCCCTGCTGCAGCCAGAGTGGATGACCGCGCAGATGTGCAGCGACGTGTTGGAGTCCCACCTCAACGGACTGGGCAGCTACGCTGGCAGACATTAACGTGCGTTAACTTGGGGAATACACTGGAAACGTACGTCTTGCCAAGGAGGCAATTGGATGCACCACACAGGCGGGCCGGGCTGGCGGATCACCATGGACACTTCGGGTCCCATGCTCATTGCACTGTACGTTCGAGACGCCGCCGGCCTGGACAGCGCGGGTCACCCGGCACTATGCCACGCGGCACCCAAGATCCGGCCCGCGGACCATACCCACCTCATTGCGGAAGTGGGCGGACTCAGCGCGCTGAAGACCGAATGGGAGGCCTGGTGGGAGCAGCTCCTCAAGGCGCATCCCGAGATGTCGCCGGAACTGGGTCCGCCCGGCTTCCGCGCCTTCAGTAATTCACCGGCCCTGCGTCGCGTGCTGCAGGCCCATTTTGGTGCGGCGCTCTCCTGGGCCCGGGAACGCCGTGGCGATTACCTGGCCCTGGAGGCGGAGCGCGAGGCTGCCGGTGGGGTACAACTGCTGCAGGACATGGTGGACGACCGGCTGCTGGAGGTGGGCCGTGCCGCCAATGATTTCAGCTTGACCATCATCGAACTGCCGTTGGCTGAGCCGCGGGCCTGGTACCTGGAGCCTGACAAGATCATCATGAGCTCCGATCTGCTGTCCCAGCCGGAATTGTTCCGCAGCTATGTGCAACCGGTGGTGGACCTACTGGTCTGAGTCCGCCCGGAAACGAGCGGCGAAACGAAACCGGAAACGCCCGGGGACCATCTACTGCGCCGGAGCCTCGGCGACGGTGACCCTGACCTGCCCTGCCGGCACCTCGGAGGGCTGCCAGCCATTGCGGTCTTGCCGGGTCCAGCTTCGGCCCTCCGCGTGGACTTCCGTGATGGAAAGGGCCTTGGCGTTGGCAACCGCCCATTGCGCCACGGCCCACGCCCGCGCGCCCTCGGCTTCCAGCACGAGGGTGCCGCCCTCCGTGGACGCAGGGACGGCGCCGAAGTCCAAGGTGATACGTTCCTGCACGGCCGCCGGGTCGCCGGCTTCGTCAGGGTCGCGCAGCGTGCAGTCGAGTCCCGCGGCCGTCTGGCCGGTCAGCGACGAGGCGAAGGCGCGGCCCATCACCTCGTGCTGGGCGTAGGCATCCGGGTAAGCGGAACGCTGGACCCGCTGGGCGGCGTCAGTGATTTCCAGCGTCTGGTAGCCCGGGACCTTCACGAGGGCATCGTAGAAGGCGTTGCTCGCGTGGTACGGGTCCATCACCTGCTCCGTGGTGCCCCAGCCCTGCGAAGGGCGCTGCTGGAAGAGCCCGCGGGAGTCCGGTCCGGCCTGGTCCCCGTGGCCGATGTTCCGGATCTTGGACTCCTGCATGGCCGTGGCCAGCGCGATGCTGGCCGCCCGGGCCGGGAGTCCGCGGCGGACCGCGACGGCCGTAATGAGGCCGGCATTGGCCGCCTGGTCCGTGGCAAGCTGGGCGCTGCCGCCGCCCACCGCCGTGCAGCTCTCGGTAATGAGGACTTCCGAGCGCTGCACGAACGCCACGGCCGTGTAAATACCGCCAGCCACCATGACCAGGGTCAGCAGCAGCACAATCCAACGGCGTAGGCTGCCTCTGCGTGCCACGAAACTACTCCCTCAGGCCCGTCCGGGGCCGGTACATGCTTACGAGCGGTTGGCTGTCCGCACCCAACCTTAGTTGGCGTGCAGGGCCTCGTTGAGTTCGACGGTCTGGCCCTTGCGCGGCAGGACCTCAACCTCGCCGGTGGAGGAGTTGCGGCGGAAGAGCAGGTTGGGGACGCCGGAGAGCTCCACGGCCTTGACGATCCGGCTGGTGTCCTCGCCGTCGGCGTCTTTGGCCCCGATGACGCGCACGCGGGTTCCGGCCGTGACGTAGAGGCCGGCCTCGACGACGGAATCGTCACCGATGCTGATGCCCACGCCGGAGTTGGCGCCCAGCAGCACACGCTCGCCCAGGGAGATCTTTTCCTTGCCGCCGCCGGACAGGGTCCCCATGATCGAGGCGCCACCGCCGACGTCGGACCCGTCACCGGCGACGACACCGGCGGAGATGCGGCCTTCCACCATGGACGTGCCCAGGGTGCCGGCGTTGAAGTTGACGAAGCCCTCGTGCATGACCGTGGTGCCCTCGGCCAGGTGCGCGCCCAGGCGGACGCGGTCGGCGTCGGCGATGCGCACGCCGGAGGGGATGACGTAGTCGACCATGCGGGGGAACTTGTCCACGCCGTAGACGGTGACGGCGCCGCGTTTGCGCAGCCGGGCGCGGGTGAGTTCGAAGCCCTCGACGGCGGCGGGGCCGAAGTTGGTCCACACCACGTTGGGGAGTTTGCCGAAGATGCCGTCCAGGTTGATGCTGTTCGGCTGGACCAAGCGGTGCGAGAGCAGGTGGAGGCGGAGGTAGGCGTCGGCGGTGTCGGCCGGGGCCTCGTCGAGGTGGATCTGGGCGAAAACGACCTTCTGCTCGGTGCCGCGGTCAGCGTCGGCCCCGGTCGCGGCGATGTCCAGCAGCGACTGGTCCGCGTTCGCCACGTCGCGGAGGCTCTCCGTCGCGGTGCCGAGGGCCGGTGCCGGGAACCAGACGTCCAGTACGGTGGCGCCACCGTTGCCGGTGGCGATCGTGGCGACGCCGTAACCATAGGCGGAGCGGGCGTCTGCGGGCACAGCGGAAGAAGCGGTTTCAGTCATGCCCCCAAGTCTATAGACGGCGCCCGCCCTCCCCGAAACCCGTGACAGTCCAGCTGACGCGCACAGCGGATAAAGTGGGACGGTGACTGCCCCGGACCTGAACTCACGCCCGAACGCCCGCCCCCACGCCGCTGCCCGCCTGGACCTGCGCCAGGATGTGGCGCTGCTGACCGCCAGGCTTATCGACATCCACAGCGTCTCCGGTGAGGAGAAGGAACTGGCCGACGCCGTGGAGCATGCCCTCCGCTCCATCCCGCAGCTGGAGCTGGTCCGCGACGGCGACTCGATCATTGCCCGCACCAACCTCGGCCGCACCGAACGGGTCATCCTGGCCGGGCACCTGGACACGGTGCCCCTGCCGACCACGGAGGGCTCCCTCGGGACCGTCCCGTCCTACTGGCCCTCCGGCTCGCCCGGCGAGGGCATCCTGTATGGCCGTGGTGCCACCGACATGAAGGGCGGCGTCGCGGTCCAGCTGGCGCTGGCCGCGGGGCTGTTCGACGGCGGCGCGGAGCCGGAGAAGGACGTCACCTTTGTCTTCTACGACCACGAGGAAGTCGAGGCCGTCAAGAGCGGGCTCGGCCGGCTGGTGCGGAACCACGGCCACCTGCTGGGCGGGGACTTCGCGATCCTGCTTGAGCCCACAGACGGGACCGTGGAGGGCGGGTGCAACGGCACCATCCGCTTCGAGGCGACCACGGTGGGCGAAGCCGCGCATTCCGCCCGGGCCTGGATGGGCAGCAATGCGATCCACGCCGCCGCACCGATCCTGGCCCGGCTCGCGGCCTACGAACCCCGGACCATCACCGTGGACGGACTGGACTACCGGGAAAGCCTCAATGCCGTAAAGGTCAACGGCGGGACTGCCGGCAACGTCATTCCGGACCGGTGCGTTGTGGAAATCAACTACCGCTTTGCCCCGGATAAGACTCCGGACGAGGCGGAGCAGCATGTGCGGGACCTGCTGGCGGGATTCGACGTCGTCCGCACGGACAGCGCCGCCGGCGCCCGGCCGGGCCTCAACCACCCCGCCGCAGCGTCCTTTGTCGCCGCCGTCGGTGCCGCGCCGAAGCCCAAATACGGCTGGACCGACGTCGCGCGTTTCAGCGAACTGGGCATCCCGGCGGTGAACTTCGGGCCCGGCGATGCGCTGCTGGCGCACAAGGACAACGAACATGTCGAGGCTGACGCGATCCGCGAATGCCTGCGGGCGCTGCGGAGCTGGCTCACGGACTAACGCAGCCTGCGGTACCGCAGTCAGTCCCGCTGGCAAAATACGGCCAACACAAAAGGTCCGGAACCCCTTGCGGGGTTCCGGACCTTTCTTCGTGCGGGGCGGCCAGGAAGCGGGCCGCGGGCCTACTTGGCCGGGATGCCTGCGACCGGGACGTGCACGACGCCGCCGGCGGCCTTCTTGGAGCCGCGCTTCTCGATCCAGATCGCGAGCCGGGAAACGGAGAAGTTGATGGCGATGTAGATGGCTGCCGCCACAAAGAACACCGGGAACAGGTAGTCCGGGCCGAGGAAGTCGGCCATGATCTGCACTTTGCGCAGCAGTTCCTCGTAGGACACGATGTAGCCCAGCGAGGTGTCCTTCAGCAGCACCACGAGCTGCGCCACGAGGGACGGCAGCATGCGCCGGATCGCCTGGGGCAGTTCGATGCTGCGCCGGGAGGCGAAGCTGGTGAGGCCGATCGCCAGGCCGGCTTCACGCTGGCCCTTCGGCAGGGACTGGATGCCGGCGCGGATGATCTCGGCGAAAATCGCCGCGTTGTAGAGCACCAGGCCTGCGACGACGGCGACGAAGGAACCGGTCGCGAACACCAGCAGCACGAAGAACATCATCAGGACCACGGGCATGCCGCGCAGGAATTCGAGCACGATCCGGGTGGGGATGCGGATCCAGGCGACATCGGAGATGCGCATGAGGCACAGCACGAGCCCCAGCGGGAACGCGATGACCGCAGCGACCGCCGCGGCGGTGAGGGTGGCCAGGATGCCGTTGCCGATCAGCGCCCAGACGTCGGGTATCTGGAAAACGGCCCAGCGTTCGGCTTCGAATATGCCCTGCTGCGCGAGGATGGAGATGGCCCACCAGAGCAGCCCGGCAATTGCCACGGCGCCGATGATGGAACCGATCAGGGAGACGCGGCGGGCCTTGGGGCCGGGGACGTCGTAAAGGACCGAGCTCATCGGGCGATCGCCACCTTTCGTTCAACCAGGTTGGCGAGGTAGCCAAGCGGGACGGTTATCAGCAGGTAGAAGAAGGCGACGCCGATGAGGACCCACAGCACGGCGTCACCGTTGGCGTTGGCTAGCTGCCGGCCGTAGCCGAAGAGCTCCAGGACGTAGAAGGCGCCGGCCACGGAGGAGTTCTTCACCAAGGCGATGAGGATGTTGATCATGGGCGGGATCACCGTGCGCAGGGCCTGCGGGAGGATGATCAGGGAGAGGACCTGGCTGAACTTCATGCCGATGCTGCGGGCGGCCTCGGCCTGGCCGACCGGGACGCTGTTGACGCCGGAGCGCACCGCTTCGGCGATGAAGGCCGAGGTGTAGGCGCTCAGGGCGATAATGGCGGCGACCTCGAACTGCTGGAACGTCACGCCAAGCCGGGGCAGGACCACGGCGGCGAAGAAGAACGCGATGGTCAGCGGGGTGTTCCGGACGATCTCCACGTACGTCATGCTGAAGCCGCGCAGGGCGGCGATGGGCGAGACGCGGGCCGCTGCGAGCAGGGTGCCGAAAATCAGTGCGAAGATCCCCGAGACCACGGACAGGAAGAGGGTTCTGAGAAAACCGTCCACATAAGCGGGAAGGTTTTCAATGATGACGTCCATAGGTTCCTTAGGCTGCCTTGAGGGAAGTGGGTCGGGAGACAGGAATGGCGGTTACCGGAGCCGCGACGGGCGCGCGCCCCGGCAACCGCCACACCGGGCTAGTAACGGTCGATCGTGGGGAGTGCAGGAGCGGTCTTGATGACCGTTCCGGCGGTGTCTTCCCAGGCCTTCTTGTAGGAACCGTCCTTGTCGAAGGCTTCCAGCTGGTCGTTGATCCAGGCGCGGAAGGCGGCGTCGTCCTTCTTCAGGCCGATGCCGTAGGGCTCCTTGGTGAAGGTCTCATCCGAGGCCAGCTTGAAGACTTCCGGCTCCTTGGCCACGAATCCGGCCAGGATGACGTTGTCGGTGGTGATCGCTTCAACCTGCTTGTTGCGCAGCGGCTCGAGGCAGGCGGAGTAGGTGGCAGCCGGGACGAGGACTGCTCCGTACTTTTCGACGATCGTGCCGGCCGGCGTTGAACCGGTGACCGAGCAGACGTTCTTGCCCTTGACGTCTTCGGGCTTGGTGATGGACGTGTTGTCCTTGTTCACCATCAGTGCCTGGCCGGCTTCGTAGTACGGCCCGGCGAAGTCGACTTCGGCTTTGCGCTTGTCGTTGATCGTGTAGGTGGCGACGATGATGTCGACGTCGCCGTTCTTGATGAACTGCTCGCGGTTGGCGGAAACCGTTTCTTTCCACTCAATCTTGTCGGCGGGGATGCCGAGCTTGCCGGCGATCAGCTTGCCCATTTCGACGTCGAACCCGACCGGCTTGCCGTCGAGGCCCTTCTGGCCGAACAGCGGCTGGTCGAACTTGGTGCCGATGACGATCTTGCCGGCAGATGAAAGCTTGGCCATGGTGGTATCGGCAGCGAAGCTCGGCTTCTCGGCAACAGGCGGGTTGGAAGTGGAGGTGCTGCCACCGCAGGCGCTCAGGCTCAGGGCCAGAGCTGCTGATGCGGCAACCAGAAGGGATTTCCTTCGGGTCAAAAATGCCATCATGACATTCCTTTCATTGGGCGGCCGCCTCGCGGCGGCCAGGGTGCGAACTCGACAGGGATCAGTGGGTGAGCAGCTTGGAGAGGAAATCCTTGGCGCGGCTGCTCTTGGGGTTGGTGAAGAACTCTTCGGGGGTGGCGTCCTCGACGATCTGGCCGCCGTCCATAAACACCACGCGGTCCGCGGCCTTGCGGGCGAAGCCCATCTCGTGGGTGACCACGATCATGGTCATGCCTTCCTTGGCCAGCTGGATCATAACGTCGAGGACTTCGTTGATCATTTCCGGGTCCAGCGCGGAGGTGGGCTCATCGAAGAGCATCACCTTCGGCTTCATGGCCAGGGCGCGGGCGATCGCGACGCGCTGCTGCTGGCCACCGGAGAGCTGGGCCGGAAGTTTGGGCGCCTGGTGCCCGACGCCGACGCGCTCCAGCAGGGCCATGGCGTCCTTGTCGGCTTCGGCCTTCGAGAGGCCCTTGACCTTGATCGGGCCCAGCGTGACGTTCTCGAGAATCGTCTTGTGGGCGAAGAGGTTGAACGACTGGAAGACCATCCCGACGTCGGCGCGCAGCTTGGCGAGTTCCTTGCCCTCTTCGGGCAGCACCTTGCCATCGATCTTGATAACACCGTCGTCGATCGTCTCGAGGCGGTTGATGGCCCGGCAAAGCGTTGACTTGCCGGAACCCGACGGTCCGATGACGACAACAACCTCGCCCTTGCGGACATTCAGGTTGATGTCCTTCAGGACGTGCAACTGGCCGTAGTGCTTATTGACGGCATTCAGGGAGACGAGGGCATCGCCGGGCACTTGAGTAGTCATAAGAAGAATCTAGCGAACATCGGCGGATTATGACTGCAATCACTCCGACTTCCTACAGATCGTGATTCAAGAGATACCTGCAGGTCAGGCTGCCAGCGACATCCTCCGGTACTCTGCGGGGCTGGCCGGGGGCTTTTGCGCGGGAGCCCCACGTCCGCGCCGTGCCGGACTGGCGCGGGCGGGTATCCGCGCTAACCTGTGGGCATGAGTACCGATCCGCAGCACGTGGAAGACCCGGCCCTGGCCGGAAAAACAGCCGGAAAAACAGCCGGAAAGACAGCCGGGACAGCAGCCGGGAAGGCGGCCGGCAACACCGCGGCCAAGACCGCCGGCGAGGCCCGCGACATTCCGGCCCCGGCCGGGATCCGGCATAAGGGTCCCCTGGAGCTGCGGCGCAAAGCCGCCAAGGTCACGATGTCGGACCGGACCCTGCTGGACACGAAGGGACCCGGCCAGTTTGTCCACACCGACCCGTGGCGCGTGCTCAGGATCCAGAGCGAGTTCGTCGAAGGCTTCGGAGCGCTGGCCGACCTGGGCCCGGCGGTCAGCGTCTTCGGCTCGGCGCGGACCGTGCCCGGCAGCCCCAACTATGAACTCGCCGTCGAGGTGGGACGCCAACTGGCCGAAGCCGGGCTGGCAGTGATCACCGGCGGGGGTCCCGGCTCAATGGAGGCAGCCAACAAGGGCGCCGTCCAGGGCAACGGGGTGTCCGTGGGGCTCGGCATCGAACTGCCCTTCGAGCAGGGGATGAACCAGTGGGTGGACCTGGGCATCAACTTCCGCTATTTCTTCGCCCGCAAGACCATGTTCGTAAAGTACGCCCAGGGGTTCATCGTGCTGCCGGGCGGCCTCGGCACGCTGGACGAACTCTTCGAAGCGATGGTCCTGGTCCAGACCCGGAAGGTGACCTCCTTCCCGATTGTCCTGATCGGAACAGCGTTCTGGAGCCCCATGGTGGAGTGGATCCAGACCACGCTGGTGGCCGAGGGCATGATGTCCGAGGAGGATCTGGACCTGCTGCAGGTCGTGGACGATCCGGCGCTCGCCGTGGAGCTCGTGGTGGAAGGTGCCGCCCGGCACCGGAACCCCAACGGCAGCACCACCGGCAACGGCTCCGCTGCCGGGGGCGCCGGCGGCACGCGGGGCTGACAGGCCCACCCGTCGGACCCTCCACCGTCTGGCACGATGGGGGAGTGAGCTACTTCCTGGTCTTCCTAGCGATTGCGCTCGTCGGCGCCGCGTTCCTCCTCGGCACCGGCCGGGCGTCCAGCATCTTCCGCGGCCGCCGCGGGGAGAACGCCGGCGCACCGCGCGTCCTCGACGACGGCCTCGACCAGCCGGTCGCCAACCTCCCGCCGGTGCTGCTGCCGGCCCAGGCGGAGCCGGCCGACGTCGACCGTCTCCGGTTCGCGGTGGGCCTCCGGGGCTACCGGATGGACCAGGTGGACCAGGTGCTGGACGAGTTGAGGGACCAGCTCGCCACCAAGGACCGGAAAATCGCGGACCTCGGGGCCCAACTGGGACGCCGCCGGCAGGAACCGGAGCGGACTCCGTGAGCAGCGACCCCCCACAGGCGCAGAGTCCGGCGGCGGAGCAGCGGCGCCGCCGCGAGGATTCCGCGGACGGCACCGGGAGCCACGGGCCGCGGGACCTGACTGCCGCGGCCTGGAGCGGCGCCGCAGCAGCGGCGGCCCGGGCGGCGCGCTGGCCCTGGTGGGTCCAGGTAGGCGGCCTTTACGTCGCGGCCCGGCTTGTCAGTGCCTGCATTTTCATGGCCGCCGCCCTGCACCAAGGCGTCAACCCCTGGTTTCCTGCCAAGCCGGACTACTGGTCCTTCGTCAATATCTGGGATGCCCGCTGGTACGGCGACATCCTCCTGAACGGCTACCCGGAAGTCCTCCCGACCGACGATGCCGGAAACGTCCAGGAGAACGCCTGGGCGTTCTATGCTCTCTTTCCCGTACTCGGCCGGGTGGTCGCGGGGATGACCGGACTGCCCCCGGCATTCAGCCTGACGCTCATCGCCATGGTGTCCGGGCTGGGCGCGGCACTGGTCATCTACAGGCTGTTCCGGCACAAGGCCCCGCACCGGACTGCGCTCTGGGGAACGGTGTTCGTGTCCACCTTTCCGGTATCCCCGGTGCTCCAGGTGCCTTACGCCGAGTCGCTGAACCTGCTCCTGCTGGCCACGGCCCTGCTGCTGGTGGTATCGCACCGCTATTTGTGGGCCCTGCCCGTCGTCGTGCTGATGTGCCTGTCCCGGCCGACCGGCGTGCCGTTCGCGGCGATGGTGGGGCTGCTGTTCCTCCACCGGGGGTGGCAGCACTACACGGCGACCCGCCGCCTGCCACGCGGGGACGACCCCGGTGCGGCGGGCGGCGGCCAGTCCGGCGTCGTGCCGCATACCCGCAGCCAGATTTGGGCCCTCGCCGGGCTGACGGGGGTCAGCGGAATGGCCGCCCTGATGTGGCCGGGGATCGCTTGGGCTGTCACCGGGGACATCAGGGCCTACACCAAGACCGAAACTGTCTGGCGCGGCCACGATCTGGTGCCGTTCAAGCCCTGGTTCGACACGGGCATCCTGCTCTTCGGGCCGGTGCTGGGGGTGCTGGCGCCTTTCATTTTCGTGGCGCTGTTCGCCCTGCTCATGATGAGCCGCCCGGCGCGGGAGCTGGGCACGGAGCTGCGGTTGTGGTGCGCCTGCTACATGGGCTATCTGCTGCTGTTCCTGCACCCTCAAACGAGCACTTTCCGGATGCTGCTTCCGCTGTTCCCGCTGGCCCTCAGCGCGGCGCTCATCTCCCGGTCCCGCGCCTACCGCGGCACGGTGGTGGTCATGTTCGTGCTGCTGCAGATTGTCTGGATCGTGTGGCTGTGGGCCTGGGCTCCGCTGCCCGGCGGAGGGGACTATCCGCCGTGATGCGCAGCACCTTTGGCGGCTGCCGGCCCGGCAGGACGCGGCGCGTCGGAAAGTCCAACGATTAGCTCCAGCCGCGTTGTTACGCGATAATAGTTGGTAAGCAAGGACAAGAAGCAAACTGAGTATATGGCCCTGATGGCACCCATCACGGCCTCCGGGCAGCTTGATTGACTAAGCGGACGCAGCCCGGCCGGGCTGGTATGTCACTGGACTAATGGAGGGGATATTCCTTATGGCGGCAATGAAACCACGCACCGGCGACGGCCCGATGGAAGTTACCAAAGAAGGACGAAGCTTGATCATGCGTGTTCCGCTCGAAGGCGGCGGACGGCTCGTGGTCGAACTCAATTCCGCCGAAGCTGCCAACCTGAAGGAATGCCTCGTCGGCGTTACCGAATAGCTTCACAGAACTCTTAGACAGCGGGCGGGGTTGCCCGCTGCCCTGGACCGTGAGTTCCCGACGGCTGCTTTTGGACGGCTACTTCTTCACGGCGACCAGCAGGCCGTCACCGGTGGGCAGCATGGCCGAAGCGAGGCGGTCGTCGTCGCGGATGGCCCTGCCCACCTGGCGCAGGATCACGGTGGTGGCTTCCCGCGCGGCCGGGTTGGCGACACGGTCCTTGTCGAGCGCATCGTTGACGATCAGCAGGCCGCCGGACTTGAGCAGGCGGATGGCCTGTTCCACGTAGTCGGGGTAGCTCGGCTTGTCCGCGTCGATGAAGACCAGGTCGTAGGCGGCGTCCGTCAGCCGGGGGAGGACGTCGCGGGCCCGGCCGGAGATGGTCCGTGTGCGGTTGGCCGGGCTGCCGGCTTCCTGGAACGCTTCCCGTGCGGCCTTGAGGTGTTCGACGTCGACGTCGATGGTGGTCAGTACGGCCTGCGGACCCAGGCCGCGGAGGATGCAGACACCCGAGACGCCCGCGCCGGTGCCGATTTCGACGGCGGTCTGGGCCTTTGAAGCGGCGGCCAGCACGGTCAGCACCGCTCCGACGCCCGGGCCGACCGGGGTGACGCCCAGTTCGAAGGACCGTTCGCGCGCGTGCAACAGGACCTCATCCTCGGCAGGCAGATCTTCTGCGTAGGACCAGCTCGTGGACTTATCGGCGCTCATGGATTTCGCTTTCTGGGCGGCAGGGGGTTGTTCCCTCCAGCGTACTGTGTCAGGCGGTGACCCGCCGGGAGGCGCCCCTGCTGCGGCGGTCACAGTGCGGCCCGCGCCGGGCCCGGCCCGCGGCGTGATGCCACGGCATCGGCGGCCGGTTCTGCCTTGGGCGGAAGGGCCCCCGGCGTCAGGAAATTCCCAGCTTGTTTTGAAATGATGGATATCCGCTCATCCGCGAGGTGATCGGCGCCGAATCAAGGATGCAGGAGCTTGCAGCCGCAAGCACCGTCCACGGCGTAAGCACCATCCACGAGGGGAGCGGACAATGTCGGTAGTGGCAGCTGTCCCTGCAACTGAAGAGTCCCAGCCTGCGGCGGAGGCCGAGTGGGTCCGTCCCACCTGGGAGGAAGTGGTGACCAACCACTCCGCGAAGGTGTACCGCCTCGCGTACCGGCTCACCGGCAACAAGTACGACGCCGAGGACCTCACCCAGGAAGTGTTCGTCCGGGTCTTCCGTTCGCTCGAGAACTTCAAGCCGGGAACGCTCGACGGGTGGCTGCACCGGATCACCACCAATCTCTTTCTGGACCAGGCGCGGCGCAAGAGCCGGATCCGCTTCGACGCCCTGGCCGACGACGCCGAATCCCGTCTGCCCGGACGCGAACCTGGGCCGGAACAGAGCTTCGAATTCAACAACCTTGACATCGATGTGCAGGCCGCCCTGGAGGAACTTCCCCCGGACTTCCGCGCCGCCGTCGTCCTCTGCGACCTTGAAGGGCTCTCGTACGACGAGGTCGCCGTCGCGCTTGGCATCAAGCTCGGCACCGTCCGCTCGAGGATCCACCGCGGCCGCACCATGCTGCGGGAGAAGCTCGCACACCGCGACCCGCGGCCGCAGCAACCCGCCAAGGCCTCATTGAAACCGCGGCTGACGATGCCGCGCATCGCCGGTCTCCTCTGAACCAGGCGATGCGTCTGCTGAAACGACTGCTCGGCGGCCGCCATGAACGGCGGCCCCGGCACCTGGAATCGTGTGCCGAATGCCGGCTGCAGCAGCGCCGGGAACGCGAGTACCTGGAGCGGCTGCGCGGCGCCGAAGTGCCCGTGGCCAGCACTGACCTGACCGCCCGGCTGCTGGCCCGCACCGCGGAACTGGCCCGCAGTGAACAGCCGGCACCCCGCCCTGACATGGCCCGCGGAGCCCGTCCGGCCTTCCGGGCAGCCGTACTCGTGGCCGCGACGGCGGCCGCCGCCACCGCGCTGCTCGGCGGATCGGCTTACCTGATGGGTGCAGACCCCGCCCCCAGGGCTGGCGGAGCGCCGGCCTCCGTCTTCCTGCAGCGGGACCTCACTGCCTCTGGGGCTGCTGCCGCCGTCGGGGCCGGAGCCGGGACGCCCACCGGCTGGAGCCTCACCGGCGAACCCGATTTCACCCCGGACGGAGCCCTCACGGCAGCGCAGCTCGCCTCCCTGCGCTCCGAAGGCTGGACCTGCCCCGAGCTCCGCGAACTCGGCTACCACCTCGTCTGGGCCAGGGCCGGGGTACTGTCCGGCGGCGACATCCTGGAACTGCGTCTCACCGATGGCCGGCACTTCGCCACCGTCTTCGAACAGCACAGTGGCGCACCGGATTCCGGCGCACAGCACGGTGGAGAACCCGTGCAGTCCGGCATCCCGGGCGGCGGGCCGCACACCGCCCCGCCGGTCCCGGTCAACGTGCTGACCGGCCACCCGGCAACGTCGGACGGCTTCACCTCCGCACCGCTGCCGGCGGGGAACGCTGCGATGGGTGACGGGCCGGGCCGCGGGACCCTCTGGGTCAACCATGCCGCACCCTTCGCCGCCATCTACCAGGCAGGCGATGTCACTTTCACGTATGTGTCGGACCAGCCGGCGGAGCAGGACGACGACGACGTGGCCGCCCTGGTGCGCGCCCGCACCGCGGCAGCGGCTTCGGCCGGCGACGGCGGCCCCGGGCAGGCCGGAACCGACGGCGCCGGGGCGGCCTCCGGGGACGGGGCAGGGGCCGGCTCCGGGAACAATGTCACTGCGCGGCTGGAACGCGGCCTGGGCAGGATTCTGGAGCTGTTGGCCCCGTGACGGGCGGATCAGCCGGGGGCCGGGGCCGTGTGTCACGGCCGAATCGTCCCAGCTCCGATTGAGAGGGTAATCTTCCTACAGTGCTTGGAATCAATGGACCGGAGTTCTTACTTCTGCTGATCATCGGCCTTCTGGTGATTGGTCCCAGTAGGCTGCCCGAATACACCCAGAAACTTGCCAACATCGTCAAGGAAGTCCGCCGGATGGCGTCGGGTGCGCGGGAACAGATCAAGGAAGAAGTCGGCATCGACATCGATGACGTCGACTGGAAGAAGTACGACCCACGGCAGTACGATCCGCGCCGGATCATCAAGGAAGCACTGCTGGATGATGACACCAAGCCGGTCAGCGCCGGAGCTCCGGCGGCGGTAGCCACCGTGGCGGCGGCCTCCGCGGCCTCCGCGGGACGCGCGCCGGCCCGCACGGTCGAACGGCTGCCGGACGGCGAGCCGGCGCCCTTCGACTCCGAAGCGACTTAACGGGGCTGCAGGCCCAGCGGCTTCCCGCTCAGCCCGCGCGGGACCGAGGTGAGCCTCCCGGCGATGTCCAGCAGTGCTACGGCTGCCGGGTTTTCGGGACGGCCCAGCACCAGGGGAACCCCGGAGTCGCCGCCCTCCCGCAGCAGGATATCCAGCGGGATCTGTCCCAGCAGCGGAACGTCGGTGCCCACCGTGGCGGACAGCCGCTCGGCGAGCACGGCGCCGCCGCCACTTCCGAACAGCTCCATCCGGCCGCCGTCGGGCATTTCCAGGTACGACATGTTTTCCACGACGCCGGCGACGCTCTGGCCGGTCTGCGTCGCGATGGCACCCGCCCGCTCGGCCACATCCGCGGCAGCAGCCTGTGGGGTGGTCACGACGAGGATCTGGGCTTGGGGCAGCAGCTGCGCCACGGAGATGGCGATGTCGCCGGTGCCGGGCGGAAGGTCCAGGAACAGGGCGTCGAGATCGCCGAAGTAGACGTCGGTGAGGAACTGCTCCAGGGCACGGTGCAGCATGGGCCCGCGCCACGCGACCGGCTGGTTGCCGGTGACGAACATGCCGATCGAGATGACTTTGACCCCGTACGCCACCGGCGGCAGGATCATGTCATCCACCCGGGTGGGGGCCTGGGTGATGCCCATGAGCGCCGGGACGGAGAAGCCGTAAACGTCCGCGTCCACGATCCCCACGCGCAGCCCCTGGGCGGCCAGCGCGCAGGCGAGGTTCACTGTCACGGAGGACTTGCCCACGCCGCCCTTGCCGCTCGCGACGGCGTAGACCTTGGTCAGCGAGCCGGGGTCGTTGAACGGGATCCCGCGCTGCCCGCCGGGGCCGCGCAGCTGCTCCTTGAGGGCGTCGCGCTGCTCCTGCGTCATGACCTTCAGTTCGACCTCGACGCCGGTGACTCCCGGTACGGCGGACAGCGCCGCCTCGCAGTCGGCGGTGATGGTTCCGCGCAGCGGGCAGCCGGCAATCGTCAGGAGCACCGAGACCCGCACCCGGCCATCGTCGGAAACCGCCACCGCGTCCACCATGCCGAGCTCGGTGATGGGACGGCGGAGTTCGGGATCGATCACAGTGGCGAGGGCGGCGTGCACGGCCCCGTCCAGAGGGGAGGCCGGGGCGAGGCCCTGGGTGGTGCTGTCCTGGCTGGGGTTCATGCGGTGAAGGCTCAGTTCTCGGGGTTGGCGGGGTGCGCCGGCGCGCCGGCGTTGTCCGGTCCGGCGCCTTGCAGCGTGTCCGGCGTGGTGTCGGGATTCTTGGCGGGTCTGGGCTCGTGCCTGCTGCCGGTCTTGACCCGGGGGATCTGCTGGGTCCGGGGGCTGCGCTGCTTGTCGCGGCGTTCCTTCAGCTTTTCCTTGACCTTGTCCCGCGGCGACTCGTGGACCCCGGCGGAGGGATCGTGGGTGCGCAGTTCCTCCTGCGCTTCCAGCATGTCCTCAAGCAGGCTGCGCAGTTCGGCCCGGACGTAGTCGCGGGTGGCGACTTCCCGCAGGGCGATCCGCAGCGAGGCGAGTTCCCGGGTCAGGTATTCGGTGTCCGAGAGGTTGCGTTCCGCGCGCTGTCGGTCCTGCTGGAGGGAGACCCGGTCACGGTCGTCCTGCCGGTTCTGGGCCAGGAGCAGCAGCGGCGCGGCGTAGGAGGCCTGCAGCGAGAGCATCAGGGTCAGCAGGGTGTAGCCGAGCGCCCGGGAGTCGAACTGCCACTCCACCGGTGCGAACGTGTTCCAGGCCAGCCAGACGACGACGAACACCGTCATGTAGACCAGGAACTGCGGCGTGCCCATAAAACGGGCAAAGCCTTCCGTGGTCTGGCCGAAGGCGTCCGGGTTGGGGGAGAACTTCGGCAGGATCCGCTGGCGGCCGCTCAGGGGTGTATCGAGGCTTCCCTTGGCCGCTTTGCTGCCCGGCCGGACATGGGGGTTCCGTGATGTGCTGTTATCAGCCAATGCGGCCTCCAAGCTTCCTTATCGGGACATCGTCCTCGTGGGCGCGCCAGTCATCGGGCAGCAGATGATCCAGCACATCGTCAACAGTCACCGCCCCCACAAGCCGACCGTCGCTGTTGACGACGGGGAGCGAGTTGAGGTTGTAGGTGGCCAGCGTGCGGGCCACCTCGCTGATGTGGGCCTGGTCCGACACCGGCTCCAGGGTCTTGTCCACCAGGTTGCCCAGCGGCTCGGGCGGCGGGAAGCGCAGCAGCTGCTGGATGTGGACCACGCCGAGGAACCGGCCCGTGGGCGTCTCCAGCGGCGGCCGGGCAATGAAGATCGAGGACGCGAGGGCGGGGGAGAGCTCTTCACGGCGGACATGGGCCAGGGCTTCGGCGACGGTGGCTTCCGGGGGCAGGATGACCGGGACAGGGGTCATCAGGCCGCCGGCGGTGTCCTCGTCATATTCCAGCAGCCGGCGGACGTCGTCGGCGCCTTCGGGTTCCATCAGCTGGAGCAGTTCCTCGGCCTGGGCGCTGGGCAGTTCCGCGAGGAGGTCGGCGGCGTCGTCCGGGTCCATTTCCTCCAGCACGTCCGCGGCGCGGTTCACGTCGAGGGCGGAAAGGATCTCCACCTGGTCGCCCTCGGGCATCTCCTGCAGCACGTCGGCAAGGCGTTCGTCCTGCAGCTCGCTCGCAACCTCGAAGCGGCGCTTGTCGCTCATCTCCTGCAGGGCCTCGGCGAAGTCCGCAGGCTTGAGGTCCTCGTGGGTCGCGACGAACTGGGTGGCGGCCTGGGGCTCGGTGCGCGCGCCCTGCTGCGCGTCCGCCCAGTCAATGATCAGGGTCTCGTTGCGGCGCAGCCTGCTCAGCGGGGAGAGGGAATGGCCGCGGCGGACAAAGAGCTTGCTGACAAACCAGTCGCCGGAGCGGTGTTTGTCCATCGCGATGTCCTCGATCGTGGCGTCCCCGCTGCCGTCGGCGAGCGTGACGCGGCGGTCGAACATTTCGGCCACGACGAGGGTTTCCGCGCCGCGCTGTTCGAAGCGCCGCAGGTTCACCAGCCCGGTGCAGATGATCTGGGTCTGGTCGATCGAGGTGATCCGGGTCATCGGCACGAAAACGCGTTTCTTTCCGGGAACCTCGACGACGATGCCCACCACGTGCGGGGCGCCCCGGGCTCCGCGGGAGAGCACGACGACGTCGCGCAGCCGGCCCAGACGGTCGCCCAGTGGGTCAAAGACGTCAAGTCCGAGGAGGCGCGCAACAAACACCCGCGAAAGATTTGTGCTCACGTGTACAGGCTACCGAGTCCGCTCTCTTTTAGCTGAATTTACAGCCGGTGCCCAGCCGGATAGGTAAGAATAGGCGTATGTCAAACATTTTTGGTGCTCCCAGGGCTGGCGCCCCCAACGGCCCGGACGAGGCCCGCACTGTCCCCAAGGGCGACACTGTTGGTTCCTATAACTCCTACCTGGATGCCCAGAAGGCGGTGGACTACCTCGCGGACCAGCAGTTTCCCGTGCAGATGGTCTCGATCGTCGGTAACGAGCTGAAGATGGTGGAGCGGGTTACCGGCCGGCTGACCTACCCACGGGTTGCCCTGTCGGGCGCGCTGAGCGGCATGTGGTTCGGCCTGTTCGTGGGCATCATGCTCTCCTTCTTCTCCACGACCGACGGTGCCTTCTCAATTGTGACGTCGGTGCTGATGGGCGCGGCCTTCTTTATGCTGTTCGGCATCGTCACTTATGCCATGCAGAAGGGCAAGCGCGACTTCACCTCCACGAGCCAGGTGGTGGCGACCAACTATGACGTCGTGGTGTCCTTTGAGGCGGCGAACGAGGCTCGGCGGCTGCTCCACCAGCTTCCGATGACCCAGCATGACGCCTCGGCGTCCGCCGGATCGGCCGGTTATTCCCAGCGCGACTACCAGCACCAGCCGTACCAGCCGGGTCCCGGGCAGGATGCCCAGCAGCCGGGCCCGCAGGGCCACGCCCCGCAGCGCCCGGCGGCCTGGAACGACCCCTACGGCCAGCGGACCCCCGACGCCGGCGGACAGCAGCCCGGCCAGCAGCCCGGCACACAGCCGGCCGACGGCCAGCACGCCGAACCGTCCCAGCAGCCGGCAGCCTCTGCTGAGGCCGGGACGGGCCCGGAAGAGGCCCCCAAGTCCGCCGGGTTCGCCTACCCGGACCTGCCGGACGGCCGCCCGCAATACGGGGTCCGCGTCACCGATGCGCCCAAGCAGGGTCCCGACGAGGGCGGTTCGCAGCACTAACCGGCAACGCAGAAGGCCTCCACCCGGAAAGATCCGGGCGGAGGCCTTCTGCGTGTCAGCGGCGGTGCGGGTCGGCGGAAGTGGCTGCCGGGGTGACAACCGTCAGGAACAGGATTACGCCGACGGGCCGTCAACTTCCTGGTAGATCCCGGCCATCCAGGACTCGACGTCGTCGGCCTTGCGGGGCAGGGCCGCGCTGAGGTTGACCGGGCCGTCGGCGGTCATCAGGATGTCGTCCTCGATGCGGACGCCGATTCCGCGGTATTCCGCCGGGATCGCGAGATCCTCGTCCTTGAAGTACAGCCCGGGTTCGATCGTGAAGACCATGCCGGGGGTGAGGACACCGTCGAGGTACAGTTCGCGCTTGGCCTGGGCGCAGTCGTGCACGTCGAGGCCGAGGTGGTGGCTGGTGCCGTGCGGCATCCAGCGGCGGTGCTGCTGGCCCTCGGCGCTGATGGCTTCCTCCACGGAGACCGGCAGCAGGCCCCAGGCGGCGAGCCGTTCCGCCAGCACCGTCGTGGCGGCGGTGTGGATGTCGCGGAACCGGGTGCCGGGCTGGGCGGCGGCAAATCCGGCGTCGGCGGCGTCCAGCACAGCCTCGTAGACCTTGCGCTGGACCCCGGAGAAGGTGCCGTTGGCCGGCAGGGTGCGCGTGATGTCCGCGGTGTAGAGCGAATCCGCTTCGACCCCGGCGTCGAGCAGCAGCAGTTCGCCGGCGTTGACCTTGCCGGTGTTCCGGGTCCAGTGCAGCACTGTGGCGTTGTTGCCGGCGGCCGCGATGGTGTCGTAGCCGAGCTCGTTGCCTTCCTCCCGGGCACGCGCGAAGAACGCGCCTTCCACGACCCGCTCGCCGCGTTGGTGGGTGAGTGCCCGCGGCAGGACCTTGACGACCTCGGTGAAGCCCTGCACGGTGGCGGCGACGGCGGTCTTCATCTGTTCGATTTCCCACTCATCCTTGAGCAGGCGCAGTTCGGAGAGGGCCTCGGAGAGCTTCTCGTCCAGGGCGTCCAGGATGCCCAGGTCCAGGTTCTCCGGGTCCTTGGCGGTGTTGTAGCGGGCGGTGTCCACGAGGGCGTCGATATTCTCGTCCACCTTCCGGACCAGCCGGATGGAGATCCCGCCGATTTCGGGGGCGCCCACGTTCTTGGTGATACCAAGTTCGAGTTCGCTGATGTCCGCGGTATCCAGGCCCAGGCGGGCCTTGAACTCGGCCAGGCTGGGGCGGGCGCCGATCCAGAATTCGCCGGAACGGGAGTCGGCGTAGAACTGCTCGGTGTCGCGGCCGCCCAGCGGGCGGAAGTACAGCGTCGCGTGGTGATGGCCGCCGTCGTCGCCCTTGCCTGCCTCCACGGGTTCCAGAATGAGCACGGCGTCGGGCTCGTGGTCCAGGCCCAGGCCGGTGAGGTGCGCGAAGCCGGAGTGCGGGCGGAAGCGGTAGTCGCAGTCGTTCGAGCGGACCTTCAGCGGACCGGCGGGGATGACCAGGCGTTCGCCTTTGAACTGCTCTGAGATGGCGCGCCGGCGGGTGGCGGCGTGGCCTGCGACGGCGTCGCGTTCCGGGAGTTGCTCGCGGGACGGGGCCCAGTTGCTGGCCATAAACGCCTTGAAGGCGTCGGAGCTGGGCCGCTGCGAGCGGTTGTTGACGCGCTCATCGAGGGGCTGGGAAGCGGAGACTTGGGTGTTATCTGCATCTTTCACCGTCCCATAGTCTCACCAGCGAAGCGGCTTAGGCCAACAGGCCGGCGGCGTCCAACCCGGGGCGCCGCGGCGGCGATCTACTAGGCTGGTGAGGTGAGGATCGACCTGCATACCCACTCGAATGTATCCGACGGCACCCAAGCGCCCGCCGCGGTGATGGCTTCGGCGGCGGAGGCGGGGCTCGACGTCGTCGCCCTGACCGACCATGACTCCACCGACGGCTGGGCCGAGGCCACCGTCGCCGCCCGCGGGCACGGCGTGGCGCTGGTTCCCGGGATGGAGATTTCCTGCCGGACGATGGAGGGGATCAGCGTGCATCTCCTGTGCTACCTGCATGATCCGGCGCACCCCGGGCTGCTGGAGGAGATCACCAAGGCCAAGGATGCCCGCTTCACCCGGGCCGAGCGGATGGTCAGCCTGCTCGCCGAGGATTACCCGCTGAGCTGGGACGACGTCATCCACCATGTGGCTCCCGGCGCGACCCTGGGCCGCCCGCACATCGCCGACGCCCTCGTCGCCGCGGGCGTGGTGGCGGACCGCACCGAGGCGTTCGAATCCATCCTGACCTCACGTTCACGCTACTTCGTGCAGCACTACGCGCCGGACCCGGCGTTCGCCGTCGAACTGGTCCGCGCCGCCGGCGGGGTGCCGGTGTTCGCCCACCCGGTGGCATCCGCCCGCGGGCGGATCGTGGGGGAGCGCATCTACCAGGAAATGATCGACGCCGGCCTGGCCGGGCTGGAAATCAACCACCGCGACAATCCCGAGGAAGGCCGGGCGTTCCTGCGCAAGCTCGCGGACCGGCACGGGCTGCTGGTCACGGGGTCCTCCGACTACCACGGGGCCGGGAAACCGAACCGGCTGGGCGAGAACCTGACCTCGCCCGAAGTGTTTGCCGGGATCGAGGAACAGGGAACCGGGACCCCGGTGGTGCGCTGACCTGCCCGTTGACCCATCAGTTTTGGTCCCCACCAGGCCGGAATAGCAGCCACAAGTGATAGGGCAACGGGGCTAGCGTGGAAAGACAGTGAAGGCGGCGTGCGGGGCGAGCCGCTTGGCCATGACGTCGATGGCCGGCTGGTTCTGGTCCACGCAGACAAACCTGCGGTCGAGCTTCGCGGCGACGGCGCCGAGGGTGCCCGAGCCGGCGAAGAAGTCCAGGCACCAGTCCCCGGGGCGGCTGGAGGCGGCCACCACGCGGCGGATCAGCCCTTCGGGCTTCTGCGTCGGGTAACCGGTCTTTTCCTTGCCGGTGGGGGAGACGATGGTGTGCCACCAGACGTCGGTGGGCAGCTTGCCGAGTTCGCGTTTGGCCGGAGTCACGAGTCCGGGCGCCATGTAGGGCTCCCGGTCCACTTCGGCGCTGTCGAAGTGGTATTTCGCCGGGTTCTTGACGTACACGAGGATGTTGTCGTGCTTCGTGGGCCAGCGGTATTTGGCGCGGGCGCCGTAGTCGTAGGCCCAGATGATCTCGTTCAGGAAGCACTCGCGGCCGAAGATGGCGTCGAGCATGACCTTCGCGTAGTGCACCTCTCGGTAGTCCAGGTGCAGGTAGAGGGTGCCGTCATCGGCGAGCAGCCGCCAGGCCTCGACGAGGCGCGGTTCCAGGAAGGTCCAGTAGTCGCTGAACGCGTCGTCGTACTTGTGCAGCGCGCCCTTGATCGTGTCATAGGAGCGGCCCTTGAACCCCACGCGGTCGCCGTCGCCGCCGGTGTTGAGCACCATCTTGGTTTCCTGGCGCTTCTGGACCCGGCCGGTGTTGAAGGGCGGATCCACGTAAATGAGTGTGAAGGCGCCGTCCGGCAGCGTCGGGAGGTACGCCGCGTTGTCCGCGTGTACCACCAGATTGCTGCCGTCCGGCGCCCAGACGGTGTCAGTCATGAAGGGGTTTAGGCCTCGGTGCTGCCTGCCGGAGCCCCGGCCTGTGCCTCGCCTGCAACCACTTCGCCGTTGTGGCGGCGGGTGCGCGTGCGACGGCGTGCGCGGGTGGCGCGGTCGACCTCGGTCGGCGCAGCCGCGGACCTGGCCGGTGCCTCGGCGGCGGGGCTGGTGCTGGCTTCAGCCTCGGCCGGACGACGACGGCGGTCGCCGGAGCGTCCGCTGTCCTTGCCGGCGGTGGCGCCGCCGCTGCGGCGGGTGTCGCGGCTGCCGTCGCGGCTGCCTCCGGTGGTGCGGCCGCCGTCACGACCGCCGCCGGTGGCTCCGGCGTCGCGTCCGCCGGTCCGGGCGCTGTCGCGTCCCCCGGTGCGGGCGCTGTCGCGTCCGCCGGTGCCCTGTCCCGTGCGGGGGGCGTTCTTCTTGCCGGTCTCGCCCAGGTCCTCCAGGACCTCGGCGTCGACGCCGGCCAGTACACGCTTGTCGCGGGGCAGCCGGCCCTTAGTGCCCTCGGGGATGTCGAGCTCCTCGAACAGGTGCGGCGAGGAGGAGTAGGTTTCCACGGGCTCCGGAACGCTCAGGCCCAGGGCCTTGTTGATCAGGCCCCAGCGGGGCATGTCGTCCCAGTCAACGAAGGTCACGGCCGTGCCCTTGTTGCCTGCGCGGCCGGTGCGGCCCACGCGGTGCAGGTAGATCTTTTCGTCTTCAACGCACTGGTAGTTGATGACGTGGGTGACGTCGTCGACGTCGATGCCGCGGGCGGCCACGTCGGTGGCGACGAGGACGTCCACCTTGTTGTTGCGGAAGGCGCGCAGGGCCTGCTCGCGGGCGCCCTGGCCGAGGTCGCCGTGGATGGCGGCGGCCGCGAAGCCGCGGTCCACGAGCTCCTCGGCAACCTTGGCGGCGGTGCGCTTGGTTTTGGTGAAGATGATGGTGCGGCCGCGGCCGCGGGCCTGCAGGATGCGGGCGACGACCTCGATCTTGTCCATGCTGTGGGCACGGTAGATCAGCTGGCGGATGTCGCGCTTGGTGAGGCCCTCGTCGTCCGGGTCGGCGGCGCGGATGTGGGTCGGCTTGGTCATGTAGCGGCGCGCCATGGCGACGACCGGGCCGGGCATGGTGGCCGAGAACAGCAGGGTCTGGCGGACCGGCGGGGTGCCGGCGATGAGGGTCTCGACGTCGGGCAGGAAGCCGAGGTCCAGCATTTCGTCGGCCTCGTCGAGGATGACCATCTTGACGTTCTTCAGCACGAGGTGCTTCTGCTTGTACAGGTCGATGAGGCGCCCGGGGGTGCCGACGACGACCTCGACGCCCTTCTGCAGGGCCTCGACCTGCGGCTCGTAGGCGCGGCCGCCGTAGATCGTGGTGATGCGGGCGTTGCGCTTGCGGGCGGCGTTCTGCAGGTCATTGGCAACCTGGACGGCGAGCTCGCGGGTCGGCACGATCACGAGGGCCTGCGGGGCGCCGGGTGCGGCCAGCGAGTCATAGCCTGCATCGTCCGGTCCAACGACGCGCTGCAGCGCCGGGATGCCGAAGCCGAGGGTCTTGCCGGTGCCGGTCTTGGCCTGGCCGATGATGTCGTGGCCGCTGAGGGCCACCGGCAGGGTCATGGCCTGGATCGGGAAGGGGTGGGTGATGCCGGCGTCGGCCAGCGACTCCACGATGTCGGCGCGGACGTTGAAGTCAGCGAAAGTTTTCTCGGCGATCTCGTGCGGCTTCTCGTCCGAGATGATGGTCTCTTCCGGCTCGAGCGTTTCCGTTCCGGATTCGTCGGTCAGAAGCTGGTGCGTGTGCAATTCACTCAACTGGGAGTTTCCTTATTCATTTTGGGCTGCGCTGCTTGCTCAACGGGGCCGGCCGGGGGGCCGTTCCGGAGCACGCTCAGGCGCGCAGGCAATTCCAGTGGAAGCCGATCGCGGGCTATCTAAATGCTGGCACTGGGGACCAGCGGGTCTGTCTCAAGATCGCGTAGGGGCGGGCTTGTTGAATTCGAAAATCAAGGAAATCAACGACCGGGCATCCATATCTACCCTTCCAGTCTAGCCGCACGAGGCCCGGATCCTCGACTGACACCGCAGGCGGCGCGCGGAAGCGGCACTGATCGCTTAGCCCACCAGCTCCAGCCGGACCTCGCGGGTGGCAATGTCCGAAGACACGATCCGCACCCGGACCTGGGTGCCGGGTTCCAGTTCGCCGGGGCAGCGGGCGGTGACCGCGGGCTCGGCGATCTGCACAATCCCTGAGGGTCCGTTGCCGTTTCCCGGCTTGGTGCCGCCTCCTCCGTTACCGTTCTTTCCGTTCGCGTTTTTCCCGTTCCGGACTGGCTTGGAACCTGAGATCACGACGGCGTCGAACTCCTGCCCGACGTGGTTCACCAGGAGCGCCGCCTCGACGGTGTCGAGGGAGAGCCGCTCCAGTTTGGCGGCCAGCTGGTCCGAGGTCGCCATGATCGCCGGAAGGGAGGGAAGGGCCTCGCGGGCCCAGTCCGGGACAGCCGTGCCGTTGCTCAGCGCCTCGCAGATCACCAGGACGAACCGGTCGATCAGCCGGCGCAGCGGGGCGGTGGAGTGGGCATAGGCAGCGCCGATGGCGGCCTGGGTGGCGGCCTCGGGCACGGTCCCGTCGAAGGGGGTGTAACCGGCGCCGCGGAACAGCATGCCGGCCGAGTGCACGATCGCCAGCTGCCGGGGGTCCGTCGGATCAAGGGTGCGCAGGTATTCGCCGTAGCTCACTTCGCCGTCCCAGGGCTTGCCCAGGGCGCGGGTCTGGCGGTGGAAATGCGCCAGCGAGGCCTCATCCGGGGCCGGCATGGTGCGCAGGATGCCCACCTTGCCCGCCAGCATGATCTCCGCGGCGGCCATCCCCGTCATCAGGGAGATCTGGGCATTCCAGTCCTCCACGGGCAGCGGCGGCGCGGCGGCGATCCGGTAGCCGCCGTCGGGCAGCTGTTCGATTTCCTGTTCCGGCATGTTCAGGCTGGCGCCGCCGCGGAGCCG
The DNA here is from genome assembly GCA_034376805.1 of Arthrobacter sp. GTDB lineage: Bacteria > Actinomycetota > Actinomycetes > Actinomycetales > Micrococcaceae > Arthrobacter. The sequence goes on from JAXMJF010000029.1 coordinate 59,989, forward strand.
CTCCAGCTCAACCCGCTTCATCCCGACTTCCTTGAGCAGCTCCAGCACGGGCGCGGCGGTGCCGGCGTCGAGCTCGGCCTGCACCCCGCGGTAGCTGAGCTTCGCCCGGCTGCGGACGGTCGCACGGCGGACCAGCACCGCGGACACCTCGGCCGCGGCGTCCAGCTCGAATTCCCAGACAAACGCAGCGCAGTGCTGGCCGGCCAGCAGGCTGCCGGCTTCTTCGCTGATGATTTCCGGATGCAGCGGAATGCGGCCGTCCGGAGTGTAGAAGGTCTGGCCGCGGCGTCGGGTTTCGGCGTCGAGCGCGCCGCCGGGTGCCACGAAGGAGGGGACGTCGGCGATCGCGTAGAAGACCTTATAGCCCTCCCCGGAACGGTCAATGAAGAGGGCCTGGTCCAGGTCGGTGGAGGACGCCGGATCGATGGTCACAAACTCGATGTGCGTGAAGTCCAGCTCCGGCAGCTCATGCCCGGCGACTGCCTCCTTGGCTTCCCGGAGTGCGTCCTCAGGGAAGGGGCCCGGCAGCTCCAGCGTCGTGCGCAGCGCGTTGAGCGCCTCGGCCAGTTGGTTCTTTTGCTGGTGGACACTTGGGGTCAAGCGATGATGGGACACGAAAATCAGATTAGCTTCATTTACGCCATTAGTCTTGGATCATGAGCACATCCCCGGCTGATCCTGCCCGTTACAACAGCTTCCTGATGGATCTGCTCGGTGTGATGGCCTACGGCGAGCTTTCCGCCTTCGAGCGGCTCTCCTCCGATGCGCGGTATTCGCCCACCCTGCACGACCGTGCGGTGCTGGGCCGGCTCGCCGTGATCGAGTTCCAGCACTATGAGCTGGTAAGCGCCAAACTCGACGACATGGGCCTGGATGCGGAGGCCGCCATGCTGCCGTTCCAGCCGTCCGTGGACCACTTCCATGAACGCACCCGGCCGGCGGACTGGTACGAATCCCTGATGAAGGCGTATGTCATCGACACCGTCTCCGCCGATTTCTACCGCGCCATTTCCCGCTACGTCGATGCCGGAACCCGGACCCTGGTGGAGCAGATCCAGTCCGATGGTGGAGCGACGGCGGTGCTGCGGGAGCGGATCAAGGCAGCCCTTGCCGACGACCCGCGGCTGGCCTCGCGGCTGGCCCTGTGGGCGAGGCGCCTGCTCGGGGAAGCGCTGACCCAGGCGCAGCGGGTGAGTTTTGAGCACGCCTTCATCGGGGGCCTGATCGGCGCGGACGAGGACCGGTCCAAGGAACTGGTCCGCGAGCTGATGGGGGAACTGGCGGCGAACCACTCACGCCGGATGACCGAGCTCGGCCTGGCCGGCTGAACGGACGGCCCGGCCGCAGTTCCCGCGTTCAGTTCCCCGCGGCGTCGAGTGCCGCGAGCAGGGCCCGGGCGGCGTCCGCGGGATCGTCGGCTTCGGTGATGGCGCGGACCACCACGATTCTCCGCGCGCCCGCCTCCACCACCTGCTCCACATTTCCAAGGTCAATGCCGCCGATCGCGAACCACGGCACCCCGCCCGCGACTTCGCGCTCGACTTCGCCATTGACCAGGGCCGGGGCCGGTGCCCGGCGGGTCGCGTCGGCCGCGTAACGCACCAGCTCGAGTCCGACGGCGGCGCGCCCCGGCTTGGTGGGGGTGGCCCACACCGGCCCGACACAGAAGTAGTCCAGGCCATGGCGGCCGGTGGAGGCGGCAATGGCTGCGTCCACCTGGTCCGGGCTGTGCGTGGAGAGCCCGATCGCGGTGTCCCCGCCCAGGAAGTCCCGGGCAGCCCCGAGGGGGATGTCCTTCTGTCCGATGTGGAACACCGGCGCACCGGAGAGCGAGGCGAGGTCCGCCCTGTCGTTGACGGCCCAGAGACGGCCGTGCCGGCGTGCCGCCTGGTGCAGGACCTCCAGGAGTTCCAGCTCCTCGGCCGCCTCCAGGGACTTGTCGCGCAGCTGGATGATGTCAACGCCGCCGGCGAAGGCCGCATCCACGAAGTCCGCGAAGTCGCCCCGGTCCCGGCGGGCCCCGGTGCAGAGGTAAAGGCGGGCAGTGGCGTGGGTGGCATCCTGGCTCATGCTTTCAGCCTAGTTCCTCTAAACTGGGCGAATACCGCGGGAGCCCGCCGCCGCCGATCACGCCACAGGCGTCCGGCGCGAGCGGGCTGAGAGGGCGTCAGAGCCGACCGCTTGACCTGATCCGGTTAGTACCGGCGTAGGGAAGGAATCCTTCATGGGCCCCACATCCGCCCGCGGCACGCCCGCAGGACCTGAAGCAGCGATGGCCGATGACGCCGAAACCCCGGAATGTTACGACGTTGCCGTGATCGGCGGCGGAGTCGTCGGCCACGGGATCGCCTGGGTGGCGCGACTCTCGGGCCGTTCGGTTGCCCTGATCGACGACGCCCCCGGAAGCGGCGCCAGCTGGGCGGCCGCCGGCATGCTCGCCCCGGTGAGTGAACTGCACTACCAAGAGGAGGCTCTCCTCGAGCTCATGCTGGAATCCTCCCGCCTTTGGCCGGCTTTCGCCGCCGGACTGGACGGCGGAGCGGACGGTGGAGCAGACGGTGGAGCCGGGCGTGCCGCGACGGACGCCGGCACTGGTTACCTCACGACGCCGACCCTCGCCGTAGGGGCCGACGCCGCCGACCGCCGGGCGCTCGCGGACCTGCGCGCCGTCCAGCAGGCGCACGGCCTCGCTGTCGAGCCGCTGACCGTCCGCGAGGCGCGACTGCGTGAGCCGCTCCTGAGCCCGGGCATCTCCTGCGCTTTCGACATTCCCGCCGACCACCAGGTGGACCCCCGCCGTCTGCTCGCCCGGATCGGCGGGCTCCTGGCCGCCGACAGCCGCTGCCGGATCATCAGCCGGCGCGCTGCCGGGCTGCTCTGGGCGGACGGACGGGTGACGGGCGCCAGCCTCGCCGGCGGCGGCACCGTCCGGGCCCAAGAAACCATTGTGGCCAACGGCCTCGGCGCCGCCGCGCTCGAAGGCCTTCCTCCCGGACTCCGGTTGCCGCTGCGGCCGGTCCACGGCGACATCCTCCGGCTCCGGGTGCCGGAAAAATTGCGGCCGCTGCTGACCTCAACGGTGCGGGGACTGGTCCGTGGCGTGCCGGTCTACCTCGTTCCCCGGCAGGACGGCACGGTGGTGATCGGAGCCACCCAGCGGGAAGATGACCTCGGAGCCGACAGCCAGACGGAAGCCACGGACCGCGGCAACCCGGAACGCGGCAACCCGGCTGGCGGCAACCCGGACCGCGGCAACCCTTCCGGCGGCGCCGTGTCCGCGGGCGGCGTCTACCAGCTGCTGCGGGACGCGCAGCAGCTGGTCCCCGCCGTCGCCGAATTGGAACTGCTCGAAGCCACGGCGCGCGCCCGGCCCGGGACCCCGGACAACGCGCCGCTGCTGGGCCGGGTCGCTGATCCGCAGCACGGGGTAGTTGCGGGACTCATCATCGCCACCGGGTTCTTCCGGCACGGCATCCTGCTTACCCCCGCTGCCGCGGAGATCTGCCGGCAACTGCTGGACGGCGTCGCGGACCCCCGCTGGGCACACTTCCGGCCGGACAGATTCGCCACCGGCACGCCGGGCACCGGACCGCAGGCCGCGGGACCTCCGGTCACCGGACCGCCGGAAACAGCCCCCCGGACTACCACCCACCGGAACACCACCCCTGAGCACAGCAAGGAAACGGTATGCGCATCAGACTGAACGGAACAGAGCACTCGCTCGCCGACGGCGCCTCGGTCAGCACCCTCGTCAGCCAGGTCACCGGCCGGTCGCTGGCCCCGAACGGCCAATCTGCGGACGGCGGCAAACTTGGGGTCGCCGTGGCCCGCAACGCGGAGGTGGTTCCCCGCAGCCAATGGCACGGCACCGCGCTCGCCGACGGCGACGACATCGAGCTGGTCACGGCGGTACAGGGAGGATGAGCAACATGGCGGAAACCACACGGGCCACGGTCCAGGCGGTCTCACCGGCGGCGGCAGATCCCTTCACGATCGACGGCGTTCAGCTGGGGTCGCGGCTGATCATGGGCACCGGCGGGGCGCCGAGCCTGGACGGTCTGGGGGCCGCGCTGCTGGCCTCCGGCACCGAGCTGACCACCGTCGCGATGCGGCGCTATTCGCCCGCTGAGGCCGGGTCGCTGTTCCAGCTGCTGCTGGACCACAACATCCGGGTGCTGCCCAACACCGCGGGCTGCTTCACCGCCAAGGACGCCGTGCTGACGGCCGAACTGGCCCGCGAAGCCCTCGAAACGGACTGGGTGAAGCTGGAAGTCATTGCGGACGAGCACACCCTGCTGCCGGATGCCGTGGAACTCGTCGAGGCCACCGAACTGCTCGTGGGCCGCGGTTTCAAGGTCTTCGCCTACACCAACGACGACCCTGTGCTGGCCCTGAGGCTGGAAAACCTTGGCGCCGCGGCGGTGATGCCCCTGGGCGCGCCGATCGGCACCGGCCTGGGCATCCTGAATCCGCACAACATCGAGCTGATTGTTTCGCGGGCCTCCGTGCCCGTGGTCCTGGACGCCGGGATCGGCACCGCCTCCGACGCCGCCCTGGCCATGGAGCTTGGCTGCGACGCCGTGCTGCTGGCCACGGCCGTGACCCGCGCGCAGAATCCGGTGCTGATGGGGGAGGCCTTCAAGCACGCGGTGATCGCCGGTAGGCTGGCCAAAAGGGCCGGCAGGATCCCGCGCCGGGAGCACGCTCTGGCGTCCTCGGCTATGGAGGGCCGGGCCGAATTCCTCTAGGGCCGGACCCGCGCAGCCCGCACACCTTGCGGTCGGGGCCTGCGGCGGAAGGCCCGGCCCGACGCAGCAAAGGAGCCCGCCATGGCAACCCCCGACGACATCCTCAACGAGAGCCAGGTCGACGCCGCCCTGGCAGAGCTGCCGGACTGGAGATACCGGCTCGGTGGTCTCGTTACGGCCTACAAGGCGCCGACGGCGGCCGCGGCGCTGGAGCTGATTGCCGCCGTCGGACGCCTGGCCGAGGAGCAGAACCACCACCCGGACCTGGATTGGCGCTACAACCGGGTTTTCCTGCGCTACAGCTCCCACGACGCCGGGGACGAAGTCACACGGCGGGACGTCGCGGCCGCAACTGCCGCCGGTGCGGCAGCAGCCGGAGTCGGCGCCACCGCGGAACCGGGCCTGTTCCGGACTGTGGAGGTGGCCATCGACTCCGAGGATCCGGCCGCCATTTCGGAGGTGTGGCGGGTGGCCCTCGGCTACCGCCGGGGCGGCGCGAATGACCTGGTGGACCCGTTCGGGCGTGGCCCAACGCTCTGGTTCCAGGAGACATCCACCCCCAGCCCCAACCGGGTACACCTGGACATTCACCGGAGCAGGGCCGAATCGGGGCCCGTGCTGGAGAAAACAGCGGCCGCCGGGGCCTTAATGAACCGTGACCACGCACCCAACTGGGTGGTGGTCACGGACGCGCAGGGAAACCAGCTGTGCCTGTGCACCGAAGCAGGCCACGGAGCCGGGGTGCCGGAGGCATAAGCTCCGGCAGCCGGCCCGCTGCCCGGCCGCTAGTAGCGCAGGATGGCGGTGAGCCGTGCGGTGTCGCGGCTGGTGCGGGTCTTGCCGAGGTACAGCACCGCCGCCACGGAGGCGGCGGCGCCCAGGACCATGGGCAGCACCCACGGAATCCAGGTCAGCCCCGGCTGGTAGCCAAGCCCGGCGGCCATGACGGCGATCCAGCTGAGCATCCCGACCGTCAGCGATACCCCGGCCGGCACGGCGATGCCGTACTTGGCGTGGCGCTTGTCGTTGGCCCACACCACAAAGCCCGCGGCCACGGTTGCCAGGGCAACCACAATCAGGGAAAGCATGTCGGGACTCCTTGCGGATTGGGGGGCCGGCAGCTTTGCTGCCGGCGCACTGGGGCGGCTGGTGGTTAGAGCGCGCCGAAACCGACGCGGCGTGTTTCCTCGGCGCCGATTTCAACATAGCCCAGGACGTTCGCGGGAATGATGATCTGGCGGCCCTTTTCGTCGGTCAGGCGCAGCTCCGTGCCCTTCGCGATGGCCTCGCCAACCACCTTGGCAACGGCGTCGGCCTCCTGGGACGATTCCAGGACAATTTCGCGGCCGATGTTCTGTATGCCGATCTTTACTTCCACAGCAAGGCCTCCCAGCCAATCAAAGTTCTTCTCAGGGTGTCATCTCTATTTGTAGTCTAGGTTTCCTTGGGGAAGCGGGAGATTCCGCGCCAAGCTAAACGGTAGATCAGATCGCTGGCCACATCGAGGTCAAGATTCCCGTCGGTTTCCAGCCAGTACCGGGCGCTGACCTGCGCCATTCCGGCGAGACCGCGGCCCAGGAGCTGGGATTCCAGTTCGGGCAGCTTGGTGTCCTCGGCGATGACCCGGGCGACGGCGTCGGCGAAGGTTTTGTTGAAGGCTTCCAGCCGTGCACTGACGTCGGCGTCATTGACGAGGTCGGATTCGAAGACGAGGCGGTGGGCCTGGTCGTCGCTGGCGATGAAGCGGAAGTATGCCCGCATCACTGCCTGGACGCGCTCGTCGTTGTCCGTGGTGGAATTCAGGGCCCCGAGCAGCAGCCCGATCAGTTTGCTCAGCTGGCTGTCCAGCAGGGCCAGGTACAGCTCGCGTTTTGACGGGAAGTGCTGGTACAGCACCGGCTTGCTGACATGGGCGGTCTCAGCGATTTCGTCCATCGCGGCCCCGTGGTAGCCGTTGGCAACGAACACTTCCTGGGCAGCCGCGAGCAACTGTGCCCGGCGCTCATCGCGGGGCAGCCGCGCCGATCGCTGTCCGCTGCGTGCCGGGACGTCCGGTGACTTTCCGGCATGACCCCGCTCAACCGGTGCCTGATGAACCACTGTGGGCCTTCTTTCCTTGCTGTTACGTCCACTTTACGTGCCGGTAATATGACCTGGCGGCATCTTCGGGCATAGATTGAAGTATGGCTTCCAAGTACACCCCCAGCCCAGCCTCCGCGACCCCGGAAACAGTGTCCAGGGCGCCCGGACCGCTGGTGGAACCGGCCGACGCCTTGAGCCCGGACGAGGTGGAGCGCTACTCCCGGCACCTGATCATTCCCGAGATCGGGTCCATCGGGCAGCGCCGCCTGAAGAACGCCAAGGTCCTTGTGATCGGTGCCGGCGGCCTGGGCTCGCCCGCGCTGCTGTATCTGGCCGCCGCAGGCGTGGGAACGCTGGGAATCGTCGACGACGACACCGTGGACCTGAGCAACCTCCAGCGCCAGGTGATCCACGGCGTTGCGGACGTGGGCCGGCCCAAAATCGAGTCGGCGCGCGACGCCATTGCGGCCCTGAACCCGCTCGTGGAGGTGCGGCTGCACAATGTCCGGCTGGACGCCTCCAACGCCCTGGAACTGTTTGCCGGCTACGACCTCATCCTCGACGGCGCCGACAACTTCGCCACCCGCTACCTCGTAAACGACGCCGCGGCGATCCTCGGCAAGCCCTACGTCTGGGGCTCGATTTTCCGCTTCGACGGGCAGGTGAGCGTCTTCTGGGAACAGTTCGGACCCACCTACCGGGACCTGTACCCGGAGGCGCCGCCCGCGGGCTCGGTGCCGTCCTGCGGGGAAGGCGGTGTGTTTGGGATGCTCTGCGCCGCCGTGGGCTCGCTCATGGTGACGGAGGCCGTCAAGCTGATCACCGGCGTCGGGCGTTCCCTGCTCGGCCGCGTGGCGCTCTTCGACGCCCTCGGCGGGACCTGGCGTGAAATCAAGGTATCCCGTGACCCCGAGGCGGAGCGGATCACGGAACTGACCGACTACGAAGCTTTCTGCGGTATCACCCCGGCCGCAGAGGCGGGCACCGAACACACCGTGACGGCAACGCAGCTGGCCACGATGCTGGCCTCCCGCACGGCCGGACTCAAGGACTTCCACCTCGTTGATGTGCGGGAAACAGGGGAGTACGACATCGTCCGGATCGACGGGGCCGTGCTGATCCCGCAGGGCCGGATCCTGGCCGGCGAGGCCTGGCACGAGCTGCCGCAGGACACGGACATCGTGTTCCACTGCAAGGCCGGGACCCGGTCCGCGGCCGTCCTCGCCGCTGCCCGGGCGGCCGGCTATGAGCGCGTCAGCCACCTCGACGGCGGAATCCTGGCCTGGGTGCGGGACGTGGAACCGGAGAAGCCGGTCTACTGACCAGGTCAGCTTGAAGTGAAGCCGATGCGTAGCGGCCAGCGAGATGAGCCATGACCCGGACATCCGTGTTTTGGAGACAAACGCTATTCAGGGGCTGGGGCTGTCGTTAGCGATTCAATCCTAAGGTTTCGAGGCATGGTTACCATCCCGCGAAAATTAGGGCATCGCACCGTAGCGGTCGCCGGGTCGACGAGACGCCTCGTAGCCCCAGGGTTGTGAGACGGTCTGGACTGTACCGCTTAGGGCACCTTGGGTTCTTGCGGTGATTGCAACACTTAGCGGATGGGTGTTGTCATGGCGAGGTATTCAATTTACGTGAGACCGGATTTGCTGCAGGTGTTTTGGGCCGGGATGCAGGCTGGTGATTTCATTACCGACGCGGTTGTGC
>JAXMJF010000030.1:0-7370 GCA_034376805.1 Arthrobacter sp.
GCCCGGGCCCTGGTCGCCGACGGCGCGGATTCCTTTTACCGGGTTCTGACGGATCCGCGGGACGGGGCGCCGCTGGAAATCGGCCGGACCAGCTACCGCCTCACCAAAGCCCAGCGCCACTGGCTCCGGCTCCGCGACGGCAGATGCCCGTTCCCGGGATGCAACAACCACTCCCTGGACAACGACGCCGACCATCTCCTGGCCTGGGCCGACGGCGGCACCACCGGGATCACCAATCTCGGACAGCCCTGCCCGAAACACCACCGCCTCAAACACAACTCCGGCTGGACACCGGCCGGGGCCAGCAAGGATAAACCGCCGGGCTGGACCTCACCGTCAGGGCGGTCCTATCCCAGCGAACAGCAGGACTGGGAACCAGCACAATGGCCACACGATAGTCCGGACACGGACATGAACACAGACCTAGGCCTGCCCGTGGAGCCGGGCTGGGATCCCGACCTGGATCTGCCCGAGGAACTGGGCTGGGGTCCCGACGCGGACCCACCGCCGGATCCAGGCCGGGATCCCGACACGGATCCGTTCACGGACTGGCACGGATTCATTTCCGGGCACCCATGGCCCGACGCAGATACCGACCACCAGGGCTGGCCAGCGCCTCCCGATGGACCCTACCCGGAATCGTTCCTGATCCAATGCGTGAACGATCCGCTGAATGCCGATTCAGGGTGGTAGTCCAACCTGGTTGCCCTATCCGCTGAGCGGCAGCGGCGGCAGGGCCTCCTGGTACAGCCACGGGTGCAGCAGTGACTCGGTGTCGAGGCCTGTAGCGTGATCCGCGGTGAGGATGAATTGCGGCGTCGAGACGGAGCCGTGACGGTTCTGGCTTGCCCATTCATGCAGCAGGGAGAAGAAGGCCAGGTCGCCGCAGCGCAGGCGCAGGGCGTGCAGCGCCAGGGCGCCGCGCTTGTACACCCGGTCATCGAACATCAGCTCCGGCCCGGGGTCGCCCACGAGCAGGTCCTGCTTGCCGGTGCTCAGCTTCCGCCAGGCGCTGGCGGCCCGGCGGGCCACCGTCATGACGCCGGCCTCTTCGGACCAGATCCATTCCGCGTAGCAGGCGAATCCCTCGTGCAGCCAGATGTCCTTCCACGAGGCCGCCGTCAGGGAGTTGCCAAACCACTGGTGGGACAACTCATGGGCAATGAGCCGCTGGGACTCCCAGTCCTGCTTCAGATGGTTGGGGCCGAAGATGGACAGGCTCTGCGCCTCCAGCGGGATTTCCAGCTCGTCGCCCGCCACCACGACCGTGTACTCGGCGAAAGGGTACGGGCCGAAGCAGTCGATGAAGGTGCGCATCATCTCCGGCTGCCTCGCCAGTCCCGCCCGGGCCGCGTCGGCCAGCGCGGACGGAACGGCCGCGTACTGGGGCACCTGGGCGGCCGCAGTAACGGGGTTGAGGGTGAGGAGCTCGTAGCGGCCGATCTGGACCGTGGCGAGGTAGGTGGACATGGGCTCGGACTGCTCGTAGACCCAAGTCTCGCGGCTGGACCGGCTGGTGCGGGCGATCAGGATTCCATTGCACACGGCCCGGTAGTTCGCGTCCGTGGTCACCGAGATCCGGTAACTGGCCTTGTCCAGTGGATGGTCGTTGCAGGGAAACCAGGACGGTGCGCCGTTGGGCTGGCCCGCCACGAGGACCCCGTCGGTCAGTTCCTCCCAGCCCACTTCGCCCCACAGCCCGCGGCGGGGTGTGGGGTTGCCCTCATAACGGATGTCGAGGGTGAATTCCTCACCGGGCAGCAGGCCGGCATCGGGGACGACGACGAGCTGGTCGGCGCGCTGGCTGAACTTGCGCACCCTCCGCCCGCTGAGCTGGATCTTGGCGGCCCGGAGCCCGGTCAGGTCCAGCACTATGGCCGAGGTGGGGCGTTGCGTCACGGCATGCACGAGCGCGCGTCCGTTCAGGCGGTTGCTGCTGAGCTTGTAGTCGAGCTCGAGTTCATAGCGGGTCACCCGGTAGGCATCCGTGCCGTGGCCCGGCAGGTAGGGGTCGGGGGAGCCGGCCGCATCGTCGGCAGGCAGGCCGCTGCCAGCGTCCGCTGGGGCAGCGGGACTCAGGGGACTGGGACTCATCAAACCGGCTTTCGGGATTGCAGGTGCAGGACGATCAGCGCGGGGCTACTTCGGCTTGGGAGCCGGCACCGCCGGCCCGCCCCACGGGCTCACCGGATTCCCCATCCAGTAGCTCGCGGCGGGCACCGTCTCGCCCCGCATCACCAGGGATGCCGGGCCCACGGTACCGCCCTTACCAATCCGGGCCTGCGGGAGGATGACTCCGTGCGGTCCCATCGTTGCCCCGTCATCGAGCGTAACAGTGTCGATGCTCATGACGCGGTCGTGGAAGAGATGGGTCTGGACCACGCAGCCGCGGTTGACCGTGGAGTTCCGGCCCAGGGTCACAAGGTCCGCTTCGGGAAGCCAGTAACTTTCGCACCACGTGCCGGCGCCGATCTTTGCGCCGAGGGCCCGCAGCCACCAGACCAGGGCCGGGGTTCCGGTTGCCGAGCGAGCGAACCAGGGCGCACTGACCATTTCAATGAAGGTGTCCACGACCTCGTTGCGCCAGATGAAAGAGCTCCACAGCGGATGCTCGCCGGGGCGGATCCGCCCCACCAGCAGCCATTTCGCGACGACGGCGCTGCCCGCCGCCGCGGCGCCGGCGAGCAGGATCACGACTCCGCCCAGAAGTGCCGCGATGCCGTAGTTGAACACCGTAGCGAGCCAATCGAAGGCGAGGAGGACGCCGGCGGCGACCGCTACCGTCGCCACGACGGGGACAAAGCGGCAGAGCTCCCACAGTGCCCGGGCAATCTTGAGCTTCAGTGGCGGCTGGTAGGTCCTCGTGTCGTCGGAGGCGATGGCGGTGCGCCGAAGCCGGACCGGCGGGCTGCCCAGCCAGGACGTCCCGGACTTCGCCTTCGCGGGGGTTGCCGAGAGCACCGCCACGAGGGAGTTCTTCGGCACATTGCGGCCGGCAGCGGTCATGCCGGAGTTGCCCAGGAAGGAGCGTTTGCCGATCTTGGCGGGGGCGATCCGCAACCAGCCGCCGTCGAGCTCGTAGGAGGCCACCATCGTGTCGTCGGCCAGGAAGGCGCCCTCGCCCACGGTGGTCATCTTGGGGATCAGCAGGACCGTGGAGGCCTCCACGTTCTTGCCGATCCTGGCGCCCAGCAGGCGCAGCCAGACGGGCGTGAACAGGCTGGCGTAAATGGGGAACAGCAGGTCGCGGGCCAGGTCCAGGACCCGTTCGGTGGCCCAGACCTGCCAGCCGATCCTGCTGCGCACGCGGTAGTACCCTTCGGCCAGTCCCACCCCGAGGAGCCGGGTGGTGAGGAGGATCAGCACGAGGTTGGACAGGAACCAGACCAGGGCCGCCGGCGGCAGGGACAGCAGCAGCTGGGGCAGCGCGGCGGTCAGCGAGGCGCTGCCGCGGATGAAGCCAAAGACCACGAGGGCGGCCGCGGCGGCGGAAACGTAGGGAATGAGGGCCAGGGCGGCCGAGGCGGTGGCGAAACCGGCAAACCAGAGCCGGCCGATCAGCCGGTGCTCCGGGGGAGTTTCCGGCCAGGAGTGTTTGGCCTTGCCGCGCCGCTCGGCCGGCGACCCGGCGACGAGCAGCCCGGACTTCACCTTGCCCAGCACGGCCGAACCGGGTTCCACCCGGGCTCCGGCGCCGATCGTGGCGCCGGGCATCAGGGTACTGCGGGCGCCGACAGTCGCGCCGGGCCCGATACGGATTGCGCCGATGTGGACGACATCGCCGTCGATCCACCAGCCGGACAGGTCGACCTCGGGCTCGACGTTGCAGCCGCTGCCGAGAGAGAGCAGGCCGGTGACGGGCGGCAGCGAGTGGAGCTGGACGTCGTCGCCGATCTTCGCCCCGAGGGCCCGGGCGTAGTACGGCACCCAGGGGGCGCTGGCCAGGCTCACCGCGCCGGCCAGGTCCTGGATCTGTTCCGCCAGCCAGAGGCGCAGGTGCACCCGGCCGGACCGCGGGTACGTTCCCGGCACCACCTTGCGCAGCAGCAGCCGCGCGGCGGCGATGGAGATCAGCATCCGGCCCGCAGGACTGACGAAGACGAGCCAGGAGGCAGCCACCCACCACCAGGACACGGTGGGCGCCGCCGTGAAGCCGGCGAGGGATGAGAGCAGATTGTTTGCCGCCATCAGGTACGTCAGCCAGCGCATGCCGACAAGAATGTGCAGCGGAACGCCCATCAGGGTCTGGAAGACCTGTGACTTGCGGGCCGTGCGCCGGACCGTGCGTTCCGGGGCCGGGCCCGCCCCGCCCTCGGGCAGCGACTGGCGCGCGGCGTCGATGAGCGCCCCGACCCGGGGAGTGGCGTAGATGTCGGCCACCGTGATGGTGGGGTACCGCACGCGCAGGGCGGAAACGAGCTGGGCGGCGGCGAGCGAACCGCCCCCGTAGGCGAAGAAATCGGCGTCCAGGTTGGACACGGCGCTGCCGAGCACGGCACTCCACTGCTCCACGATCCAGGCTGCATCGTCCGGGAGGTTCAGCGGGGCCGCGGCGGCGTCGGCGGCTCCGGCCCCTGGCAGCGGCCACGGCAGCGCGTGCCGGTCGACTTTCCCGCTGGTTTTGGTGGGCAGCGAATCGACCACAGTCAGCAACGGGATCAGCGGAGCCGGCAGGCTTTCGCCGAGCAGCTCCCGGGCGGCCACCAGATCGAGTTCCCGGCCACCGGCGGGGGACAGGTAACCGACGAGGATCTGGTTTCCGGCCGCAGTCGTCTGCACCGTCGCGGCCGCACCGGCCACATCCGGCAGCGACTGCAGGGCGGCGTCGATCTCGCCGAGTTCGATACGGCGCCCGCCCAGCTTGACCTGTTCGTCGGCGCGGCCCTGGAAGATCAGCCCGGCGGCCTCGTAGCGGACCAGATCGCCGGAGCGGTAGGCACGCGCCCAGCCGAGCGACGGCATCGGGGCGTATTTCTCGGCGTCCTTGGCCGGGTCGAGGTACCGGGCCAGGCCGACGCCGCCGATGATCAGTTCGCCGATTTCCCCTTCTGCGACCGGCAGGGTGTCAGCGTCCACGACGGCCAGGTCCCAGCCGTCCAGGGGCAGTCCAATCCGGATTGGTCCGGAGCCGCCCAGCGGCGCAGCGCAGGCGACGACGGTGGCCTCGGTGGGGCCGTAGGTGTTCCAGACCTCGCGGCCCTCGACGGCGAGCCGTTCGGCGAGCTCCGGCGGGCATGCCTCGCCGCCGAAAATCAGCAGGCGGACGCTCTCCAGGGACTCCACCGGCCAGAGCGCGGCGAGGGTGGGAACCGTGGACACGACCGTGATGCCGTGGCTGATCAGCCAGGGGCCGAGGTCCATGCCGGTCCGGACCAGGGCCCGCGGCGCCGGGACCAGGCAGGCGCCGTGCCGCCAGGCAAGCCACATTTCTTCGCAGGAGGCGTCGAAGGCGACCGACAGCCCGGCGAGGACACGGTCCTGCGGGCCGACCGGCTCGTCCTGGAGGAAGATCCGGGCCTCGGCGTCGACGAAGGCCGCCGCGGAACGGTGCTGCACGGCGACGCCCTTGGGGGTACCGGTGGAGCCGGAGGTGAAAATGACCCAGGCGTCGTCGTCCGGGCCGGGCAGCCGCGGTGCCGGGAACGGGCGGGGCCGCTGGCCCTCCGTCACAACTTCCCCGGTCCCGTGTAACGTGCCCGCAACCCGGGCTTCGCCAAACACCAGCCGGGCCCGCTCTTCCGGGTCGTCCGCGTCCACCGGGACATATGCAGCCCCAACGAGGAGCACAGCCAGGATGGCGATGTAGAGCTGGTTGGTGCCGGAGGGAATCCGGACGCCGATCTTGTCCCCGGCGCCCAGCCCGGCCCGGTGCAGCTCCCGCGCCTTGGCCCGGACCGCCGTCAGCAGCTGGGCATAACTGAGCGACTGGTGCCCGTCATCCAGGGCGGAGGCATCCGGGAAGCGCCTGGCCGTGTCCTGCAGGATGTCGACCAGCGTCCGCTCCGGCGGTGCGGCCAGCGACCCTGGAAATTGCGCCGAGAAGACCGGGCTGACGGTGGCGACCGCCCGCGGAAGGTCGCTGCGTTGTGGTTGCTGTGGTTGCTCAGTCACAGGGGGATCGTCTCCGGCCTAGGTGAACGGAAGGTGTCCGGCTTCGCTTTGTGTTAATACTCCGCCTCTGTCCGGTCGTTCGCACGCTTTTCCCCGGGGTGGTCCCTGCTGCCGGGTACGGGATCTACGGAACCAGGATGACCTTGCCGGTGGTGCGGCGCTGCTCCAGGTCGTCGTGGGCCTGGGCCGCCTCCGCCAGGTCGTAGCGGGCACCGATCCGGACCTTGAGGCTTCCGTCGGCCACAGCGGCGAACAGCTCGTCCGAGCGCCAGCGGCGTTCCTGGGCGTTGCGCAGGAAATGGGCGATCGTCGGCCGGGTCAGGTACAGCGAGCCCCCGGCGTTGAGTCGCTGCGGATCGAACGGCGGCACCGGCCCGGAAGCGGCACCGAAGAGCACCAGCGTTCCGCGGATGCGCAGGGCGTCGAGGGAACCGTCGAAAGTGTCTTTCCCGACGCCGTCGTACACGACGTCCGCGCCGGCCCCGTCAGTCAGTTCACGAACCCTGGCGGCGAAGCCGTCGTAGCGCAGCACATGGTCGGCGCCGGCCTCGCGGGCCAGCAGCTCCTTGTCGTCGGTGGAGACGGTAGTGATGACGCGCGCGCCCCGGGCTTTGAGCAGCTGGATCAGCAGGAGTCCGACACCGCCGGCGCCGGCGTGCAGCAGCACGGTGTGGCCGGGCTCGACCTTGAAGGAGGAGTTGATGAGGTAGTGCGCGGTGATGCCCTGCAGCGGCAGGGCAGCGGCCGTGAAATCATCCACACCGTGGGGGACCGGCAGCGCTTTGTCCTGGTCGATCAGGGCGTAGCCGGCGTAGCAGTTGACGCCTTCGGCCGTGGCCACCCGGTCGCCCGGGGAGAAACCGGTCACGCCGTCGCCGAGTTCCTCCACGGTGCCCGAGGCCTCCGAACCGGGGGTGAAGGGGTAGCCCACCTTGTAGCTGCCGCTGCGCTTGTACGTATCGATGAAGTTCACTCCGACGGCGGCGACCTTCACCAGCAGCTGGCCGGGACCCGGGACCGGGCGCTCCACCTGGGCCAGCGTGAGGACATCGGGGCCCCCGGCCTCGCGGGCGACGATTGCATGCATCCTGTGTCTCCTTGCCTGGGCAGAACGTCCGGCACTGAATTTCCTGGCAGAACGTCCGGCTGAATATTCCGGACTGAGTATTTTGGACTGAGTATCTCCGGGCCCAGATCCCGCGGCCCACATCCTGCACCCATCCTAGGGACACCGGCGCCAACCAAGAAGTGTCGGCCGG
>JAXMJF010000031.1:0-61869 GCA_034376805.1 Arthrobacter sp.
GGACTGCGCGCCGGCCCGCTGGAGCAGGCTGCGCATTATGTACTGGGCACGCTCGGTGCCCTGTTCCTGAATCAGCGTATCCAGGGACTCCAGCCACTCGGCGGTCTCTTCCGGATCACGATCAGGCAGCTGGTTAGTCAAACCGCTGAGGATATGGGAGGTCTCTTCTCCTGCAGCCACGTCCAACCTCTTTTCGTCGTTGAATGGTCGGCTCAAGTTTCATTCTGTGAGAAAACTTTCTTGCATTTCGAGATTATCGAGGCGGCGATTCGTGCGTCAAGGCGGCGGACGGTCACAATCGGCGGCCAGGGGCCGGACGGGTTTTGGCCCAGTCGGGCTAAATCGCAGATGGTGTCCGTGGCGGGGGTCCGCCTGCGTGCGGACACAGGAAAGGCCCGCGGCGTCGCCGCGGGCCTTTCCGTCACGTCCGGGTTGCGGTGGGTTCAGCTGCCCCGGTAGGTGGAATACGCGAACGGGCTCAGCAGGAGCGGCACATGGTAGTGCGCCTCCGACTCCACCACGCCGAAGGTGAGGGTCACTTCGGGGAAGAACGCATCGGTCCCGCTGGCGGCGAAATACTTACCCGTATCGAAGGCCAGCCGGTAGGTCCCGGTCGGCAGCCGGTCCGGGCCCAGTTGTTTGACGCGGCCGTCCGCGTCGGTGACGCCCTCGGCGATCCGGACCCAGCGTTCGCCGTCGAGCACGTGGAGGGTGACCGGGACGTCCGCCGCCGGCTTGCCGGAACCGGTGTCGAGTACATGGGTGGTGACGTGGGACATGCTCATTTGCCGATCAGTCCTTCGAGTCGGAGCACTGCGATTTCCCGCAGCTGCTGGCCAATAATTGCCTGTTCTTCTGCGGGTGTGTTCCCCAGCCTGGTGTTGAGCGCGGCCAGGATCTCCTCGCGGCTGCGGCCGGCCGCGCGGATCAGGAACACCTGCCCGAACTTCTCGTCGTAGATCCGGTTGCCCTCGGCCAGGGCTTCCGCGACGGCTGCGTCGGCCTCGCCGAGTCCGGCCTGTTCCGACTGGGAAAGCCGGGCTTCCGCGCTGTTTCCCTGGGCCCGCTCGCCGATCCGCGGGTGGTGGGCCAGTGCTGCTTCGATCTCTGCCGGGGTGAACGGGTTGGCGGCGCGGCGGCCTGCCTCGAGCAGGGCTTCGAGGTCAGAAAAGGGGCGCGCGTCAGCGAGTGCGTCGATCCAGCGCTGGATGTCCAGGCAGGGGCGCAGGGCGTCGGCAGCCTCTGTGCGGCTGGCCGCGTTGAACTGTTCAAGGTGCATGAGGCAGGTCCTTGTGTAGTGATGCTGGCATCCACGGTGTAGGGCTATGCGGACAAATCATTCCGCATCATGGAACTGTTATTTCAGCATATGCAAAAAGTGAACCGCACCCTCCTGCCGGTGTCAACTTCCGGGCCGGTGGTTGGCATCAGGGAAAGCTCCCGGAGCGCCACAGGCTGGAGGCGCCGCGGCCCGCCGTCGACCCGGTCTCCACGTTAGTCTGGGAAGCAGTCAATCCACGGATGAAAGGCAGTGTCATGAGTGATCCGAATGATCCGAGCAACGATCCGGCCGGCCTGCGGGGGCCGGGCGACCCCGACGCCGTCGAGACCCGCCAGCCGCACGCCGAACCGGGCCAGGCCGGCAACATCCGCGAGGAACAGTTGACCCAGGCCGCAGGAACGGTGCCCGCCGCCTACGTCGGGTCCGGCGACCCGTCTGCGGAGGAGAAGCCGGAAGACACCGCCGACGCCGGCATGTGGGACGACGAAGCGTAGACTCCACGCCCTGCCGGTGGGGACAGCGGACACGAAGGGAGCCAGGGGGCAGGGCCCCTGGCTCTCGGTGCGCAGTCGCTGCGGTGCTGGACTACCGGCTGTGGATCTTGGCCACGTCACTCTTTTCCCAGCGGGTCCAATCGGACCAATTATCGCTGTTGCCGCTGCGGACGCGGAAGGAAACGAGTTGGTAGACCTCCTCGTTGCCCCGGCGGTCCAGGTTCGGCACGCGGTCGTAGCTGTGGATCGTCACGGAGTCGTCACGGCGATCGAAGGACTCCCGGAACGTGGACCGTCCCAGGAAATCGTCATTCCTGCCGCGGTCGTCTTCAAAGCGCAACTGCCGGATCTGCACGGTCTTGTTGCCATTGCAGTCCACGTAGATCCGGAAGTCCACCCTGACTTTGTCCCGGTCTTTGTGGTCGAGCTTGATGGGCTTCAGCGGATCCACGGTGCAGCCGCGTTCGGAGGTTGATGCGGTGGCCGGCCCGGCCACTGCCACAGGTCCCCCGATGAGCCCCAGAGCGAGGGCCGGGATCAATGCGATCCTGGCCGCCCGGGGGCGGGATTTACTTGTTGGGTTGATGATGGACATTGTCTTCGTTCTTATGCATGAGGATGCGATTCTGTAGCTTTGGACGGCGCCTGCCCGCCATGATCACACCGCGTTAGCGCCGCAATCAGGCGGCGATTCCAATCCAGTTCATTGAGCTCGCCCGTACTCTGCGGGGGGCTCCGGCCGGCGTCCGCTCGTGGCAATTGGGGGACCCGGTTCTCTAATCCTCCGCCCGCTGAGGCCCATGATCAAGGGACGGGGCCAGGGCTGTCAAGGCAGAATTCCTCGGAGGTCCGGGGGCACTTTGCGGCGGGCCGGCGTCGAAAATGGCCGACGCCGGCCCGGCGTTTCATGTCGAAGTGCCCCCGGGCGGCAGTTGCCGGACAGGCTACGCCCGCGGCTTCCCCAGGAACCCCAGCAGTGCCTCGTTGACCTCGGCGGCGTGCGTCCAGAGCATGCCGTGCGGGGCGCCCTCGATTTCCACATACTCGGCGCTGGGCAGGGCCTTGGCGAACCGCCGGCCCGTGACGTCGATCGGCAGGATCTTGTCCGCGGTGCCGTGCACGATCAGCGCGGGGACGTCAATCTTGGGGATGTCGGCGCGGAAGTCGGTGAGCCAGGTGGGCTGCGCGGCGGCCGAGGCGGTGGGCCCGCCCGAGGTCGCCAGGTTCCAGCCCGCCCGCATGACTTCCTCGCCGAGCCGGGGCGTGCCGAGGAAGGTGTCGCTGTTGTAGAAGTTCTTGAAGAACTCCGTGAAGAAGGCGTAGCGGTCCGTGGTGACAGCCTCCATCAGGCCGTCGAACACGGACTGCGGGACGCCGTCGGGGTTGTCGTCGGTCTGCAGGACGTAGGGCTCCAGCGAGCCGAGGAACGCGGCCTTCGCCACCCGGGCCGAACCGTAGGTCCCGAGGTAGCGGCCCACCTCGCCGGTTCCCATCGAGAAGCCCACCAGCACGACGTCGTTCAGGTCCAGGCTGGTGAGCAGGGTGTTGAGGTCGGCGGCGAAGGTGTCGTAGTCATAGCCGTCGGTGGGCTTGCTGGACTGGCCGAAGCCGCGGCGGTCGTAGGTGATGACCCGGTAGCCGGCGCCCAGCAGGGCCGTGGTCTGCTTCTCCCAGGAGGATCCGTCCAGCGGGTAGCCGTGGATCAGGACCACCGGCTGCCCGCTCCCGTGGTCTTCGTAGTAGAGCTCGATGTCGGTGCTGTTCTCGGTTCCAACCTTGATGTAAGCCATGTCAGCAGTCCTCTCGGTACGGTTCGGAAGTCAGTTCGTGCAGGAGCGGCCCAGCGCTGGTGCCACTGTACGGAACCAACGCAGGCAGGCAACAGGGTGTTCCCGGGGTAGGGATTTTGACGGTGCGCATTTTGACAGTGTGCATTTTGACCGTGATACCCCTGGGGGTATAGTAATAATCCTAGACCTACCAACAAGGAGAACCAGATGTGCCGACAGGTTGCATGCAAGAAGTGCGGTAAGACGACTTGGGCCGGCTGCGGCCAGCACGTTGACTCGGTCATGCGAGGCGTCAAGAGCGCCGACCGCTGCAAGGGTCACGAGGGTGAAGTCAGCACCAAGACCGGCTTCTTCGCCAAGCTCTTCGGCCGCTAAACCGGTTCTCCCGCTGGATCGCAGAGCCCCGTCGCACACCGTGCGGCGGGGCCCTCCGCGTTAACGCGCGTGACCGCCCCGCACCAGAGACGCAGCCCTACTCCAGCAGCGCCTTCGTGACCGCACCCGTCAGCTCGTGGATCATGGCCAGGCGTTCCTCGCTCTCGCCGTCCTCGCCCCAGGAGTAGATGGTCAGCGCGTAGGACCCCTCGCCGGAGCTCAGGAGGGCCGCGTCGTGGACATAGCCCTCCAGCTCGCCGTACTTGTGCTGCACCGTGATGCCCGGGCCGACGGCGGCCGGAATGAGCCGTTCGTTGTTGGTCTGCTGCATGTAGCCGAGCAGTTCCTGCGTGTGCTCCGCGTTAAGCAGCTTGCCGGTGGACAGCTGTTTGAGCAGGTCCGCCATCTCGGCCGGGGTCAGCAGGTTCTGTTCCGGGTCGTAGCTGATCCCGATCGACGCGGCGTACTCGATCAGCTGGGGGTAGCCGAGGTCCTGCATCAGCAGCAGCCAGGCGTCGTTGCTGCTCGCATTGACCATCGCTTTGAGCTGGAACGCGGCGTCGTAGCTCCCTAGCGGCACGTCCAGCGACTTCTCGCCGGTCTCCACCAGGTGGTAGTAGGCGGCCGCCGTGAGGATCTTGGCGGTGCTGGCCGCCACAAATTCGGACCCGTCACCGTAGCTGCGCGGCTCCCCGCCGTGGGTGTCCGCGAGGACGACGCCGACCCGGTAATCGGAGTTGTCGGCCAGGATCCGCCGCACCTCGGCGTCGAGGGCGTCGAGGTCGACGGCGGCCCGCGGGGCCTCCGTCACCGGGGCCTCGGCCGCGGGCTGCTCCTCCCACTGTTCCTGTGGGCCGGCGAGGAAGTCCGTCCCCGGGACGGGCCC
This sequence comes from Arthrobacter sp., assembly GCA_034376805.1. GTDB lineage: Bacteria > Actinomycetota > Actinomycetes > Actinomycetales > Micrococcaceae > Arthrobacter. The sequence continues at coordinate 4,828 of JAXMJF010000031.1, forward strand.
GGTGCGGACGGCGGCGAGGGTCACCATGCCCAGCAGCACCAAGACCGTGGCCGCCCAGACCAAAAGCAGCTTCCCCCGCGCGGTGAGGGACTTGGCGGCGGGGCGGGTGGGGCCCGAGGGGTTCATCGTGCAGGACCTTCCAGGTCAGTAAAAGGGGAGGGGTTTCCTGCAATGTATGCCCGGGGAATGGGCATGTCCAAATGCCGCGCGGGGCAGCGCGAAGGTGAGGGCAGACTCCCGGCTGGGAAGGGCCTGGACGTGTGACACGGCCCGCGGCGGACGCACCCTCCCGCGGCGGAAGCACCATTAGGCTGGCAGCTATGCCGAGGAAAATAACTGTGAGCCTGCCGGACCCGACCCTGCGCGAGTACCTCCCGCCCCACCCCGACGTCACCGTCCTCGAGTGGGACCTGACCGGGGAACCGCCCCGGCCGCGCCTCGACATCGTGGTCCAGCCGTATATGGGCAGCACGCAGATTCTCCGCGGCCTGGAAGCGGCGGACACCGGGCTCGTGCAGAGCCAGTCGATCGGGTACGACGGCGTCGCGGAGTCCCTGCCGGCTGGCCGGGTGTTTGCCAACGCCGCCGGCGTCCACGAAACCTCCACCGCCGAACTGACCCTTGCCCTGATCCTGGCCAGCCAGCGCGAGTTCCCGCGGCTGATGAAAAACCAGCAGGAGGGCCGCTGGGAGACCCGGCCCACCGCCAGTCTCGCGGACCGGCGCGTACTGATCGTCGGCTACGGCGGCGTCGGCAAGGCCATCGAGGACCGCCTCCTGCCCTTCGAAACCACGGTCACCAAGGTGGCCAGCAGGGAACGGACGGACCCTCGCGGCCACGTCCACGGCATCGCGGAACTGCACAAGCTGCTGCCCCAGCACGACATCGTGATCGTGGGGGCCCCCTCAGCGACGCCACCCGGCACCTCATCGACGACGCCTTCCTCGCGGCCATGCCCGACGGCGCGCTGCTGGTCAACGTCGCCCGCGGACCGGTCGCGGACACCGACGCCCTGGTCCGGCACACCGGCTCCGGCCGGATCCGTGCCGCCCTGGACGTCACCGATCCCGAGCCGCTGCCGCAGGACCACCCGCTGTGGCGGACGCCCGGCGTCATCATCAGCCCGCACGTGGGCGGGGCGAGCTCGGCGATGCGCCCGAGGATGGGAAAGCTCATCCAGCGGCAGATCGAGCTCATGCTGGCGGGCGAACCGCCGGCGAACGTGGTGCTCGGCCCGTAAAAGGCACTCCGGTTCCTGATTGAGTCGGAGTCAATGCGCGCAGCCGTGGGCTGGGACCGTCCCAGATAACGCACGCCACTCCAGTCGGCGGGCTGCCCGCCACCCTATAATTTGATCATGCCAATCACGCGCCTCGACCGAGGCATCCACGCTCAGCAGTCCGCCCTCAAGCAGTACGGAAGCGAACTGTGAGCGGCGGTCTCGTCGCCCTGCTGGACGACGTCGCAGCCTTGGCCCGCATAGCGGCCGCCTCGGTGGACGACGTCGCGGCCGGAGCAGCCAAGGCGGGGGCCAAGGCCGCCGGCGTCGTCATCGACGACGCCGCCGTCACCCCGCAGTACGTGTCCGGGGCGGACCCGTCCCGCGAACTGCCGATGATCAAGCGGATCTTCTGGGGCTCGCTCCGAAACAAACTGATCATCATCCTGCCGGCGCTGCTGCTCATCAGCGCCTTCATCCCGTGGGTCATTCCGTTCATCCTTATGGCTGGCGGCACCTACCTCTGCTACGAGGGTGCTGAGAAAGTCTGGCACAAGCTCCGCGGCCACCACGCCGCTGACGAAGAAACGCCGGCAATCGAACGGGGTCCGGAGGCGGAGGCCAAGGTCACCAAGGGTGCCATCACCACAGACTTCATCCTGTCGTGCGAGATCATGGTCATCTCCATGAACGAGGTGGCCGATGAGTCCTTGTGGGTCCGGGCTTTCATTCTGGTCGCCGTTGCGATCGTGATCACAGTGCTCGTGTACGGTGCCGTCGCGCTGATCGTCAAGATGGACGACATCGGCCTGCACCTGGCAGCCAAAGACTCTGAGCACTCCCAGCGCTTCGGCGCGCTGCTCGTCAAGGGGATGCCCGCCGTGCTGGCTGCCATCACCCTGATCGGCACCATCGCCATGCTGTGGGTTGGCGGCCACATCATGCTGCAGGGCGCCTACGACCTCGGCTGGCACCTGCCGTATGACCTGGTCCACATCCTCGAGGCACCGTTCGCCGGGGTCCCGGTGGTGGGCAGCTTCCTGGTCTGGCTCGTGAACACCCTGAGCTCGGCCGTCCTCGGACTCGCCTGGGGCCTCGTTGTCCTGGCTATCCTGAACCCGCTGCTCAAAGTGCTGCCGTTCGGCAAGGAGAAGGACGGGCATGAAGGGGGCGACGTCCGCGCCGCCGTCGACGGCCATCACCCGGCGAAACGCGACGCCGATCCCGCTCCGTAGTTCGTACCCGCGGCAGAAATGACCCGCAAGCCCGCCGTCGCCGGAGGGAGTACAGCGGGGGCACTGAGAGGAACCCGGTCCGCTCCCGGCCTCCGGACGTAAACTGACCTTCGGATCACACGGCGTGACACGTGGCTGGGAGTACGGATGCTCTGGAAACTGCTCGTTGAATACCTGACACCGCAACGCGGGCTGCTGCTCGCCGTCGTGGTCCTCCAGCTGGCGCAGTCCATCGCCTCGCTGTACCTGCCCACCCTGAACGCGGACATCATCGACCAGGGCGTGGCGAAGGGGGACACGGACTACATCCTGCGCACCGGCGGGGTGATGCTGCTGGTGACCTTGCTGCAGATCGCCTGCGCCATCGCGGCCGAACAGAGGTCACCCGCTTCGGCGCGCCAAGCCTGATCACCCGCTCCACCAACGACGTCCAGCAGGTGCAGCGGCTGGTGCTGGTCTCCGCCACCCTGATGGTCGCGGCGCAGTTTGGATGTGCCCAACTGGATGGTCGAAGAGCCAACAGTTGGGGGTGTGCGCTCAGGTGCAGGTGGCGCCTGATTTAGCATGCAGCAAATTGGCGCTGAATCTTTCAAAACCGGAAGAGCGGCTCGATCTGCACGCGCAGTCGCTCGCGGAGTCTCTCCCAGAGATCCTCTGGCCGGAATCCACGCGCCGGGGTGCGAAGGACCTCGTGGATGTAAGTTCCGTTGCAGTTCTGCGCAACGACCAGTGAGTCGACGTCGGCGCTTAGGTATCCGGCGTCCCTGGCGTCGTCGAGGATGGCGGCGATCAGAACGATAACCCTGTCGCCCTGGGAGATGCTTTGGGTCCCAAGCTGGCTTCCGGCCTTGAAGGCGTGGTGCAGGTAGCTCGTGACGTTCTCCGGGTCGGTAGCGTAGAACCGGGCGCGTGCGCGGAAGATGGCGTAGAGCCGCTCCACATAGTCCCGCGCGGTGGAAGTATTGGCGGCCAGTTCCTTGTCCGCGTCTTCGATGGCCTGAAGCGCCATATCCATGCGCTCGCCGATAACCAGCAGGAGCAGCTCGTGCTTGTTACTGACGTAGCGGAAGAGGGTGGCCTCCCCGACGCCGGCAAGCTCGGCTACTTCCTTGGTGGTGGTGTGCTCGTAGCCGCGCTCGTTGAAGAGCTGTTCTGCTGCGGCGCGGATGTTCTGGTAACGCTCGATCCGGGCTTTTTCGCGCAGCCCGAGGTGTGCACCAGAGGCGCTGGCCTCCGAAGTCATCGTCTTCATCCTTTATCAACGCCCCTATCAGCGGGTGGGTACGGGGTAGCCGTTCGCAGCCGCCGAGCTGCAGTTCTGTGCCGGTAACACTCAATTGAACATCACGATCTGGCGGATGGCGTTTCCATCGGCATCCATCGCCTCATTGATCTTGTTCAGGGTGATCACTGACGAGACCAGCTTTTCGACCGGCAGCCTTCCTCCGCGCCACAGCTGTGCGTAGACCGGAATGTCGCGGGCGAGCACTGCGGAGCCCATGTAGGAACCGACGATGGTGCGGGCGGGACTGGGCGAGCGGACAGGAGGAGCCGACGGTCTCCAAGACCGCGGCCGTAATCTTCATTGGTTCCCTTCCAAGGATTGTGCTTCGGGTCACTCCTATGCTTTTATGAGAGCGTAATCCGTGCGGAGTGCACTTTCAATATCGCGTCACTGCGTGTTTCCTGCACCCGGTCGGATCCCCTTCTCGCTATCAGTACCGGACAGTCAATTCGAAGGGATTGGAATTGAAGATTCATCCAGATGCAAACGAGGGTGCCGTCCACGTCGGGGGCCTCTCGGTTCCTTTCCATGACACACTTGCGCCGAAGGACTCCCGGGACACTGTGGTTCTGGTCCACGGAACGGGCGGAAGCGCCAAGACCCATTTCCGCACCCTCTTTCCCATGCTCGCCGCCCGGTACCGTGTCCTGGCGGTTGACCTGCAGAGCCACGAAGGGGAACTGACCCTCGGTAGATTGTCGGAGCAGGTCGCAGCCGTCATCGACCAACGCGCTCCAGCACAGCCAGTCCATGTCGTCGGCTACTCCCTGGGCGCACTGGTGGCGGCCGACCTCGCCGCTTCCCGCCCCGCGAGCGTTTCAAGCCTGACCCTGGTGGCCGGCTGGGTGAGGGCCGACACCCAGCAGCGGCTTCGCAACCGGATCTGGAAGCGGCTCTTCGAGACGGACCAGGACCTCCTGCGCGAGTTCGTCATCTGGACAGCCTATGGACACCCTTTCCTTGCCGGCCGGGGCGACGCCGACATCCAGGCCCTGATTGATGCCCGGACCTTCCCGGAGGGGATTGCCGGGCAGATGCGGCTCAACGCCGTCGCCGATCTGAGCGGCAGGCTTGCAGCGATCACCGCTCCGTCCCTGGTCATCGCCGGCGCCCACGACCAGATGGTGCCGGCCCGGCAGACCCAGCTCCTCTTCGGAGGCCTTCCCAACGCCCGCTACGCGGTCATCGACAGCGGTCACGCCGTCCCGCAGGAGCGCCCGGCCCAGCTGTTCCAGCTGATCAACGAATTTGTGACGGACCCCGCCGCTGCTCCGGCGGGCGGGATCCGGGAAGCACTCTTTGTCTAGCCCGTCGGGACCAGCACACGACGACACACACATTGGAGGAACAGTGGAAAGCACCCCTATGGGACATCCCGCGTCCGGTTCGCCGGTCGATGTCATCATCGTCGGCACCGGCTTCGGAGGCCTCGGCATGGGCTCGAAACTGGCCCGCGAGGGCGACCGGTCATTCATCATTATTGAACGGGCGGAGGACGTGGGCGGAACCTGGCGTGACAACCACTACCCAGGCGCGGCCTGCGACGTGCCGTCGCTGCTGTATTCGTTTTCCTTCCGCCCCAACCCTGAGTGGTCCCGAATGTTCGCCCCCCAGGAGGAAATCCTTGACTACCTGCGCAGCGTCGCCCGGGAAGAGAATCTCCTTGAACGGATTGTCTTCGGCGCCGAACTGACGGATGCCCGCTGGGATGAGGCGGAAGCGCTGTGGAAAGTCAGCACCCCCAAGGGTGAGTTTGCAGCCAAAACCCTGGTAACCGCCGTCGGGCATCTGTCCGAGCCGAAGTTGCCAGACATCGAGGGACTGGCTGACTTCTCCGGCGAAGTGTTCCACTCGGCGCAGTGGAATGACGGGGTTGACCTTGCGGGCCAGCGGGTGGGCATCGTCGGCTCGGGAGCCACGGCCATCCAGGTTTTGCCCGAGGTGGCAAAGATCGCCGGGGAGGTCGTTGTGTTCCAGCGCTCCGCCCCGTATGTGGCGCCGCGTCCAGACCGGTCCTACACCGAGGAGGAAAAGGGGCTTTTCCGCAAGATGCCCGAGGTGATGCAGGAACTGCGGGAGGAGATGTTCTGGTCCAACGAGGAGCGCTACGCCCAGCGTCGGGGCACCCCGACGCTGGTCTCTGCCGCAGCCCAGGTTGCCCTGGGCCATCTGCACCGGCAGATCGAGGATCCGGAACTGCGCCGGAAGCTGACCCCGGACTATACGTTCGGCTGCAAGCGGGTGCTGAAGTCCAGCGATTACTATCCCACGTTCACGCAGGACCACGTCCGTCTGGAAACCGGCGGCGTCACGCGTGTGGAGGGCAACCGTGTGGTCGGCGGGGACGGGGGCAGCCACGAACTGGACGTCATCATCGCCTGCACTGGTTTTGAAGCGACGGATCTGCCCATCGCCTACCGTATCTTCGGCCGCGACGGCCAGCCGCTCAGTGATCGCTGGGCGAACGGCATGCAGGCCTACGCCACCACTGCCGTGCACGGGTTCCCGAACCTGTGGATCATCAACGGGCCCAACACCGGGCTGGGCCATAACTCCGCTGTCTACATCGCCGAGGCCCAGATCGACTACATTATGGGCGCGGTGAACTTCCGCGACCAGGCCGCTGTGCCGGCACTGGAGGTGAGCAGGGAAGCGGAGGATGCCTTCATGGATCGTGTGGACCAGCTGGCGCAGGGCACTGTATGGCTCGACGGCGGCTGCAGCAGTTGGTACGTTGACCACCGCAACGGGCGGCTGACTACCCTGTGGCCGGAGCCGGCTTACACCTTCCGCCAGGTCAACGCACCCTTTGACCCTGAACCCTATCTGCCCGGATCCCCGGACGAAGCCAGGGAAGAAGCCCTGGCCGGAGTGCGCTAACGGCCCGTGGGGAGACTGCCGAGAAGAAGGCCGCCTCCCGTTCAACGAGGAACGGAGAAAGCATGAGTAACAACCAGCAGCACCACCGAACAGCCGTCGTCACCGGCGCGGCCGGGGGCATCGGTCGCGGCATCGTGGAGTCATTCCTGGCCAGCGGGGACCGCGTGATCGCCGTGGATGCATCGAACTCCGCACTGGCCGGCCTCCGGGCGGACCTGGCACCGCAGGGCGGATCCTTGCAGACAATGCACTGTGACGTCACCGAGCCCGGCGACTGGCAGCGGATCGCCGAGGCGGTGGAGGCCGCCCCGGGAACCCCTGCGGTGCTGGTCAACAATGCCGGCATCTCCCCGAAACGGGACGGTCGGAAGATCCCGGGTGATGAAATCCCCTTGGATGAGTGGACGAGTGTCCTGTCGGTGAATCTCACTGGCCCGTTCCTGGGTATCCAGGCGCTGGTACCGCACATGAAGAACACCGGATTCGGCAGGATCGTCAACATGTCCTCCCTGGCAGGAAGGGACGGCGGCAGGCTCGGCGGCGTCCACTATGCCGCGACCAAGACTGGCCTGCTGGGCCTGACCCGTTCCTTCGCGCGGGAGTTGGCACCGTTCGGCATCACCGTCAACGCCATCGCCCCGGGGCGGATCGACGCCGGCATGGCCGCTGGCGTCTCCGATGAAGTCAACCGAAACTATCTCAGCCGCGTCCCGGTAGGCCGACTGGGTAGCGCCGATGACGTCGCCCAGGCCGTCCAGTACCTGGCCGCCGTCGAAAACGGCTTCGTCACGGGCGTCACGGTTGACGTCAACGGAGGGTCGTACATGGGATGAGCTTCCAATTCTTGACTCCTCCGAAGGTGGGTGGGAGAGGGGCGGCCGGTCCCCGGGGCCGGACAGGCTTCGTGCTTGGACCGATCCTGGAAAGATCCGTCCGCCGGTCCATCCTGATTTCCGGCAGAAGCCTCGACATCTTCGTCACCGACCTTGCAGTACTCCCCGCCGCCTCTTCGGTGCCGGTTGAGGGGGCGCCGGCAGCCCGGCATACCGACAAGCAACACAGCCCCACCGCCCGCTGATGGCCAAGGGAATGACTCTTCGCGAGAAAGGCAGAGCATCGAAGCCCAGGTCTGTCAGCAGACTCCTGGTGCCGGTGCTGTGTCTGTGCGGAACAACCGTCACGCTTCAGCAGGCCACAGTGGTTCCCCTGCTGCCCGACCTTCCGCGCCTGCTCGGGATCTCCGTTGAGGACGCCTCCTGGGTCCTCACCGCCACACTGCTTGCAAGTGCAGTGGCCACCCCGGTGCTGAGCCGTCTGGCAGACATGTTCGGCAAACGCCGGATCATGCTCGTCTGCCTGGTCATGATGACTATCGGCTCAGCACTGGCGGCGCTGAATCTGGGTTTTCCGGCCATGATCGCCGGTCGCGCGCTCCAAGGATCCGCCGCAGCCCTCGTTCCCGTGGGCATCAGCGTCCTGCGCGAGGAGATCCCCGCTATGAAGCTGGGTCCCGCCGTGGCGATGATCAGCGCCACCTTGGGCTTCGGGAGTGCACTGGGTCTTCCGCTGGCCGGTGTGCTGTACGAGTTCCTCGGCTGGCAGTCAATCTTTTGGAGCGCCGCCGCGGCCGGGATCGTCCTGATCGCGCTATTGCCGCTAGTCATGCCGGAATCCCGAATCCGAACGCCGGGTACGTTCGACTACGGAGGGGCCATCCTGCTCTCGATTGCCCTGACCGCAGCACTTCTTGCCTTGTCTAAGGGCGGTACCTGGGGCTGGACCAGTGCACCAACGCTGATAACGGCACTAACCGCGGTCGTTGCCCTGGCCTTGTGGGTCCCGGTCGAACTGAAAATCAGTCAGCCGATGCTGGACCTGCGGACAGCGGCCCGGAAACCCGTGCTGATAACGAACCTGGTTGCGGTCCTCGTGGGTTACTCCATGTACTCCAATCTGCTCTCCACTACCCAGCAGTTGCAGATGCCTGGCGCGGCCGGATACGGATTCGGCTTGAGCGTGATGGCGGCCGGCCTTTGCATGGTTCCCATCGGCTTGGCAATGGTGATCTTCACTCCAGTATCCGCCCTGAGCAGCCACCGTTACGGCGCCAAAACCGCTCTCATTATGGGCGCCTCCCTTTCTGCCGCCGGCTACGTTGGCCGCCTCTTCCTGACCGAAGAAATCTGGATGGTGATGCTTGGAGCTGTCGTCATAGGCATCGGCAACGCCATAGCCTATGCGGCGATGCCGACCCTCATCATGGCAGCTGTCCCCATAGCCGTCACTGCCGCTGCCAACGGGCTGAACACGGTACTGCGCGTCATCGGCACCACCGTCGGCAGCGCCGCAGTAGCCGTGCTGCTGGCCTCGACCACGCTGACGCTTGACGGAACAGAGCGCCCATCCTTCCGAGCCTTCGAACACGTCTTTTGGATAGCCGCAGCAGCAGCCCTTACTGCTGCGGTACTGGCATGCTTTCTGCCCCGGCAACCCCCCGCATCCACCGAGAACTTCGGCCGAATCGATCGGGGCATGAGGAAAACAGCACCGGCAATCTGATAGCAGAGCATCAATGGTGATAGTGCCAGCGCCGTTGTTCTCGGCAACTGCTTCACATATGCTCCGCTATCAATTGACCGGGACGGGGTCGTGGGGGAGTGCGACCCGGGCATATTCGTCCAACGGTTCCCGCAAGCGGGTAATGCGTCCTGTACGTCAGTGCAGGAATATCGCGGATACCGGACCCGGACTCATCGCAGGTATACCCGCTCCGGATCCAGTGTGTCCCGCAGCAGGGCCAACTCATGGCCGGTCGGCGGGACCGTGGTGGTCAGGCTCTCCGAGACCTGCAGGTCCCACCCCGTGGCTGCCCTGACCTCGTCCACCTCGACACCGGGATGCACGGCGGTAAGGACAAGCTCGTCGTCGATACGCCGACGTGTCATGATGCCCAGATCCGTAATGACGGTGGTCACGCCCCGGCCCGCGGGCATCACGCCGCCGCGGGCCGCCGCCGCCCGGCGCGGTCCGGGCGTGGTGCAGAAATCGAGGTCCGCCACGAGGGACTGGGGATTGTGCCGGCGCATCACGACGAAGATTTCTCCGGCCCCGGCCATCGCCTCGATGGCGCCCCCGGAGCCTGGGAGCTTACTGGCCGGTGCCGCCCAGTCCTTTCCGATCAGGCTGGAGTTCAGGCTGCCGTATCTGTCCACCTGGGCGGCACCGAGGAATCCGACGTCCACGCGCCGTCCCTGCAGCACGAAGTTGAACAGCTGCGCCATCGGCAGTACGCCGGCCGCACCGGTGACGAGGACCGAATCGGAAATACTGCGCGGCAGATCTGCCGGCTGCGCTCCTGTGACCCCTGACTCATAGATGATTTCTATGCCCGCAGAGACCGTCCGCTGCGCTAGCGACACCGCCAGGGTGGGCAGTCCGTGCCCGGCGAAGACCACGTGCTTTCCTGCCAGCGCACGGGCGGACAGAGTCGTAAGCAGCTCGCTGCTGGTCACCTCCGGCGGTGAAGGTTCCGCTTGGCGGCCGGGTACGCGTGCCGATGATTTTTCCGGTAGTTCCATGATGCTCATTTGCGGCCTCCGTAGTTGACCGGAACGGAGAATGCCGCCTCGACCTCCAGTCGGTCCCAGTAGTCCGGTCCAAGACGGGCAATATACGCCGAATGGTCCCGGGTGCCGTGGATGTTTTCCTGCAGCCAGTCGCGGAGCCGCTGCGGATCGCGGGCGAGCTCGGACCAGCGGCGGCTGAACCCGTCGTCGCGGTCATAGTAGCCCTGGACCGAATGTGGATGCGCGCCCCGCGGACAGTGGACCACGGCGTCGACGGCGTGGGAAGGAACGATGGTGCGGTTCGGATCGGAGCGGACGACGCCGTCGTCCACTATTTCCTCGACCGTAACGATGACCTTCCTCCCGGCGAAAGCAGCTTCGGCCTGCACACCAAGAATGCCCCACGCCTGGATGTTGCCGGCCCGGTCGGCCCGCTGCGCGTGAATTATCGTCACGTCGGGATTCAGCGCCGGGACCACGTGAATCTCCTCCCCGCCGTACGGATCCGTGACGGACCGGATCTTTCCGTTCAGCGCCACCAGATCGCTGCCCCGGTAGGAGTTGATCGGATAAAACGGAAGCTTCGAGGCACCCGCAAGGTACCGGCAGACCATGCCCCCGTGGCTGTATTCCTCAAGGTCCAATGGAACGGGGTCCGAGTTCTCCACACGCCGGCGCAGCTCGTGGAGCGAACCTGCCGAACTGTTGCCGACAAAGGAGCTGATGACCCCCTTCAGGCAACCGGCCGCCAGCAGTTGGTCAATCAGTACGTCGCCGGTCATCCTGGCCAGCGTCAGGTCACGGAATCCCTGCCGGATTATTTCGTGGGCAGCCGCCACCGGAACCAAGTGCCCGAATCCTTCAATGGCCACAATCTGTCCGTCCCGAATGTGCTCCGCCACGGCCTTACTGAGGGATGTTCTCTTGTCCACCGGCTTACCGATGTCCCTCAGCCGACCATCAGGGAGACTGTTTCGGCCACGCAGGCCGGGCGGACCCCGCCCTCGAGTTCAATCTCATGGCGGATCACCACCTGGCTGCCCTGGGCCACCGGCGTCACGGAGACGAGGGTGAGGCGGCTCCGGACCCGGGAACCCACCGGGACCGGACTCGGAAACCGGACCTTGTTCAGCCCGTAGTTCACAATCATCTTCAATCCATTGACCCGATACACCTCTTTTGCGAAGAACGGGATCATCGACAGGGTCAGGTAGCCGTGGGCAACCGGACGCCCAAACGGTCCGCCGGACGCCCTCTCCGGATCAACGTGGATCCACTGATGGTCACCGGTGGCATCGGCAAAATCCTGGATTCGGTCCTGCTGGACACTGTGCCAGCCGCTGACACCAAGTTCTGCGCCAATCAGCGGTACAAGCTCCGCCAGGCCATTCAGTTCCCTCACCATGAAAATCTCCCGTTGACTAGGACGACAATTGTTGCCCGGCTCACCGGCCGAGGACCGGTTGGTACAGCGCCTGGATCCGGGCAAAGTTGGCACCCAGCTCGTCGGCGCCGATGAACTCCTTCGGCACGAAGTTCGCCCCGATCTGGGCGACGACTTTCGGATCCTCAAGGCAAGTTTCGAGTTCGCGTTCGAGGGTGGACGACACAGCGTCCGGCATGCCCTTGGGACCGAACAGGCCGTAGATTGACGTGGCATTCACCAGGTCCGGGAATCCCAATTCGGCCAACGTTGGCACTTCGGGAAGCCAGCCAAGCCGTTCAGGGGTCGTGGCGGCAAGGGGAAGGAAGGACCCGTCGGCGATTCGTGCCTGGACATCCGGATGGTCATTAATGAAGAGCGCATCCACGTGCCCGCCCAGCAGATTGGTGGTCATCTCAGCGTTGCCCGAGGCCGGCACGGTGGTGACCTCGACGCCGTATCCATTTTTTAACCGCTGCAGTTCTATGGCCGCGGGACTCGTAGCGCCCGGAACGCCCATCGTGACTGCTCCGGGATCCGCCCTTGCCGCTGCGAACAGTTCCGCGGCGTCGCCATAGGGAGAATCCGCTCCGACGACGATCAGGGTCGGATTGTCGGCCATGACACCAATGGGTTCCACGTCCGCAAGACTGTAGCCCAATGAGTTCACCATGGGGGCCATGACGAGCGTGCCGGTGGTACCGAGCGCCAGGGTTTGGCCATCGGGCTTAGCGCCCACCAGTTCCTGCATTGCGACGGCGCCGCTGCCGCCGGGCTTGTTTTCCACGACAAAGGCCTCGCCGAGGCTGGCCCCCAAACAGGCGGCAACCGAGCGGGCGGTCAGATCGGAGGGTCCGCCGGCAGCATAGGGCATGAGCACGGTGACCGGCTTGGCGGGGTAGTGGGCCCCGGCTTTGCCTGCACTGGCGGAACCGCCTGCACCGCAGCCAGCCAAGGCCATGGATGCGAGGGCAAGCCCGGCGGTTGCCCGGAGGCGTAAGACATTCTTCAAGGGGTCCCGTGTCTTTCTGTCGAAGCGGAATTCATGGCGCCAGCGGACTCCTGGATCAGGCGACGGCGGGGGAGTCATGCGTCGGTGCCTGGTTCCCGGGTCCGTTCGCGGTGGGCGGGCGTGTGCACGAGCCCGGCGCCTTCTTCCGGGCCCGTTGGCGAAGCTGCAGGTCGCGCGCCGCGCTGTCGCCGGCGACGGCTGATGAAGCCGTAGACGATGAATAGTCCGATCAGGATGAAGATGATCGCGGACACCGGGTCCGAGGCGAAAATTCCGAAGCTGCCTTCGGAGATCAGCATCGTCTGGCGGAAGGATTTCTCCAGGATCGGGCCCAGGATGAAAGCCAGCACCAGCGGGCCGGGGTCAAAGTGAGCCTTGATCATGATCCAGCCGAGAACCCCGAACGCGAGCACCACCCACATGTCGAACGGGTTGTTGTTGATCGAGTACACGCCGATCATGACCACCAGGAGGGCGAAGGTCGAAAGGATCCCCGTCCTTACCCGGAGCATCTGGATGAAGACTCCGACCAACGGAATGTTGAGGATGAGCAGCATCAGGTTGCCGATGTACATTGACGCGACGACGCCCCAGAAAACGTTGGGGTGCTCATTGATCAGCTGCGGCCCCGGGGTGATGCCGTGCAGCAGGAGCGCGCCGTAGATCATGGCCAGGACCACGTTGGACGGGATGCCCAGGACGAGCAGCGGAATGAACGCCGACGTCGATGAGGCGTTGTTCGCGGTCTCGGGCCCGGCGACACCTTCGATGGCACCCTTTCCGAACCGGCTGGGATCCTTCGCGCGGCGTTTCTCCATGGCATAGGAAGCCAGCGATGAGATGACTCCGCCGCCGCCGGGAAGGATGCCGATGAAGAAGCCCAGCACGGAGCCCCGGGCTATCGCGCCGGAGGAATCACGGAAATCCTTGCGCGAGGGCCAGATGTTCTTGATCCTGGCGGTGACAGCCTGGCCCTTTTCGCTCCGCTCGAGGCTATGGAGCAGTTCTCCCACACCGAAGAGCCCCATGGCGATGGCGACGAAGTCCAGTCCGCCGAGCATCGATGTCTGGCCGAAGGTAAAGCGTGCGGTGCCGGTAATGGGGTCCTGGCCCACGGTTGAGAGCAGCAGGCCGACTCCTGCCATAAACAGGCTTTTGATCGTGGACCCGGTGCCGAGCGAGGTCACCAGGAAGAGGCCCAGGATCATGATGGCGACGTAGCCGGCCGGGCCCACCGCGACGGCCACCTGTGCAAGCAGCGGAGCCAGGAAGGTCAGGCCGATGATCGCTACCGTCCCGCCGATGAAGGAACCGACCGCGGAAATCCCCAGGGCCGCGCCGGCCCTGCCCTGTTTGGTCATCTGATAGCCGTCAAAGGTGGTGACCACTGACGCGGCCTCGCCGGGAAGACGCAGGAGTACTGAGGTGATCGTCCCGCCATACATCGAGCCATAGTAGATACCGGCCAGCATGATCACCGCCCCGACCGGATCCATCGTGTAGGTGATCGGCAACAGGAGCGCGATCGTGGCAGTCGGACCCAGCCCCGGCAGGACACCGATGGCGGTTCCGATGACCACGCCGACGAAAACGAACAACAGGTTCATCGGGTCAAAGGCCACTGAAAAGCCCTGGCCCAGATTGTTCAGGGCGTCCATATCAGAATCCGATCATCGGGGAGAGGGTGGTGACTACGATGTCGTCGGGAAACGGCACACCGAGCAGGCCTGCGAAAACAACGTGCAGCACGACGGCGCCTCCAACGGCCAGGGGGACGGTCCAGCGCCACGGCTCGCGGCCGAAGGCCCGGAGCCAGAGCATGAGCATCAGAAACGCCGGAACCAGGAAGCCTATGGCTTCGAAAAGCACCACGAACACGCACAGGCTGCCCACGCCGCCTGCAATAGCGGCTGTCCGCCGGGTCCAGGCTTCGGGAACCGCCGCGCCCGGGAACAGCATGAGGGCCACCGCCGCCATGGTCGCCGCGACGGAGACGATAAAGGGCCAGAGACCGGGACCGGGGCTGTTCAGCTCTCCCAGCGAGAGCTGCCAGGACCCGATCACGGCCGACACACCGGCCGCTACCAGGAGAAGTGGGACAAGGCGGCGGAGCCAATGCCCGGGCCCGTCCCGGCGTCCGGCCGCCGGAAGGGCATCGTCGACCTCTGTAGGGCCAAGAGCGAGTTTTGTCATATCCATGCCTTTGCTGATCTACTGCTTCCCCAAGAGGGGTTGGTAGAGGTCCTGCATAGTAGTGAATGCGGTGTGCAGCTCTTTGGAACCGGCGAATTCGTCAGGCACAAACCGTTCGCCGACCTGTTCGGCTACGCCCGGATCAGCCGTGCATGTTTCAAGTTCGGCTTCGAGCTTGGAGAGGACGTTCTCCGGCATGCCTTTCGGGCCGACGACACCGAACACCGAAACTGCGTTGACCAGATCGTCGAAGCCAGCTTCTGCCAGCGTCGGAACCTCGGAGTACCAGGCGGCGCGTTCCGGGCTGCTGATGGCAAGCGGCTTGAAGGATCCGTCCTCGATCCGCGCCGCAACGTCGGAATGGTCCGTAATGAACAGCGCGTCGACGTGGCCGCCGAGCAGATTCGTGGTCATTTCCGCGTTGCCGGCGGTTGGAACCGCCGTGACCTCGATGCCGTAGTCGGACTTCAACCGCTGCAGCTCGATCGCTGCGGAGGTGGTCGCCCCGGGAACCGCGACGCTGAACTTCCCGGGAGCCGCCTTGGCCGCCGCGAAGAATTCCTTCGCGTCGGCAAACGGCGAATCGGCGCCGACCACGAGCACGGTGGGCATCTCTGCCATGACTCCGACCGAGGTGAAGTCGGCCAGGCTGTAAGCCAATTTGTTCACGATGGGGTTCATGACCAGCGGGCCATTGGTGCCGAGTCCGAGCGTGTGGCCGTCCGGCTTGGCGCCGGCCAACTCCTGCATGGCTATCCCGCCGCTGCCGCCGGGCTTGTTTTCAACCACCACGGGCTGTCCAAGGCTGCGTTCGAGGCAGGATGCATAGGCGAGCGCTGTCATGGAGGAGGGGCCACCCGCGGCGAAGGGGACAAGGAACCGCACCGGCTTCTTCGGGTAGTCGGATCCGTCATTGGCGCGGGCCGCTCCACCGCCGCCGCAGCCCACCAGGGCCAGGGAGATCCCCAGGAGTCCCGCAGAGACTTTCAAATGCATTGCGCTTCGCTCTTTCAACACGGACCTCATTGTCGTTAGGTTGTTCGTTGTCTTGCTCGTTGTTTTGGTTGCCATGGTGTTAGCTAGATCACTCTCGCAGAATGTTCCATTCGAATCCAATACCAAATCGGGCACTTATTGATGCTTGTCACGCATGGTTGGAGAAGCCCGGGGTCAGACTTTTTCGAGGAGCATCGCGGTACCCTGCCCGAGCCCCACGCACATGGTGGCCAGGCCCCTGTGCGCGCCTTCTCGCTCCATCCTGCCCAGCAGGGTGATAGCGATCCTGGCACCGGAGGACCCGAGCGGGTGGCCCAGCGCTATCGCGCCGCCGTCCCGGTTCACGATCTCCTCGTTAAGTCCCAGCCTGCGTATGCACGCCAATGCCTGCACCGCGAAGGCCTCATTAAGCTCGATTGCCCCCACGCCACCGAGTGACCATCCGGTCCGGCCGAGGACCTTGAGCGTGGCTGGCACCGGGCCGATACCCATGATCTCCGGCGGGACACCCGCTGAGGCGCCGTCGACAATGCGCGCCCGTGCCTGAAGATTCAGCCGCTTGACGGCCCGGCTGCTGGCAACGACGACGGCAGAGGCGCCGTCGTTGAGCGAGCTAGCGTTTCCCGCGGTGACCACGCCGCCGGGCCGCACCACCGGGCGCAGGCCCGCCAGCGCGGCGAGGGTCGTCTCGCGGCGGGGACCCTCGTCCTCCTTGATGACTCCCCTTTTGGTCTCCACCGGAACGATCTCCGCCACGAAGCGCCCTTCATCTATGGCCGCAAGAGCCCGTTGATGTGAGCGGAGCGCAAAAGCATCCGCGTCCTCCCGGGAGATACCGTCCACGCGCGCCAGCTCCTCCGCCGTTTCCGGCATCGAGAAAGTGGATTTGGGCCGTTCGTGGAACTTCGGATTCACGAACCGCGAACCGATGGAGGTATCGGCAATTTCGCCCGGACGGCCGAAGGCTTTCTCGGGCTTCGCCAGCACCCACGGGGCCCGGGACATGGATTCGACTCCGCCGGCCACCACGATGTCCGCCGCACCTGACTTGATCATCTGCGACGCCATGATGATGGCGCTGAGTCCGGAGGCGCATAGCCGGTTCACTGTCATGCCCGGAACGCTGTCAGGGAACCCTGCGAGCAGGGATGCCATCCGCGCCACGTTGCGGTTGTCTTCTCCCGACTGGTTGGTGTTGCCCAGGATCACCTCGTCGATCTCGGCCGCCTCGATTCCGGCCTGCCTGACGGCTTCGCCGAGAACGAGTGCTGCCAGGTCATCCGGACGGACACCGGACAGTGAGCCGCCGTAGCGCCCGACCGGGGTGCGCACCCCGCCGACCAGGAATGCTTCAGGCATCAACGCGCACCTCCATTGATATAGAGCGTCTGCCCGGAGACATATGAGGAATCATCGCTGGCGAAGAAGGCAATGGCGGCGGCCACTTCCTCCGGCTCGCCGACGCGTCCCAGGGGGGTGCGCTCAGCCACGGATTTCTGGTGCTCTTCAGGGGTGCTGCCGACCCGCCCTGCGGTCGCGGCGGTCATGGCCGTGGCGATGTACCCCGGTGCTACGGCGTTGACGTGGATATTGAACGGACCCAGTTCCAACGCCAGCGTGGCGGTCAGTCCCTGGATGCCCGCCTTGGCTGCGGCGTAGTTCGCCTGCCCGCGGTTGCCCAGTGCGGAGCGGCTGCTCAGGCTGATGATCTTTCCGTACCGGGCCGGCACCATGAACTTCTGCGCTGCCTTGGCGCAGAGGTAGGCGCTGGTCAGGTTCGTCGTCAGGACAGAATCCCAGTCCGGACGGTCCATTTTGAAGAACATGTTGTCCCGGGTGATGCCGGCGTTGTTGACCAGGATGTCGATGCGTCCGTGGTCGGCGAAGATCTGCCCGAATACCTCGGCAACCTGGTCCTCGCTGGTGACGTCGCAGGCGGCGCTGACTGCCGAACCTCCGGCCGCCCCGACGGCGGCGTTTGTGCTGATCTCGGCGGCCGTGGCCGCTGCCCGCTCGGCGTTCAGGTCCAGGATGGCAACTGTCGCGCCCTCCGTGGCCAGCCGGAGTGCGGTGGCAGCGCCGATGCCCTGAGCCCCGCCAGTGACGATGGCAGTCTTGTTTTTCAGCCTGTTCATTGGCTCTCCCTCTTGGTTTGCTTTACGTTTCGATTGGCTTGGTCTTCATAACAGGGGCGCGTGTGCGTCATCCGGAGAAGGCGGAGATGCCGGTGATGTCGCGCCCGATCAGCAGCGATTGGATGGAATCCGTTCCCTCATAGGTGTGGACGACTTCCATATCAGTCAGATGGCGCGCCACATGGTTTTCGAGCAGCAGCCCGTTGCCGCCCAGGATGTCGCGGGCCTCCTGGCAGATCCAGCGCGCCTTCTGGGCGGTGTGCATCTTGGCCAGTGATGCCATCGGGCCGGTCATCTTTCCCTGGTCGGCGAGTGTGGCCAGCCGGAAGCAGATCAGCTGCATGGCGGTCAACTCGGCCAGCATGTTGGCGAGCTTGTTCTGCACCAGCTGGTAGCTGGCAATGGGCTTGCCGAACTGCACGCGTTCCTTTGCGTATTTCACTGCGGCTTCGTAGGCGGCGATCCCGTGGCCGACTGATTCCCAGGATGCCCCGGCGCGGGTGGCGGTGAGTACCCGGGTGACATCGCGGAAGGAGTTCGCCTCGCGAAGTTTGTTCTCCGCCGGGATCCGCAGGTTTTCGATGGTGATGTCGGGCTGAAGGATCGCCCGCTTGCCGATCTTGCCGGTGATCACCTCGGCGCGGTATCCCGCCGGGTAGGTGCCGTCGTCGTTCTTTTCCAGGATGAACGCCTTAACCTTGCCGTCCGCCTCATCCCGGGCCCAGAGCACGACGACGTCGGCGAAGCTGGCGTTGCCGATCCAGCGTTTACGCCCGTTCAGGACGTAGTGGTCACCGTCCCGGCGGGCGCTCGTTTCCAAGCCCACGGAGTCCGATCCGTGGTCCGGCTCGGTGAGGCCGAAGGCCCCGATCTTCTCCAGCTTGGCCATCCCGGGAAGCCACCGCTGCTTCTGCTCGTCGCTGCCGAGCGTATTGATCGTGCCCATCGCCAGGCCAGACTGAACTCCGATGAAGGTGTTGATGGAACCGTCGCCCCGGGCCATCTCCATGGCGACCATTCCGGCGGCGAGGCGGCTCATGCCGGGGCAGCCGTAGCCTTCGATGGTCGTGCCGATGATGCCGAGTGCGGCGATTTTGGGTACGAGGGCAAAGGGAAATTCCGCCCGGTCCCAATAGTCGTTGATGACCGGCAGGAGGTCGGTTTCGACAAAATTCCGGACCTTCTTCCGGATGATGCGTTCGTCTTCGGAGAGGAAGTCATCGACCATGAAATAGTCGCTGTTGATCTCTTCTTTAACCACAGTTTTTCCTTTGTCTATGGACAGCCGGGGCTGTCCGTAATGTTCGTCCGGTTGTTGTTTGGGCGGCGCTCAGGCCGGCACTTCGGCGCGCAGATGGCGCTCCAAGTAGTCCCTTTCCCTGGCGTCGAGCGCCCGGGCCCTCCCGGTCGTGTCGTCCAGCGAAACCATGACCGTTGAGGCGTCCAGGACCAGATGCCCGTCCTGGTATCCGGCGTAGCCCATGGTGTAGGACCTGGACCCGATGCGGACCACCCAGATGTCCACGTCGACATCCAGGCCAAACTCGATGGGCCGGCGGTAGTGCAGCGTCAGGGACGCCACCAGCGTGGTTGTCTCAGTGGCAGCGGCCGTGGAAGCCGCGTGGCGCCGCCACTGAATCCGGGCTTCTTCCAGCAGCGTTGCCACGCGCGCATTGTTCACATGGCCGTTGATGTCCTGATCGGACCAGCGGACTAATACCCGTGCGCGGAATTCCTCAGCCAACGAGCCGCACCTCCTTGGTGGCCAGCCAGGTGCGGACCAGGTCGGAGCTGGCATTGAGTTCGGGCGGAGCCAGTTCATAACTGACCGGGGTTTCCGAGAAGGCAACCGGGTGGCGCACGGAGGGAATCCGGCGTTCGCCGTTTCCGGCCATAACGACCGGTTCCAGTCCCAGTTTCCGGGCAAGTTCAATGCCACCCTTGACGTCTTGGATGGGAGCGCAGGGCAGGCCCAATGCGGAAAGGTATTCAAACCACTCCGCCGCGGAACGCGCGGCCAGGCGGCCCTGGAGAATGGGCCGCAGCTCCTCACGGTTGGCGTTGCGTTCCTGCGGGTTGCCGAAGCGCGGGTCGGCAGCAATTTCGGGAATGCCCAGAGCATCACAGAGTTTCGTGAACTGGCCGTTGTTTCCGGCCACGACGATCAGCATTCCGTCGCCCGTCGGCATCGGCTCATAGGGGTACAGGCTTGGATGCTCGTTGCCCATGCGGGTGGGTACCACCCCGCCGGTGACGTATGCCGCCGACTGGTTGACCATTCCGGACAGGGCGGACGAGAGCAGGTTCAGTTCAACACGTTGCCCCTGGCCGGTATTGTCCTTGTGGTGGAGTGCTCCCAGAATGCCGATGCTGGCGTGCAGGCCGGTGATCACGTCAAATATGGCCAGCCCGGCACGGTATGGCTCGGTGTCCTGCCCGCCGGTGAGGCTCATCATTCCGGACACCGCCTGGACCAGCAGATCATAGCCCGGCAAGTCTGCTCCCCCGGCGGTGCCGAAGCCTGTAATGGACGCGTAGATGACATCCGGGTTCAGCGCGGAAACGCAGTCGTAGTCCAGCTTGAACTGGTCCAGTCCACCAGGCTTGAAGTTCTCCACGAGGACATCTGCCCTGGCGGCCAGTTCATGAGCGACTTCAAGATCTGACTCGTCCTTGAGGTCCAGCACAATCGAATGCTTGTTGCGGTTTACCGACAGATAGAACGTGGCTTCGTCTTCACGGACGGGCGGCTTCCAGCCGCGGGTGTCATCTCCGTGCGGGCTCTCGACCTTAATCACCGTAGCGCCCATGTCCGCCAGCAACATGGTGCAATAGGGACCGGCTAGGACGCGGGTGAAGTCCGCAACCACTAGCCCGCTCAGCGGCCCGCTGCCGGAACGGCCGAAAGCCTGGTTCAGCCTTGATGCAGTCTCAGTTCGATTCATGTCATGCCTTCCGGTTTGTGCTCCACATCACCCACTGTCGCAAACCCATTACTTCGCGTCCAATACGTATTCCGGGCCTGTTTGATGCACAAATCGCAACAAACATTGTGGGCATGCCATCCCGTCGCGGCCGCCGAAGCGAGTATTGATGCCCAACCCTGACTACCCTTTGACGCTTCTATGTGCCTGACGCATAATTGCCCGGTATGGAGATTCAACAGATCCGCGCCTTCCTGGCCGTTGCCAAGGAACTGCATTTCGGGCGGGCCGCCCAGCAGCTGCATATGGCCCAGCCTCCGGTCAGCCGCGCCGTTCAGAATCTGGAACGGGAGCTCGGTGCCGCCCTCTTTGAGCGCAGCACACGCTCTGTCCGGCTCACCCCGGCAGGCGAGGCCCTGGTCCAGCCGGCGACGGATATTCTCGATGCCTGCCGGCGGGCCAGGACCATGGTGGCCCATGCCGGCAAGGGCGAGACCGGACGGGTGCGGGTGGCATTCGCCGGAGCGTCGTCGCACGTCATGGTCGGAAAGCTGGCAAAACTGGTCCGCAAGACCCACCCGGGCATCGACTTCGAGCTGTACAGCTCGAATTTCGCCATCCCGGCCCTGGACAAAGTCGCCAACGGTGCCATGGAAATCGGCCTGGGAAGGTGGAATTTCATTCCGGCCGCCCTCAGCTCCCGGGTCATTGCCAATGAAAGACTCGTCATAGCAGTGCACGCCGGCCACCCGCTGGCCGGGCGGGCCTCCGTGCGGATGGCTGACTTGGCCGGCGAGCCATTCGTGACACTGCCCGCGGATCCCGGCGCCGTCCTGCGCGACCACCTCCTCAGGCTCGCCAGCGATGCAGGCTTCCTGCCCTCGATTGTGCAGGTAGCCCCGGATTCACTGACGCTGGTCTCACTGGTGGCCGCTGAAATTGGGGTGGCCATGACCGTGTCTTCCGTTGCGGAGAACATTCACTACCCGGGTGTGTTGTTCCTGCCCCTGGAGGACCCAACGGACCCCGTCTTGCTGCGAATGATTTGGCGCAAGGACAACACCAGCCCCGCCCTCCGTGAGGTTCTGAGGCTTTCTGAAATTGTGCTGCCAACGCCGGACCTCGAATTAGAAACTAATGCTCCAGACGAATCAATAGAGCCGTCATTTGGTATTGGATCCGGGCATAAATTGCTGTCAGAGTGAACGGGGCGAACGCAAACCGACGCCCTTCAGGCCGTCACTGTCGGAGGATCAAAGATGAGCGTCACACCAGAAACCCTGTCCGGACCGGAACTGCAGACCGTTTCCGCCGCTGCCCGCCCTGCCGGCGAGATCCGCTCGGACGTGCTGGACCTACAGGGGCTGCTCAGCAGTGACGAGCTGAAGCTACGGGACACCGTCCGCCGGTTCGTGCGCGAACGCATCAAGCCGAACATCAAGGACTGGTACGAAGCTGCGCACTTTCCGGTGGAAATCTCCCGGGAAATGGGTGCCCTCGGGCTCTTGGGAATGCATCTGAAGGGTTACGGCTGCCCGGGCCGGTCCGCAGTCGAATACGGTTTAGCGGCGATGGAACTGGAAGCCGGAGACTCCGGGCTGCGGACGTTCGTCTCGGTCCAGGGCTCCTTGGCGATGAGCGCCATCCACAAATGGGGTTCGGAGGACCAGAAGAACCAGTACCTGCCCGGCATGGCGAAGGGTGAAATCATCGGCTGCTTTGGTCTCACCGAACCCACAGCCGGCTCGGATCCCTCCAGCATGCAGACCTTCGCCCGCCGCGACGGCAACCAATGGGTCATCAACGGCGCGAAACGGTGGATCGGCCTGGCCTCCGTCGCGCAGGTCGCCGTCATCTGGGCCGCTACGGAGGACGGCGTCCGCGGATTCCTGGTTCCCACCGACGCTCCGGGTTTCACCGCCACACCGATAGAGCCAAAGCTCTCCATGCGCGCTTCGATCCAATGTGACATCACCCTCGAAAACGTCACAGTGGACGACACCGCCAGGCTGCCCGGTGCCGAGGGCCTCCGCGGCCCGTTCTCCTGCCTGAATGAAGCCCGCTACGGCATCATCTGGGGTGCCATGGGTGCCGCCCGGGACAGCTACGAGCAGGCCCTGGACTACTCACTTGAACGGATGCAGTTCGATAAACCGCTGGCCGCCTACCAGATCACGCAGCAAAAGTTGGTGGACATGTTGCTGGAAATCCAGAAGGGGACCTTGCTGGCGATCCACACCGGCCGACTCAAGGATGCCGGAACACTTGCGCCCGTACAGATCTCCGTCGGCAAACTCAACAATGTCCGGGAAGCCATCAAGATCTGCCGCGACGCCCGTGCCATCCTGGGGGGCAACGGCATCACACTGGACTATTCGCCCCTGCGCCACGCCAACAACCTGGAGTCTGTCCGGACCTACGAAGGCACCGACGAGGTCCACACCCTCATCCTGGGTAACCACATCACCGGCATTTCCGCTTTCCGCTGAGCAGGGATGACGCGGCCGCCGCGGAGTCTGTGGCCGGCCTCGTCTTCCGCGCCGTGATTCTCACCGCCGGAACGTCATGGAAATTCCCGTTGCGCACTAGGAGAAGAGAAATCATGCAGATCAACAAGATTCTGGTGGTCGGCGCCGGAGCCATGGGCTCACAGATCGGCATGGTGTGCGCTCTGGCCGGATACCAGGTCACCATTCAGGACGTCGCGGCAGACATGCTGGCCGCCGCCCGGAGCCAGCTCACCGACCGGATGGACAGCAGCGTGGTCAGAGGGCGCAGGAGTCGACAGGACGCCGAGGCCGCCCTGTCGCGACTCACCTTCACCACGTCCCTGGAGACCGGCGCGGCGGATGTCGACTTCGTGATCGAGGCCGCCACCGAAAAACTGGAAGTGAAGCGCAGCATCTTCGCGGCCTTGGGACGGGCAGCCCCGGCACACGCCATTCTGTCCACGAATTCCTCCACGCTGGGCTCCTCAAAAGTGGCAGAGGAGACAGGGCGGCCGGAACAGGTCTGCAATATGCATTTCTTCAACCCCGCCCTGGTCATGAAATGTGTTGAGGTGGTCCGCCACGGCAAAACATCTCCGGACACGGTGGAAACCACCATGAAGCTGGCGCGCTCCTTGGGTAAGTCGCCCGTGCTTATCAACCGCGAGATCCCGGGTTTTGTGGCCAACAGGCTCATGGGCGCCATCCGGGACGAGGCTCTCCGGCTTTACTCGGACGGCATCGCCAGTGTCAGCGACATCGACACTGCAGCCAAGACGGCGCTGGGCCACCCCATGGGGCCGTTTGAGCTGATGGACCTGGTGGGCCTGGACGTGAGCTACCTGATCCGGCAAGCGACCTTCGAGGAAACGCGGGACCCGGCAGACCTGCCTCACCCGGCCCTTAAGGCGCTTTACGAACAAGGGAATTACGGCCGGAAAACCTCGCATGGCTGGTACCGATATGACCAGTCCGGATCCAGCATCCAGTAGGCGCCGGCGAAAACCGGCAGGACCACGACAGATACTCGCTCACCAACCGAGGCTGAGTGCAATCTGACGGGAATACACCTGGCTGGACTAACTGGCCGGGCGCTGTTCAAATGCGGCTCGTACGCTGTCCGAGAACCTCCTCCACGTCTCCTGCACAGCCACAGGTCCCGTTCCCGCCCCCCGGACGTAAACTGACCTTCGGATCACACGGCGTGACACGTGGCTGGGAGTACGGATGCTCTGGAAACTGCTCGTTGAATACCTGCGGCCGCAGCGCGGGCTGCTGCTCGCCGTCGTCGTCCTCCAGCTGGCGCAGTCCATCGCCTCGCTGTACCTGCCCACCCTGAACGCGGACATCATCGACCAGGGCGTGGCGAAGGGGGACACGGACTACATCCTGCGCACCGGCGGGGTGATGCTGCTGGTGACCCTGCTGCAGATTGCCTGCGCCATCGCGGCCGTGTACTTCGGGGCGAAGGCGGCGATGGCGATGGGCCGGGACGTGCGCGGGGCGATCTTCAGCCGCGTGGCGGCATTCTCCGAGCAGGAGGTCACCCGCTTCGGCGCCCCGAGCTTGATCACCCGCTCCACCAACGACGTCCAGCAGGTCCAGCAGCTGGTGCTGGTCTCCGCCACCCTGATGGTGGCCGCGCCCATGCTCAGTATCGGCGGGGTGATCATGGCGATCCGGCAGGACGTGCAGCTGTCCTGGCTGATCGCGGTCAGCGTGCCGGTGCTGATGGGCGCGGTGGGGCTGATCATCACCCGGATGGTGCCGCTGTTCCGGCTGATGCAGACCCGGATCGACACCGTGAACCGCGTGCTGCGCGAACAGCTCACCGGCATCCGCGTGGTCCGCGCGTTCGTCCGCGAGGACGTGGAGACCGCCCGCTTCGCCCGGGCCAACGAGGACGTCACGGACACCGCCCTGCGCGCCGGCCGGCTGATGGCGCTCGCGTTCCCCACCGTGATGCTGGTGCTGAACGTCTCGAGTGTGGCCGTGATCTGGTTCGGGGCGTTCCGGATCCAGGACGGCTCCATGCAGGTGGGCACCATGATCGCGTTCCTGAGCTACCTTATGCAGATCCTGATGTCCGTCATGATGGCCACCTTCATGGCGATCATGATCCCGCGCGCGGCGGTCTCCGCGGACCGGATCGGGGCGGTGCTGGGCACCGAGTCCAGCGTCCGGCCGCCGGAACACCCTGTCGGCTTTGAAGGCCGCACCGGCCGCGGCGAGCTGGAGATGCGCGACGTCGGGTTCGCCTACCCTGGCGCCGAGCAGCCGGTCCTGTCCGGGATCAGCTTCACCGCCCGGGCGGGGCAGACGACGGCGCTCATCGGCGCCACCGGCTCCGGCAAGACCACCCTGGTGAACCTCATGCCGCGGCTCTTCGACGCCACCTCCGGCTCGGTCCGGATCGACGGCGTGGACGTCCGCGAGCTGCACCCGGACCTGCTCTGGGGGCACATCGGCCTGGTCCCGCAGAAGCCGTACCTGTTCTCCGGCACCGTGCGCAGCAACCTGCTCTACGGCAAACCCGACGCCACCGAGGACGAACTCTGGCAGGCGCTGTCCATTGCGCAGGCCGAGGACTTCGTCCGGGAGATGGAGGGCGGGCTGGACGCACCCATCTCGCAGGGCGGCACCAACGTCTCCGGCGGGCAGCGGCAGCGGATCGCGATTGCCCGGGCGCTGGTGAAACGGCCCGAGCTCTACATCTTCGACGACTCCTTCTCCTCGCTGGACACCGCCACCGACGCCCGG
The DNA here is from genome assembly GCA_034376805.1 of Arthrobacter sp. Taxonomy (GTDB): domain Bacteria; phylum Actinomycetota; class Actinomycetes; order Actinomycetales; family Micrococcaceae; genus Arthrobacter. The sequence goes on from JAXMJF010000031.1 coordinate 30,945, forward strand.
CTGCGGCAGGCGCTCCGGCAGCACACCGCAGGCGCCACCCTGGTGATCATCGCCCAGCGGGTCTCCAGCATTGTGGACGCGGACCAGATCCTGGTGCTCGACGGCGGCCGGCTGGTCGCGCACGGCACCCACGAGGAGCTGCTGGACACCTCGGAAACCTACCAGGAGATCGTGAACTCCCAGCTCGCGGCGGAGGAGGCGGCATGAGCGCCACCAACCGCACCGGGCCTGCAGCACCGGCCGGCGGGCCGGGGCACGGCGGGGGAGCCGGGACGCCCGGCGCCGCTCCCGCCGTCGAACGCATCCCCCGTCCGGCGGGCGGGCCGGGCCGCGGCGGGCCGTTTGCCGGGATGAACGTTCCGGCGGAGAAGGCGATGAACTTCGGCCCGTCCGCCAAGCGGCTGCTGGGCCAGCTGCGGCCCGAGCGGCTCTGGCTGGTGCTGGTCCTGATGCTCGCGGTGGTGAGTGTGGCGTTCTCGGTGATCGGGCCGCGGCTCCTCGGCGAGGGCACCAACCTGATCTTCGCCGGCACCGTGTCCAAGGATCTGCCGGCCGGGACGAGCCAGGAGCAGGTGATCGCGCAGCTGCGCGCCGCGGGGCAGGACCGGCAGGCGGACATGCTCAGCGCCATGACGCTGACGCCCGGCGCCGGGATCGACTTCACGGCGCTGGCCACCGTGCTGCTGTGGGCGCTGGTGCTGTATGTGCTGGCCTCGGGCTTTATGTGGATCCAGGCATATATCCTCAACGGCGTGGTGCAGCGCACCATGTTCCGGCTGCGCGAGCGGATCGAGGCCAAGATCAACCGGCTCCCGCTGCGCTACTTCGACACCGTCCAGCGCGGGGAGCTGCTCAGCCGGGTCACCAACGACGTGGACAACATCTCGCAAAGCCTGCAGCAGTCCATCAGCCAGGCGGTCACCTCGCTGCTGACCGTGCTGGGGGTGCTGGTGATGATGTTCATCCTCTCGCCCAGGCTCGCGCTGATTGCGCTGGTCACCGTGCCGCTGACGCTGGTGACGACGGCGCTGATCGCCAAGCGCTCGCAGAAGCTGTTTGTGGCGCAGTGGAAGCACACGGGGGAGCTGAACGGGCAGATCGAGGAGACCTACACCGGGCACGCGCTAGTGAAGGTGTTCGGCCGGCAGCGGGAGGTGGAGGAGCGGTTCCGGCTGAAGAATGCGGAGCTGTATGAGGCCAGCTTCGGCGCGCAGTTCGTGTCCGGCCTGATCATGCCGGCCATGACGTTCATCGGGAACCTGGTCTATGTGGGGATCGCCGTGGTGGGCGGGCTGCAGGTGGCCTCCGGGGCGATGCAGCTGGGGGATGTGCAGGCGTTCATCCAGTACTCGCGGCAGTTCACCCAGCCGCTGGCCCAGCTGGGGTCGATGGCGAACCTGCTGCAGTCCGGGGTGGCGTCGGCCGAGCGGGTGTTCGAGCTGCTGGACACCGAGGAGCAGTCGGCGGATCCTTCTCCGTCGGTGGCGCCCGACGGCGGGCGGGGCCGGCTCGTGTTCGAGGATGTGTCTTTTGCGTACTCGCCGGACAATCCGCTGATTGCGGACCTGAGCCTGGTGGCCGAGCCGGGGCAGACTGTGGCGATCGTCGGGCCGACCGGGGCCGGGAAGACCACGCTGGTGAACCTGATGATGCGGTTCTACGAGCTCGACGCCGGGCGGATCACGCTCGACGGCGTGGACGTCACCGCGATGACCCGCAACGAGCTGCGCTCGCGGATGGGCATGGTGCTGCAGGATACCTGGCTCTTCGGCGGGACCATCCGGGACAACATCGCCTACGGCCGGCCTGCCGCCACCGAGGCGGAAATCCTGGAGGCGGCGAAGGCGACGTACGTGGACCGGTTCGTGCGGTCCCTGCCCGAGGGCTACGACACCGTGCTCGACGACGAAGGCGGTAACGTTTCCGCCGGGGAGAAGCAGCTGCTGACGATTGCCCGGGCGTTCCTGGCCAGTCCGTCTGTTTTGATTTTGGATGAGGCGACTTCTTCAGTGGATACGCGGACCGAGGTGCTGGTGCAGAAGGCGATGAGCGCGCTGCGCTCGGACCGGACGAGCTTTGTGATCGCGCACCGGCTCTCCACCATCCGCGACGCTGACCTCATCCTGGTAATGGAAGCCGGGCAGATCGTGGAGCAGGGAAACCACGCGGAACTGCTGGCCGCGGGCGGGGCGTATGCGGCGCTGTATGCGGCCCAGTTCGCGGCACCGGTGGCGGAGGCTTGAGGGAACCTCTGCCCTTGACTGCCGAACTCCGCAGTCTGCGACGGCAAAGAGGCCAACTCTCCCTACTTCCTCAGTAGCCCGGATCCGACTCCGGGCATCGTAGGATGGCCGAAAAGGGACGTGGGGGACCGAATGACTGGCCATGACGGCGCCCACTGGCAGCGCGCCGTTCCTTGCGAATTCGTCCGAATCGAAATTCGTAGGTTTCCCAGAACGCTCAATGTCCTCGGAGCAGTTCACCGATCATGTCAAGGGGAATGACGCATGGCAGAGTCAAAAGCAGCAAACATGGGTAGTTTTCCGCGCAGCCTTCGAAAGCTGGTGAGGAAGGAACTAGGATCCTTGCGGGCAGGCTCGAGGCTGCAGGCAGCCCGAAGTGCTGCATCTCGCACGTGGCAGAGCTTGCCCGGCGGAATACGCACCCTGCTGGGTCCCGTGAGCGCTGCTACGATCGCGTTGGGAGGCCTGTTCATCCCGGGGCCAGCTTGGCTGCCAGCTTTGGCCGACCCCGCGGCCGCGATTGGCTTTCTTGGTGCCCTATGGCAAGTCATCGGTGCGACTTCCGGCCTGGCCGTGGCCGTAGTGTTTTTCGTCTTTCAGGGCCTCCACTCAACCCGACCGACTGCAATGCGCGACGCAGGCGTCGCCGGTCCGTTTCAGCTTGTTGTGTATCTAGGCGTAACCGCGCTGCTCGTGTTGGGCCTCGTTTTACTGGGAATTGGCCATGGGGCGCCGGGCGGGTGGGCCGCTGCATGGGCGACATTTATCGCAGGGCTCTCGGTGGCCTCCTTGGCCCTCGTCTTCGCGGTCATGCTGAGAGCCGTAGACGTGTCACGTCTACATCAGCGTCGACTCCTGATGATCTCGCGTCACGCCGCGCTGTATGTTGAAACTGAAGCCCAGCTCAGGGCCGGGCTCGCTATGCTCGATAAACTTGCGGACGCCGTTGGCATCAGACTGAGAATCCTTGGATTGCCAGGAACAATGCCGGCCGCAGTGTTAGCGGAACGCGGAGGCATAGTTGCCGACATCAACCTGCGTCGCCTCCATGAGTTATCGACCCGCATTGCGGCCGTTGGCGGATCACAGCCAGAACTGTCGGCACACATTGGGCACGAGGTTTCAGCGGGTACCCCTTTAATCGGCTTGAGCATAAACGACTCTGAGGCGCTACGAATCGCTCGCAAGGTTGTCAGGATTCGGCGCGTTCGTGGGTATCGATTCAACTTCGACGTGAACCAGATTGCGGCGGAATTACACGATGAGGCGATTCAAGCGATTCGTGGGGCGCGGCTGGGAGCATATGAAGAGATTGCGGAAGCGCAGGCGTCTCTTCTGCTGGCCATCCCCGAGTCGTGGCAACAAGGCTTTGGGCAGGTGTACACGAATGAACTGGCAAGCTCGGTATTTCCTCTGCGTCTCGGTGCCGTGGACCGTGTGGCGCGTAACATATATGAGCAGGTAGGGGCAGCTCTCTCGATAGAAGTGCGGGAAATCGCGCTCTCGGCCGCATACCAGCCGATACACATAGCCAATCGAGCCATCCGAGCCGGTGCAGATGGACTTGTCAACGAGATGCTTCGGTCCTCACGGCAGTTCGTGACAATGCAAGGGCCAGGCGATGTTGCATCGCTCGTTCGAAGCCATTCATGGTTGAACTTTTCGCAGCTGCTTCAATTCGCTGTAGGTCCTCTAGTTGAGGATGATTCGAATACGGACGAACGGCGACGCCAAGCGGCTGATCTCGTTATGCACGGATTGGAACTTACTGCCGACATCGCAAAGCATTCCATAGATACCCAAGACAGCGAGGTATTTGTCGAAACTGACCGAGCCTTGGGCCAAATCCTTGAGTATTGGTTGGAAGAACACGCCGCGGAATACCTTCCCGAGTCGTTGGAAAAGGATATTGCGACGATGATTCGGGATGCGCGCGATCAAATCCGTTTCACAGTCGCTTGCTGGGTGGTCCATCGAATGCTGGCTGATCCAAGCAACCCAAAATTGACCGCCATGTACGAAGTGGTGCGACTGCGCTATTCAAATCCCAATGATGTACTCCGACCTGCCGATCATTCCCGCACGATCGAACGGAGAGAACTTCTGTCGGACTGGGTGATGTCGGACCTGCCCAGTGGCGAGGTGCACGTCATTGACTCAGAAACTCCACGGCTACGAGCCGCTGCGCTCTTGCTGCTGGCCGCTATGGCCTCCGGGAAGACAGCACTCGAGCCCACCGCGTGGATTGCCAGCAGACGTCAACAGTTGACTGATGCTATCGAATATCTCACGAGCCGCGAGGAACTTGTCCCCTTGCTTGGTCGTGCGGGCGAGGACCTAGAGGCCGCGGTCATTTCCACAAAGATCGCTATTTCGGCTGCGGCGGACCTTGAGGCAGAGCGATTAGATAGCGCTCTGATGTCCGCTCCGATCCCTGACGACGTTGGCCGAAAATTCACGACACTCGTGGAGGATGCCTGGCAGAAGGACCGTTCAATACTGGGTCTCTTAGTATCGACCGGCAGCTCACATCTCCAAAACGTAGGCGAACTGCCTACCTCGAGACTCGCACTAAAACCGACCCTTGAGTCGAAGACGTGGGCAGTCCAGCATGTCCACCAGCCGATTTTTCAACAGATAGCTCAACATTTCGGTCGAGGTCTGGCACGAGGTGAAAACTGCAGCTTGATTGACAATATGAATCCGTCAATTGATGCGACGGGCAAGGGGGAGGAAACTTTCGATATCTCAGTTCCGACCGATCTAGCGGACCAAGTGAACTCGACCATAAAGCAAATGCGGACTGAAGGCTACCGTCCCTCTCTTATCGTGCACGGTATGAACGGGCAAGTCGCGAAGTCGCTCCCAGTCACTCCGATTGTTGACGCCTCAGATATTGACAGCAGAGCTAAGGGCATTCGGGGTCAGCACGACGGGTTGGTAGTCGCGCAGACGGCTCTCCTTAGCGCGTCCTTCGTATTGGTCTTGGACTCTCGTGCGTGGGGTGGAGTAAAAGAATGGTCGGAGGAAGTGGGCGGAGGGGTTCGCGTCGCCTTAACCGTGTACACCGAAGCCACGGCCGCGGAACTCCTTAAGTCGCACCCCAGCCTGTTGAAAGAAATGCCCGAGTCAGACAGGGTCCGGGAACTTCAGCGTCGCGTGCTCGTAGATGTCTCCGTCACGACTGAGATTTTAGTCAAGGACTCGATGGCTGTTCGTGTTATTTTGCTCAGACCCGAAAATAACCTCGAGAAATCTGATTTCTAGCGCCAACTTCGGGGTTGCTCCTAAGAAGAATGCTGCGACCTATGCCCTTGCTGCCCGCGAATGCGGTAGCGATCCGAGTGGCTCGATCCCCCAAGCGCCCGATATGGCGCGAGCCCTCATTCTGTGATCCGGGCTACGTTTGATCTCTCCTTGACGTCGTGAACACAGATGAGTTCCTTCAGCACCTGTATCAGCCATGCGGGACGCAGTGTGCTCGCCGGACCGGCGTCGGCTGATCCGGGAAGTCCCCGCCGTCGTAGCACATGGACACACAGCGCACCGCACAGAACCCCGCCCGTAGTCTGTTTAGATGCCTCGTTTTGCGCTTGATATTGACTCCGCCCCCCGCCCCGTTCGCTCCCAAGCACTGCTGGATGCCGTGAACCACCGGGTCGTGATTGCCGACGGGGCCATGGGCACCATGTTGCAGGACCGGGAACTGTCCCTCGAGGACGATTTCCTGGGGCTGGAAGGCTGCAACGAGATCCTCAACGCCACCCGGCCGGATGTCCTCGCGGACATTCATGACGCCTACTTCGCGGTGGGAATCGATGCGGTCGAAACCAATACCTTCGGCGCGAACTGGTCCAACCTCTCCGACTACGGCATCGACGACCGGATCGAAGAGCTCGCCCGCAAAGGCGCCGAAATCGCCCGCGAACGCGCCGAGGCAGCAGAGAAATCAGACGGACGGATGCGGTGGGTCCTGGGCTCGATGGGCCCGGGCACCAAGCTCCCCAGCCTCGGGCACACCAGCTACGACTACCTCAAGCAGACCTTCGCCCTGCAGGCCGGGGGCCTCATCGACGGGGGAGCGGACGCCTTCCTCATCGAAACCAGCCAGGACCTCCTGCAGACCAAAGCCGCGGTCAACGGCTGCAAACAGGCCATCGTGGCCCGCGGCATCCGGCTCCCCATCTTCGTCGAGGTGACCGTCGAAACCACCGGAACCATGCTGATGGGCTCCGAGATCGGCGCCGCGCTCACCGCGCTCGAGCCGCTCGGCGTCGACGCCATCGGCCTGAACTGCGCCACCGGGCCGGACGAGATGAGCGAGCACCTGCGCCACCTGGCCAAGCAGTCCTCGGTGGCGATCGCCTGCATGCCCAACGCCGGCCTGCCCGTCCTTGGTGCCAACGGCGCGCACTATCCGCTCTCGCCCAGCCAACTCGCCACCGCGCACGAGCAGTTCGTCCGCGAATTCGGCCTGGGCCTGGTGGGCGGATGTTGCGGCACGACGCCGGAGCACCTGGCCGCCGTCGTCGAACGTCTTGCGCCCTTGCGCGCCAGCGCCGCCGTCACCAGCGGGGGGAGGGGCGCCGACGGCGGCCGCGTACCCACCGAGCGTGAAGCCGGCATCGCTTCCCTCTACCATCACGTGAATTTCGACCAGGAGTCCGCGTACCTCGCCATTGGCGAGCGCACCAACGCGAACGGTTCGAAAGCGTTCCGCCAGGCGATGCTGGAGGAGCGCTGGGACGATTGCGTCGACATCGCCCGCGGGCAGGTCCGTGTCGGCGCGCACCTGCTCGATGTCTGCATCGATTACGTGGGGCGCGACGGCGTCGCGGACATGAAGGAGATCGTCTCGCGTTTCGCGTCGGCCTCCACGCTCCCGCTCGTCATCGACTCCACCGAACCGCAGGTGCTGCAGGCCGGGCTCGAACACATCGGCGGGCGCCCGGTGATCAACTCCGTCAACTACGAGGACGGCGACGGCCCGGACAGCCGCTTCGGGCGCATCATGCCGCTCGTGAAGGAACACGGTACCGCCGTGATCGCCCTGACCATCGACGAACAGGGCCAGGCACGCACCACCGAGGGCAAGGTCGCCATCGCCTCGCGCCTGATCGATTCCCTGGTGGGTGACTGGGGGATGCGCGTGGAGGACATCATCGTCGACTGCCTGACCTTCCCCATCGCCACCGGCCAGGAAGAAACCCGCCGGGACGGCATCGAAACGATCGAGGCCATCCGCCAGATCACCGCGAAGTACCCCGGCATCCACACCACGCTCGGCGTCTCGAACGTGTCCTTCGGCCTGAACCCGGCGGCGCGGATGGCCCTGAACTCGGTGTTCCTGCACGAGGCCGTGCAGGCGGGCCTGTCCAGCGGCATCATCGACGCCGCCAAGATCGTGCCGCTCGCGTCCCTGCCGGAGGAACAGCGCAAGGTGGCCCTGGACCTCGTCTGGGACCGCCGCGAATACGACGCCGACGGCAACGTTACGTACGACCCCCTGAACAGCATGCTGGACCTGTTCGCCGGCGTCGACACCGCAGCGCTGAAGGACCAGCGCGCGGCGGAACTGGCGGCGCTGCCCACCGGCGAACGCCTGGCCCGGCGCATCATCGACGGCGAGGGAAAGGGCCTGGAAGAGGACCTCGACCTGGCCCGCGGCGAGGGCATGACCCCGCTCGCCATCATCAACGACCAGCTGCTCGAGGGCATGAAGGTTGTGGGCGAGCGCTTCGGCGCCGGCGAGATGCAGCTGCCGTTCGTGCTGCAGTCCGCCGAGGTGATGAAGACCGCGGTGGCTCTGCTCGAGCCGCACATGGAGAAATCGGATTCCTCGGGCAAGGGCACCATGGTGATCGCCACCGTGCGTGGCGACGTGCACGACATCGGCAAGAACCTGGTGGACATCATCCTCACCAACAACGGCTACAAAGTGATCAACATCGGCATCAAGCAGGGGATCGCCGAGATTATGGCCGCAGCCGAGGAGCACGACGCGGACGTGATCGGCATGTCCGGCCTGCTCGTAAAATCCACCGTGGTGATGAAGGAGAACCTCGCCGAACTGCAGTTCCGCGGCCTGGCGAAAAAGTGGCCCATCATCCTCGGCGGCGCAGCCCTGACCCGCGCCTACGTGGAGCAGGACCTGGCGGAGCAGTTTGAGGGAACCGTCAGGTACGCCAAGGACGCCTTTGAGGGCCTGGCACTGATGGAACCGCTGGTGCAGGTGGCCCGCGGCGCCGACCCGGACGCCGTCGGCCTTCCGCCGCTGAAGAAGCGGATCCACAAAGGCGGCCCGAAGTTCACGGTGACCGAACCGGAGGCAATGCCCGGCCGGTCCGACGTCGCAACCGACAACCCCGTGCCCGCGCCGCCGTTCTGGGGCACACGCATTGTGCGCGGCGTGGCACTCCACGACTACGCGGCCATGCTCGACGAGCGCGCCACCTTCATGGGGCAGTGGGGGCTCAAGCCCGGCCGCGGCGATGACGGCGCCTCCTATGAGGAACTGGTGGAACGTGAAGGCCGGCCGCGCCTGCGGTACTGGCTGGACCGCATCCTCGGCGAGGGCATGCTCGATGCGTCCGTCGCCTACGGCTATTTCCCGGTGGTTTCCGAGGGGGAACAGGTGGTGGTGCTGCACCACGGGGAGGATCACGACGGCGTCCTCGGCACCGCGGGACTGCTCGCCCCCGACGGCGGATCCGGCGGTCCGATCGGCACCGAGCGGCTGCGGTTCGACTTCCCGCGCCAGCGCCGGGACCGGCACCTGTGCCTCGCCGACTTCGTGCGCTCGCGCGAATCGGGCCAGGTGGATGTCCTGCCGGTACAGCTGGTCACCGCCGGCTCGAAGATCGAGGAGGTGACGTCCGAGCTGTTCGCCGGAAACCACTACCGCGACTACTACGAGCTCAACGGACTGGTCATGCAGCTCACCGAGGCGCTCGCGGAATTCTGGCATGCGCGCATCCGCTCCGAGCTGGGTTTCGCGGCCGAGGAGCCGAAAGACAAAGCCGGCCTGTTCAAGCTCGACTACCGCGGTGCGCGGTTCTCGCTCGGATACCCGGCCTGCCCGGACATGGAGGACCGCCGCAAGGTGACGGAGCTCCTGAAACCCGAGCGGATGGGCGTGGTCCTGAGCGATGAGCTGATGCTGCACCCCGAACAGTCCACCGACGCGTTTGTGTTCCACCACCCGGAGGCGAAGTACTTCAAGGTGTGAGCCAGGCGCGTGATCTCAGGCACGGATTGCTGTGTGGCGGACGGTTTCAGCGGGAACCGGGCCTAGGCTTCCCCTATGGGAATTATCATCACACTGCTTATTATCTGGCTTGTCCTTTCGATCCTCGGCTTCGTGGTGAAGGGCCTGCTGTGGCTGGCTTTCATCGGCCTGATCCTGTTCGTGGCCACGGCCGTGTGGGGCTGGCTCAAGCGGAAAACTAACGCCTGATCTCCTCCAGGTCAGGTACGACGGCGGGTAGGGCCTTGGTGGCCTGCCCGCCGTCGTTGTATACCGGCTTCACCCGCCGGAGTGCGGCGAGGATGGCCCGTCCCACCACGAGGATCCCGATGACCGTGGTGACGGCCCGCAGGGTGTCCCACCCGGCGGTGGAGGTCACCAGCGAGTAGAGCAGGAAGCTGCTGAGGTTGGTGCCCAGCGGCGCGCCGGGCACGTAGGAGATGCCGGTGCCGGCGCCCACCGCGAAGGGCCAGAACCACAGGTTGGTCAGCAGCCCGAATAGGTAGGACGCCGCGACGCCGTAGCCGCACAGCATCAAAAGCTCGCCCTTCCCGCGCACGCGTTTGGGAAGTAGGCCGGCCCCGGCACCCACCCACGCACAGGCGAAGATCTGGAACGGTGTCCAGGGCCCGATCCCGCCCCACACAGCGCTTGAGAGGGTGATGGTGGCGGCGCCGAGGAGCAGGCCGAAACGGGCACCGAACGCCCGGCCGGCCAGGATCAGCAGGATAAAGACTGCCTCCACGCCGCCGACGCCGGTGCTTGCCACCCGCACCGCGGAACCTACGGCAGCCAGGACGCCGAGCAGCGCCACCGTGTGCGCTGAGCGGACCGATCCGTCGACGGAAACCACGACGGCGACCGCGGCGAGCGGCGCAATGGCCAGCGCCGCGTAGGGGAGGGCCGCGGCGGCATCCTGGGGCAGGGCCGCGGCGAGCAGCGGCCAGCAGAATGCTGCGAGGGCCAGAAGGTTTGCAGCCGCGAGAACGGCGAGCTCGACGCCCCGCGGCATCCGGATGCGGCGGGGTCTTTCCGCGCCCTGGGTGTCTGTTTGTTCGATGACCCGTGGCCTCCGTCCGGCACCTGCTTGCCGGGGAGACGGGAGGGGCGGTTCAGGTGCCGTGGCCGGCGCGGAAGAGGGCGCGACGCCGTCACGCATCGGGAGGATCCTTGCGCCGAGGCCGTGGGCAAAATCGAGGTCGTGTGTGGCGATCAGGACCGCCGCGCCGGAGTCCGCTGCTGCCCGCAGCGCCGCCGCGACTGCTGTGCGCGCCGCAGGATCCAGCCCGCGGGTGGGCTCATCGATCAGGAGTACCGGGGGATCGTCCATGGTCTGCAGTGCGATGGCGAGGATCCTGCGCTCTCCTGCAGAGAGGTCCCGGGGATGCTCGTGTCCAATGGGAATCCGCACGTCTCCCCGCAAACGGGCCAGGTGTGATTCCGCAGATCGTCGGGGAAGCTGGTCACCGCGCCGGTCCTGGCGCCGCTCGGCCGCGCGGAGCTCTGCCGCGACGGTATCCCTGGTGAAGAGGTCGTCCGAGGCGTCCGGGACGAGGGCGACCCGTCCGCCGTCGACCGTGCGGCCGTCGACCGTGCCTTCACCGAGGGCGAGCGCCACCAGGAGGGAAGACTTTCCGGCCCCGTTCGGCCCCACCAGGGCCACCACTTCACCGCGGTGCAGGGTCAGGGACGCCTCGCGTACCAGTGGCTTGCCCTTGCGGTGCACCGCGAGCTTTGTCGCAGTCAGCACCGGCACTTGCTCCGCTGGCTGTGCCGGCGTGGGACGGGCAGCGACAGCGAGCGACGGCGCGGATGGCGCGGCACCCGGTACCAGGGCGCCGTCGTCGATGGTCCACCACGAGTCGGCAACGGGTACCAGCGGCGCTGCCCGGTGCTCTGCCACGATGACGCAGACACCGTCATCGCGGGCGAGGGCGTCCAGCACGGCGATGACGTGTCCGCGTGCTGCGGTGTCAAGATCGGCCAAGGGTTCGTCCACCAGGAGCAGGGCCGGATGCTCCACCACCGCGGCCGCGATGGCTACGAGCGTTGCCTCACCCGCCGAAAGCGTGCTGACATTCCGGTCCAGCAGCGCCGACACTCCGAGCCGCTCCGCGACCTCCAAGACACGGGCCTTGGCGGCCCCGGTTGCCATGCCGCGCAGCTCAAGTGCGAGGGAGATTTCGTCCCATACGCGGGTGCTGGCGAAGGCTGCGCGGGGATTCTGCAGTACGACGCCGACAAGTCGGGCGGTATCGCGCGGGGGCGTGGTGGCACGGTCCGTTCCGGCGATGCACACGGTGCCGGAAATTTCTCCACCGTCAACGTGGGAGAGGAGGCCGGCGATACCTCGCAGGATGGTGGATTTTCCCGAGCCCGTTGGCCCGGTAATGACCGTTATGGACCCGCTCGACGGCGTGAATCCGGCGACGCGGACCTGCGCGTCGCCGATGCGGAATTGTGCGTCCCGGACGAGGACCGGTGCTTCGGTCCCTGGGCTGGGTTGGTGGGCCGCCCGGCTCCCGAAGCCGCGCAACTCCAAGGCCGCGGCGACCCGGCCCGCGTGCTCAAGGGTGCGCTCGAGCACGGGCACCAGGGCGCGGGGTCCGAAGCGTTCGCCCCGCAACCGGAACGCCAGGCGGACGGAGGTCACGGCGTCGGCAAGCGCCGGGAGCGCCGCCCAGGCCACCACGAGCATCCGGGCTACTCCCTGCATGGGGCCGCGGCGGGCCAGGTGCACGAAGCCGCGGGCCACATCCACCCAGGCGTTGAGCAGGCCGAAGGCGAGGAACATCCCGGCAATCGGCAGGGCGGACAGGACCGCCGCCCACAGCCCGGGCGCCGTTACCGGACCGAGGAGGACCACGTGGGCGTACGGGGCAGGCAGCCGGACCGCCGGCAGGTCGAGCAGGACCGGCTCACCAAGGCCCGCCCCGTTGAAGAGGATGCGGTAGATGACCCGCGCCGCGATGAACACGACGGCGAGAGCCGCCGCTGCGCGTAACGGCGCGGGTCGAAAGGTCATGCCGCGGGGGCGGCCGGTTCGCCGTCGACCGTGTAGAGCAGTTCCAGGCTCTCGCCCGGGCTCACCTGCAGGGTGGCTAGGCCTTCCTGCGCGTACGCCCATTCGCCGGAGGCCGGCTTAACCCAGAGCGCCCAGTAGGCGAAGGCGGCGGGCATCTTGCTGCATTCTTCCCGGTACGTGCCGCCCTTGTGGGCGATGTCGAGATCGGCGGCCGGCACACCGTTCACACGGCACACCAGTTCGTTGGGGTATTCGGCCGTGCCCTCGGTTTTCACCTTCGCCTCGTCGAGCACCTTGGAAGCGGGCGTCGGCCCGTCCACGGTCACGCAAACGGAGGAATCAGCGGCAGCCTGCTTTAGGGCGCCCGAATCGACGATGACCTTCACCCCGGCGCAGGACTCGGAGGCTGCGCTGGATGTAGCCGTTGCCGTAGACGCCGGGGCGGAAGTGGTTGGCTGGGTGGCGGCCGGCGTGGAACAGGCGGCGAGGGTCAGCAGGAGACCGGCAGCGGCGAGGGAGCTCGCGGCGGCGGTGCGGATCTTAGTCAAAGTCACGTGTCAAGGGTAGGGCGTGGCTGATCCGGATGCGGAGGCCGTCGCGTTGTGTGACGCTAGGTTCCAGGCAAGCCAAGGTCGCAAGTGACGTTTCGCGGGCTGGCACTGGCGCCGGGTCTGCTGGCAGGACGCGACCGGGTGATCGGCAGTTCAACGTGACCCGCTCTGTGGCCACCTGTCCAGGAGGTCAGGGTGGACAACGCTTCGCTCAGTGCTCAAGATGAGGTCATGACGTCGGGCGGTTCAGCTCGAGAGGCCACGACGGCCAACCAGCCAGGCAGTACCCCAAGGAGGAAACCATGGGTCTGGGCGACAAGATTCGGAATGTGATGACAAAGCTGACCGGCAAGGCCAAAGAAGCTAAAGGCAAGGCCACCGGAGACGACCGACTCAAGGCCGAAGGCAGGGGCGACCAGGTCAAGGCGGACCTGAAGCAGGCTGCAGAAAAGGTGAAGGACGCTTTCAAGAAGCACTGACGAACCGGATGGGCGGAGCGTTTCTGGGGGATCAACGTCACTCAGCGGCGATGCTCGCTGGAGAAGTCTGGTTTCCCTTTGGCCTGAGAATACGGCCGCCCGCTGGTCCTGCTGGACCGCGAAGCGCCAGGGCTCGACGGCGACGCCGTCGCCGTCGACATGGAAGACATCTCCTATGAGTCCACGACCTGGTCCGGCTCAATGCCGGCGGCGACGAGTCGATCAAGAAAATCACCCGCGAACTGCTGCAGCGCCCTGATCCGGCGACAGCGATCATCGCTTCCGACGGGTTGATTGGCGTCTCTCCATGTGGTGGGGATTACCACAACCCCATGTCAGCCTCTCGAAGGCCGGGACCAGGCCGACCGGGCGCCACCCGCTGGCCGCGCGGGGCGCGTATATTTGCTTCTGGCAAACGATGAGACTGGGGGACGGATGCCGCTTCGATCATGGGTGCGCACCAAACAGCGGGCACTGGCATCAGCAACAACCTTTTCGGCGGTGGGACTGCTGGTTGCAGCGGCAGTCATCCACCCGGGCTTCACGACGACGCAGGTCGACCTGAACGACGGCGGCGTGTGGGTTACCAACGCCGAGATGAACCTCGTGGGCCACCTGAACTTCCCGTCGAAAACCCTGGACGGCGGGCTCAGGTCAGCCAGTGCCGACTTCGATGTCCTCCAGCACAGCAGCAGTGTGCTCGTGTCGGACCGCGGCGATGCCTCCCTGCGCAAGGTCAAGGTCGCCACGGTCACCCTGGAGCAACCCCAGCAGCTTCCCGGAACAGCGGTCCCGACCTTCGGGGAAAAAACGGTGGCCCTGGCTGATCCGAGCTCGGGCCGTCTCTGGGTGACGCAGAGCAGCATGCTGGGCTCCATCGACTACGACACCCAGGAACCCGTGGTGACGGACGCCCGCGGAATCGTGGCGACGGTGGGAACCGACGACATCGTCCATGCCGCCGACCCTGCCCGCGGGGAGCTGACCTCCCTCCGGGTGAACCCGACCGGCGGGGTGGACTCCCGCGACACCGTCCGGTACGAGGAGATCCGTAACGTCGAGAACGTGCAGATCGCCGCCGTCGGGGACAAACCGGTCCTGTTCGACCCCGACGCCGGGACACTCCATCTTCCCGGCGGGCGCCAGGCGCCGTTGCCTGATGCCAAGGACGCAAAACTGCAGCAAAGCGGGCCCGCCGCCGACTTCGTCGCCGTCGCCACCAGGACGGCCCTGATCAAGCAGCCGCTGGACGGATCTGCCGCGACCATTGTGGAGCTCGGAACCTCCGGGACCCCTGCCACCCCGGTTCAGGTCAACAACTGCGTCTATGCGGCCTGGTCCGGCGCAGGCAAGTACCTCCGCGAATGCACAGACCCCGCTGCGAACAACCGCGCCGACATCCCGGGCGCCAGTGCCCGTTCCAACTTCGTCTTCCGGGTAAACCGGGACCTCGTGGTCCTCAACGATGTCGTTTCCGGCAACGTCTGGATGGTCACCGAGAACATGAGGCTGGTATCCAACTGGGACGACATTATTCCGCCACCGGACAAGACCGAGTCCCAGGACGAACCGGCCGCTGATGACAACCCGGTGAACACCCTCCCGGACCGCACCAAAGAGAACCGCCCGCCCTCCGCCGTCGACGACCAGTTCGGTGTCCGCCCCGGCCGGACCACTCTCCTGCCGGTGCTGGACAACGACTCCGACCCCGACGGCGACGTCCTCACCGCACAGGTCCAGGGCGACAACCCCACCGTCGGAACGGTGCAGCCCGTCTACGACGGAACCGGCCTGCAGGTGAAGGTTCCGGCGGATGCGACCGGTTCGTCGCAGTTCCAGTACCAGGCCAGCGACGGCCGCGGCGGCACCGCCGGCGCCAAGGTCACGCTGAACGTGAAGGACCCTGCCGGCAACGAGGCGCCGAAGCAAAAACGCGTGCCCACGATCATCCTCGAACAGGGCAAGAGCGTCTCCCAGAACGTCCTGACCGATTGGATGGACCCCGACGGCGACGACCTGCTGCTGCTGGGTGCCCGTGCCACGAAGGACGGCGACCAGGTGCGGACCCGGGCCGACGGTCTCCTGACCTTCCAAAACGTGGGGGCATCCCTGGGCAAGAAGGAGGTGGTGGTCAGTGTCTCCGACGGCCGGGACCAGGCCGAGGGCACGGTGGTGGTGGATGTCCGTGCCAAGGGCAACCTTCCGCCGAAGGCCAACGCGGACCACGTGTCGGGCATCGCCGGGCAGGACATCCTGGTCTCCCCGCTGAAGAACGACACTGACCCGACCGGAGAGGGGCTCCGGTTGACCCGCGTGGCAGGACCTCCGGAGGCCGCCGTCACCCCCGATTACCAGGCCGGAACCTTCACCTTCCGGGCGGCGAACCCGGGCACGTACTACGTGACCTACCTGGTCACGAACGGACCGGACAGCTCTGAAGGGCTGGTGCGGATCGACGTCAACGCGGCCGGAGGAGTGGGCGAGCCGGTGGCCGTCGCTGACCTGGCGCTGCTGCCGGTGGGTGGCGAAGTGCTGCTTGACGCGCTCGCCAACGACTCCGATCCGGCCGCCGGCGTCCTCGTCATCCAATCCGTGGGGTTGCCCCGGAACTCGGCAGTCTCGGTGGCCGTCCTGGACCACCACATCCTGCGCATCACCGACGTCCGGGGCCTCACTGCGCCCACCAGCCTGACCTACACGGTGTCCAACGGCGTTGCCAGCGCCACCGGCGAAGTCACGATTGTGCCGATTCCGGCTCCCGCTAAGCTGGTGCCGCCCGTCGCAGCCCCGGATGAGATCACCGTCCGGGCGAACGACATCGCCACGATCGCCGTGCTCGCCAATGACTCCCACCCCAATGGCGCCAAGCTCAAGCTCAACCCGGTCCTCGTGCAGGGCATCGACCCGGCGCAGGGTCTCCTTGCCATCTCCGGGGACGTGCTGCGCTTCAAGGCGGGCGCAGCCGGAGGAACAGTGCACGCCATCTACGCAGTCACCGGCCCGGACGGGCAGGAAGACTCGGCGCAGGTGACCATCCATATTCGCGGAGCGAGCACCAACTCCCGGCCGCTGCCCCAGCAGGTCACCGGCCGGGTCGTCGCCGGCAACACGACCAGGATGGCCATTCCCCTGGACGGCATTGATCCCGACGGCGACTCGGTCACCCTGGTGGGACTGGAACGGGCGCCGCGCAAGGGAACTGCGGCCGTGGGTGCCAGCTACGTGGAATACACGGCGCCGGCGATCGCCTCCGGCCAGGACAGCTTCTCCTACGTGGTGGAGGACCGGCACGGGGCACGATCCACGGGGCTGGTGCTGGTGGGCATCGCCCCCGCGCCCGGATCCAACCAGAGCCCGACGGCCGTTGAGGACATCATCACTGTCCTCCCCGGCCGCCACGTGGCAGTGGATGTGCTGGCCAATGACTCCGATCCCGACGGCGACAACGTCACCCTCATGGCCAACCGGCTGGAGGCTCCTGCGGAGTTGAAGGCCGGCGTCATTGACGGACGGGTTCAGCTCACCGCCCCGGCTGCCGGCACCCCCACGACGTCGGTCATCCGGTATGAAATCAGCGATGGCCGGAGCGGCACCGCCGTCGGCACCCTGAAAGTCCAGACACGCAGCGATGCCGCCACCCTGGCCCCCATCGCCCGGGACGACCGCGTGACGTTCGCCGAGACCCTTGGCAAGACCGTCGTCGAAGTTCCCATCCTGAAGAACGACGAAGACCCGGACGGAGTGGCCAGCGAACTGCGGATAACTTTCCCCGAGGACGCACCCACGGCCAGCATCTCCGCCCCCGGCAAAGTCGCCGTGCAGCTCGGCGGACAACCGCAGATCATCGCGTACACGGTGACCGACATCGACAACCTCAGCTCGACGGCGTTCATCCTGGTTCCCGGCCTCGACGGGCAGGCGCCGGCGCTACGGAGCACCGCCCCGCTGGAAGTCGTCAGCGGCCAGCAACTGACCCTTAACCTGCAGGAGCTGGTGGTTGTCCGGCCCGGCAGGAGTCCCCGCATCACCCAGGACTCGAAGGTGCAGGCCGTCGCCTCCAACGGGGCGCCGCTGGTGAGGGACGCAGCCACCATCGAGTTCACCTCTGCCGAGGACTACACCGGCCCGGCGGCTGTTTCCGTCGAGGTCACAGACGGCACCGCCGTCGACGACCCGGACGGGCGCACGGCGGTCCTCACGATCGGCATCAACGTCCTTCCCGACCCCTCCCGCAACCACCCTCCGACGTTCCCCTCCAGCACCCTTGAGGCAGCCGCAGCCGAGGACGCCACCATTGAGCTGCGCGACGTCGCCTCCGACATCGACGAAGCCGACAAGGACAATCTCACCTTCGCCCTGCAGGGCACGCCGCCCGCCGGGATCAGGGTGGCCCTTGACGGCAGCCTCTTCCGGGCCACCGTCGACGGCGCAGCCAAGGGCAGCACGCTCACCGTCCCGGTCACCGTCTCGGACGGGCGCAGCGCACCTGTTGCAGGTGCCGTGGACATCCGGGTGGTTGCGTCGAAACGGCCGCTGGCCGCGGCGAACGACGACGTCATCGCCGGCGCCCGCGCCGGACAGTCCGAACGCGTACAGGTGCTGGGCAACGACATCAACCCGTTCCCGGAAACACCCCTGAAGATCCTGAGCGCCTCGGTCGAAACCGGAACAGGGACGGCCGCCGTGGACGGCGACGCAGTCATCGTCACGCCCGCCGAGAAGTTCGTAGGCACCCTGGTGGTCCGCTACCGGGTCCAAGACAAGACCCAGGACGCGGAACGCGAAATCGACGGCCGCGTCCGGCTTACCGTCAAGGACAAACCGGATGCCCCGCCGACGCCGACCGTCGGCGAGGTCCGTGACCGCACGGTTGTCCTCAACTGGTCGCCTCCGGCCAACAACGGTGCAGCGATCACCGGGTACAAGGTCGGCGGCAGCGGAGGGTTCGCCCAGCAGTGCCCCGCCACCACCTGCACCCTCACCGGCCTGACCAACAACGTCGAATACACCTTCACGGTGGTGGCCACGAACGAGGTTGGCGATTCTGCACCGTCCCCTGCTTCCGCGCCCGCCCGGCCGGATGCCAAACCCGACACTCCGGCAGCGCCGGCGCTGGAATTCGGCGACAGGTCCCTCACCGTGAACTGGGTTCCGCCCAACAGCCCCGGCTCACCGGTGGAAAGCTACGCACTTGAGATCTCCCCGGCACCACCTGCGGGAAGCGTCCGGACCGGCAACCTCACGGGCACGTCCTACCAATGGACCGGCCTGCAGAATGGAACGCCCTACCAGATCAGGGTCCAGGCCTCCAACCAGGCGCCGGACCCCTCCGAATGGAGCCCTTATTCCGCGACGGTGATCCCGGCCGGTGCACCCGGCGCCCCGGGCAAGCCGGCGGTCACCCGGTCCACCTCGGGCGGCTCGGAATCGATCATGGTGGTGTCGTGGGCTCCCGCGGCGGACAACGGAGCCTCCATCGACACGTACACCGTGAATGCGGTCCAGGGCGGATCCACCGTGGCCGCCAGTACGGTGTCCGGCAGCCAGCTGAGCGTCCCCATGACCGTTGGTAACTCCACCAGCGATTACTCCTTTACGGTGGTGGCCAAGAACAAGGCAGGCGCGTCAACGGCCAGTCCGCCGTCGGACCCGCGCCGGGCGTTCGGCGCTCCCGGTGCCGTCCCCGGTGTCCGTGCCGATCCGCTCGACAACGCGGTGCAGCTGTCCTTTGGCAGCGCCGCCGGCAACGGCGCAACCCCGGGCTACCAGTACCAGGTGAACGGAAGCGCGTTCCAGGCCGTGCCTGCTGACCGGGTCATCCGAGCCGGTGTGCCCAACAACGGCAATTACACGATCGGCGTGCGGGCAGTAAACAGCATGGACGGGGCCACCTACGAAGGGCAGGTCACCAACTCCAATCCGGTGGCACCCTACGGCAAGCCGCACGCCGCCAGCGTCAACCCGGTGACGGCCGGCACGACCGTGAGGTTCGACGTCGGCGCGGTGGTCAACAACGGGCGCCCGGTGGTGGCGCTGGAGTACCAGTCCTCCGACGGGAAGTCAGGCGCGTTGGGCGCCGGGGGAGGATCGGTCACCACCGGGAACGGATACGACCAGTCCATCTCCATTACCGTCACCGTGGTGGATGACCTCGGCCAGCGCACAGCTGCCTCGGCGAGCGGAAGGACGGCGCCGGCGAAGTACCTCGTGGTGGACAACGGGTCCGCCAGTCCCGGAACGTGCGAATGGCCCACCAACGGCACCTCAGCACCGGACACGGCGGCGAACTGCGCGGCCGGAGGCGGGACGTTCGTGGCGCAGGGCTCCCGAGTGCAGGTCACATGCGTGACCACCGGGGCTGCCTACACCATCTACGACGGAGCAACCGGCAAGCCCACCGGGACCACCAGCAATATCTGGTACAGGGTGATCAACAACCTTTGGATCCGTCCGTCGGACGGACCCGTCGATTCGGGGGTCCCTGGCTGCTGAGGCAGCTTCCGCCCAGTGAGGCGAGCTGGAACGGGTCACGTGCCGCCGCTCTGTAGGTCACTGATCCCGTCCAAATCGTGTCGCGCGATTATCCGGACACGTGAAGCCTAAACGAGCGGCCACGGGTATCGCGTGCCGGTGCGGTCAACCGGCAGTACCCGTGCTTGCAGCAGGCGCTGGATGCGGTGCTGCAGGGAGGTGACTTCGTCGTCGTCGAGCAGCTCGGCCACCTCGGGAGGCACGGCCTCTGCGAGCGGGGCGAGGTCCTCAAGCAGGACCTCGGGGATAGGCTCGCCGGCGAAGTCCCAGATCACGGTCCGCAGCTTGAAGCTTGCCGAGAAGCACAATCCGTGGTCGATGCCCCAGATCCGACGGTCATCGCCGCGCAGCACGTGGCCGCTCTTACGGTCCGTGTTGTTGGCGACGTAATCGAACACGGCGATCCGCGCCAAATCCCGGTGGGTCTCGGGGGCGTCCTCGTACAGCGTGAAGTAGTGCTCCTGGAAGTCGCAGTCGATGAACCACTGCAGCGACCCGACCCCCAGGGGCGCGTCCTGGCGGATCACCGTCGGCGGCACGAGGCCCCACTCCAGAGACTCGCTGAGCAGGTAGGCGGCGCGTTCCCGCCGGTAGAGCCCGGGCTCGAAATCGGACAGCGGCTTTTCCCCGGCCTCCGGCTTGTAAACCGCGTACGCGGCATCGTCCCCACAGGAGACCTGGACGAGGAACGTCTCGTTGCTGCTGCGCGGGATGCGTCCGAGCAGCTCGACGCGGCCCTCGGTGAGCAGTGTCAGCTCCCGGCCGGACACCGTCTGCCCCGTTTCATGACACCCTCAGCCCGCTGAGCGGCTCCGACGTCGAATTCACCATGAGCACCGCCGGGTCCTGGCCCGCCACGAACGAGATGGCCGAGACCGAGCCTGGGCTGATGACGATGCGCTGGAAGAGGTCCAGGGGTGTGCCCAGGGCGTGGGCGACGGCGGACTTGATGGGATCGGCGTGGGAGAAGCACACGACGACGCCCCCGGCGTGGACGGTGCGGAGGGCCTCCAAGGCTCCGACGATCCGCGCCTGCATTTCCGGAAAGCTCTCGCCGCTCGGGAAGCAGAACTCGGACGGGCTGTGCTGGACGGTCTGCCATTCCGGCAGGGCCGCCAGCTCGGCGATCGCGGCGCCGGTCCACTCGCCGAAGTCGCACTCAAGCAGGCCGGCGTCGTGGTTCACTTCCAGTCCCGTGCCGGCTGCCGTCGGCTCCGCCGTCTCGCAGGCGCGCTCCAGCGGCGAGGAATAAACGGCGTCAACGGACAAGCCCGCGAGCCGTTCCGCGACCCGTTCGGCCTGGGCCCGGCCCCGGTCGGAAAGATGCAGCCCCGGCGCCCGCCCCGGCAGCACCGTGCCCGTCGTCGGCGTCTCCCCGTGGCGCACCAGAAGCAGGAGCGTGCCCTGCCGCTCGGGTGAGGGCTCTTTCGACGAAGAGTCCGGTGCCGGCACTGCCGGTGGCGCTGCTGCAGTCATCAGGTTCCAGCGTAGGCCGGGCTTCATCTCAATGCGCAGGAATCTGGAAAATTCCTCGATTCCCCGCCCGGCAAAGGTCTACGGTGGAGGGGTGAGTGATCGCCCCGATATCTTCACTGTTGGTGAACTGCGTGCCTCCGGCCACGTTTACAAGGACCTCCGCCGCGAAATCCGCGACAACCTGCTCGCGGCGCTCGCCTCCGGCCGTGATCCGTGGCCCGGGATGTTCGGTTTCCGCCGGACCGTCCTGCCTCAACTGGAGCGGGCCCTGCTCGCCGGGCACGACGTCGTCCTGCTCGGCGAACGTGGCCAGGGCAAGACCCGGCTCCTGCGCACCCTGGCCGGGCTGCTGGACGAGTGGTCGCCGGTGATCGAGGGCTCGGAGCTGAGCGAACACCCGTATGAGCCGATCACGGAGCACTCCCGCGCCCGCGTTCTCACCGAGGGGGACCGGCTCCGGGTGGCATGGCGCCACCGCTCGGAACGGTACGTCGAGAAGCTCGCGACGCCGGACACCTCCGTCGCGGACCTGATCGGCGACGTCGACCCGATGCGGGTGGCCGAGGGCCGCCGCCTGGGCGACCCGGAAACCATCCACTTCGGCCTGGTCCCGCGCTCCAACCGCGGGATCATCGCCATCAACGAACTGCCCGACCTCGCCGAGCGGATCCAGGTCTCGATGCTCAACGTGATGGAGGAACGCGATATCCAGATCCGCGGCTACGTGCTGCGGCTGCCACTCGACGTCCTGGTGGTCGCGTCCGCCAACCCGGAGGACTATACGAACCGCGGCCGGATCATCACGCCGCTCCGGGACCGCTTCGGCGCCGAGATCCGCACCCACTACCCGATCGAGCTCGACGACGAGGTGGCCGTGATCCGGCAGGAGGGTCACCTGGTGGCCGGCGTCCCGCCCGTCATCCTCGAGATCCTGGCCCGCTACACCCGGGCGCTGCGGCAGTCCCCGGCGATCAACCAGACGTCCGGGGTGTCCGCGCGGTTCGCCATCGCCGGGGCCGAAACCGTCGCCGCGGCGGCCCTGCGCCGGGCCAGCGTGCGCGGCGAGGATGAGGCCGTCGCCCGGATCATCGACCTGGACGCCGCCGTGGAAGTCCTCGCGGGCAAGATCGAGTTCGAATCGGGGGAGGAGGGCCGCGAACAGGACATCCTGGACCACCTCCTGCGGATGGCCACCGCGGAAGCCGTGCGGGCGCACTTCCACGGCATCGATATGGGTGCACTCGTGGCGGCGCTGGACGGCCACACCTCGGTGACCACCGGGGAGCTGGTCACCGCGCGGGAGTTCCTCGAAAACCTCCCGTCCCTCAACGGATCGCGCCTCTACGACGAGATCAGTGAGCGACTGGGCGCTACGAACGACGGGCAGCGCGCCGCCGCCGTCGAACTGGCCCTGGAAGGGCTCTACCTCGCCCGGCGGATCTCCAAGGACTCCGACGACGAGGCGACCATCTACGGCTAAGCGGTCTAACTACAGGAGGCCTCATGACCGCTCACCACCGGTCCCGGTACAGCCGCTACGCGGGAGGGCCGGATCCGCTCGCCCCGCCGGTGGACCTGGCCGAGGCGCTCGACGCGATCGCCGAGGACGTCATGGCCGGCTACTCGCCCCGGCACGCCCTCCAGGAGTACCTGCGCCGCGGCGGCCGGAAGCGGGAAGGACTCGACGACCTCGCCGGCCGCGTCCAGCAGCGGCGCAGTGAGCTGCTGGGCCGGCACCGGCTGGACGGCACCCTCAACGAGGTCCAGAAACTGCTGGACACCGCGGTGCTGGAGGAGCGCAAACAGCTGGCCCGCGACGTCCGGATGGACGACACGGACCGCGCCTTCCGGGAGATGCAGCTGCAGAATCTGCCCACATCCACGGCGGCAGCGGTCAACGAGCTCGCCTCCTATGACTGGCAGTCCAGCACCGCCCGGGAAGCCTACGAACGGATCAAGGACCTGCTGGGCCGCGAGGTCCTGGACCAGCGGTTCGCCGGTATGAAGCAGGCGCTCGAGGGCGCCACGGAGGAGGACCGCGCGGCCGTGGCCGAGATGCTGCAGGACCTCAACGAGCTGCTCGACAAGCACCGGCGCGGCGAGGACACCGACGCGGACTTCCAGGAGTTTATGGCCAAGCACGGCCAGTTCTTCCCGGAGAACCCGCAGTCGGTCGAGGAGCTGGTGGACGCGCTCGCCCAGCGCGCGGCCGCCGCCCAGCGGCTGCTGCAATCCATGTCCGCCGAGCAGCGCGAGGAGCTCATACAGCTCTCCGCCCAGGCGTTCGGTTCGCCCGAGCTGATGGCACAGCTGGGCCAGCTCGATGCCAACCTGCAGGCCCTGCGCCCCGGCGAGGACTGGTCCGGCTCCGAACGCTTCGAGGGCGAGGAAGGGCTGGGACTCGGCGACGGAACCGGCGTGCTGCAGGACCTCGCCGAACTGGACGAGCTGGCCGAACAGCTCTCCCAGTCCTACAACGGCTCGCACCTGGACGACCTGGACCTGGACGCCCTCGCCCGCCAGCTCGGGCAGGACGCCGCGGTGCCCGCCCGCACATTGGCGGAGATCGAGCGGGCCATGCACGACGGCGGCTTCCTCCAGCGCGGGGCGGACGGCGACCTCCGGCTCTCCCCGCAGGCCATGCGGCGGCTCGGCCGGTCGCTGCTGCGGGACACCGCGAAGCAGCTCTCCGGCCGGCAGGGGCGCCGGGACACCCGCGTTGCCGGTGCCGCCGGGGAGCAGACCGGCTCCAGCCGCCCGTGGGAGTTCGGCGACGCCGAACCGTGGGACGTCACCCGGACCATCACCAACGCGATCCGCCGCACGATCGCCGACGGCGGCGACCCGCGCCGCGGGCTGCGTCTGGCCATGGATGACATCGAGGTGACCGAGACGGAGGCCCGCACGCAGGCCGCCGTCGCGCTGCTGGTCGATGTGTCCTTCTCGATGGCCGCCGAGGGCCGCTGGGTACCGATGAAGCGCACGGCGCTCGCTGTGCACCACCTCGTCTCCACCCGGTTCCGCGGCGACCGGCTGCAGCTGATCACGTTCGGCCGCTACGCGCAGTCCATGGACATCGGCGAGCTCACGGCCCTGCCGTCCCTGCGGGAGCAGGGCACCAACCTGCACCACGGGTTGCTGCTGGCCGGCAGGTTTTTCCGCCAGCACCCGTCGATGCAGCCTGTCCTGCTGGTGGTGACCGACGGCGAACCCACCGCGCACCTGGAGGCCGACGGCGAGTCGTGGTTCGCGTATCCGCCTGACGCGGAGACCATCCGCGTGACGGTCGCCGAGCTGGACCGCCTGGGGCGTGCCGGCACGCAGGCCACGTTCTTCCGGCTGGGCGATGACCCCGGCCTGGAACGGTTCGTCGCCCGGATGGCCCGCCGGGTCGACGGCCGCGTCGTCGCGCCCGAGGCCGGGGACCTGGGAGCTGCCGTGGTGGGGGAGTACCTCCGTGCGCACTTCCGCGGCCGCCCCTACGGCGACGCCGACTGGGCCCAGTAGAAGGCTGTTCGAGACGCAAACCTCTGCCCGGGCGCGGATGGGAGGTTCTGACGAAACTTTTGCTGGCAGGACCTAACTCAGTCCCACCACGCCAATGATCCTTCCCCGGTTCACCCACCAGCAACCAACACGCCCTCGAGCGTTCGCCCGCGACCATCAGTCTTTTCACGTCCCCTTTTGCCCGGCAGGTTCCATGTGCCGGGCGGAGAATCCCCTGTATTGAAGGAGTACTCCGTGTTCGTGAAAAGCACCCTTGCCGCCGTCGCCGTCCTTGCCACCCTGGCCGGGACAGTAGCGGCCCCTGCCCAGGCAGAGGCGGCCAAGCCGGCTCCCATAGTCGTCGGCCAGCCGCTCGCCCAGGCGCATGCGCACAACGACTATGAGCATGGCCGCCCCCTATTTGATGCGCTGGAGCATGGCTTCACCAGCGTGGAAGCGGACGTGTGGCTGGTGGACGGCGAGCTGTTGGTTGCCCACGACCTGGAGGACGTCCAGCCCGGCGTTACGCTCGAGAGCCTCTACCTCGATCCGCTCCAGGACCTGGTCCGCGGCCAGGGCCACAGCGTCTACCCGAAGTGGGATGGCAGCCTGCAGCTTCTGATCGACATCAAGAGCGACGGCGAATCCACCTACGCCGCAATCGAGCAGGAACTGGCCGAGCACCGCGACATCATGAGCCGCTACAGCCACGGCACCACCAAGGCCGGCCCGGTCACCGCGGTCATCAGCGGAAACCGCCCGCTGGCCACCATGCAGGCACAGGAGAAGCGCTTCAGCTTCTACGATGGCCGCTCCGCAGACCTCACCTCCGGAAAGCCTGCCGGCCTGATGCCGCTGGTCAGTGATAACTGGACCAAGCTCTTCACCTGGCAGGGCGTGGGCCCCATGCCGGAGGCCGAGCGCGCCAAGCTTCACGCCTACGTGGCCGAGGCGCACGCCAACGGCTACCGCGTCCGCTTCTGGGCCACCCCGGATATGCCCGGCACTGCACGCGATGCCATCTGGAACGAACTCTTCGACGCCGGCGTGGACCACATCAACACCGACGACCTCGCCGCACTGCAGCAGTTCCTGACCGTCCGCGCGGCCTAAGCCGCGCACCTCACGCCCAACCCCGCAAATGAAGAGGAACACCGTTATGCCTTCAAAGGCCATCAAAACGACGACGGCGGCAGCCGTCCTGGCGCTGGGCCTCCTTGCGTCCCAGCCCGGCACCGCCACCGCCGCCGACAACACCGCCGACAGCCAGGCGTTCACGTTCGGCGTGATCGGCGACATCCCCTACGGCGAGGCCGAAACCGCAGAGTTCCCCGCCCGCATCCAGGACATCAACGCCGACAGCGCGCTGAAGTTCGTCACCCACGTGGGCGACATCAAGAACGGGTCCTCGGTCTGCTCGGACGAGTACTTCGAGAGCATCCGCGCGCAGTTCGACACCTTCGAGCACCCGCTGGTCTTCACCCCGGGCGACAACGAATGGGTGGACTGCCACCGCACCAACAACGGCGCCTACAACCCGCTGGAACGGCTCGACAAGCTGCGGGATGTCTTCTTCGACGAGTCCGGCAAGACCCTGGGCGCCACCATGCCTGTCAAGACCCAGGCCGACCTCGGGCTGCCGGAAAACGTCCGCTTCACCCAGAACCGGGTGTCGTTTTCCGTACTGAATATCCAGGGCAGCAACAACTCGCTGCAGCCGTGGACCGGCCTGGGCGAAACCACAGCCACGCCCGAGCAGTTGGCCGAAGTCGAGCGCCGGACGGACGCCGTCCTGGCCCAGATCCGGGATACCTTCGCTGCCGCCGGACGCCGCAACGATCGCGCCGTTGTCCTGATGACCCAGGCCGACATGTTCGACCCGTCCCTGCTCGCCGCCGGCACCGCCAACCCGGACACCATGTCCGGCTTCCGCGAAATCGTGCAGGCCATCATCGACGAAGCCAACAGCTTCGACGCCCCGGTTTACCTCATCAACGGCGACAGCCACGTCTTCGCCGAGAACCAGCCACTCGCGGAGGGCTCACCCTGGCTGGACATCTACGGCCAGCCCGCCGCCGATGACCTGCAGCGCATCACCGTGGACGGATCCGCCAACGCCACCAACTACGCCCGGTTCACCGTCGCCGGCAACAGTTTCGATGACGGGGACGTTCTGGCCTGGGAAAAGGTCCCCTTCAGCCAGTAGGAACCAGACGGAAGCGGACGACGGCGGGAGGTCCCGCCGTCGTCCGCTCAACAGGTTCAGTCCTGGGTTCTGAGCTAACAATGGACTCGGAGCCTAGGGCTCAACCAGAGTCAGTATCGTTTCCGGACGGACGCCGTCGAATTTCATCGCGTCCGCTGCCTCTTGGGACTCCATGATTCGCTGGAAAGTTTCCATGTCGGGGACTTGGACGATCAGGCCTACACGGTGGCTCTTTGCCGGGTCGATAAACGTTCGAACCGTGATGCCCAGAGGCCCGAAGATCTTTTCCCTTTTTGGTGAGCTGAGCCAGTGCTCAACGTCGTCGACTTCGTGGAAGATCATTAATGTTGGCATCGTTGCCTCCGCTTTCTGGGGTGGTGCCAGGAGCCGGGCTGGTCAAGGGGCCACGTCGGGACATCCTGATCACGCTGAACGTACCACGGCCTCGAATGCAGCGGTAGCGGGGAAAACCGACAGTTCGGCCCCTCGCAAAGCGGCCAGCCGAGAAGCTAGGAAAGGTACTGGTTGGCGGCAGACGAGTGAACGACGGGCTCGATAAATCACCCCGCCAAAATGCAAACGGACGACGGCGGGAGGTCCGTAGCCAGCGCCACAGCAACGTGGCGAGTTTCTGTCGGTAGGTGCTGCTACCGTTCGAGAATAATTGCTTGACTATTGGGGGAACCATGTCTGACTCGTCATCCGGCCCTGCGCAGGAACCGGAGAAGCCGAAAAAGAGGCCTACCGGCTTTGCCAGGCATATCGCGTTAGCGTGCACGGGCCTGTTCCTCATCGCCATCCTTCCGACGGAGGCATTCCCTGCCAGCCTGATCCTGGCAGGAGGTGTTCTGTGGGTCCTGCTCGACGTCCTGAAGCAGTACAAGAAATCCTTTGGAGCTCCTGCTGAAGGCTTCGGGGTCAGTGCTGAGAACACCTACCGGACCGGTCTGGGTGCCCCGCCTCTGCCAGCCAAGGGACTCAAGCAGTACGCGGACGAGGTGTACCTGGCGAATGTGCAGATGCTTGCCGATCTGCAAAGGCTCGGCGCCATGGATACCTTGACCAAGGAGCGTCACGTTGCCGAACTGGCCCGCAGGATTGCTGAAGTGGAGCGGGAGCTGGCGGCGTCCAATGCCGAGCTCACCGCTGTCCGGAGCGAGGTCCTTGACGTCCGACAGGTCGCTGACCGCCACAACATCGGGTTCTACGACTACGAGCATCCTGCCGAGACCTCGGTTAAGCTCGCCGACGAACTGGCCGCCGTCCGCGCGCGCATCAAGGACAAGCTGCGTGAGAAGACCGCAGTCACCACCGTCTCCGGATTCACCTTCAACGGTTCCACCAGGGAAGGGTCAAAGTTCGTCCGCGACCTTTCCGCACTCTTGCTGCGCGCCTCCAATGCGGAGGCCGAGAACTGCGTCAAGACGGTGAAAGCCGGAAACCTGCACACGGCCGCGGCCCGTCTCGAGAAGGCACGCGAGCAGATCGCCAAGCGCGGAACCATGATTGGCCTCCAGATCACCAGCGCCTTCCACGGATTGCGCGAGAAGGAGCTTGAATTGGCTGCTCGGCACCTGGAAGCCGTCGCTATCCAGAAGCAACTGGAGGCGGAGGCTCGCGCCGAAGCCCGTGAGACGGTGAAGGCCCAACGCGAATGGGAAGCGCTGAAGGCCAAGCAGAAGAAAGAAGTGGATCACTACGCCAACGTGCTTCTCCAACTACAGGCCGCAGGAGACATTGAAGGCGTCCAACGCGTCCAGGAACAGTTGGACGATGCGGAAGCGAAGCTCGCCGACGCCGAGGACAACGCTCTGAACACTCGTGCCGGGTACGTGTACGTTATCTCTAACTTCGGGGCCTTCGGTGATGGGGTCGTGAAGATCGGCATGACGCGTCGTCTCAACCCCATGGACCGGGTGCGGGAACTGGGGGACGCATCCGTCCCATTCCTGTTCGACGTGCACGCACTGTTCTTCTCCAAGGACGCGGTGGGCATTGAAACGATGCTTCACCAGCACTTCGCCGGCCAGCGGGTTAACCTGGTGAACCTGCGCCGCGAGTACTTCTACGCGACCCCGGCTGCAGTTAAGGAAGCCCTCGTGGAGCGTCGCGTCGAGCTTGTCGAATACCAGGAGAACGCACCGGCCGAGGAGTTCACCGCGTCCAAGGACCTGCGCGAGACGGGTCAGCTCGTTGGCGCGCGGTAGATCCGGTGCGAAGCCCGGCTCAGCCAGTGCAAGCGGCGTAGCACGCCAAGAATCATGAAACTTAGTGTGAATCGGAAATAGGGGATAACCGTGCGTGAAATGAGCTTCACCGCCATCGACTTTGAGACGGCCAACAGTCAACGTGGTTCGGTCTGCGCAGTCGGCCTGGCCAGGGTCGTAAATGGAGAGATAGTCGAACGAGCGTCTTGGCTGATCAAGCCGCCGAGCGGAATCGATCACTTTGAGCCCCGGAATGTTGGCATTCATGGCATCCGACCGCAGGATGTTGTGACCGCACGTAATTGGGAAGAGTCACTCGCAAGCATCTTCCGATTCGCCGCTGGCGGCCATTTCGTGGCGTACAACGCCAGCTTTGATGCGAGCGTCATGAGAGCAGCCTCTGAAGCGACTGGAATCGACCTGCCACAGCACGACTTCTATTGCGCACTGGAACTCGCCCGCGGGCACCTGGATCTCCCGCGTCACAAGTTGAACGACGTCAGTGAACATTTGGATCTCCCGCCCTTTGAACACCATGAGGCCGGTGCGGACGCGATTGCCTGCGCCAGTGTGGTGCTTGCCATAGCTTGGGTTCTTGCGGTGATTGCAACACTTAGCGGATGGGTGTTGTCATGGCGAGGTATTCAATTTACGTGAGACCGGATTTGCTGCAGGTGTTTTGGGCCGGGATGCAGGCTGGTGATTTCATTACCGACGCGGTTGTGCCGATCGATACGAGCAGGCGGACCGGGCGCCGGGTTTTGGCCGAGGCCGGGGGCGTCAGGCCACGCCGCGGCCGGGATCTGAAGGGCAGGTGCCTGACCTTCGCCCAGCGTGAAGAGATCGCGGTGCTGCGCGCCCAGGGACACTCGCTGAGCCGGATCGGGGCCGCGATCGACCGGTCTGCCTCGACTGTGTCCAGGGAGCTGCGGCGTAACTCGGTGGCCGGGTTGCCCTACCGGGCAACCTCGGCGCACGCGCTGGCGTATGAACGGGCTTCGCGGCCGAAACCAGCCAAACTGCACACGAACACGGTGTTGCGTGCGAAGGTGGAAGAGGACCTGAAAAAGAAGTACTCGCCGGAGCAGATCGCAGGACGGCTCCGGGTTGAGTTTCCCGATGAGCCGGAGATGCGGGTGTCACCTGAGACCATTTACCAGTCCCTCTACGTTCAGTCCCGCGGAGCTCTGAACCGCGATCTGGCCGCGTGTTTACGCACCGGACGTGCACTCAGGCAGCCCTGCAGGAAGGCCGGCCAACGGAAGAACCGGATCCCGGGCATGATCAACATCTCCGAGCGTCCGCCCGAGGTTCAGGACCGTGCGGTCCCGGGGCATTGGGAATCTCAATGCTGTTGTCAAGCAGCCTGGATGCCGCTGACGGTGGCTGGTTCTCGGTAAACGGTGTGGTCGCGGAGCATGGCCCAGAGGACGTTGATGCGGCGTCGGGCCAGGGCGATGAGCGCCTGCTTGTGG
>JAXMJF010000032.1:0-60409 GCA_034376805.1 Arthrobacter sp.
GGTCTCTCCGGCACCTACCGGACCCCGGTGACAACACCCCCCGGATCATTGACGACTGGGGGCGGCAATCATGCCGGGGCCAGCAGGCCAGCACACCCTCATCCTGCAACAGGACTGGGGCTACGAAAAAGGTAACGGGGCTGAGTAACCGCCAGATCAGACAGAAGATGGGCTCTGGCGGAACAGACCGTGAAGAAGATGGTCTCGTCTGCGGGAAATTTCCTCCACGTTCGGACCGGCAACCGCAAGCTTTGATAACACGCCCCTGCTGATCGACGAAGGCAAGGTCGCCCTCCGCGCGATCGATGTCGACGCCGTCAAAGTGGTTGCCAGGTGATCGTTGGCGGATGGGTCTCCAACATAGGGGCGCTCTCAGCCGGTGCCTTGGCGGCCAATCCGTCCACCAGACGGAGTATCGGCGGCATTTTCTTGGCTGCACTGCGATCGTCAGCGGCGCTAATTGGACTGTAGCGAAGAAGGAAGCGCGTCAGACAGGCGGGGGTCGACGAGGTTAGGGACGCCTCCGAAGGAGGCCAGGGTCCGGGCGGTCTCCACGAATTCGCGTGCCAGGCCGTCATTGACGTCGGTACGCCATGCAATCGACAGCGGCGAGGGCGGGACGTCTCTAACCGGGATGAAAGACAGCCCGGGACGGTCATAGAAACGCTGCGTGGAGGCTTGGGTGAACGCAATGCCCCGCTCGCCAAGGATGGCTTCGAAACATTCGTCGACCGTGGCCACCTGAGTGCCCAGACGGACCGGCTGCCCGCCGCGGGCCTGGGTTGCGAGCCAGAAATCCCTCCACTTCTCCGGAGCCTTAAGGGCGACGAAGGGCTCATCAACGACCTGTTCCACCGAGACTTGGGATAGCCCGGCGAACCGGGAACTGCTGGCAACGACGAGGACCCGCGGTTCGACGAACAGTGTTTCCATGGCGAGCCAGTCCGCTGCCGGCAGGGGCGGTCGCACAAATGCCACATCGGCGTTTCCGTCGGCAAGCCCCGCGGTGGGATCAGCGAAATCGAAAGACCTCATCTGGATGTGGATTTCCGGGTGGTTGTTCTTGAACGCGGCGAGGATCCGCGGCGTCAGTTCAGCGGCAGCGTTGGCCTGGAAACCGACAATCAGGGTGCCCCTCACACCGCTGGCAGCCTCCCTGGTCAAGGAAACGGCGCGCTGAGCGGCGGATAAGAGGCGCTTGGCTTCGCTCAGCAGGACCTCGCTGGCGCCTGTCAGCACGATCACGGACACCGTCATTGAGGCCGCACGCTGAGCTGCTCCGTCCTGACGACCACAACGCACGATTTTTTCGGCCACGTCCACGACCGGAATGAGGAAGGATCTGCCTACCTGACCAGGCAGTATTGGCGGAGACTTCCACTGCCACAGGTTTAACCAGCGTCAGCGCAACCGGTTCCTTGTCCCGGTTGGACCGGTCCAGGGTGGTGCCCTTCACGGTCGCGGGCTTGCGGGCAGTCGATGCGTATCGAAGCCCGCCTGAACCTTGGATACAGCGTCCTCTCGCAGCTGCCTTAGCCGAGGACGGCCCACCCCCGCGGCGGCACCAGGACGGCGTTTGCGCCGACATCGAGTGTCGCCTGTCCGGCGACGACGGAGGTGGCGCCCGCGGCGCTGATCCGTTGGGTGTCGTGCGAGAGGTTCAGTGCGACCATGAGCGCATCGGCGTCAACGGCGATGCGGTATGCAAGCACCTTGTTGGAAAGTTGGAGGATATCCGTGGTTGCACGGTGCAGCCATGGGTTCCGTCTCCGCACGCCGATGAGCTCCTGGTGCAGGGCGAAGATGGATCCTACCGCGGCCGATAGTTGGTCGGGGGAGGACGGGAAGAGCGGCCTTACGTCGTCGTCGCCCCCTGCCCTGTCCTCCTTGATGCCGCGGTAGCCCTGCTCGTCACCGTAGTAGATGGACGGCGTTCCGCCGACCGTGAGTAGGACGACGACGGCGTGCGGCACGAGCGCTGCATCGGTGAGCTTGCTCGCGATGCGGGTGACGTCGTGGTTGCCGATGAAGGTGAGTGGTGCGTAGGAGCCCAGGAGAGCGTTGTGTCGTTCGAATGCGGCGGCGAGTTCGAAGAAGTTCGCGTCGTTTAGCGAACTCCAGACAGCCTTCCAGAGCTCGTATTGCGTGGCGGAATCGAGTCCGCCGGACCGGACCTCCGATGCATAGTCGCCGTGGATGTACTCGCCCACGAAGTACACATCCGGATGGGATGACCGGACTCGCGCCGTGACCGGGGCCCAGAATGACGATGGGACGGCATAGGCGGCGTCCAATCGCCAGCCGTCCGCACCCCGGCGCAGCCAGTGCTCCATGACATCTACGACGAAATCGGCGACGGCCGGCTCGTCATGGTTGAGCGCCACGAGGTGGTGGTGGCCCTCGAAGTCGCGGTACGCGGGTTCGACGCCGGGCGCGGCATCGTCGGGCCACTCCAGCGAGAACCAGGAGGCGGTGTCCGCCGCCGGCCCGCGTGCGAGGACATCCTGGAACGGCGCGAAGGAGCGCCCGGTGTGGTTGAAAACGCCGTCGAGCAGTATGCGCAGTCCGCGACGGTGCGCCTCGGCCACTAGGGTGTCGAAGTCCTGCTCGGATCCGAGCCGGGGATCGATCCGGAAGTAATCGGTGGTGTCGTACCCGTGCGTCTCCGACGCGAAGATGGGGGCGAGGGCCAGCCCTGACGCCCCGAGTTCCACCGCGTAGTCGAGCCACGGGACAAGGTCCAGCAGCCGGTGGTTAGCGGCGGGTTCCGTCGTCGCGGTCTTCTCCGCGCCGACAAAACCGAGGGGATAGACCTGCCACCAGATGGCGTGTTGGACCCAGTCAGGTTCGTTCATGGCGAGGATGCCCTTCCGTCCGTTTCCAGCCAGGGAAGGTCGCCGGGCTGGCCCGGGCGGGGGCCCGACGTCCCGTCTAGCCTATATGGACTAGGAGGTGGCCCGGTGTTGAGCAGCTGCACGTCAATGGGCTCGCGGAACACCCGTGCCGGCGGCGAGGCATTAGACGAGCCACGAGTATGAGCCTTTGGTTTGGCTATTGCTGGCAAGGTGAGTGAAAGCCCTTCGGGCGTGCTGAGCAGGAAGTTTTCGGTCGCGGGTGGGTTGCTTGGAAGACCGAGAACGACCCTAAGCCTCACCTACGCAAGGAGACGTCTGGCTCGGCCGCAATACGCAAGGCTTTTGTGCTGTAATTTTGCTTAGGTGAGCCTAATCTAATACCATCGTCCGGGTGACCACGCAGCTTGATTTCATGCGGGTCCCCTTTGCCTCGGATCTTGCGAGCTACGGGGACCGGCCCGCCATTCTCACCGACAACGTTGCAGTGACCTACCGGGAACTGGCGGAGCGCGTCGACGACCTGGCCGTCCGGCTCGGCACCGAACGGCGCCTCGTCGCGCTGACGGCAGCCAACAACCTCGAGTCGCTCGTGGCCTATCTGGCGGCACTGGCAGGCGGGCACCCCCTTATCCTCCTGCCCGAGGACAAACCTGCAGCCCTGGAATCCCTTGTTGCTGCCTATGACCCCGATGTGATTGTGCGGTCAGGGAACGGGCGCACTGTCCTCGAGGAACGCCGGCCGGGCACGCGCCACGAGTTGCACACGGATCTTGCCCTTTTGCTTAGCACGTCGGGGTCCACGGGCTCGCCGAAGCTTGTTCGTCTCTCGCATGCGAACCTGCAATCCAACGCCGAGTCTATTTCCGAGTACCTGAACATCTGCCCGGACGACCGTGCTGCGACGACCCTGCCGATGTCCTATTGTTACGGGCTGTCGGTAATCAACAGCCACCTGCTCCGCGGTGCGGGACTGGTCCTCACCGACCTTTCCGTCGTCGATCCGTGCTTCTGGGAGCTTTTCCGAAACCGCGGTGCGACAGCATTCGCCGCCGTTCCCTACACCTTTGAACTCCTGGAACGGGTGGGGTTCGCGGACATGGAGTTGCCCGGCCTTCGCTACGTCACCCAGGCCGGCGGCCGGCTCGCACCGGAGGCGGTGCAGCGCTACGCCGGACTCGGCCGCCGGGGTGGCTGGGATCTTTTCGTGATGTACGGCCAGACGGAGGCCACGGCCCGGATGGCCTATCTGCCTCCTGAACTCGCGGCCACAGTTCCCGGGGCCATTGGCATCCCCGTCCCCGGAGGCTCATTGCGCATCGACCCTGTTCCCGGCCTGGAGCATGGTGAGCTTGTGTTCACGGGCCCAAACGTTATGCTCGGCTAT
Organism: Arthrobacter sp.; assembly: GCA_034376805.1. Lineage (GTDB taxonomy): Bacteria > Actinomycetota > Actinomycetes > Actinomycetales > Micrococcaceae > Arthrobacter. The sequence goes on from JAXMJF010000032.1 coordinate 4,240, forward strand.
GCCGAGACGGCCGAGGACCTCGGAAAGGGCCGGAGCATCGATGAGCTCCGCACCGGCGATCTGGCCCGGCAGCACCCCACAGGAGTCTATGAAGTGGTCGGGCGCCGCAGCAGGTTCGTCAAAATCGTCGGCCTGCGCGTTGACCTCGGGCAGGTGGAGCGGATCCTGGCCGACCTCGGCGTGCAGGCAGCCAGCGCCGGGACCGACGACGGCCTCGTCGTCGCCGTTGAGGGCGACCACGACACGCGACTGCTGGGAAAAGTCCTGGCCCAGGGCATGGGGCTGCCGCGTGCGGCACTCCAAGTTCACAACGTCGAACATCTTCCGCGCCTGGCCACGGGCAAACTGGATTATCAGGCCGTGCTGGCGCTGTCCCGGCCCGAACTTGCGCAAGAGACAGCGGTGTCCGATGGCGCCGGCAGCGTCCGAAGGATTTTTGCAGACGCCCTGGAGGTCGCCGACATTGCCGACGGGGACACTTTTGTCTCCCTGGGCGGGGACTCGCTGTCCTACGTGGCGGTATCGGTCAGGCTGGAACAAGCCTTAGGTCATCTCCCGCCGGACTGGCACGTGACGCCGGTCCGGGACCTGGAACCTTGGACCCGCACCGCTCCGGCCCGGAAGTGGCGGCGGTTCTTCGCGCCGCTCGAAACGAGTATCGTGTTGCGGGCCGTTGGGATCGTCCTGATCGTCAGTACACACGTCGGTTTGTTCAGCTGGCAGGGCGCGGCCCATGTGCTCATGGCCGTGGCCGGGTACAACTTCGCCCGCTTCCAGCTCTCGGGAGAGCGGGTCCCGCGCCTGCGGCGGCAGCTGGCCAGCCTGGCCAAAATTGCCGTGCCCAGCATGGCGTTTATCGCCGTTGCCTACCTGATCACAGACGACTACTCACCTGCCAATATCCTGCTCCTGAACGCCATTGTCGGGCCGGAGGCCGTGACCACACAGTGGCACTTCTGGTTCATCGAAATACTTGTTTACCTGCTCCTGGGAATGATGGCCCTGCTGGCCGTTCCCTGGGCGGACCGAGCCGAGCGGCGTTTCCCTTTACTTCTTCCGCTGGCTCTGACAGGAGCCGGGCTGCTCACCCGTTACGAGCTGGTGAACCCGGGAGTGCCGAACACGGCGCCGGCCCTCTGGCTCTTCGCGCTGGGCTGGGCCATTGCACGGTCCCGGACGGTAGCCCAACACTGCGTGGTCTCAGCCATTGCGGTACTCACCGTCCCGGGATTCTTCGACAACGCGACCCGGGAATGCACGCTCCTCGCCGGGATCCTGATTCTCATCTGGCTGCCCAGCATCCCGGTGCCGAAGGTCCTCCTCCGTGTCTCGGTGGTGTTGGCCAGCGCCTCCCTTTACGCGTACCTGGTCCACTGGCTGGTCTACCCACCCCTGGCCGGGATAAGCCTCGCACTGGCAGTTGCGGCCTCGCTCGCCGCAGGTGCAACGTACTGGGCGCTGTGCATGCGCGTGGTAAACGCAGCCACCCGCCGGCGGACCCGCTCGAAGAAATCCCTCAAACAAGGTCCCCCAGCCACCGCGCGAACTGCTTGAACCATTCACACGGCCAGCGCCCTCACCCGAACTGCGGCATCGGCAGGGGAGTGTACGACCTGGCTGCCGGCGGAGGGCCGCGGCAACCGTCATGCGGGATGCGGGCGCGATCGATGTTCACCTCATCCGGGAATGTTTTAGCGTTGCTGATCTTCGTTGTGGTGGCGGTGGCCGTTTCGATGGTGGTGGATCGGTCCGCCAAGCTAAGCAAGGAAGCGCACACATCGCCAGCGCGGAGGCTGCCGTCCTGGGTGAACTGAGCCGTCACGTCGGGCCGTCGCTGAAGGAAACAGCATTCCTTCTTACCCGGTCAGGTCAGGGAGCATCTCCAGCTGCAGGGGGGAGGCCCGTGGTTAGAACATGAATCCGGCCCCGGCGTTGGTGGCCGTTGCCTCCTCTCGTGTGTGGATAGCCTTGTCGCTGGTTATCTTTTCATGTCGGGTAGGGATGCTAACTGCATGACCGGACGCTGCCCGGTGCCAAGGCCGGGAACCCCGTCAGGCCCATCGACCGGAGGATCGAGGCTAAGCGGGCAGGAGGAGGGCGGCTCGGACGCTATCGATATACTCGCTGGATGCGGATCCGCCCAATAGATCTTGTCGACGTGCTGGTCTATCTCGTGGTGCTGGGTGTGTTCATCCAGCTGTTTCCCGACGTCATATCCGAAACATTCCTGTTGGCGCTCTTGACGGCGATCCTGCTGAAGGTCGTCCTGGGAGTCGTGCTGTGGGCGAAGAAGAAAATCGTTGCACGGATCCGGTCGGCTGATACTCGGCGGGTTCGAATCGTCAGCGCGATCACCCTGTTGCTGGTGCTGCCAGGGAGCAAGTTCATGGTGCTCGGCCTGGTTGACCTGATATTCGGCGACGCTGTCCGTCTCGGCGGCTTCTTTCAGGTGACTGCACTGATCATCGTTCTCATGCTCGCGCGAGTTGGCGTGCGATGGGTGTTCAGACGGGCCGACGAGAGCGCATCAGCTTAGTCGGGGCCATCGCGACTTGCGCGCGTGGGTCGCCTGTTTCAGGTGTGTGCTGCCCAGATCGCTTGGCGTGCGCTTTGTACTTCTTGGGGGCGGTACGGCGAGAAGATAGGGCGAGCTGCCAAGGCGGCCGTCAGCGTACCCAGGTAGATGCCACGTCCGCCGTCGTTGTGGTTGATCTGCTGCGGGGAGATGGGCCCGTCTGCCGTGGCGAAATCGAGGGCCACTCCGTGGTCGGGGGCACGGTCATGAAAGAGACGATGGTGTGGTTGAAAGTGACCGTCAAGGTGACCTCCTCGGGTGTCTAGTCTGCGACCATCTACGCCCAGCGCCCTTCAGATTTCAAGAGCGGCCGCTAGGTCCTTGGAACCCTTCCTGGGTCGGCATCAGGGAATTAGGGCTATCAGGGGCTGATCGGGCCTTGGCGATCGGCAGCACCAGCATGTAGCCGGTCGGCATATCGCTGCTCCAGCGTCGCGGCTCGCGGACGACGAACTGCGTCGCCAACTGTTCGGGGGTGAGCAGGGCGTTGGGCGCGGGGGACGGTCCCCACTGGTCATCGCCGTACGGGTAGAGCGGATCCTGGACACGGATGCCGGTGACCGGGAACTCCGGGAACTGGTTGGGATCGCCGAGTGACTCGAAGCCGCTCATAACCCATACGTGGCGGCCGCGCCACATGACCAGCCCGACCGGCCGATCCGTGTCGGCAATGGCGCGCGCCGCGGTCTGCAGCGCTTCCTCATAGTCGGCAACGCTCACGACGGCGTACGGCCCCATCCCGACCTCGGTTAGCACCTCCGCCCAACCCAAGGGGTTGGCGCCGTTGAACGAGTTGAACGACCGTGCCCGGGCCATCTCCCATAGCTCCCCCTGCTGGACGCGATCGGTCCATGTGCCGGCCCCGGTGTCGTCGATGAGGTTGTGCCTCATCTGGATGCTCGCCGCCACACACCAGTCAAAGGTGTACTGCGGCACGAAGTCCCCCTCCTGGTAGAGGTTGAGGGCGAACGCCTGGGGCGCCGGGGGCGGCGTGGGAACCGGCGTCGGGGTGGGGGACAGCGGCCGGTGAGGAGCGGGGACGTCATCTCGTGCGGCCGGCGGGGCCGAGGATGTCTGGATCGGTGGATCGGCGGTGGCCTCACCGAGTCTGATCGATGGCGCGCAGGCCGAGAGGAGGGTCGCTAGGATGACGAACCAGGCCAAAATTCGGAGCAGGGCACCGATCATGATCGGTCCAGTTTATCGCGACACGGCGGGAATTTTCGGTCCAGGCCGGCGTTAGGTCTGAGTATGAAAGCAATCGTGTACCGTGCCACGGGTGATCCGTCTGTTCTCGAACTCGTCGACCGCGAAATCCGCGACCCGGGGCGCGGGGAGGTGCGCGTGCGGATCATGGTCTCTGCGGTGAACCCCACCGACTGGAAGTCGCGCCGCGGCGCCAGACCGGGCGAGCCCTTGCCCTTCGCGGAGGTCGTGCCGAACCAAGACGGCGCCGGAATGGTGGACGCCGTCGGGCCCGGCGTCGAGCATCTCCACGTCGGTGACAGGGTTTGGGTGGCCTTGGCCGCCTACCAGCGCGCCGACGGCGGGACAGCCCAAGAGTTCGCCGTCCTGCCGGCCGACCGGGTCTTTCCGTTGCCGGAGAGTGCCGGGTTCGACCTCGGCGCAAGTCTGGGCGTTCCCGCGATCACCGCCCACAGGGCCCTGACCATCGCCGAGGACGGACCGCGGCGGCTGCGCCCGGGAGCCTTGGACGGCAAGGTAGTTCTCGTTGCTGGAGGGGCCGGCGCGGTGGGCCATGCGGCGGTCCAGCTCGCCAAGTGGGCCGGCGCCGTTGTGATCACGACAGTGAGTGGACCGGCGAAGGCTGCGCTGGTCACGGCCGCCGGCGCTGATCACGTCATCAATTACCGGGAAGGCCACGCGGCCGCGGAGATCCGTCGGATCGCTCCCGAGGGCGTCGACCAGATCGTGGAGGTGGCGCCCGCCCAGAACGCGGAACTCGACCTGGCAGTAATCCGCAACCGCGGCTCCATCGCGGTCTACGCCAACAACGGCGGCGATCAGGTGACCCTGGACGTGCGCAGGCACTTCAGCCTCAACGTCCGCTACCAGTTCGTGTTGCTCTACACCGTTGGCATGGCGGCGGTGCACGACGCCGCCGAGGACATCAATGCGGCCATCGCCGACGGTGCCATTCCGGTCGGGGAAGCCGCAGGTCTGCCGCTGCATCGCTTTGACCTGGCTAACACGTCTGCGGCCCACGCGGCGGTGGAAGAGAGCATCATCGGCAAGGTGCTGATCGATGTGTCAGCGAGCTAGCCGATAACGCCTCGGGAGCCTCGCGGGGGCATCACGCCGTACAGCCGCGGCGCTGAGCCGGCCCGAGCAGTCCGGTGTTGGGACCGGTAGGTGACGCGTACGATCGACGCGACCGACTGTGCGTGGACTACTCGGCGATGTCCTCCGCCCACAGTTCAGGGTGTTCGTTCTGGAAGGTGCGCATCATCTCGACGCATCGGGCATCATTCAACACCACCACTTCGACGCCGCGTGAGCGGAGAAGTTCGAATTCGCCGGGGAACGTCTCGGCCTCGCCCACCACCACGCGCGGAATCTTGAATTGGATGATGGTCCCGGTACACATCGCACACGGCGCCAGGGTGGTGTACAGGGTTGTGTCCCGGTAGCTCTTCTGGCGTCCGGCAGCCCGCAGCGCAGACATCTCGCCGTGGGCGATGGGATCGCCATGCTGGACACGCTGGTTGTGGCCGCTGGCAATGACGACGCCGCCGCGGGCCAAGGCAGCCCCGATCGGGATGCCGCCCTCTCGAAGGCTTTTTTGTGCGGCCTCGTATGCAGCTTCGAAGACCGGGTCTGTGATGGTTCGTTCAGTTTGGGACATGGGTGCAGTCTAAATCGCGCGCGTCGAAGAATTGTTGGTGGCCGCTGACGGCGTGGAACTTGCCTTGGTAGGATCCCCGTCTATGGACATGCTGAAGGGCGAACAGATCGCCGAGGCCAACCTGACCGACTGGCGCAAACTGGCCCAGGGACTGCATGCCCGCTATCTGGTCGACGACTTCGGCTCCGGCGCGCGCTTCGTCGCCGCGGTGGGCGAGGCCGGCGACGCGCTCGGACACCACCCGCGCGTGTCGATCGGCAATGGGTACGTCGACCTCAAGCTGGTCACAGACGACGCCATCTACCGCGACGGCGAGGGCACCGAACACGTCGTTGAATGGGTGACCCGGCAGGACGTTGACCTAGCGCGACGGATCACCGAGATCGCCGCCGACTACAAGGTCGACGCCGACCCGGCCTCGGTCAGCGGCATCGAGCTCGGCCTCGACACGAGGCGCTCCGCGACCATCGCCCCAGTGTGGGCCGCCCTGCTGACCGGGAGCGCCGAGGCCCAGGGCCGCGGGACCCCAGCGACGAAATCCGGGACGCCACGGGACGGGTACCGAACCTGTGGTTCGGGGACGCCGACGAGCACGACACCTCGCGTCAGCGGTTCCACATCGAGGTCTATGTGGCGCCCGAGGTGGCCGAGCAACGGATCGCCGCCGCCCTCGCCGCGGGCGGGACCGTCGTCGATGACAGCAACGCGCCCTCGCTCACCGTGATCGCCGACCAGGACGGCAACAAGGGAATCGTATGCATCGACGTGTCCGCTGTGAAGAAGGATTGAAACGCTATTTCGGTTGACCCGCGGCGCGCACTGATCTCAGCCCCGGAAACGCGAGTGGGTGCGACTGGAAAGGCCGGACGGAAAGACCGGGTCTTCCATGAAACGAAAGGTAAAAGTAAAGTCGCGGCATAGCCAGTGAATCGGACTTCCACCTTCATCCGAGAGCGAGCCCACATGGACCGGCCAGAAAAGCGCGGCGTCCAGCGCCGCAGCGTTAACCCAACAGCGGTTGTGCAGGGCGTGTCGGGATGAGCAGCCCGTCCTCTTCCCGCCCCGCACCAGTGCAGCGCGAGACATTTTCCACGCGCAGGCTGTTTATCCTGTCGGCCATCGGTTCAGCCGTGGGGCTGGGCAACATCTGGCGCTTTCCCTACATCGCCTATGACAACGGCGGCGGCGCCTTCCTGATCCCGTACCTCGTCGCGTTACTGACGGCAGGCATCCCACTGCTGTTCCTGGACTATGCCGTGGGGCACAAATTCCGCGGATCCGCCCCGCTTGCCTACCGTCGGCTCCACCGGGCGGCCGAGCCGCTGGGGTGGTGGCAGGTGCTGGTCTGCTTCGTCATCGCAGCCTACTATGCGGTGATTATCGCGTGGTCCCTGATGTACACCATCTTTTCCTTCACCGAGGCATGGGGCGACGACGCCGAGGGCTACTTCTTCGGGACTTTCCTCAACGTCTCCGAGGCGCCGGGAGTCGGCTTCAATTACGTGCCATCCGTCTTCTTCCCGCTGCTGCTGATCTGGGCCGTTGTCATCGTCATCATGGTGGCCGGAATCCGCAAGGGCATCTCACGCGCCAACTCAATCCTGCTCCCGTTGCTGATGGTGATGTTCCTGCTGCTAGTGGTCCAATCGCTGTTCCTGCCAGGTGCAGCAGAAGGCCTCAACGCCTTCTTCACCCCCGACTGGGCCGCTTTGGCAGATCCGTCAGTGTGGGCTGCGGCCTACGGGCATATCTTCTTCTCGCTCTCGGTCGGCTACGGCATCATGGTCACCTACTCCTCCTACCTGAAGCGCAGGACCGACCTGACCGGTTCGGGCATGGTGGTCGCCTTTTCCAATTCGGGATTCGAGATCCTGGCCGGCATCGGCGTGTTCGCCGCACTGGGGTTCATGGCCCAGGCCGCCGGAACCGGTGTCAACGATGTTGTCACCCAAGGCATCGGGCTGGCGTTCGTAGCGTTCCCCACCATTGTTTCCCAGGCGCCGCTCGGGGCGCTTATGGGGGTGCTGTTCTTTGGATCCCTGGTTTTCGCGGGGGTTACATCGCTGATCTCGGTCCTGGAGGTCATCGTGGCGGCGGTGCAGGACAAGCTGGCCTGGGGGCGGGTCAAGGCTTCAGTAGTGGTCAGCGGGCTGGTCGCGGCCGTATCGCTGTCGCTCTTCCCGACGGCAACGGGCCTATACCTCCTGGACACCTCCGATGCTTTCGTCAACAGCTTCGGCATCACGCTCGGGGCGCTGGTGGCCGTGGTGGTGCTGGCATGGTTCCTGCGCAAGCTCCCGATGCTGTCAGCCCACCTCAACCGCACTTCGACGGTCAAGATGCGCCGGGGGTGGATGGTGCTGGTGGCCGGTGTGGTGCCCCTTGCGCTGATCTACCTGGTGTCCAACGAATTCATCAGCAAGATCTCCACCACGTATGAGGGCTATCCCGAGTGGTTTGTGGGCCTGTTCGGCTGGGGCATGGCCGGCGGGCTCGTGGTCCTGGCGCTGGCATTGACGTTCATTCCCTGGAGTCGCAAATCCAAGGCCCACCATGACCCGGAGTATCAATCGATGGTGGACGAGGAAGAAGAGGAGACAGCACGATGACACCCATCGCAATAACCATGATGATAGTTGCCATCCTCACAGTGTGGGGCGGCCTGGCGCTTGCGTTGCTCAACCTCAAGCGTCACCCCGAGGATGAAGGCGCGCTGCCCGAGGAGCACGCACCGGAGCTTTGACCGGCGGATCATGGGCCACGGACTTGTTGCAAGGGCACCGCCGTCGGTCTTGGAAGCGCTGGTCCGCGCGCTGTTGCTCAGTATGACCTGACGCGCTCACCTGTTCGACGGCGCCCGGGCGTCAACGCGCCGATGCGCATTCTCGTCCACCGCAGCACGATCAGCCGGGCCAGACCCGTTCGCCTAGGAACCTGGGAGGCGAGAGATGTCCGGGGCACCATTGATAACCCATATGAGTATCACTGCCGCGATCATTACTAGGACGAGGCCGACGCCCAGGATGATTAGGGGGGCGTTTCCACGGTTCCAGAAGCGTGGTTCGCGTTTTGGTGACATCGGTGGCACCTCACTGTTCGGGGCTTGGGCCGGCGGATCGACTGGTCACGCCGACGTCGTGTTCGCGGCTTCCTCAGTGCGAACAACAGTGGGCTCGTCGACTGTGTCCGCCTTAGGGATCGCCTGTGGAATTGCTGTGCGGAACGGTTAGAGGTCCCGGGCGTGCACCGATCGGGGAGTTGACGTATTCTGCGCCACACCTCGCTCACGGTGCATGGCTCTGTCCACTTCGTGCCGTCGTTGTTGTTCTCCAGGGCAGCTCGATGTCGCCGCTGTTGAGGTTGTTGAAGAACGGACCCAAATCAGGGCCGCCACTTCACATCACCTTAAGTTTGATGCCGATGGGCCAGGGCCGCTAGTCCGCCTGCTCCGTCCCGCCCGCGAACCTTTCTTGATAGTGGCTGAGGCACTATGGTTCTGGGCATGGGGGTGCCAAGCACGATGAACAATCGCGCAAAGACAGTAAGCGCGGTCGCTGCTGCTGTGGTTTTGAGCGGGTTTTTAGTGGGATGCACGGCTCAGCAGCCGGGTTTCGTGACGCCGGGGCCGGGGGCCGGGCCTGTGCTGGAACGCACCGTCAGCGCGGACGCCCGCGCTGTGCTGGAGGCCTTCAAAGACCGGGCCTTGGTGTAACCAGCAAGCTGACGGCCGAGAACCAGCAGAACGCCTATCGGCCTCAGCGTCCATGGGCGGACCTGAATTGGGGCTGGGCGTAGGGTGGAAGGTAAACGAAAGGAACACTTCATGAAGAAAATCCTCATGGTACTGACCAGCGTTTCCGAGATCGGCGATACCGGAGAAAAGACCGGCTACAACGTGGCCGAAGCTGCACATCCCTGGAAGGTCTTCAAGGATTCCGGGCATTTCGTCGACTTTGCGTCCATCCAGGGCGGCCAGCCCCCGCGCGACGAGGTGGACTCGGAAGATCCCATCCAGGTCGCCTTCACGGAGGACGAGACCACGCGCGCCGGTCTCTTCAACACTGCCCGCGTCGACGTCGTTGATCCCGAGCAGTACGACGCCGTCTACCTCGTGGGCGGCCACGGCACCATGTGGGACTTCCCGGACAGCGAAGGCCTGCAGAATCTGGTGGCCAGCGTCTACAACGCCGGCGGCCTGGTGGGCGCTGTCTGCCACGGACCGGCCGGCCTGCTGAACGTGGAATTGGCGAACGGGCTTCGCCTCGTCGAGGGCCGGAAAGTGGCCGCCTTCACCAACGACGAGGAGGTTGCCGCAGGGAAGGACAAGGTCATCCCGTTCTTTTTGGCAGACCGACTTGAGGAACAGGGCGCCACCCACGTCTCCGCAGACGTTTTTGAGGAGAAGGTCGTGGTTGACGACCGGCTGGTGACCGGCCAGAACCCGGCCTCAGCCGCCGGCGTGGCCAAGGAGATGGAGAAGCTCTTCGCAGAGGTCATCCACCAGGAAAAAGCCGAGGAACAGCACGAGGCGGATGCTCTGCGCGCCGAGAAGGATGCTGAGAAAGACGCCAAGAAGGCCGCCGCAGAAGCGGAGCACTAACACCAACAGCGCACTGAAACTGGCGGCCACCCGACAACGGGGTGGCCGTCAGCTCTCGTTCGTCCGCCGTGCTACCAACACTTCCGGGGTCATTGCGCCAGCAACTGCCACAGTGTGCTCACCACCCGGAGGTGCCCGGGCCGCCCTTGAACGGACCAACAATCTGCGTGGTGATCCATCCGCCGTAGAAGCTGCCTTCCTGGAAGGTCACCTGCTCCCCGTTGACTTCGCAGGAGTCCATCTGACCCGGGTAGAGGGCCACCCGGGTGCTGAGCGCCTCGAACCCCCGGGCGGGTGCCGGGTATGTCCACCCGGCACGGGGAGCGACGACTCCGCCGGCAACGACGTCGAAGTAGTGGGCTTCTCCCTTGTACTCGCAGAAGCTGGTGCCCTCGACCGGGACCAGTACACCGGCAGGGAATGCGTCCAATGGCAGGTAATAGACAGGCGGATGACTCGTCTCCAGGACGCGCACTGCACCGGTGGTGTCGGCAATCGCCTGCCCGCCAAGCCGCACGATGACCCGTTCGGATCGCGGTTCGACCCTTGGCGGCCGCGGGTAGTCCCACACCGATTCCTGACCGGCCATGGGTTTGATGGGGTGGGGACGCTGGAAGAAGCCGGAAAGACCGTGAGCAGGAGTCATACCCCCATGGTGCCATCTTCTGCTGGGATCCCACCGTGAACGTCGGGGCGGTCCCGGACGGCCTAGTGTGGTGGGCTCTAATTCGCCAAACGGGATTTTCCCGGCACGAACACGTGGATCTGATTTCCGTCGTCCTTGACGAGCGCGTCCTGCTGCTGCCGTGACACGACGTAGACCTCGACGAAGTCCCCGGCCGATCCGGCGAAGTTCAGTGTCAGGAGGATGTATGCGCTCAGCAGATAGTCCGGCGGGAGTGTGAGCAGGGCTACGACCAGCACTATTCCCCAGATGACTGTTGGGGCCAGCGCTACGATTATCCCGCTCCGGCGAGTGAGATAGGCATGGTTTCCGGTTGTCAGGAAGGGGAACCGCACCGCGTACGAAGGCTTCACCTTGGTCAACAGATGTAGGGCTACCCCATGCGTCGCTTCGTGGACCGCCATATAGACAAGGCAAGCGGCCAGCGTTACGGGGATGGTGACGGCGGGACCCCAGGATGTGGCCGGGGGCAGATCGAGAAGCAGCGCGGCAACTGCGGCAAGGAGAACCACCAGCACGAAGATCCCCTGGACTGCGACGGCGAACTTTCTGTCTTTCTTTAGGTCGACCGTCATGTGCTGGCGGTAGGCGGACGGCAATTCGACGGTATCCCGCAACTTCGACTGTTGGCTCATAGCTGTCTCCTTGGAAGTCCATTCGATCTCAGGCTAGTCGTCTGTGCGCGGCCGCTGCGGAGCCTCATCACATGCTGTTCAGGCCGATGTGCACGACGGAGGGGACGAACAGGTTGCGTGTCCGCTCGAACAGAATTCCGAACGCGAGTCCGGAGAGTGATTGCTGGACGATAGTGACGGCGATGGCAGGTAAGAGCCCTGCATGACCGGTGCTGGCAAAGCCGGACCCGAGGTGCCACACGCCGAATACGAGCGCCTGAAGAACCAGCGCCCAACCCGGCCCGGCGAGCAGCCGCAGCCGCGTTTGAAGGATCCCCCGGAACAGGAACTCCTCGAGGAAGCCGTTCTGCATTAAGTCGGATGCGAGGCTACCCAGCAGCCGGACGATGGTCTGTTGCCCGCTAATCAGGGTGTACGTGAACCAGACGAGCGGTATCGCGCAGCAGATCAGCAGAGCCCGCCCCACCCGGTGGCCCCTGGCGAAGCCCAGCGTCTGCGGGCGCGCACCGGCCAGCAGCAGCACGACGAGCGGAATGGCCACGTACGTGACCGGATTGACCAGGAAAAGGCCGAGGCCCGCACCAAACCATTGTTCGCCCAGGCGTTGGAGCCATCCGACCAGCGGCGTCCACAACGGGATCTCCGCGTTGCCGCCGATGACTTTGTGGAAGGCAAGGTTGTTCCACCCGGTGAGGGCGATGACGACCGCGACGAGCCCGAGCTGTACCCACACGCGGCGGCGTGCGGGGCCGGCAACGGCGATCACGGCCGGTGCCGGCTCGGTGACTCCCACAACTAACAGGCAGAGCAGAAGCAGGACAACGCCGACCACAATGCCCGCCACCGGGATGCCGTACCCTCCCACGGCGAGCACAAGCACGGAGGCGAGCCACACAGCGGTGAAGAACCAGGCGCACCGCGACGCGGCCGCCCGTTTCACCGCGTGGACAATATTGCCGCGAAAACTCGGCGGCGACGTCGTGATGGTCAACCGAGGAACCGTCTGAGCTTTTCAGCCATTTCCCGGGAGTGTGTCCAGTGCAGGTAGTGGCCGCCGTCGAGCACCGCGAGTTCCGAACGATCCAGGGATTCCAGCTGCTGCTCGTGGGCGGGGCGCCACTGAGTGTTGGCGTCGATGAGCTGTTGCGACACGAACGCCAGTACGGGAAGCCCTGAGGGGTAGCTCATTCGCGCGACCGCGGCGAAGTGCTCTGCGGACCTGTTGTTCTCATCGATTACCGCCGGGTTGGCATAGTTCCGGATCGTCATCACACGGATCTGCTCGATGTCCCGCTCGGAGTAGACCCCGTCCGGGGCTGAGGGTGCGGCGATTGCCGGGTCGAGTGCGGTCAGCCACCGCACCCAGCCGGTCGTCGAAAGGAGCCGTGCCCACCCGTCGGTCTTCGGCGCAACGGCGAAGTCCTCGGGAACGGTCCCGTCAATGGTGACGAGGGCAGAGACCTCCCCGGGGAAGCGGTTCACATAGTCCATGCTGTAGATTCCCGCCAGGGAGTGGGCCATCAGGACGTAGGAATCTTTCACTCCCAGCGTCGAGAGCGTGTCGTGCAGCTCGGTGGAAATGTTCGCGACGGTTCGCTGCGTGACATCCAGGTCGCTGTAGCCATATCCGAACCGTTCGACCACGACCACGGTATAGGCGCCGTCGAGCTCATCGATCAGGGGTGCGAAGTCCAACACGGGGGATGCGGTGCCGTAGCCGCCGAGCAGCACCACGGTCTTTTCGCCGTCCCCTGTCACGGACACGTTGACCTGGCCGCCGTCGATGCTGACCCTCTGGCCATACGGATGGATATTCGCCGTCTCGTACGCACCCAGGACCAGGTTGCTCACGCTCGAGACCGCCATCAGCACCACGGCAGTGAGCCCAACGACACCGAGAATCCGCAGCAGCTTCCTCACACGTCCTCCGCGGGCGGTGCCAGTGGAGTCCGGTGGCGGCCGTCGGCTGGCACCCGGGCAGGGGCCCCGTTCGCCACGTCAGTGCCCCCGGCTTAGCGCTGTGTTCTCCAGGGAGCGGGCGGACGCGCGAAGCAGGAAGGCGAAGGCCACGAGAAGGGCGCCAGTGAACCAGCCGCCGACGGCGGACGGGACGGGCAGCCCGTACAGGAGCAGAACGCCTGCTACGACCATCGCCGCGGACAGGACAGCGAACAGACGCATGCCATAGAGAAAGACGAAGGGGAGGTAGTGCGCCCCGACAATGACCATGCTCGCCGGAAAGAACAGCTCACTGTGCCCGCCGAGCATCGTCACGACCACCACAAAGCCGATCGGTACCGTGAACGCGATCTGCATCGCCAATCCCGCCATCGGGTGCCCCGCCGGCAACGACGAAGGCCGTCCGGAAAGCCGAATGACGAGCGTCGTCAGCGGAAAGATCAGCATTCCACCGAAGAAAAGTATGCCGACACCGGCCGGTGGAGAGAACCATGTGGCCGCCCCGGCGGCCATCAGCCACACGGCCCCGGATACCAACTGACCGTAGAACCCACCCGCATATACCCGGCGCACATCACATTGAGCTTCGGCTATCGACACCTATCGGGCCCTGCAGGTCGGGACGGATTCCAGCGGGACACTTTTGATATCTGCGATGGACCCGAAATCCATCCTGAACCTGTCAATGTGCACGAGCGCTTCGATCATGGTTCATCCCCCAAATTCGGCCGTAGCGGCCGCTGGTCCTCACTCTAGACCACGTGAGAGTGTGCCGGGTCTCAAGCATTAGTGCCAAAATAGATGCATAAGCATATAGATACGTACCGCGGGACCTCGGCACGACGGTGACCGCGAAGTCGTTTACAGATTGGACTGACTCATGCAGCTCGAGAACAAAGTCGCATTCATTACCGGCGGCGGATCGGGGCTCGGTCTCGCCACCGCAAAGACCTTCATCGCCGAAGGTGCCAAGGTTATGATCTTCGACTTCAACCCCAAGTCGCAGGAAGTCGCCGACGAGATCGGCGCGAAGTTCGTCCAGGGCGACGTCTCGAAGGCCGAGAGCGTTGAGGCCGCCGTCGCGAAGACGGTCGAGGAATTCGGCAGCCTGGACATTGCCGTCGCCTCGGCGGGTGTCGGCGGCGAGGGCGACGTCGTCACCTCGACCGTCGAGAACTGGGAGCGCACCAACGGCATCGACTACTCCGGCGTGTTCTACACCAACAAGTACGCCATCGCGCAGCTCCTCAAACAAGGCGTGGGCGGCGTCGTTGTCAACCTCGCTTCGATGTTCGGCCTTGTGGCCGTCTCGAACAACATCGCTTACTCGGCCTCGAAGGGCGGTGTCGTGAACATGACCCGCGCCGCCGGGACGATGTACGCGAAGGAGGGCATTCGTGTGAACGCGGTGGCCCCGGGCGTCATCCGTACCCCGCTCATCGACGAGCCGACCCTCGAGCAGTATGCAAACCTTCACCCGGCCGGCCGCGTCGGCGAGGCACAGGAAGTCGCCGATCTCATCACTTTCCTCGCGAGCGACAAGGCGAAGTTCATCACCGGCGCAACCATTCCGATCGATGGCGGTTACACGGCCGTCTAACCCTAAACCCGCAGCATCCGAGCGCGCCCCCTCCCTCCGAGGGGCGCGCTCGTCGCGAGCTACCGGGACACCCGGCGGTGTAAGGATGAATTAGCGAGATTCAGGCCGAAGAGCTGAGCGTTCCTTGAACCTGCTGGGGGAGGCGGTCACTTGTCGTCTGCGCGAGCCCGGTCAAGCCAATCACTGAGCAACGCGGCGAGGAGGTCGGGCCGCTCGTGCATGAGTGCATGGCCCGCGCCGTCTACTACTGCCAGGGTGGCGTGCGGATAGCGCTCGAGTAAGTCCATTGCGTCGGTGTGACCGGCGATCGAATCGCGTCGTCCGGCCGCGATCAGGGTCTGCGCCGGGAAGGTGCCCGATCCGACGTCGACCGTCCATTCGGCGAAGATCCGGCTCGGGCCAGTTGCGTCGACGAGCCTCGTGCCCGGCGCCATATGGTTGCGGTAGCGGCGGGCGGTGGCCGGTGTGCGCACGACGAAGTATTCATCGAAACCCTGCCGTTGCCCAGGCTCGAGTTCGCCGTACGCGGTAGCGTCCTGACGGATCACCTGATGGTCGGGCTCATTTTGTGAGCGCTCACCGACGGGGCATAGCAAGGCCAGAGCGCGCACGATTTCCGGCCGCTGTGCGGCCACGTCGCGCGCAAGATATGCGCCGCCGGTATTCCCAGCCGGGGACGACGGCCTCGATCGCCGCCTCCATTTCGCGGTGATCAGCACCGGCGCCGTGAAGTGCAATAACCGGCACGCCGCAACCGTGCTCGACGTAATGAATCAGGACGTCGTTGATCCGTTGCTTCATGGCGACATCGTATTGATCGATTCGTGGCAGCAACACCACCCCCAAACCAAGTGGCCCCGGGGGCTGCCGGTCCTCACGTTGCCTTTGGTGGACAGGAGTCCACCGCCTTGGACCGTCCCACCTGGGAATCGGTAGGCCCAGGACTGTTCCGCCGAAAAAGGTGCGCGTCGCCGAGTTGTCTGGCTCGTCCCTTTCGCCCCGTCAGGACCCAGGCCGCCCCGGCCACTCTTTGCCCGCCCACGGGTCGTAGTCGGCGATGAGCTCCTCCTGTGGCGGACGCTCCTTCTCGGGGACGTGCTGCAGGTTCACCCGCACCCGGTACCAGAGCGAACTCGATCCCCGCATCCCGTCGACGAGTACGTCGGCGGGATGCAGGGCCGGGACGAGGTCCGCATGCCGGGCCTTCCATTCATCGAGCGCCGCAAGCGCCTCGGGCCTGGACTTGGTACGTGCCACCTCGACAAGCGGCATCACGGACTGCCGCCGGCCCGAGCCGTCGCCGCCGCGAGGCGGCTTTTCGGCGGGGCCGAGCTCGGCGGCCAGGGTGAGGAGTCTGTCCAGTGACCCGGCCGCGTCGTCGATGCCGGCGTGGGGGTCGCCCAGCACGGCGAAGCGCTCGAGCACCGTGGGCACCGTGAATTGTGCCGGCCGGGTGGAGGTGACCTCGTCCCAGGTGAGCGGAGTCGAGACCCGGGCGTCGGGCAGCGGCCGGACGGAGTACGCCGACGCCACGGTGCGGTCCTTGGCGTTCTGGTTGAAGTCGACGAACACACTTTCGCCGCGCTCCTCCTTCCACCAACGCGCGGTGGCGAGGCCCGGAGCCCGGTTCTCGACCTCGCGGGCTAGGGTTTCGGCGGCGAGCCGGACGTCGCGGTAGGACCACTGCGGCGCAATGCGCACCAGGATGTGGAGTCCCCGCGAACCGCTGGTCTTCGGCCATCCCACCAGCCCCATGTCGTCGAGCACCTCCCGCGCCACATAGGCGACGTCGACGATCTGCGACCAGCCGACCCCCGGCATCGGGTCGAGGTCGACCCGGAGCTCGTCGGGGTGCTCAAGGTCCTCGGCGCGCACGGAGTGCGGGTTGAGGTCCAGGCATCCAAGATTCACGACCCACGCCAAGCCCGCAGCATCCCGGATGACGGCCTCTTCGGCTGATGTCCCCGACGCGTAATGCAGCGTTGCCGTGTCGATGAAGTCGGGGTGGTTTTCCGGCACGCGCTTCTGAAAGAACGGCTCAGCGCCGATCCCCTTCGGGAAGCGCTTGAGCACCATGGGCCGTCCGCCGGCGCCCCGCAGCGCACCATCTGCGACGGCGAGGTAGTAGCGCACCAAGTCGAGCTTCGTCAGCCCGGGCTCGGGGAAGACCACCTTGTCCGGACTCGAGATGCGAACCTCATTGCCGGCAATGGTGAGGATCTCGGCCGGCGTCTTCGACGGGTTCATTCCGCCACGCTAGCAATGATCGGATGTCCCAGCCAGACCAGCTGCGCAGACGCTTCCGGGGTCAGGCTGCGTTCCAGCTGACCGGGAGCGTCTTCACGCCGTAGACGATGGTGCTGTCCATCCGCTCGAGGAGAGATCCCGGGGTGAGGGCCAGTCCGGGCAGTCGGGTCAGGGTCGCCTCCAGTGCGATCCTTGCTTCCAGTCTCGCAAGCGGTGCACCGAGGCAGAAGTGAATGCCGTGGCCAAACGCCAGATGCCGGATCTGGCCGCGGTCGATGTCGAATTGGGCGGGACGTTCGAACTGCCTCTCGTCGCGGTTCGCAGAGCCGATCCAGGCCACCACCGGGGCACCTGCCGGAATCTCTTCGCCGCCCAGGGTGGTGTCGGCAACCGCCACCCGGTACATGGACTGGACGGGGGACCGAAAGCGGAGCACTTCTTCGATGGCCTGGGGGAGCAGTGATGGCTCCTTCACGATCCGGTCGATGGTGCCGGGCACTTCGGTGAAGCAAAGAACCGCGTTGCCGATCAGATTGGTGGTTGTTTCATTGCCGGCGACGAGCAGCAGGGCGCAGAAGCCCAGCAGTTCGGCCACGTTCAGCTTCTGCCCGTCAATCTCGGCGGCGAGCAGGTTGCTGATCAAGTCATTGCCGGGCCGGCTCCGTCGCTGTTCGATCAGGTCCAGGAAGTACCCGGTCACCTCAGCATTGGTGGCCTGGTGGTCCTCGTTCGCCGCACCTGTCCGGGTTTGGCTCACGATGACGTCGGACCACTTCTTGAAGCGGTCGCGGTCAGCGGCGGGTATGCCCATGAGTTCCGAGATCACGATGACCGGCAGCGGGTACGCCAGCTCCTGGATCAGGTCCGCTGTTCCGCGGGGGGCGATGCCTTCCAGAAGCTCGTCGGTGAGCTGCGAGATGCGGGGAGCAAGCGCGTCTACCGCCTTCGGCGTGAACGCCTGGGTCACCAGGGAGCGCAGTTGCCGGTGCCGAGGGGGGGCAGCGGTGATCAGGCTCGACGCGAACAGGTGACCGGTTTCGGAGGGATCGTCGCCGCCCATCCGGGAGGAAAACCTGGTGTGTTCGGACAGTACCCGCTGCACGTCGTCGTACCGGAAGACATGCCAACTTCCCGATTGCGCGTCGTGAAAGACGGGTGCGGCTTCCCGCATTCTCTCGTAATGGGGAAATGGATCCAACGGGTGCTCAGTGGCCGGGGCGAAGTCCATGGCTGGCCTCTCTGCTCAGCCCGGCGATCTATCGGTCTGGCCGAACCGCCGGGGCGTCGGGTCGATAGACCGTGGACCCTGATTTTAGCCGGAGCCCGCTCCGTATGTCAGTAGCCAAGTGTGGCGGGGAAGCCACTCCGGTCCGGAGTGAGGGGCCCGCCGCGCGGCATACGAAAGAGGACGACGGCGGGACGTTTCCCGCCGTCGTCCTCTTGGGCTGGATAGCTGTTGGCTGTTAACAGCCGGCTGTTACTTGGTGACCTGACGGCCGGTGTCCCAGTTGAAATCGGCGAACTCCGGGGTGGCCTGCATGGTCATGAGGACGAACTGGAAGCCTTCCAGTTCGCGGGCGCGCTTGAGGGGACCGACGACCAGGGGTCGCATGCCGCCGGCGCTGACGAAGCTGCTGACGGCGGCTTTGGCTTCCGCATAGTCTCCGGCGATGAAGACGTCCAGAGGCTGTCCGCCTGACTCGCCGGCCACCAGGGTGCCGGCGAAGGTCGTGTTGAACGCCTTGACCACGGTGGCGCCTGCGGGGGCAAGCTGCGCCTCCTCGAAAACGTCACCGCAACCAGTCCGATGAGGAGCTAGGGCCTGCTGACCTACGGAGCTGCGCAGCACGCCGAGGGCTCCCGCAGACGAGCGGGAAATGCCTCCTTGTGCGCTCCCCGTCGCGGGTGGGGCCGGAGGCCAAGGCGGCGGTCATCATTTCATCTCCGCATGCCCCGGCACCCGGCCGCGTCCCCCGTGGTTAGGTCCTGTTTGCGGTGTCTTCCACCGGGTGGGGCGTGATGCTTGGCTTCTGCTTGAGCATCCATCGGACCAGCAGTGCAAGCCCGGCGATCAGCAGGACCAGCATGATGGTGCCGGCATTGAGTCCCAACCCATGGATGAAGAGGAACGTGATGATTCCGCCCGCAAGGCTGTAATACATGGTGACAAGGATGGTTTTGCGCAGCAGGTCACCTTCCCTGCCCAGCAGGCCCACGGTGGCAGATGCGGCGACGATGTTGTGGATGGCGATGGGGTTGCCGCCGGCGCCGCCCACAGCCTGTCCCGCCACTACCGCCTCCGGGGGAACCCCGATTTGGGCGCCGGTGGAGAACTGGAACTGTGCGAAGGTCAGGTTCGATACGGTATTGGAGCCGGCCACAAACGCCCCGAGGGCACCGACCCACGGCGCGATGAGCGGCCAGGATCCGCCGGAAATCGCGGCTGCACCTTCGGCGAGCGTCACGGGCATGCTGGAGAGTCCGGAGGCGTTCAATTCCGGACCGGACTGGATGAGGACGCGGACCAGGGGTACCGCGAAGAGGAGCGCCACGGCGGTGCCGACAAGCTGCCCGGACGAGACCTTGACCGCCTGGAGCATCTGCTCGCCCTTCATTCGGTGCAGGAAGAATGCGAACACCGAGGCGAGGATGAGCACGAAGCCCGGGAGGTAGAACGGCTGCACGCTGGTGCTGATGCCGGTCCCGAGAATGTCCTTGAACGGGATGGCGAGTCCGGTCAGGAAGGCCTTGAGCTCGGGGATTACGCGGGTCGCTACGAGCAGCAGTCCCATCAGAACGTAGGGAGCCCAGGCCCGGGGCAGGCTCATGGGGGCGGACATGTCGACGGCTTTGGCCGGCTCAAGGGTACCCATCCACCGCTTGGGCCAGCTGGATCGCGGGCCGAAGTCGAAGGTGTTCTTTGGCATCAGGAATCCGCGGCTGGACGTGAACATGACGAGCGTCAGGCCGATCAGGCCGCCGAACAGCGACGGGAATTCCGGGCCGAGGAACCGTGCGGTGAGGACGGAGGGAATGGTGAAGGCGACGGAGGCGTAGATCGCAAACGGCCACACGGCCAGCCCGTCGCGGAAGCGCTTCTCCGGACCGAAGAACCCCGTCAGCATGCAGACCATGATCAACGGGATGAGCAGGCCCACGATGGCGTGGATCGACGCGACCTGGAAACCGATGGAGGACACAAACTCCGGCATCGTCATGCCCAGCACGCTGATGCGTTCGGCAACAGCGGGGTCTCCGCCGAGCCCCTGCCCCACACCGACGAGGATGGGGGTTCCCACGGCGCCGAAGCTCACCGGCGTGCTCTGGATGATCAGCCCGACCATCACGGCGGCCATGGCCGGGAAGCCCAGGGCCAGCAACAGCGGCGCGACCACGGCCGCGGGAGTGCCGAAGCCGGAGGCGCCTTCGATGAAGCTGCCGAAGAGCCAACCGATGATAATGGCCTGAACGCGGCGGTCGGGCGAGATGTTGCTGAACCCTGCCCGGATCGAGGACATGGCACCGCTCACGGTGAGGGTCGAGAGCAACAGTAGTGCGCCGAACACAATGTAGAGCAGGGTGCCGGCGGTGATGAGGCCCTCAATCGAGGCAGCGATCACCGCGGTGAAATCCATCTGCCACACCAAGAGCGCCACCACCACCGCAATGACGTAGCCGACGGGCATGGCGTACCTTGCCGGCCATCGGAAGCCGGCAAGGAGGACGCCAACCACAAGAATGGGCGCTAATGCGAGAAGAGCCAGTACGGCTAAGTTGTCCACGGAGTTCCTCCACGTTGAGGGGACGACGATCGAGTGTTGGTCCGACCACTATGGTCAGACCGCTAAAGCGTAGCGCAGTATTCGGCAAACTGTGAGGGCCGTCACGGAACAGGAACTGGACCTGCGACGCTGGACGCCGAGCCCGGTCATGCCCATAACACGGTGATCGGACGCTGTACCTGACGACCGGGACATCCTGTCCAGCTCCCAGCCCGGGCGCGGGCCAGACGATAAAAGCCCGGGGTGCGGGGAATGTGCTGGTGCCACCGGCCAGCCACCCCGGGCTTTGGAACTACCAGGAGCGTTAGTCCACCTGAGCCGTTAGGCCGGCGGCCTTGATCGCCGTCGCGGCCGCGGTCTCGTCGTTGTCGGAGCTGTCGCCGCTGATGCCAACGGCACCCATGATCGTGCCGTCTTTGTCGCGTACCAGAACGCCACCGGGCACCGGGATGAGTCGGCCACCAAGGGCGGCGGCCGCTGCTGCGATGAAGTAGGCCTGCTGCTCGGCGCGTTCCATGATGGCACGTGAGCCCATCCCGAGGGCCAACGCCCCGTACGCCTTGCCTTGTGCGATCTCAAAGCGATTATTCGAGGCGCCGTCCTGGCGTGCGGCGGCCATGACGTGGCCGCCCGCGTCGAGCACGACGACGGTCAGCGGTTTGAAGCCTTGCTGCTGGCCCGCCGCGAGGGCGTCGGCAATGATGGACTGTGCGGATGCCAATTTCATGCTCATGAGATGTTCCTCGCCAGATCGTGGGTGTGCTTTTGTTTGTTCGCTGCACGGCGCCGGTGCAGGACAGGCTCGGTGTAGCCGGATGGTTGAGCGGCGCCGTCGAGAACCAGCTCGCGGGCTGCGAGGAACGCCTCGGTATCGAACGCCGGGGACATAGGCGTGTAGCTGGGGTCGGAGGCGTTCTGCTCGTCGACGACCGCGGACATGCGCCGCAGTGACTCTTCCACCTCGTCCTTGGTTACGATGCCGTGCAGGAGCCAGTTGGAGACGTGCTGTGAGCTGATGCGGCAGGTGGCGCGGTCCTCCATCAGTGCCGTGCCGTGGATGTCGGGGACCTTGGAGCACCCGACGCCGTCGTTCACCCAGCGAACGACGTATCCCAGCGTGCTCTGGATGTTGTTGTCCAGCTCGTTGCGCCGGGCATCGGCGTCCCAGCCGGCGGGGTCACCGACGGGGATGGTGAGCAGCTGCCGCAGGGTCGAGCGGCGCTTGCCGGCGAGTTCGGCCTGCCGGGCGTCGACGTCGACCTGGTGATAGTGGATGGCGTGCAGGGTCGCGGCGGTCGGCGAGGGGACCCAGGCGCAGTCGGCGCCAGCAAGCGGGTGAGCGCCCTTCTGGGCGAGCATGTCCGCCAAATTGTCCGGAGCCGCCCACATACCCTTCCCGATCTGGGCCCGACCGCTGAATCCGCACTCCAGTCCGATGTCGACGTTGGCGTCCTCGTAGGCCGCGATCCAGCTGGAGTGACGCATGTCGGCTTTGCGGACCATGGGGCCGGCAAGCATTGAGGTGTGGATCTCGTCGCCGGTGCGGTCCAGGAAACCTGTATTGATAAATGCGACGCGGTCCCGTGCCTCCCAGATACACGCCTTCAGGTTGGCAGAAGTGCGGCGCTCTTCGTCCATGATTCCGATCTTCAGGGTGAGCGGTTCGAGGCCCAGCACGGGCTCCGTGGCGGCAAGCAAGGCGCAAGCCACGGCGACCTCGGCCGGTCCGTGCATCTTCGGCTTCACGATGTACACCGACCCGGCCCGCGAGTTGTGACCGGCGTGCGGCCCGCGCAGGTCGTGCACGGAGCCGAGACCTGTGAACAGGGCATCGAGAATCTCCTCGGGCACCGGAGCGCCGGCAGCGTCGAGCACGGCGTCGCTGGTCATCAGGTGGCCTACCTGGCGGATGAGCAGCAGCGAGCGGCCGGGCAGGGTCAGCTCCGAACCGTCGGGTGCAGTGTAGACGCGGTCGGGGTTGAGCCGCCGGGTGGAGGTACGCCCGCCCTTGGCGACTTCGGCGGTCAGGGTGCCCTGCATCAGCTGAAGCCAGTTGCGGTAGCCCGTGACCTTGTCCTCGGCGTCGACCGCGGACACGGAGTCCTCGAGGTCCATGATCGTCGTCGTCGCGGACTCCAGCACAATGTCCTTCACACCGGCCGGGACGCCCGAGCCGATGGGGTGGTCGCGGTCGATCTGGATCTCCACGTGAAGTCCGTGGTGCACGAGAAGCACGGCCTCGGGCACGTCCGCGTCTCCCCGGTAGCCCGCGAGCTGTCCCGGATCGGCCAGCCCCGTCGGACCGGCCGGCGTCTCGGCGACGAGGGCGCCGCCTGCTATCCGGTAGGCGGTGACATCGGCATGAGTTCCGACCGCCAGGGGTGTGTGCTCATCCAGGAACTGCCGCCCGCGTGCGACGACGGCGGCACCGCGGACCGGGTTGTAACCGCCCGTTCGCTCGCGCCCCTCCGCCTCGTCGATGACGTCGGTGCCGTACAGCGCATCGTAAAGCGAGCCCCAGCGGGCATTGGCCGCGTTGGTCGCGAATCGTGCATTCAGCAGCGGGACCACCAGCTGGGGGCCTGAGACGGTCGCAATCTCGGAGTCAACCCGGTCGGTGGTGATGGAGAAGTCCCCGGGTTCCTCAACCAGGTAGCCGATCGAGCGCAGGAAGTCTTCATAGGCTTCCGGATCCACCGGCGTGCCGCCGTGCGAACGGTGGTACTCGTCAATCTGCTCCTGCATCCGGTCCCGGATGCCCAGCAGGTCCCGCACCTTAGGCGAGAACTCCGCGATGACCGCGGCGGCACCAGCCCAGAAGGCCTCCTCCTCTATTCCAGTCCCGGGCAGCGCTTCGTCCCGGATGAAGGCGTAGAGCTCTTCGGCGACGCTCAGCCCGTTAGTTTCCAAGTGATTCGGCATACCGGCCATCCTTGTCAAAATTTCATATTGTGGAAAAAAGATACCAATAAACAAAGCTAGTCAGTGCGCGGCTGCCTGTCAACGGTTGGTTCCCGGCGGCAAGACGACCGGCCGCGCCGGAGATCGGCTGTTGACTGTGATTTAGATCGCACATAGTCTCTAGTCCACTGAACAAAAGAATTTGTTCACAATGCGGAATTTTTCAAGGCTCAGTGGATTCTTGCCGCAGAACTAGCAGAACCCGGCCGGTTGCTCGGGGGTTCCCTCGCGAGCTTAGCCATGATGGCTGCGGCAGCCTGGCGGCGGTCGCTGGCACGTGTGCGGGGCTTTGCCAGATTGAAAAAATCAAAGAAACCGACAGAGAGCAGACCTTGTGAGGACCAACGTTAGCGAGATTAATTCAGAGGCCGGGGCGACGCTCGTCGCCGCGGCCCGGCACGGTTCGACAGCGGAAGCCGACCGCATGAATGTTAATACCGACCGGTCCGGGTACACGCCGGAGACCCTGCCGGACGGTGTCGTGTACGCGACCAGCATCAACGACGTCGTTGATGCCATGTACCGCGCGACCGCGGGGAATGTTCCCATCGTCGCCAGGGGTGCCGGCACAGGTCTGGCTGCGGGTTCGGCCGCCAAGGCAGGCGAGGTCGTCCTGGACCTGTCGGGCATGAACCGTATCCTGCGTCTGGATCCGCTGGAACAAATCATCGTCGTCGAGCCCGGCGTCCTCAACGCAGAGGTCAACAAAGCCGCCGGCGAGCACGGGCTTTTTTACGCCCCGGATCCCGCCAGCACCGCCATCTGCTCGATCGGCGGAAACATTGCCACCAACGCCGGCGGCATGCGGTGCGCCAAGTACGGCGTTACGCGTGAGTCCGTCCTGGCGCTGAAGGTTGTCCTCCCGGACGGGCGTCTCCTCGTGACGGGCCGGGAAACCATCAAGGGCGTCACAGGGTATGACCTGAATGCGCTAATGATTGGATCCGAAGGGACACTCGGGGTCGTCGTTGAGGCAACTTTGCGTCTTCGGCCGCTTCCCGTCGCGACGGCAACCGTTGCAGCATTCTTCCCGGACATCGTCGCCGCCGCCCAGGCAGCTTCAGCCATTATTGCTGCACGCATCACGCCCTCCGTGCTGGAGATCATGGACGGTCCGACCCTGGCGGCCGTCGACGCCGCACTGGGGACCGACTATCGAAGCCGCGGGGGTGCTTTCCTCCTCGCCCAGACTGACGGGTACGGGGCCTTCTTGGAACAGGACGTGCTGATTCAAGCCATTGAGCCCCTCGCTTCGTCCTATGAAAAAGCCACAGACCCGGAAAAAACCTCCGAACTGTTGAGGGTGCGTCGAGAGGCCATTCCTTCCCTCGAATTGCTGGGCAACGTCTGCATCGGGGACGTCGGTGTTCCGCGCGGACGCCTCGCCGAGATGGTCACCGGGATCGAGGAAATTTCACGCCGTACTGGAGTCCGGATCTTCACCGTTGCCCACGCGGCCGACGGCAACCTGCACCCGATGATCGTCCTTGACGAAGGCCAGCCCTCCACGGAGGGACCGGCGAAAGACGCGCTGGGTCAGATGTTTCATTTAGCCAGGAGCCTCGGCGGCACACTCACCGGGGAGCACGGAGTTGGAATCCTCAAACGCGACTGGCTGCAAGACGAACTGGGCAGCGACTCCCTCGAGCTGCAGCACGCCATCAGGAAAGTATTCGACCCGCTCGGCATCCTCAACCCGGGCAAGGCAATCTAGCGGTTTCGAACTGCACCTGACGCGGGCAACTGCTGTCCTTTGGGCAGCAGTTGCCCCGGCGGGATCGAGGAATTTCCCATTGGCAAGGACCCGGGCCATTCGGCAGCGGACGCCAAGGATGGACGCCGGGCCAGTGCGCCCAGCATGATGAAGCGGTGACTTCTGATGACCCCGTCACCGTCGGGACGCCACGCCGGGCGACTCCGGCCGACGCCGCGACGGTTGCCCAAATGCTCCACGATTTCAACACCGAGTTTGAGACGCCCACGCCGGGCGTCGACGAGCTGACGTCGCGGCTGGCCCGGTTGTTGACGGGCGAGGACGTCGTGGTGCTGCTCGTCGGCGAACCGGCCAGTGGAGTTGCGGTGCTGAGCTTCCGGCTCAATGTCTGGTACCAGGGGCCGGTCGCGATCCTGGACGAACTGTACGTTCGTCCGGGCCGGCGCAGTCAGCGTCTGGGCAGCGCACTGCTCGCCGCCGCACGCGAATTGGTCCGAGACCGCGGCGGCGAGTTGATCGAAATCAACGTCGACGGCGAGGACCTCGAGGCACGCCGATTCTACGAGGCACGCGGTTTCACCAACACCGAACCAAACGGCACAGAGCCGATGCTGTACTACTACCAGGAGCTCTGAACGGCAGCCCGGGCACGAGCCGGGTTCTCAGGGAGGGTCTTGCGTGTCAGGATCAGTTATGCCCCACCGCCTGATGTTGCTGGACACCGCGTCGCTGTACTTTCGCGCCTTCTACGGCGTTCCCGATTCGATCCGCCGCGCCGACGGCACCCCGGTGAACGCCGTTCGCGGCCTGCTGGACATGATCGCCCGGCTCACGACCGACTACGAGGCGACGCATCTCGTTGCGTGCTGGGACGACGATTGGCGTCCGCAGTGGCGGGTGGACCTCATCCCGACGTATAAGTCGCATCGGGTGGCGGAGGAGCTCTCGGGTGCCCCCGACGTCGAGGTCGTGCCGGACGCGCTCGAGGCGCAGATCCCGATGATCCTCCGGGTGCTTGACCTCGCCGGCATTGCGGTCGTGGGGGCCGCCGGACACGAGGCCGACGACGTCGTCGGCACCTACGCCAGCCACGCTCAGCTTCCCGTCGACGTGGTGACTGGCGACCGCGACCTGTTCCAGGTCGTCGACGACGCCCGCCAGGTGCGGGTGGTCTACACCGCGCGCGGCATGAAAAACCTCGAAACCCTCACCGACGCGGTCGTCGTCGACAAGTACCGCGTGCTGCCCGGGCAGTATGCCGATTATGCGACGCTCCGTGGCGACACCTCCGACGGGCTGCCGGGCGTCGCCGGCATCGGCGAGAAGACCGCTGCGTCACTGCTGGGCGAGTACGGCACGCTCGACGGTCTGCTCGCTGCAGCGGCCGACGCGGGCAGCGGGCTGTCCGCGTCCGTGCGGTCGAAGCTGGCGGCGGCCGCGGACTACCTCGCGGTCGCGCCCGCCGTCGTGAACGTTGTGCGCGACCTTGAGCTGCCGACGCTTGAGCAGGTGGGCGCTGAACTGCACCCCGTCGCCGGGGATTCACGCGCTGCACTGGAGAATCTCGCGACGGAGTGGAACCTCGGCGGCTCGGCGAGGCGGCTCCTCGAGGCGCTCGACCGGCGTCGCTGAGGGGAGCTGTTCTACTGAACCGCGGCGACGGATCGGGTGGTCCTGGCCGGTCCCGGAGGGACACTGCGGTTCTCCACTTTGACTGTTGCCAAAGCGACGCGGGAGGACCAAGGTGAAGTAGATCACATCGAGATCGGGAGTCCGGCCGCGGCTCAGCAGGGAGCCGGGTGCCTGCTGTGGAGGTCAACCATGAGCACAACCGAAGGAAAAGTATTCGACGCAACTCCCGAAGGTGACGAACCGGCACTCAAGCGGGTCCTGGGACCCAAGCTTCTGCTCCTGTTCATCGTCGGTGACATCCTCGGCGCCGGTGTGTACGCTGTCACCGGAACCATGGCCGGCACGGTCGGCGGCCTCGTCTGGCTGCCGTTTCTGCTCGCGTTCGTTGTCGCGACGCTGACCGCCTTCTCCTACCTCGAGCTGGTCACACAGTACCCCCAGGCAGCCGGTGCAGCGCTGTACGCCCACAAGGCGTTCGGTATCCACTTCGTGACCTTCCTGGTGGCGTTCGCCGTCGTTTGCTCCGGCATCACGAGCGCCTCGACATCCGCGAACGTACTCGCCCAGAACCTCTTTGGGGGCTTTGAGGTCAACGGCTGGATGGACATGCCCGGACAGGGAGCGATCACCGCCGTTGCGATGGGCTTCATGTTGCTGCTGGCGGCGATCAACCTGCGGGGCGTGGGCGAGAGCGTGAAGTTCAACGTGGTGCTTACCCTGATCGAGATGACCGCCCTGTGCATCGTGATCGGCGTCGGCTTCTACGTGATGGCCCAAGGAACCGGAAACTTCGCCGAGATCACAGTCTTCAACGACTCCCAGGACAAGGGCCTGTTCCTGGCAGTCACCGCGGCCACCTCGATCGCCTTCTTTGCAATGGTCGGCTTCGAGGACTCGGTGAACATGGTCGAAGAGACCCAGAATCCCGAGCGGATCTTCCCCCGGACCATGCTGACCGGTCTCGGCATCGCGGTGATCCTCTACATGCTGGTGGCCGTGTCCGTGGTCACCGTGCTCACGCCCACCGAACTCGAAGGGATCAGGGAGGCCGAGAGCGCCGCGCTCCTCGAGGTGGTGGGCAAGGGCTCACCGGATTTCCCGATCAACCAGGTCTTTCCGTTCCTTGCGGCCTTCGCTGTCGCCAACACCGCATTGATCAACATGTTGATGGCCAGCCGCCTGATCTACGGCATGGCCCGCCAGGACGTCCTGCCTCGACCGCTGGGAAAGGTTCTCCCGGGACGCCGTACGCCGTGGGCCGGGATCGTTTTCTCGACCGTCCTCGCGCTGGGGCTCATCTTGTACGTCACCAGTGACCCGGACAGCAACGTCGTCGCGAACCTCTCCGGCACGACGGCGTTCCTGCTGCTGTGCGTCTTCACCGTGGTGAATGTGGCCTGCCTCGTGCTCCGCGGCAAGAGGGACCTCAACCGCGAGGTGTTCTTCACCTCGCCCGGGCAGCTGCCCCTCGTCGCGGCCCTGCTGTGTGCCTTCCTTGCCGGTCCGTGGGTCGGCCGGCCCGTCATTCAGTACCAGATCGCGGGTGGTCTGATGGCGATCGGCGTCGTGCTCTGGTTCATCACGTGGTTGATCACGAAGCGGACCAACACCGGGCCGGGCGAGCCTGTCGGCATCCAGAACGTCGGCAAGGACGGGTAGCTGCCCCCTCTCGCTCCGCCGCGCGGACGGCACCGCGGTGACTGGCGTCCGCAGTGGCGGGTGGACCTCATCCCGGGGTTTCTCGAGGCGCTCGACCGCCGGGCGCCCGTTCGAGATAGGCAGCGGCCAGCTCCGAACGTGAGCAGATGTTGAGTTTCCGGTAGATCCGTGTGAGGTGATACTGCACGGTTTTGACGGATACGTAGAGTTCTGCCGCTGCGTTCTTGTTGGTCAGACCTGATGCGACAAGCGAGGCAACCGTCTGTTCCTGGTCCGTCAGCTCGTCGAAAAGAAGTGGGGCCTCAGCCAAAGCTGGGGCCGCCTGTCGCCGGCCCTCCTCCGTGCTGACTCCGCTGGCACGGAGTTCACGCTCACACCGGTCGGTGTAGGACGCTGCGCCCAGGACAGAAAACAGATCGCGGGCTTGGATCAGCATCCCGGCCGCCTCCCGCCGTTTTCCGGCGCGGCGGAAGGACTGGCCGTACACGAACATTATTCGGGCCCGCGCATAAGGCGCCGGCAGTTCCTCCAGCTGGGCGAGGGCGTCAAGGAACGTGATGCGGGCAGCGTCGAAATCTCCGGATGCCGCTTGGATTCTGCCCCGAACGGAGGCCAGCCGAGCCATTGTTGACCGGTGCCGGCGTTGCTCTGCCAGCAGCTCGTGAGGGCGCAGGAACGCGTCTGCTTCTTCGACTCGTCCCACCATGACCAGAGCGTTGGCATAGTGGTCCTGCCACGGCCAGAACCCCGGTTCGTCAATGCCGTTGCTGCGTTCCAGCCTGACGACTGGGAGCAGCGCGCGGATGACGCCGTCATAGTCTGCCTTCACCTCCGCCACTTGCGCCTGGGCGAGGCAATAGGGCAGGAGCATAATCGGGTAGCTGTCGGCGGCGACGGCAGCGCGCTCCAAATGGTCGGCCGCGGCGTCCCAGTTGCCGCGGAGCGCATGAATTTGGGCGCCGCTCCAATGCAGCAGCGGGCTGAGTAGCTCTATTCCGGACTCTTCCTGCAGCGCCACGGCATTCTCTACCGTTCCCAGGGCGCCGTCCCAGGCGCCCAAAGCAAAATCTGTCCGGGCAAGCCACGCCTGGGTCCAGAGGGTAATGCGGTGGGAACCGCGGCCAAACTCTGTGGGAACAGCGCCTGCCAGCTCGGTCCGGGCCTCATCGAGCCGGTCCATGGCCAGGTACAGCCACCCTCTGCCCATGCGGATCCGCTGGGATTGAGCGCTGTTTTCGGGCGGCTGATCCGCGGCCTCGTAACTCGCTTCTGCTTCGGTGTACCGGCCCATGGCCCCGAGTCCGAGACCTTCGATGGCCTGCGCCTCAAAGGCTGGCGGGCTGTTCCTTGGAGCCGTAAGCCGGGCCCGGCCTGCCCACGTCACGAGGTCCCTGGCGTTGAAGCGGGCCAGGGCGTGGAGCACCTGCCGCTGGCAAATCTGCCCGGCCGTCCCGGGGTCGGTGGCCGGGTCAACCGACGTCCAGGCCTTGCGCAGCATTGCGTCGGCCTGCATGGGGCGGCCGCGGAGGACAGCGAGGTACCCCCGCACCGCGTCGCTGCGGGGGCTTGCGGCGATGGTCTCCACAGCCGTGACGGCGCGGGGGAGCTGCCCGGCCCCGACCATGGCGTCGACCGCCATGATCAGGAGCGACTCACGTTCCAGACACTCCGGATTAAGCCGTGCGGCTTCGGCGTAGGCATCGGCCGCGGAACCCCAGGCACCTTCCGCGGCGAAGACAGTCGCCGCTCCTTCGAGTTCGCGGG
Organism: Arthrobacter sp.; assembly: GCA_034376805.1. Classification (GTDB taxonomy): domain Bacteria; phylum Actinomycetota; class Actinomycetes; order Actinomycetales; family Micrococcaceae; genus Arthrobacter. The sequence continues at coordinate 34,919 of JAXMJF010000032.1, forward strand.
CAAGCGCAGCGTCCGGCAACAGTGCAGCAGCGGCCCGGTGCCCCAACTGCCCGGCCCCGATTGCCGGCAGGCGTGCGGCTGCGGCATGAAACGCCGCCTGCCGGCCGGGCCCGAGGTTTTGATAAATAGCGGCCCGCACCGCCGGAAGCGGGAACTGGAGAAGAGTGTCCGCCCCAGCCGTTGAAAGTGCCAGGAGACGTGCGGCAACGGCGGCGTCAACGGCAGCCACAGCGTCCGAAACACCTGACAGTTCCGTGGCAAGCGCCAGCGGGGAACGGGCTCCCAGCACTGCCGCCGCCTCAGTGAGCGCGGCCGCCGGTGGCGGCAGCTGCGCCAGCGTGGCCTGGACAAATGCCCGAAGCCCCGCGGGCACGGGCAGATCCCGCTGACCCGTGGACCAGACCGACGCCGGATACTGCTCCAGCAGCGGCTGGACCAGTCCCGGGCGGCCGCCCGTGTGCTCCACCAGGAGCCGTGCGGCCGGCAGCGGAAGTTCCGCGTCCGCCGATCCCGGGATCCGCCGCGCCATCGACTGCACGTCCCCTGGTGTGAGCGGGCCCAGCCTTATGGTCCGGGCGGCCGGAAAGCTGAGAAGTCCTGCGAGACCTTCGTCGAGTTCACTGACGGTCAAATCCGTCGCCAACAGAGTCAGTAGTGACTTGTGCCCCACGCGCCGCAACGCATAAAGCAGGGCTTGAAGCGACGGCAGGTCCGCCCATTGGAGGTCGTCGATCCAAAGGACCAGTACCTCGTCTTCCTCCGCGGTGCAGCGGTCAATCGTGGACAGCAAAAGCTTCCCGTAGGCTGCGGGGCCGCCGGTGGCGCCAGGGCCGGCGGCGGGCTCTGGTTCGGTCGGAGGTTCCGCCCCTGCGGGAGTGACATCCCGGGTCACGGCAGACAGTAACTGCTGGATCACCCCGAAGTCTGTGCTGCGCTCCCAGAGAGCGCCGGCCGCTCTGAGAACCAACGGCGGGTTGCCGGCGGTTTTCCCCAGCCGCAGGAAGGACTCCACCAGGACGGTCTTGCCCATGCCCTGGCTGCCGCTTACGACGCCGACGGCGGGCGTGCCCGAGCGGGCGGCCTGGAGCAGGTCCGCCAACTGCCGGGTCGCCGCCGTGCGTCCGGCCAGGTGTCCGGCTTCGTTGTCAAACATCGTGTCCAACCTTACGGGGGAGAACGCCGGCAGTGTGAAGTGGGTCGCAGTTTCCGCCGGCCGTCACCCCGCCCGGGACACAGGTGCAAGCACTTCCTCGCTACCCGGCTGGACCGGTTCGGCCGCGGTGCGGTGCCTACGAACGAAGAAGGTGACGAGCCCACCGGCCAGCGCGACGGCGGCAAAGACCACGAAAGCGACATTGCTCGGGGCCTTGGCGCTGATCAGGAATCCGCCGACCAGGGGCCCGAGGATGCCGCCCAGGCGGCCGAACCCTGCGCACCAGGCGACGCCCGCCGCGCGTGCCGGGGTCGGGTAGTAGTTGGACACGAACCCGTAGACCAGCACCTGGGTCCCCAGACTGCCTACCCCGGCGAAAGCAACGGCGATCAGCAGCACGGGGAGCGGGAAGTCGAGCGTCAGCAGGAAGAGGGACACAGCCGCGATAACGAACGTTGTTGCCACGACCGCGCGGGGACCAAACCTGTCGGCCGACCGCGAGGCGACGAGCCCGCCCACCACGGCTCCGGCGTTGAGCGCCAGGAGGAACGTCAGTGAGTAGGTCTTGCCGTAACCGTGCTGGCCCATGATTTCGGGCAGCCAGGTGTTCAGCCCGTAGGTCAGCAGCAGGCCGCAGAAACTCATGAGTCCGAGCAGAACGGTTGGTGTGCGGTAGTTGCCGGTGGCGAGGGCAGCGAAACCGGTCAGTGGCCGGCCGGCCTTGTTGACTGCTGCCGGAGGGAGCGCTGAAATCCCGGACGCAGTGTTGCCGGCATCGCCGTCTTCGAGCGGGACACCCGTCTTCAGCGACAGTGCTGCGGCCTCTGCTGTGCGGCCGCGTGCCAGCAGCCACCGCGGTGATTCCGGCAGTTTGAAGAACGCCAGCGGGAACAGGATCACCAGCGGAAGGGCGCCGATCATAAACAGGCCGCGCCAGTCCGTCACGCCGCCCAGTACGATGGCCAGCAGCGAGGCGAGGAGTCCTCCGGCGGGCACCCCCGAATACACCGGTGCGTTGTAGAAATTGCGCTTGCCGGCAGGGGCGAATTCGGCGACGACGGCTCCGGCTGTTGCGACGAGGGCGCCGACGCCGATCCCGGTCAGGAACCGGAGGAGCCCAAAGGCCGGGATGCTGGTGGCCATGGCGGTAAATGCCATACCCAGCGAAAACCAGACGATGTTGATGAGCATCAGCTTCCGCCGGCCGAGGAAATCCCCGACGGCGCCGGCGGTGAGGGCGCCCACCATCACGCCCAGCAGGGCGTAGCTCCCCAGGACGCCGGCCTGGGCGGCGTCGAGGGCCCCGATCTGGCTGGGGTCGCGCAGCAGCGACGAAACGACAGTTCCGTAGACCACGAGGTCATAACCGTCGAAGAGCAGGGCTGCGGCGGCAACGCCCATCACCCAGCGGACGGTCTTCTTGCGGGTGGCATCCGTGGATGCGCCGAGTGCGTTCATTTTTGGCTCCAGGGGCCTGGGCCGCGTCATTGCGGCAGGGTGGGGTCAGTCAGGGTGGTCATTCGGGCCGGCAATGCCGGTGGTGGCGGAGTCTCAGCCCAGGTCGCCACCGGCCACCGCAAGGACGCTGCCGGTGATGTAAGAGGCCTCATCCGAGGCGAGGAACGCAATGGGACCGGCCTGTTCGTCGAGGGTCCCGTACCGCTTCATCAGCGAGGAGTCGATGGTCTGGTCAACAATCTGCTGGTACCAGGCCTTTTCGTTGGCGCCTTCGGGCTGCGGGCCGCGAACAACACGCCGGGGCGGTGCTTCCGTCCCTCCCGGGGCCGTGGCCACCACGCGGATGCCATGCGGAGCCGCCTCGAGGGCCAGGGCCGCCGTGATGGCTTTCACCCCGCCCTTGGCGGCTGCGTAGGGAACGCGGTTAACCCCCCGCGTGGCAACGGAGGCGACGTTGACAATCACGCCGCCCTGCTGGCTGATCATGTGGGGCAGAACAGCCCGGCAGGTCCAGAGCGTCGGAAACAGCGACCGCTGAATTTCCTTGCTGATCTCTTCGGGCTCGTAATGTTCGAAGGGCTTGGCCCAGATGGTGCCTCCCACGTTATTGATGAGGACGTCGATCCGGCCGTGCCGGGCCATGGCCGCCTCGATGGCGGTGCTGGCGCCGTCGTAGTTTTCCAGATCGGCCGTGATGGCGAACGCGGAGGCACCGGCGGCGGCGAGTTCCCCGGCGGCTTCGCGGACCAGCTCGGCCCGGTCCACCAGGATGGCGTCGGCGCCTTCTGCCGCGACGCGCGAGGCAACGGCGTACCCGATTCCCTGCGCCGCTCCGGTCACCACCACCACCTTGCCGGCGAACCGGCCCGGGCTGATCGCCCGGGCACCGTTGGTCCTCAAGCGACGGCCCCGGAGAGAGCCGGCGCTGCCGCCGCCGTGCTGCCGACGGCGAAGCGTTCGTAGTAGAAGTTCGTTGGGGTGATCCCCTGTGTGTCCCAGTACTTGCGCACGGCGTCCACCATGGCGGGCGGTCCGCACAGGTAAACGTCCACGTCGCCGTCGTTAAGTTGTGCGGCCGTGATGTACTGCGTGACGTACCCTTTGAACTCCGCAGCGCTCTCCGGATCCGCCACGCAGGACGTGAACGTGAAGTTCCCGATGGCGTCGGCGTAATGCTCCAGCTTCTCCAGTTCCACCAGGTCCTTGTCGAACGTGACACCGTAGACCAGGTGCACGGGATGGGCGGGCGCCTCGTCCGGGTTGGCGGCGATATTTTCGAGCATCGACAGCAGCGGCGCGATCCCGGTGCCGCCGGCCAGCATCAGCACCGGCCGCTTGATATCCCGCAGGAAGAAGCTGCCCATGGGGCCGGTCAGCGGGATGATGTCGCCGACGGCGGCACGTTCCAACAGGTACGTGGTCATGGCGCCGTCAGGCGCCGTGCGGATGAGGAAGCCTAACTCATGTGCGGCGGGGCCGCTGCTGAATGAATAGGAGCGTGTGGCTTCGGTGCCGGGGACCGCGAAATTCATGTATTGGCCCGGGAGGAACTTCAGGTCCGCGCGGTTCGCCACGGCAAGGGTGAGGGCGGCGGTGTTGTCCGCGAACCAGGTCAACCCGCTGACGGTGCCCTCGAACGTGGTGGCGCCGGCCTTGGCCATTTCTGAGGTGCCGGCGATCTGCAGGACCAAATCGGTTTCCGGAACCATCTGGCAGGGGAGGCAGAAACCCTTCTCGGCCTCGTCCTCGGTGAGGGCCTCATCGATGTAGTCCCCGCCGTCGTACTTTCCCGACTCGCAGAACGCTTTGCAGGTCCCGCAGGCACCGTCGCGGCAGTCGAACGGGATATTGATACGGGATTTGTAGGCCGCGTCGGCGACGGTTTCGTTGGGATTTGCGGTGACGAAGCGGGTGACGCCGTCCTCGAAACTGAGGGCAATCTGATAGGTCATGGGGCTCGACTCCAGTCTTTTCGTAAGTTAGATGTGGTAGATATCCACGATGTGGTGGATGTAGTCGTTCTTGAGGACGACCTTTTTCCTGGTAATGACGGGCTGCGTGCCGGCGTAATCGATGGTGTAGAAGGAAGTCCCGAAGTAGGGGTCGATGTTCTGGTAGCGGTAGTACAGCGTGAACCAGTTGAAGCGGACATCAACCTCGCTGCCCCGGGCCTCGACGATTTCCACGTTCGTGATGTTGTGGCCCGTCCGCGGTTCCGGCAGGCTGGTGGCGCTGGAGCGGTCGGTTTTGATACGGAAGACGCGGTCCTCCAGGCCTCCCCGGTTGGCGTAGTAGATCAGTGAAATTTCGCGCTGGGGATCGCCGGTGAGCTCGTCGTCGTCGGCCCAGGCAGGCATCCAGAACTCGGCTTCCGGGTGGTAGCAGTCCAGCCAGCGGTCAAAGTCGCGGTCGTCCAGGAAACGCGCCTCGCGGTAGAGGAAAGCTCGGATTTCTTCCAGGGTTGCCGGGCCCGCCGGCGCGAAAGCCGTGGCGTCCTGCGGGTTGGATTCGATGATTTGTGTCATGGGATTCTCCTCTGGCTCCTTGGGGGCCTAGTTCTGTGCGGTTGCGGCTGATTCTTCGGCGGCTGCCGCTCTGCGCATCGTCTCCACCCAGTAGCCGTGCTGAATGGGGTAGAGGCCCTCGTCTTCGGTCTTGGCGCCGCTGGAAATGGGCTTGAGGCCGATGGCGTCGGCGTTGGCGTCGGGGCCGGAAATCTGGTGCGTCACCCCGCGGCTGAGGTCGTTCCACGGGGCTGCGGTGGCCATGTACGTCTTCTGGCAGGAGCGGAACTCTTCCAGGTCATCGGGAGTGGCCATGCCGGAGGCGTTGAAGAAGTCCTCGTACTGGCGGATGCGGTTGGACCGGGCCTCGTCGCTCTCGCCCTTGGGCGCGATGCAGTAGATGGTCACCTCGGTCTTGTCGACGGAGATGGGGCGGAAATGCCGGATCTGCGAACCGAACTGATCCATCAGGTAGACGTTCGGGTAGAGGGAGAGGTTGCGGGAGATGTTGATCATCCAGTCGGCCTTTTCCACACCGTACTTTTCGACGAGTTCGTCCCTGCGGTCGAAGAGGGGGCGGTTGCTGGGATCCAGCCACTCCGTCCAGAGCAGCAGGTGGCCGTGGTCGAAGGAGTAATAGCCGCCCTTCTGTTTGGCCCAGCCGCCAGCGTCCATGTTCTTGGTTTCGTTCGCCGACTCCCCGGTGGTCCGGCGGGCGGTGGTCGCTGCGTAGTTCCAGTGTGTCGCGGAGACGTGGTAGCCGTCTGCGCCGTTCTCGGCCTGCAGCTTCCAGTTGCCGTCGTAGGTGTAGGTGGACGCGCCGCGCAGGACTTCGAGGCCGTCGGGGGACTGGTCGACGATCATGTCGATGATCTTGGTGGATTCGCCCAGGTGGTCCTCAAGCGGCTTAACATCCGGGTTGATGCTGCCGAAAAGGAATCCGCGGTAGCTCTCGAACCTGGCCACCTTCGTGAGGTCGTGAGAGCCCTCTTTGTTGAACTGTTCCGGGTAGCCGGCGTCGCGGGGATCCTTGACCTTGAGGAGTTTGCCGGTGTTGTTGAAGGTCCAGCCGTGGAACGGGCATGTGAACGTCGTGCGGTTGTCCGTCTTGCGGCGGCACAGCATCGCGCCGCGGTGGCTGCAGGCATTGATCAGGGCATTGAGCCCGCCCTGCTTGTCGCGGGAGATGATGATTGGCTGGCGGCCAATGTAGGTGGTGAAGTAGTCGCCCACGTTCGGGATCTGGCTGTCGTGCGCCAGGTACACCCAGTTGCCTTCGAAAATGTGCTTCATCTCGAGTTCGAAAAGGTCCGGGTCGGTGAAGATGTTGCGATTGGCGCGGAAGACGCCGTTCTCGTGATCCTCAACAAGGGCCTCGTCGAGGTGGGCTCGGATGCCCGCCAGGGTCTCTGTCATGTTGGCTCCTATCAATGTCGGGCCGCGTTGCCCTTAATGCCGGGCTGCGCTGCCCGGGCGGACCGCCGAACGATCGGCCGGTCAATGGTGAATGCATCAACCCTGCCAGTGCGTGGCGCGCATCACACTAGGCATTTGCCTAGGGTCACCTAGGGCCCCTTTGATACCTAAAACATCTGAATACATGAGAATTGGGTATTTGTTGAATACCAAATTCAGTCCTAGGCTGTTGAACCAGCAACCAACAATGGAGCTGGGGCCTGACCGGCCGCGGCAGGGCGGACACAGTTGCCGCCGGCCAGAAACGACCCCGGAAGGAGCGCGGCATGGAACTGCGTCATCTGCGCTACTTCGTGGCGGTTGCCGAGACCTGCCACTTCGGCCAGGCAGCCGAACGCCTGCAAATGGCCCAGCCCCCGCTGTCCCAGCAGATACGGCAACTCGAAGCCGAACTGGAGGTCGAACTGCTCGCCCGGACGACCCGCAGCGTCAAACTGACACCGGCCGGCGAGGTGTTCCTCGAGGACGCCCGCCGGATTCTGCGGAGCGTGGACGACGCGGCCCGCAGAGCCCGCGATGTCGCAGACGGGAAGGCCGGCACGATCCGCGTTGGGCTGACCGGGACGGCGTCGTACACCCAGGTCCCGCGCCTGGCCCGGCTCGTCAAGGACCAGCTGCCCGGCGTTGTCCTGGATATCAGCACGGAGATGCTTACACCGGCGATCGAGCTGGCCCTGATGTCCGGCGAGCTGGACATCGGAGTCCTGCGGCCGCCGGTACGGGATGCGTCCCTGACCTTGCGACCCATCGCCCGTGAACAGTTTGTGGTGGCGCTTCCGGCCGGTCACCGGCTTGCCGCGGAGGATTCCGTGGCCATCGGCGAACTGCGGGCCGAGGATTTCATCATGTACCCGGCAGGGTCGCGGTCAGTGGTCAACGACGCCGTCATCCGCGCGTGCCGGGCAGCCGACTTCCACCCTCACGTTGCCCAGGAATCAGCAAAAACCTCCACCCTGCTGTCGCTCGTGGCGGCAGGCCTCGGCGTGGCCGTATTACCTGAGTCGGTAAGGGGGATCGCCCTGGACGGCGTCCTCTACCGGACGCTGGTGGGGGCAGACGTTGTGGACCTTGCGCTTGCCTGGCGGCACAACGACAGCTCGGCCCTGGTTGGCTCTTTCCTCACCATGCTTGACGACAACAGAGTCTTTATCGACCCGACCCACCCCGGAGCACTCCCGTGAAAATCACCGCCATTGAAGCGATCCCGTTCGCCATTCCCTACACGAAGCCGCTTCGTTTCGCCAGCGGGGAGGTCCATACCGCACAGCATGTTCTGGTTCGGGTCCGGAGCGACGACGGCATCGTCGGCGTCGCTGAGGCGCCGGCCCGGCCGTTCACGTACGGGGAGACCCAGGAATCCATCGTGGCTGTCATCCAAACGCTGTTCGCACCGGGAATCGTGGGAATGGACATCATGGACCGCGAGGCGGTCCATGGTGTCATGGACCGGACGGTAGGCAATCCGACCGCCAAGTCAGCCGTCGACATGGCTATCTGGGACGTCATCGGAAAGACCCTGGGCCAGCCGGTCACGGCCCTGCTTGGCGGGTACTCCCGCAGTATGAGGGTCAGCCACATGCTTGGCTTCGCAGAGCCGGCGAAAATGGTTGCCGAGGCAGAGCGCATGCGCGGCACCTATGGGATCACCACCTTCAAAGTGAAGGTGGGCCGGAAGCCGTTCAAGCTCGACGTCGACGTCTGCCGCGCCCTGCGCGAAGAGCTGGGCGACGACATTGAACTGTACGTCGACGGCAACCGGGGCTGGACGCCGTCGGAGTCGCTCCGGGCGCTCAACGCCATGGCGGACCTCGACCTTACGCTGGCCGAAGAACTGTGTCCGGCGGACGACGTCCTCGGCCGCAAATGGCTCGTCGAACACTGCCCCGTCCCGTTCGTGGCCGACGAAAGCGCGACAACTCCCGGTGAAGTCACGCGTGAGCTGCTGAGCGGGGCCGCCAACGCCGTCAGCATCAAAACGGCCCGCACCGGCTTCTCCCACTCCCAGCGCATTCTGTTCCAGTGCGACGGACTCGGCGCGGAGGTCGTGATGGGCAACCAAATCGACGGCCAGGTGGGCACCCTCTGCACCGTCACGTTCGGTGCCGCCTTCAAGTCCACCACGCTGCGCGCGGGCGAACTCTCCAACTTCCTGGACATGAGTGACGACCTCCTGACGGAACCGCTGGAGATTTCGGACGGACGCCTGTCAACGCGCCAGGTACCGGGTATCGGAATCGACATCGATCCGGAGAAGCTGGCCAGATACCGCCTCGACCAGGGCAACTGAAGACCAAACAGAAACAATCCCCAAACAGGTGTCTGCACCGCAGCAGGCACTGACCAAGAAAGTGAGTCAATGATGACATCCCAGCTGAACGAATTTGATGCCAAGGCCGCAGAGTCCGGCAACGCCGCCACGGAACGGTTCCGTGAAAGCGGCAAGACCGAGGCGCTTAACGTCCCGAAGGAACGCGTGTCCCTGCTGGCCAACGAGGTCCTCGGCGCGGTGTACGACACCATCCGAAAGCACAAGGTCAGCTATGACGAGTTCAATGCCCTCAAAGCCTGGCTGATCAGCGTCGGCGAGGACGGCGAGTGGCCGCTGTTCCTGGATGTGTGGGTGGAGCACGTCGTCGAAGAGGTCTCCACTGAGGACCGCGAGGGCAACAAGGGCACCATCGAAGGCCCCTACTACGTGCCGGGCTCGCCGCAGCTTGAAACGCCGGCCACGCTGCCGATGCGGGATGACGAGGGCGGCACGCCCCTGCTGTTCCAGGGCCAGGTCCGCAGCGTTGACGGCACTCCGTTGCCCGGCGCGAAGGTGGAGATCTGGCACGCGGACGACAACGGGTTCTACTCCCAGTTCGCGCCCGGCCTGCCCGAGTGGAACCTCCGCGGCACCGTCGTCGCAGACGCGCAGGGCCATTTCGCGCTGAACACCGTCCAGCCGGCCCCGTACCAGATCCCGACCGACGGCGCCTGCGGCAAGCTCATTGCGGCGGCCGGATGGCACGCCTGGCGGCCCGCCCACCTGCATTTGAAGGTGTCCGCACCCGGCTGCCAGCTCCTCACGGCGCAGCTCTACTTCGAAGGCGACCAGCACCTCTCGGACGACATCGCCTCGGCCGTCAAGCCCGAACTGGTCCTGGCCCCGACCGCCCGGGCAGCTGCGCCCGGCAACGAAGTCACCTATGACTTTGTGCTGGACGCCGTCCGCGCCTGAGCCCGGCGGCGGTCAACGACAGCTCCAGGCACTGCCCAGAGAAGGAACAGCACATGTACTTTGCAGTCCGAATGGATGTCAGCATCCCGTTCGATATGGACCCCCAGGCCAGGACAGAGCTCCTGGCCAGGGAAAAGGCCTATTCGCAGGAACTCCAGCGCACCGGCGAATGGAAGAACATCTGGCGTTGCGTCGGCGAATACGCCAACCTCAGTATCTTCGACGTCGCCAGCAACGAACGCCTGCACGAGATCCTGTGGGGGCTGCCGTTGTTCCCGCACATGAGGATGGACATCACGCCCCTTGCCGGGCACCCTTCTGACCTTGCCCTCTAGCGGCTGCGGTCCGTGGCGTTGACATCGTGGACCCCGCCAGCGCGTTCGCGCGAAGCGGGGCCCTCGGGCCTCCGCTCGGCGATGTCCCTGTCCGCAGTCATGGCGGGGCTCGTCGCCGTCGTGGTTTCCTATTCGGGGCCGCTGCTGGTGGTCCTGCAGTCAGCCAAGAATGCGGGACTCAGCACCGGCCAGACCACGTCCTGGGTGTGGGCGATTTCGATCGCCAGCGGCGTGGTGTGCTCGGTGCTCAGCCTGGTCACCCGGCAACCTGTGATGGTTGCCTGGTCAGTGCCGGGAGCTGCGTTGCTCCTGACCGCGCTGGGGAACTATTCCTACTCGGATGCCATTGGTGCCTACCTGGTCGCCGGCGTGCTGGCGACCGTGCTGGGCGTTACCGGTCTTTTCGGCCGGCTGTTGGCTGTTGTGCCCGGGCCCATACTCGCCGGCGTGTTGGCGGGGGTGCTCCTGCCGTTTGTCCTCAGCGCGGCCGGCGCAGTCGTGTCCTCGCCGCTCGTGGCGGGCGGGCTGGTGGTGGCGTACTTCGTGGGGAGGCGGTTCGTTCCCCGCTACGCGGTCATTGTGGCCCTCTTCGCCGGGGTGCTGCTGGCGATCCTCACCGGCGGAATTTCCACCCCGCAACTGTCCCTCGCACTGGCCGGCCCCTTGTGGACAACACCCACCTTCAGCGTTTCGGCGGTCATGGGGATTGCCGTGCCACTGCTCATCGTCACGACGGCGGGCCAGAACGGACCGGGTCTGGCGATGATGACCAGCAGCGGATACGTGCCAAATGACAGGCTGCTCCTGGGCGGAGCCGGCGTCGCCTCCGTGATCTTTGCCCCGTTCGGGAGCCACGCCATCAACCTTGCGGCCATAACGGCAGGCATCTGTTCCGGACCGGAAGCCCACGAGGATTCCCGACGGCGGTTCATAGCCGGCATTGCCTGCGGAGTTTTTTACCTGGTCTTCGGGACCTTCAGCACCGCCGTCGTGGCCTTGTTTGGGGTCATCCCCGCACCGATGCTGACCGCCCTGGCGGGGGTGGCGCTGCTCGGCGCGTTCCAGGGAGCCGTCCGGGATATGGTCCTGGACTCCGGGGGGCGCCCGGCCGAACTGGAAGCCGCGCTGGTCACGCTGGCAGTGACCGCATCCGGCGTTGCCCCGTGGGGCGTCGTGTCTCCGTTCTGGGGATGCCTGGCCGGCGTCGGTGTCTATATGCTGGCGCGGCGCAGGCGCACGGCCTGAACGTACGGCGTCGGGTGGTGACACCGGTTACGACCACGATGCCGAGGCCAGAAGCGCGAAGAGCGGTTCGAAGTCGTACATGCTGGTGCTGTTGCTCATGACAACGATGCCGAGGCCGCGGCCGGGGTAGAGGCGCATGACATTCCAGAAGCCCGCGCCGGCGCCGAAATGCTCCACCCACTGCCCCGGGTCCTTCGCCGGCCGGCGAAACCAGCCGGTTCCGTGGTCGAACGGCCTACCTGCCTGGTCAATGGTGCGCATGCTCCGGGCCGATTCGGGGGAGAGGACCCGGGCCCCATCGATCTCGCCGTCGCGAAGGTGCATACGAAGGAACCTGCCGGCATCCAGGACGTCGCCCACCAGGCCGCCGTATGCGGGTCCGTCCACGTAAAAGGGTTTCAGTGAGAGGTACGGCCCGTGGCGCTCGCCGGCGACCCCGCGGGGCAGGAGGCTGCGCAGCAGGGGGTCCGCGATCCGCGGTGCCTTGACGTATCCCGTCGCCCTGGCCGCGCCATCCTGGTAGCGGAAGCCGGTGTGTTCCATGCCCACAGGCCGCAGGACGGACTGGCGGACGTAGGCCTCGAAAGGCATCCCGGACGCGGCAGCGATGACCTCTCCGGCGGCAAGGTAGCCGACGTTGGAGTACCTGGCGCTCCGCCCGGCCGGGTACCGGTAGGCGCGGCGCCTGACCATCAGACGGCGGAGCAGAGCCTCGGGATCCGGCGGATCCGCGCCGGCCGGGTGCACCCAGCGAAGGGGCATCGGGTTGCCGAAACCGGCGGTGTGGTTGAGCAATTGGCCCACGTTCGGCGTCGTCGTCCGGGGCGCCCGCAGGTAATCCACGTACTCGTCGACCGGGGCGTCCAGATCGAGGCGGCCTTCGTCAACGAGCCGGCACGCCGCCGTCGCGGTCACGATCTTGGACATGGAGAACCACAAATACGACGTCGAGGCGGTTGCCGGCGTCGTTGCTGCACGGTCGGCGAGGCCGTACCCGGCGGCGAGGAGCACACGATCGCGATTCACCACGGTCAGGGAGAGGCCCGGGACGGCGCCCCGGCGCATCATCGTGGTGACGGCCTCCGTGACGCCGCGGGGTGGCCTGCCCGCCGCGATGCTTTCGCACGGCGGACCCTGGTCGGTGCCGTCACTCACCATGGCTCGTCCTTCTCGCCCCGGCCAGCGAACGTGCCGGATCACTGGTTGCCATGCTACGAGTTGCCCGGCGCGAGGCCAAGGGCCGGCGGTCCCGGGCTGCCGTCTCACGGGCGGGTGTATCTCGGGGCAGCCCTTTGGGTTTAGCGTGTCCCTCATGACGGACGTTTCCATCACCGTTCTGATCCTTGTCGTCGCGGTGGCGGCGTTTGTGTGGAACCGGCTGCCGGTCGAGATCGTCGCGCTCGGTGTGGCCCTGTCCCTGTTTGGCACCGGTGTCATCAGTTTGGAGGAGGCGTTCTCGGGCTTCGGCAGCGGAACGGTGGTGCTGATCGCCGCACTCTTCGTGGTGGCTGAGGCCATCGACGCGGCAGGCATTACGACGTGGCTTGGGGGTCTGCTGATCCGTTTCGCGGGCAGGAGCCGGGTCCGCCTGGTCCTGCTGATGATGGGGATCACCGCCCTGTTGACGTCGTTTATCAGTGTCAACGGTGCAGTCGCCGCGCTGCTGCCGATGGTTGTGGTCCTCGCCGTCCGGCTGGGCCGGCGGCCTGCGCAACTGCTGATGCCGATGGCCTTCGCTGCCCACGCCGGCTCCCTGCTGGTGCTCACCGGTTCGCCCGTGAACATCCTGATCCTCAACGCCGCCCTGGACTCCGCCGGCCGCGGGATCGGATCCCCAGGCAATAAGCGGGCGACGTCGGTGCGTGGCGCGGGCTGGTGCACAACCTCTCCGGCAAGCCACCATCGGCGACCGGGTGGGCAGTCCCGCGGAACTGGCGGCCGCCGTCAACGCCGAGGCACGCCTTCGCGCCCTGCAGTACTCGCTGCTGAGACTCGCAGGACTTGCCTTACTGGCGATCGTCCCCGCCGGAGGCATGCCCGGCAGGATGCGGGGGGACCTGCCCGGACAGCTCGAACCGGACGATCCCGACGCGCTGGATCTGGACCCCGCAGATACCACCACCCAGAGAAGGGCATGATCATGATCCACGACCCGTACAAGATGATCCCGGGGACTTTACATGTGCGATGCGATGACGTTGGCCGTGGAGGACGGCGCGGACGCCGTCGTCGACAACGCCACGCTGACCGGAGCCTCGTTGATGGCACTGGGGCAATTGACCGCTGCCCGCTTCGGCAACAATCAACCGCTGGTGGAACGGGTGCGTGACGCCGCCGCTCACACGGATGAACAGGTCTGGCAGCTGCCGCTGCCCCTCAGACCGGGTAGTCCGCGTCAGATGGTGTAGCGAAGTATTCCGGCGGCCTGCACGTTCTCCGGCATATCGGATCGTCGCACCGCGAGGACGCGGGCACCCGACCCAAGCGCCCGCCGGGCAATTTCCTCGATCGCGTCCTGGCCCGTATCCGAATCCAGGCTGAGCGCGCCATCGTCTCCCACGGAACCCTTGACCTCTGCATCCATGTCCACGACGAGCGTGTCCACCGCTCCGAAGGCAGCCGCCCGTGCCAGATCGCTGAGGTCCGTCGAGGCACGGCCGTTGGTGCGGCGCTCCTCAAATGTCGTGTGCAGCGCAACAAGGTCGGCCGCGTAGATCCGGTCGAGCACTCCGCGAGCCGCCTCCGCCAATTGGGCCGAAGTCAGCTCGTCGGGGTTCCCCTCGATGACCTCTGAAGCGAGGTGGGCGTATCCCGCGAGGTTGCGGTAGATGCTCCTGAGCGGCTCCGTCGCAGCGACAACCAGCGGTAAGGACTGACCGTTCAACAGCGGACGAAGCGCGTGGTCGACAGCCCGGGCGTACTGGGTCAGCCGCACCTTGCGTCCCTCGTCACCCTGCAGCCGCCCGGAGGGGGCACGGCCGCCGATCGAGTCGAGCCCAACCGCACTCGCGGCATCACTGGGCATGCCCGGCACTGTGACTTCTTCGGCAGGCCGGTCGGCTGAGACTTCCACCAGCCGGGCACCGTTCTGGGAGATCGCGAGCACGAGCGCCGCGTTCGGGAAGGTCAAGGCCCGGAGGAGCGGGGTTATGGCGAAGCGATCAGTCACGCTCACATGGTCTTCGAGCTCGTTGGGCAAACGGAACTCAAGAACCGACGATGGTGTCGCGAAGATGGCCAGGCTCCGCCCCATGTCAAACCAGAATTCCGGGGCTTCCAGCAGCTCGTTGAGAAACGTTTCTATCGCGGCGACCGGTTCTTTGCCCCCCACTTCACGGAGCTGATCAATGGCGGCCCCGAACAAAACACGTGCCCTGGTCTGGTTCTGCTCCGAATCAGCCGGGACACTGCTCGTCGATAAATACACCGTGACGCTATGTGGATCGCGTGCGGCCGCCAGGCGTTCCACGTCGTATCGGGTCGGCATATCAATGTGCATGGGGTGCTCCTTTTGCTGTGTCTCCGGGGTGCGTGATGAGGGGCAAATTCTTGCAACTGCTCGATGCTGACTGTGCCGCCGAGGGGCAGCAATACCTGCTCAGCCCAGCTTCAGACTCCCGGATGCCGGTGTCAACAGACGCCGAAAGTTAGACCGCACTGTCTTGCAGGATGCGTCAGTGGAGGAACAGGTACTATTACCGCCCGGAGCGCCTGGTGCTGCTGGCCACCCGCGGCGACCCCGGAGCCGACGAGTGGTCGGCGGCCCCGGACCCCCTCGACGAACTGGGCAGCGCCGAAGCCCGGAACACCATCAGCCCGCAGCAGCGCGGCACCAGCTTGCCGGGGAAACGCCCGGCGATGAATCGGCCGCGGGCATGGACCGGCTCGTGGCATTCACGGGCCGCGAAGTAGCCTGTATCTGATGCACGGCGGACGCCTGACGGAAGGGAAATAGACATGGTTGATGTGGCAACGGAAATTGTCATCCACCGGCCGCGCGAGGTCGTGGCCAGCTATGCCGCGGACCCCGGGAATGCGCCCACGTGGTACACCAACATCAAGGCGGTCAGCTGGGTATCCACGCCGCCCCTGGCGGTCGGATCCCGGCTGGCCTTCCGTGCCCGCTTCCTGGGCCGAAACCTGGACTACGTGTACGAATTCACCGAGCTGGACCCGGGCACGAAGCTGGTAATGCGGACGGCGCAGGGCCCGTTCCCCATGCAAACCACGTACACCTGGGCAGACACCGAAGGCTCCGCAACCCGAATGACACTGCGCAACACCGGCCAACCGGCGGGATTCTCCGCCGTCGTGAACCTCCTGATGGCTCCCATGATGCGCCGCGCGATGCGCAAAGATCTCGCCCTGTTGAAACAGATCCTCGAGGCGGCCTGACCGCCGTGCGGGCCATCTCGGCGCACCCCTGGCAGAGGCAGCAGGGTCTTGACGCGGAGATCGAAAGCGGAGGACGCTCGTTTCAGGTCCTCCGGCAGTCCCGGGCCAGCAGAGACCCGGCGCCGCAGGTCCACACCCTTTAACACCGACCTGAGGAGAGCCCCCATGAGCCCCCAATTCAACGAACTGCTGACGCGCCAGGTCGGTAATGAGTTTGCGGCCTCCCAGCAGTACATCGCAATCGCTGCGTGGTTCGACGGACAGGACCTGCCCCAGCTGGCCAAACACTTCTACCGCCAGTCGCTGGAGGAGCGGAACCACGCCATGATGATGGTCCGCTACATTCTGGACCGTGGCATCAAGATCACCATCCCCGGCATCGACCCGGTCCGGAACGACTTCGCGTCGGCGGAGGAACCGCTGGTCCTTGCACTGGCCCAGGAGGTGGAGGTCACGGACCGCATCAAGGAACTGTTCGCCGCGGCCCGGGCGGAAAACGACCCCCTGGGTGAACAGTTCATGCTCTGGTTCCTCAAGGAGCAGGTCGAGGAGGTGGCGTCGATGTCCACACTTCTCAATGTCGCACGCCGGGCGGACAACCTCTTCGACGTCGAGACGTTCCTCGCCCGCGAACCGGTGGGCGACGCCGGCCAGCACGGCGGAGGGCACGGGGGACACCATGGTCACGGAGGCGGACCCGCCGATGACGCGGGGACGCCGGAAGCCGCCGGCGGTTCACTCTAAGGCCCATCAGAGCATGGCGCTGACCTATGCCTTCACGGCCACGCTGTGGCATTATCCGGGAGAAGCAGGGTGGCACTTCCTCACCCTTCCGGAGCAGCTCGCAGCGGAGATCAGGGAGGACACGGCAGCATTTCGTCGGGGCTTTGGCTCCGTCAAAATCACGGCGACGGTCTCCGGCCACAACTGGTCCACGTCCCTCTTTCCTGACAGCAAGAGCGGGACCTATCTGCTTCCGGTTAAAAAGGCCATCAGGACAGCGGCCGGTCTCGAGGCAGGGGACCAGGTCATGGTTCACCTGGAGGTGCCCGGGGCCAGCTGAGCGGTCCTTGCGCACCGATGCGGAGATCGGCTCTGGTGCCAGCCGGCGAAGGAGACGAGAATGGGTCCGTGTTCCTCCCTCGCCCTGGCGGGGACGGTCCTGCGATGAACGCCGCCGCCCGAAAGATCCAGCGTGTCTACCTCACGTTGACGCTGGGCAATACCCTGGCGGCCTCGTTTATCTGGGGGATCAACACCCTGTTCCTGCTGGACGCCGGACTCAGCAACCTCGAGGCCTTTGCCGCAAACGCGTTCTTCACGGCCGGTATGGTGCTGTTCGAGGTGCCCACCGGGGTGATTGCCGACGGGTGGGGGCGCCGCGTTTCCTTCCTGCTCGGCACCGTGACCCTGGCCGTATCGACCTACCTCTACTACCTGCTCTGGCAGCTGTCCGCCCCGTTCTGGTGGTGGGCGGTGGTGTCGGTTTTGCTCGGTCTGGGCTTTACGTTCTTCTCCGGCGCGGTCGAGGCGTGGCTCGTCGACGCGCTGCGCTTCTCGGGCTACGAAGGCGGGCTGGAGGCGGTACTCGGGCGCGGACAAATGGTCTCGGGTGTAGGGATGCTCGTGGGCTCTGTGGCCGGCGGTGTCATTGCGCAGGCCACCAACCTGGGTGTGCCGTTCCTGATCCGCGTGGGTGTGCTGCTGGTGATGTTCGCCGTGGCCTTTGCCCTCATGCGCGACGTAGGCTTCACCCCCGAACATTCGACCCATCCTCTGCAGGCAACCCGCGCCGTCCTCTCCGCCTCGATCGAAAACGGATTGAAAAACCCGCCGGTCCGTTACGTGATGCTGGCAGCGCCGTTTACTGCCGGCGTCGGGTTCTACGTGTTCTATGCCCTCCAGCCCTACCTCCTTGAGCTCTTCGGCGACCCGCGCGCCTACTCCGTGGCTGGCCTGGCGGCGGCACTCGTGGCCGGTGCAGAAGTGCTCGGCGGCTGGCTGGCTCCCCGAGTCCGGCTCCTCGTCCGCAAACGCACGACGGTGCTGATTCTGTGCAGCATGCTGAGTGCGTTGATTCTGGTCGTTCTCGGGTTCACCCGGGTGTTCTGGGTAGCCCTTGTGCTGCTGGCGCTCTGGGCCTTGGTGTCCTCGGCGGGCACCCCGGTGCGCCAGGCCTACCTGAACGACATGATCGCCTCGAAGCAGCGGGCCACGGTGCTGAGCTTCGACTCACTCATCGGGTCCAGCGGCGGCGTGGTGGTCCAGCCGGTGCTTGGCCGGGCAGCCGATGTGTATGGCTACCCTGCCTCGCTGGCGATCGGCGGCGTGATCGAGTTGATCGCCGTGCCTTTCCTCCTGGCGAGCCGGCGGCAGCGCCACCAGTCCGACCAGGCCAACGCCCCGACCAAGACGACCGACGCGGGATCCTAGCCGCCGACGTCGCTGCCGTTACCTGCCAGCGGCCACGAAATTTCCTCCGCGCCGGCGGCGTTTCCGGACGGCCTTGACTCCCGTGATCCCGAGCCTACGATAGTGCGCATCAGCACCTTCGAGGAGCAGATGTGTGGTGTCCATCGCTGATGCTGAGCAAGTTGATGACCCGGGAAGCGAGGCCCGCGGTTGGCACGACGGGGCCGGTACGCCGAGTTGCCGGCGGACGTCATTGTGGATGGCAGCTGGGGTGACTTCCAGGAACTGATCAGCCCTGATCAAGAGGGAGAAACAATCATGCTCAAGGATCTCGAAATCTCCGCAGTCCTCCCAGCGAAGGACATCGTCCGGGCGCGTAACTACTACCGCGACGTGCTGGGACTGGAGCCCGCCGACGTTATGGACGAGGAGAATCTGCTGTACCGCTGCGGCAAAGGAACGGCTTTCCTGCTCTATAAGACCGACAATGCAGGAACAGCGAAAAACACCCAGCTGGGCTGGGGAACAGACGACATCGAGGCCGAGGTGCAGGATCTGCGCGGCCGCGGCGTCGTGTTCGAGGAGTACGACTTTCCCGGTCTGAAGACTGAGAACGGGATCGCTTCGACTCCGGTGGGCAAAGCCGCTTGGTTCCTGGACAGCGAGGGCAACATTCTGAATCTCTTCCAGCGCTAGCAGCACCGGCCACAAAGGCGCCGCCCCTGCATCATTGGGGGACTCTGCAGGGACGGCGCACTCCTCACGCTACCTTGTCGGGTGCCGACACAGGCTGCGACCCGACGGCCTCCTCTGGGAGGCGTCCGGTGATGAACAGGGCAGCGATCGCCAGCAACGCGGTCAAGGCCAGCGCGGCCCGCAGGGCATCCAGGCGGGAGCCGGAGTTGACCGACATGATGGCCTCGGCCGTCGGCTGGTCGACCCCGGCATCCTCCAGCGCGCTTCGGAGCTGCGTATCGGAAATGAACGGCACACCGCTGGCCAGCTGGACCGAAGCTTGCTCCTGCACAGAGCTCGGGACAGCGGGATTGTCCTGGATGCCGGCCATGAACGCAGCGCTCAGGGTGGCGATCAGCACCGACCCGATCAGCGCGGTCCCCAGCGAGGCCCCGAGGTTGGTGGCCGTGTTCTGCAGCCCGCCGACCTCCGCGCTCTGTGAGTCCGGGACCGCGGAGACGGTGATGGCGCCCAGCTGCGAGGACAGTGCCCCCAGCCCGAAGCCCATCAACAGCATCGGGATGGCCACGATGCCTGCATCCGCACCAGGATCCATTCCAGCCACGAGAATCAGGATGCCGGCGATCATCAGCATCAGCCCCAGCCGGACGACACGGCGCGGGTTGGCACGTGGCCAGACTTTGGGGATTCCCGCCGCGGCCAGAATCAGCGCCACGGACAGCGGGAAAATCCGGATCCCGGTTTCGAGCGCGCTCAACTCCAGCACCACCGACAGGAACAGGGGGATGGTGAAAAACACGCCGGCCTGCACCAGGAACTGAGCGAAGAATACGCTGAGGCCGCCGGTAAGGCGCTGGTTCCGGAACAGCCCCGGATCGACCAGCGGATCGCCGCCTACTGCGGCAAGGTGCGATGTCCGCCGCAGGAACACATAAAGGACAAGCAGCCCGCCAATCAGCAGCCACACCACGGGGGAGAGACCCAGGACCGTCGGCGCGCCGGTCTTGGACTGCACCCAGCCCCACTCGCCCGAACGCAGCACACCGAACACCACCATGCCCAGTCCGGCTATCGACAACGCGGACCCCACGAAATCGAGACGGACCTTGGCCGGTGGTACGTCCTCAACCTTGCGCAGGACCAGCAGGATCGCCAGGACGATGACGACCTCGCCGACGAAGACATACCGCCAGGATGCAAACGTGGTCACTGCGCCGCCGATGAGCGGGCCAGCAGCGACCGCCATGGCACCCGCCGCAGCCACCAGCCCGTAGGCTCCGGCGCGGCGTTCGGGTGGGAAGTTGGCCGCAACCAGCGAGACGATCGCGGGCATAATCAGTGCCGCGCCCACACCCTCCAGGAGAGACCAGCCGAGCAGCAGCACCCCCAGGTTGGGAGCAAGCGCCGTCGTGAGTGACCCCGCGGCGTAGATGATCAGGCCGAGGGCAAACGCGCGGCGGCGGCCAATAATGGTCCCCACCTTGCCGCCGGTGATCATCAGCGACGCCATAACGAGGGTGTACAGGGTGATCGCCGTCTGGATGCCGGTGATCGTCGTCCCCAGGTCCGCAGCCACCGTGGCCATCGACACGTTCATCACCGAGCTGTCGAGGGTCATCAGGAACTGGCCGGATGCCAGCACCGCCAGCACCAGGCCGGAGCCAGTCCGGACCGTTGTCGAAGCCTCGGGACTCACGGGTCCAGCTTCTTGGGCGTGCCGCTTGCCATTGCGCACATGAACGTCATGCTCCGCGCCCCCGAATGGCCTGTCAAGCCCGCATCGTTCCGCCCGCGGAGCACGTGAGAGCCCCTCCCGGGCGGGCCGCAGGGCCTTGCCCGAAATTTCATCCTGCCGGACGCCTTACCTGCTGCGGTCTTCCGGGCCTACAGTTGGGCATGTACACGCCGTCGACAGGAGTGCCCCAGTGATTACCCTGCAGATCGAACACCAGGTCCGGGACTTCGGCATGTGGAGGAGGGCCTTCGACAGTGACCCCCTCAACCGCGCCGCGTCGGGGGTGCGGTCCTACCGGATATCGCGTCCCCTTGACCAGGAGGACTACGTGATGCTGGAGATGGATTTCGACACGCAGGCAGCAGCCGTGGATTTCCTGGGCCGGCTGCAGAACGACACGTGGAAAACCGGGGTGACGGCGCCGGCGCTGGTCGGTGAGCCGTCGACCAGGATCATCGAGACGGTCGCCGTCGAGAATGTGCCGCAGGATATTCTGGGGGTATGACTGCCGCAGCCCCCTCAACCGTCGCCTTTGACGGCCGCTTTGCCCGGGAGTTCACGGAAATGGCCATCCCCTGGCAGGCGGAGACCGCTCCCGACCCGAGGCTCCTCGTGCTCAACGAGCCGCTGGCCGCCGAGCTGGGCCTTGACGCGGCCTACCTCCGGGATCCGGACGGGGTACGTCTGCTGATCGGCAATCTGGTCCCCAGCGGTGCCACTCCCGTGGCCCAGGCCTACACCGGCCATCAGTTCGGCTGGTTGGCCCCCCGCCTCGGCGACGGCCGGGCGCTCCTGCTCGGTGAGATCACCGATGCGTCCGGCCACCTGCAAGATGTCCACCTGAAGGGCTCCGGGCGCACACCATTCGCCCGCGGCGGAGACGGCCTGGCGGCGGTCGGGCCGATGCTGCGGGAGTTCATCGTGAGCGAAGCGATGCACGCCCTGGGCATCCCCACCACCCGTGCCCTCGCCGTGGTGGCGACGGGGCGCCCGGTGCTCCGCGAGACCCTGCTGCCAGGCGCAGTGCTCACCCGGGTCGCTTCCAGTCATCTGCGCGTGGGCAGCTTCCAGTACGCCCGGGCCACGGGCGACCTCAACCTCCTGCGCCGCCTCGCCGATCATGCGATCGACCGCCACCACCCCGGCGCCGCGGAGGCCGAGCAGCCCTATCTCGCCCTGTTCCAGGCGGTGGTCGCCGCCCAGGCCTCGCTGGTGGCCCAGTGGATGCTGGTGGGCTTCGTGCACGGCGTCATGAACACCGACAACATGACCATCTCCGGCGAGACCATCGACTACGGGCCCTGCGCCTTCCTGGACATCTTCGACCCGGCCGCGGTCTACAGCTCCATCGACGAGACTGGACGCTACTCGTACCGCAACCAGCCGGTCATGGCGGAATGGAACCTCACGCGGCTCGCGGAGTCCCTGCTGCCCCTCTTCGACAACGAGCAGGAGCGGGCGGTCGAGCTGGCCCAGGAATCCCTCGCCGCGTTCCGGCGGCAGTACAGCGCGGCCTGGTCGGCCGGCATGGCGGCGAAACTCGGTCTGCCCGACGGGCTCGACGACGACGTGGCCTCGCCTCTCGTGGACGAGCTGCTCAGCCTTCTCCAGGAGGGCCGGGCTGACCACACATTGTTCTTCCGGAGCCTCAGCGCGTTCGCCCGGGGCGACACCGAACCTGCGCGCACCCTGCTGGCTGATCCGGCCGCCTTCGATGCGTGGGCCGAGCGCTGGAACGCCCTCGGCCCCGACGCCGACGCGATGAACCGGGTCAACCCCGCCTATATCCCGCGCAACCACTTGGTCGAGGAGGCCCTCGCCGCGGCCACGGGCGGCGATCTGGAACCGCTCGGACGACTCCTGGACGCGGTGACCCAGCCGTACGACGAGCGCCCCGGCCTGGAGCGATACGCCGCCGGCGCGCCCGAGGACTTCGGCGCCTACCGGACCTTCTGCGGAACCTGAGCCGCGGGCCGGCGGCAAGCTGCGGGCAGCCCGCGCCAGCCGGTCTCAGGCGAGGGAGAGGAAGAGTTTTTCCAGATCCTTTGTGCTCATGCTTGAGTCCTTCCGGACCGCGCACTGCTCCAGGCCGCTGGCAATAATGGCGAATCCCGCCCGGTCCAGCGCTTTCGACACTGCGGCCAACTGCGTGACAGTGTCCTTGCAGTCGCGTCCCTCCTCCAGCATCCGGATGACGGCCCCCAACTGTCCCTGAGCGCGCTTGAGCCGGTTGATGACAGGGGCGAGTTCGGCTGAATCAAGGTCCATGGGTGTCTCCAAAGTTAGGGATGGCTATGCTCCAGGATATACCCCCGTGGGTATTTTTGACTACCCCCAGGGGTATCTGCAATACTCGGTGGGGTATTCAGTTGTTGTTAGCCCGTCTCGAAAGGACACCCATGACGCCCTCTTCCACTTCCTCCGCCCAGGCTTCCTCCGCCGCACCGGCAGTCACCTCGCTGGCTCCGGAAACGCTGCGCAGCTGGTTCCAGGAACACCAGGACCTCATCGTGATCGATGTCCGCTCGGCTGCCGAGTTTGAAAACATGCACATCCGCGGCTCCTACAACGTCCCGCTGCCGTTGCTCTCCGAGCACACTGACGAACTGGCCGCCCGTCTGGGCAGCCGCGTCGTGCTTGTCTGCCAGTCGGGAGCGCGGGCCGAGCAGGCACGGCAGCGCCTGGGTGGCGCGGGCATCGGCACCGCCTATGTCCTGGCAGGCGGCGCCCCCGGCTTCGCTGAGGCAGGCGGCGACGTGGTCCGCGGCAAGGCGCGCTGGGACCTCGAGCGCCAGGTCCGGCTTGCTGCCGGTTCCCTCGTGGTTCTGGGCCTTGCCGGCGGCAAGTTCGTCTCGCCGAAGATCCGGCTCCTCGCCGGAGCCATCGGTGCCGGACTGACCTTCTCGGCCGCCACCAACACCTGCGCCATGGGCCAGGCAATCTCGGCCATGCCCTGGAACAAGGCCGCCGAGGAGCCGACCCGCGAGTCCGCCATCCTGCAGTTTCCCGTCGCTGGTTCCCTGACCCCGGAGTCCAAGGCCTCATGACCACTACGCTGATCCTCGTTCTTGCCCTGTCGGTGCTCATCGGGCTGTCGCTCGGTGTGCTCGGCGGCGGCGGATCCATCCTGACTGTGCCGATCCTGGTCTACGTGGCCGGCTTCGAAGCCAAGGAAGCGATTGCCGCCTCCCTGTTCGTGGTCGGCGTAACCTCGGCCGTCAGCGTCTTCAGCCACGCCCGTGCCGGACGCGTCATGTGGCGCACCGGCCTGCTGTTCGGCGCCGCGGGCATGGTCGGCGCCTTCGTGGGCGGCCTCCTGGGCGGGCACATCCCCGGCCAGATCCTGCTCATCGCGTTTGCCCTGATGATGGTGGCCACCTCCATCGCCATGATCCGCGGACGCAAGAAGAAAGCTGACGCGGGCAACGAGCCGCCCAGGCACACCGAACTGCCGCTGTTCCGCGTCCTGCTCGACGGCCTCGTCGTCGGCCTGGTCACCGGCCTGGTCGGTGCCGGCGGCGGATTCCTGGTGGTCCCGGCACTGGCGCTGCTCGGTGGCCTGCCGATGGCAGTTGCCGTCGGAACCTCGCTCGTCGTGATCGCCATGAAGTCCTTCGCCGGGCTGGCCGGATACCTGACCACCGTGGAGCTTGACTGGGGGATCACGCTGGCCGTTACGGCGGCCGCCATCGTCGGCACCCTGATCGGGTCCAAGCTGGCCGGCCGCATTCCGGAAGCGGCCCTGCGCAAGGGCTTCGGCTGGTTCGTGCTGGTGATGGGCGCATTCGTCCTTATCCAGCAGGCCCCCGTGGATCTGCGCGGACCGATCGCCCTGGGCGTCGCCGGAGTTGCGCTTGTCGGGGCTGCAGTCTGCTGGTTCTTCGTCAGCGCGTGCCCGCTGCGCAGGTCCAACCGCACCACCAGCCAGGACACCCAGCCCACGCCGGTCTGACCAGTCCGGCCCAGCATCAGAGACTCCCGAACCGAAAGGCATCACCATGGCAGGAATCACCATCACCGAAGCAGACCAGCGCCGGAACCAGGCGCAGGTCCTGGACGTCCGCGAGGACTTCGAAGTCGCCGAGGGAATGATCCCCGGCGCAATCCACATCCCCATGGGCGAGCTGCAGGCCCGCCTGTCCGAGCTTGACGCCACGGTTCCCGTGATCGCCGTCTGCCGCAGTGGCAACCGCAGCGCACGTGTGGCGGACGCCCTCAACGCCGCCGGCTTCACCGCAGACACCATGGACGGCGGCATGATCGAGTGGACCCGCGCGGGCCTGCCGACCAGCTGACCCGCCCCTAACAGCAGTACCGCCCACCCCACAACCCGGAGGAATGGAAGTAAATCATGGCAACCATCGACATCACCGAAAAGACCCTCGCCGAAACGCTGGAGACCAACGACATCGTCCTGATCGACTTCTGGGCCGGGTGGTGCGGCCCCTGCCGCATGTTCGCCCCCACCTATGAAGCGGCCTCGGCAAAGCACCCGGATGTCGTCTTCGCCAAGGTGGACCCCGAAGCCGAACAGGCCCTGGCAGCCGCGGCGGGGATCACCTCGATCCCCACGCTGATGGCCTTCCGCGACAAGACCTTGGTCTTCTCGCAGCCCGGCGCACTCAATGCCGCCGGCCTCGAGCAGGTCATTGAGGGCGTCAAGAACCTGGACATTGCAAGCCTGCGCGCCCAGGCAGCACAGCCGCAGGGCTGACCGGACCCACTTGCAAGATACCCCCGGGGGTATTATTGTTGTTAGTAGTCGACGGGGGAGACCCCACCTCTTTACGAAGGAGAGAACATGCTTCTGGAACGCATTTATGATGAGGATCTTGCCCAGGCCAGCTACCTGATCGGCT